>NZ_JANKJG010000008.1 GCF_024733015.1 Pseudosulfitobacter koreensis
AATCCGGTTCAGCTCGCGTTCGCTCATGATCACCAGTCCCACGGCCACACTCCAATCCTGCTTGATCAACAGGGAAGTGTGACACTTCTACTTTGCAGATGTGGGACATTCTAACTTTGCGGGCACAAAGCTAACACGCATAATCCATATTATGTAATTATTGCTCACCTAATATCAACGACTTACGCCTCGACGCTCACGCAAATCACCGCACCCCGATCTACCCCAACGCATAGCCAGCGCCGCGCACCGTGCGGACCGGATCTGTGCCGCCTGTCAGCGTCAGCGCCTTGCGCAGACGTCCGATGTGCACATCCACGGTTCTGGTATCGACATAGATGTCGCGGCCCCAAACACGGTCCAGCAGGCTTTCGCGGCTCCAGACACGGCCCGGCTTCTCCATGAAGGTGCTCAACAGCCGAAACTCGGTCGGTCCCAGCTTGACCTCGGTGGCGCCGCGCGTGACGCGGTGCCGCTCGGCGTCGAGAACGATATCCTCGTAATGCAACTGCATGCCCACCGTCGCAGGCCGCACGCGGCGCAACTGGCTGCGCACCCGCGCCATCAGTTCGATCATCGAGTAAGGTTTCACCACATAGTCGTCGGCACCGGTTTCCAGCCCGCGCACCTTGTCCACTTCCTCGGACCGCGCAGAGAGCATTATCACTGGAATATCACGGGTTTCCGGCTTGATCTTCAACCGACGGCAAATCTCGATCCCGCTGAGATGCGGCATCATCCAGTCCAGCACGATGATGTCGGGCGTTGCCTCATCGATCATCATCATCGCGTCTTCGCCATTGCTCGCCGACACGACGTCAAAGCCTTCGGCGGATAGGTTATAGACCAGTACCTCGCGTTGTGCGGGTTCATCCTCGACCACAAGAACCCGCGGTTGATCGGCTGACATGATCCGGCCCCCTTACAGCACTTGGACCGACGTCGTGTCGGCCTTGGAACGATTTTCATCCGCATGAACACCAGTGACCAGATAGACGGTCTGCTCGGCGATCGAGGTTACGTGATCACCCATGCGTTCGATGTTTTTCGCAATGAAATGAAGGTGCATACAAGCCGTAATGTTGCGCGGATCTTCCATCATGAAGGTCAGGAATTCGCGAAACAGCGCATTGTACATCTGATCGACTTCCATGTCGCGGTCGATTACGTCCTGCGCCAGTTCCGCATCGCGGTTCACATAGGCGTCCAGCGCATCCTTGAGCATCCGCTCGACCTCGCGCGCCATGCGGCGCAGCGCGCCGCCGCTGTCGCTGACGGGTGCAAGCGACGCCAGAACGCCGGTGCGCTTGGCCATGTTTTTTGCATAGTCGCCAATACGTTCCAGGTTGGCGCTGATCTTGATCACGCTCAGGATCAGGCGCAGATCAACCGCAATCGGGGCGCGCAATGCGATGACGCGCGCGGCTTCCTCGTTGATCGTCTCTTCCAGCGCGTCGATCTTCTTGTCGGCCTTGCGCACGGCTTCCGCGCGTTCCTCGTCACGGGTCTCAAGACTGATGGCAGCCTCAAGGATCGCTTCTTCTACCAGCCCGCCCATTTTCATGATCTGCGCCTGGATCGTCTCCAGGTCGCGGTCAAAGACGGATGCAATATGTTGATTTGACGACATTATTTATGCTCCTCAGCCGATACGGCCAGTGATGTAGCTTTCGGTGCGCGGGTCGGTCGGGTTGGCAAAGACTGTACCAGTCTCACCATATTCGACCAGATTGCCAAGGTGTAAAAACGCGGTTTTCTGGCTGACGCGGGCCGCCTGATGCATCGCGTGCGTGACGACCGCGACCAAATAGTTCTGGCGCAATTCGTCAATTAATTCATCGACTTGGGCGGTGGCAATCGGGTCGAGCGTCGAACGGGGCTCATCCATCAGCAACATGAACGCATTGCGCTGCATTCCCGTAACATCCCGCGCGGCCCGCCGGTGCGGGCAGGCGCGCGTTGAAATGATCGTTGCGCTTATCTGGCTGCGACAACCGAAAATCTCGTGAAGTCTTCGCGCCGCGTGACACTGGGGAAATCGGGAAAGAACAGCTGTCCGGCCGCCGCCAGTTTCCGCACATTCCGTCGCCCCAGAACAACAGCGGCACGTCGGCCATAGGTCGCACGGGGGTCATCCATCCGAAGACCCGACGCCGCCGCAAGCACGCGGGCGCGCGCCTCTGGCGTCATCAGCTTCAAGGCGTAAGGTCCGGGGTAAAAGCTTTCGCTTGGGCGTCCTTCGGCGATCAGTACCCGATGACGCGCAAGAAGGAGGTGGTGATAGGTGATTGACGTGCGCCCCGGCGCATAGGACGCCAGCGCCGTTTCCTCGGCCAGATGCCGGGCGCGTGCGAACATTGTGGTTCCGTCGGCCAGCCGCATCAGCATGCAATGCTGCGGGGATACGACCAGCGCGCGCTGGCCCTGGCCAGCTTGCGGCTTGATCCGCACCGGCGTCTGGCTTGCGTCGGTGGTGCCGGCCTTCAGGGTCAGATCGGTGTGCCCCGCCCAGATCACAGCCTCTGGCGGGCCGTCCCAGAGACACAACAGGTCTCCGGGACGCAGATCTTCAATGGCGACGTCACCCTGCGGCGTGCGGATCGCGGTGCCCGACGCAAAGCAGGCGACCCCTGTGTTGTCGACGCTAAAGCTGCCGCGGTCTGCCCCGGAAAACGTCAGGGATCCGCCCGACATCGACGTGTTGTCGCTGTAATCTCCAACGCTTTGGTTCAGCACGCCGTCATCGTCGAAATCGTCGCGCAACTCGTCCAGGTCGGTGTAGAATTCGGACAGATCAACGTAATCATTGTTGGTGATGTCGCCATCGTGCAGCGCGCCGGTGTTGCCCGCATTGAAGTCGGTGATGGTGTCGTCGCCCTCTCCCACGGTGAAGACGAAAACGTCATCCCCGTCACCACCGGTCAGCTGATCATCCCCTGCGCCCCCGATGATTGTATCGTCGCCAGAACCCGCGTGGATCGTGTCATTGCCCGACCCGCCATCAATGTAGGCACCCGCGCCGTCATCGTTGCCCGCCAGCACATCGTCATGTTCGGTCAGTATCAGACGCTCGACCTCCGAAAAGGTGATCGTGTCGGTGCCGTCGGTGATCGTCCCGGCCTCGTCCCCGGTATAGTTTACTGTCACCGGACCAGACAATTGCGACAGGTCGATGGTGTCGCTGTCGGTTCCGCCCTCGCCGCCGATCAGGGTGTCGTTGCCGAACCCGTCGAACACCTGGAACAGGTCCGCATCGTCCCCGCCCGAGACGCTGTCGTTGCCGGAAGAGCCGTGCAGCGTATCATTGCCCGCGCCGCCATCGACCGTATCGTTGCCCGCATTTCCGCTGAGGCTGTCATTCCCGTCGCCGCCATAAACAAGATCGTCGCCCTCATTTCCCCCGATGATGTCGTCGCCCGCGCCGCCATGGATGGTATCGTTTCCGGCATTGCCGCCAATACTGTCATTGCCCGCGTCGCCATAGATCAGATCATCGTCGTTGCCGCCGCCAATTGCGTCTGCCCCTTCACCGCCATGGATCGTATCGTTTCCGGCATTGCCACCGATATTGTCATTGCCGCCATCGCCATAGATCAGATCGCCGCCGTCGCCGCCGCCGATGCTGTCATCGCCCGCGCCGCCCGAAAGGGTGTCGTCTCCCGCGCCGCCCCCTGTGCCATTCGCACCGCCGTCACCCACATAAAGAATGTCACCGGCAAGACCGGCGGCAACGGTCTCTCCGTTGGGCAGGGCAAAGGCCTCGATCTGGGAAAAGGTGACGGTATCGGTGCCATTGGTGAACGTGCCCTGCCCGTCCCCGGTGAAGGTGACCGTCACGCTTTGCGTCAATTGGGAAAAATCAATGATGTCGTAGTCGGTACCGCCCTCGCCGCCGACGATGGTGTCGTTGCCGAACCCGTCGCGCACGATAAAGATGTCCGATCCGTCGCCGCCATCCAGGCTGTCCGCACCTGCCCCGCCGTCGATCACATCGTCGCCGCCACCGCCATGGATCGTATCGGCGCCCGTACCGCCCGATAGCGTATCGTCACCCGCACCCCCGGTGATGATGTCGTCGCCGCCCTCGCCAAAGAGGCCCAGATCCGCCGAGGATGCGCCCGCGTCGATGGTGTCGCCCACCTGCGTGCCCTCGATGTTCTCGATCTCGGAGAAGGTGACCGTCCGGCCACGGATCGCGGCGGTCCCTGCCTCGTCCGAGGTGAAGGTGACATTGACCGCATCAGCCGCGTCCGCTTCGGTGGCCCAGCTGAGCGTGTCGTCATCCGTGCCACCCTCGCCGCCGAAGACCAGCTTGTCATAGCCCGATCCTTGGGTGATGATGAAATCAGAGCCGTCGCCGCCATGGACCGTATCCCCCCGGTCGGTGATGTTGACCGTGTCGTCACCGGCCCCGGCATAGATCAGATCGTCGTCGTTCCCGCCGTGGATGTAATCGTCGCCGTCACCGCCATAAATGGTGTCGCGGCCCACGTCGCCGTAGATCGTGTCGTTTCCGTCTCCGCCGTTGATGTAATCGGCGCCCGTGGTCACCTGATCGCCCTGCGCATCGGTATAGCCCAGTCCGATCACATCGCCGCCGCTGGTGCCGTCGACCGATGACTTGAAATCGCCGTCAACACGTTCGGCCTCCATATCGCCGGTGTCGTCGGCGACACTGTTCAGGCTCATCGCCATGATCGGCTTGGCGGTCAGAGCCGCCTGGTCGGCATTGTCGGTGGCCTGGGGCGCCAGATAGGTATTGCCGTTCACATCCTGAAAGATGACCGCCGTGATATCGGCGGTGGTGCCATCGGCATAGGTGATGGTGGCGTTGTAGGTGGCGACCGCATCAAAGTTCTGCGGCGTGCCGCCATTGATGCGAAAGGCGTCATAGCTTGTGCCGTTGTTGGTGTCATAGGCACTGGGATCGTCCTCGTCCAGACGCTCCGCGCTGAGGGTCTGGACATGGGCGCTGAGCGGATCGCCGGCGGACCCGTAACCACCCAGAATCTCGACGGCATTCTCGGCGACCTCGTTGTCCTGGCTGCCGTCGATCAACGGAAGCGTGCCCAGATAGATGACTTCGTAACTGGTTGCCATGTCGCGTCCCTCGATAAGCCTGCGGAAAAGCTGTGGAACGAACGGACATGAAGACAGGCCCGCACATTCGGGGCCCGTGGTATCGCAAAAGAGTTACCGCTTGCTGAAACTGCGCAGGAACCTCTGTCGCGGGGTGGTGACGCGTGCCGGGGTCAGCCCTCGGGTGGGGTCCACGGCAACACGACCTGCACGGTGGTGCCCTGCCCCAGAACGCTGTCGATGCGCAGACGCCCCCGGTGACGGCTGACGATGTGCTTGACGATGGCCAGCCCCAAACCGGTGCCGCCCAGTTCGCGGCTGCGGTGGTTGTCGGCGCGGTAAAACCGCTCGGTCAGGCGCGGCAGGTGGATGGGGTCGATGCCGGGGCCCTGATCCGTCACCTTGATCGTGGCGCCGGGACCACGCAGGGGGCGCAGATAGTCGTCCACGCTCAGCTGCAATGTGACGGTGCCCCCGGTGCTTCCGTATTTGATCGCGTTTTCCAGCAGGTTGCAGACCACCTGCACCAGCTGATCGCGGTCAGCGGCGACGGTCACCGGGTCTTCGCCCAGTTCGGCCACCAGCGTCACATTGCCCTCGTCGGCCAGCGGCATCATCATCGTCACGACCGAGGCCAGACATTCGCGCAGGTTCACCTGTGCCGTGGGCCGCACCCGCTCGTCGCCCTCGACCCGGCTGAGCGACAGAAGGTCACCGACCAGCCGGTTCATCCGCTCGGCCTGGTCCTGCATGATGCCCAGGAACCGCGCCTGTGCGGCGGGATCGTTGCGCGCAGGGCCGCGCAGGGTCTCGATAAAGCCCATCAGCGCGGTCAGCGGCGTGCGCAATTCGTGGCTGACGTTGGCGACAAAGTCGCGGCGCATCTGGCCCGCCTGCTGCACCTGCGTGACGTCCTCGAAGGTCAGCAGCACCATCGAGGCTTGATCATCGGCGGGCACCTGCGCCACATGCACCGAAAACGTCGCGTGTTGCGCCCCGTCGTTGGACAGGTACGGCGCAGAGCGGGGCTTGCCGTATTGCAGGCACGCCTCGATCGCATCCAGCAGCGAGGGCTGGCGCAGCATCGTGACATAGGACCGCCCCTCGATGCGCTGCCCCAGCAGGTTGCGCGCCGCCGTGTTGGCACCGATGATGACCTCGGACTGGTCGATGACCACCCCCGGCATCGGCAATGCCTCAAGCATGGCGCGGATGACCCCGACCTGCGCCACCCGGCTCAGGCGTCCATGGCGGCGGCGACCGCACGCTCGAACACCGCCAGCAGCGCGTCGGGGTCTTCGAGGCCGACGGACACGCGAAAGAACCCTTCGGACATGCCAAGTGCCGCGCGGCGTTCCCCAGTCAGCGCACGGTGAGAGGACGAGGCCGGATGCGACAGGGTCGTGCCCACGTCGCCCAGGGTCGGCGCAAAGCTCAGACCCTCGGCGGCGGTGGTGAACGCATTGGCGGCCGCACGGCCCCCATCCAGCTCGAAACTGACCATATTGCACCAACGCCCTTGCAGCAGATCGGCGGCACGTGCGTGATCGGGATGGTCGCTGCGCGCCGGATAGATCACGCGCTTGACGCCTTTCAGCCCGCCAAGGGCATCCGCCAGTTTTTCCGCAGTCTGCTGACACCGCTCGAACCGCAACTCAAAGCTCAGCATCCCGCGCTCGGCCAGCCAGCAATCGAAGGGGCTGGGCGTCATGCCCGCGGTGACGGTAAAGACCCGAAGCCGCGTGTTGATCGCCGCATCGCGCGCCGCGACATAGCCCAGCATCACGTCGGAATGGCCTGCCAGCAGCTTGGTCACCGAATGGATCACGATGTCGGCGCCATGTTCGAACGGCTGATAGGCGCGCGGCGTGGTAAACGTGTTGTCGACGACCAGCAGCACGCCGGTCTCCTTGGCCAGCTTGGCCAGACCGACCATGTCGGCCACGCGCAACGTCGGGTTCGACACCACCTCGACCAGAATGATCCGCGTCTCGGGGCGCAGGGCGGCGCGCACGGCATCGACATCGCCGGGATCGGCAAGCGTGGTCTCGATGCCCAGGCGCGGCAGATCTTCGGACATCATCCGCAGCGACCGCCCATAAAGCTGGTTGCCACCGATCACATGGTCTCCGGCCTTGAGCAGGCCCAGCAACACGGCTGACACCGCAGCCATGCCGCTGGACGTCACCACGCCGGGGTGCGGCGCGTTTTCCATCCGGTCCAGCAGGCCACCGACCACATCGGCGTTGGGGTGCCCCTCGCGGCTGTAGGTATAGCCGTGCAGCTTGCCCTCGTACTGGCTGTCCAGCATGTCGGGCGTGTCGCTGGCATAGACCACCGAAGGCGACAGAGGTGTGACCACCGGACGCGAGGCGCTGCCGGGCAGAGGGACGGGCCGGATCAGCGACCCCTTTTCGTTGCGCATATTAACCGACCTTGGTCATGCCGTCGCGAAAACGGCGCATGTTGTCTTGGTAATGCAGCGCGCTGGCCTCAAGGCCCTTGATCGCTGCGGCGTCCAGTTCGCGCACCACCTTGCCGGGTGCGCCCATCACCAGCGATCCGTCGGGGATCACCTTGTTTTCCGTGATCAGCGCCCCTGCCCCGATCAGGCAGTTGTTGCCGATCCTGGCACCGTTCAGCACGGTTGCCCCCATGCCGATCAGGCTGTTGTTGCCGATGGTGCAGCCGTGCAGCATGACCTTGTGGCCGATGGTGCAGTTTTCGCCGATGGTCAGCGGAAAACCGGCGTCGATGTGCATCACGCAGTTTTCCTGCACATTGCTGCCGCGCCCGATGATGATATTCTCGTGGTCGGCCCTTATGGTGCAGCCGAACCAGACGCTCGACCCCTCTTCCATGATGACCTTGCCGATCAGGTTGGCGTCATGGGCGACCCAGGTGTCGGGATGAATGTCGGGGCGATCTGCGCCCAGGGCGAAAATGGTCATAATTGCTCCTGAAACTCGGATTGAAGCTGCCGCACGTGTTCGATCAGGTTCGGCTGCTGGCTGCGCCGCATCCGCGCGGCGCTGATGATCTTTTTAAGCTTGTCCTCGGTCTCGTCCAGATCATCGTTGATCAGGACGTAGTCATAGCCGTCCCAATGGCTGATCTCGTCCCAGCATTTCTTCATGCGCTGGTCGATGACCTCCTTGCTGTCCTGTCCGCGCGCTTCCAGACGGCGGCGCAGTTCGGTGATGCTGGGGGGCAGCAGGAACACCGACAGCGTGTGCATTCCCAGCGCCGAGTTGCGGATCTGCTGCGCGCCCTGCCAGTCGATGTCAAAGAGCACGTCGTTGCCCTGTTCGATCGCATCGCGCACAGGCCCCGTGGGCGAGCCATAGAAGTTGCCAAAGACATGGGCATGTTCCAGCATCTCTTCGTTGTTCACCATCTTCTTGAAGTCGTCCTCGGACACAAAATGATAGTCGAACTTGTCCACCTCGCCGACGCGCGGCGGGCGGGTCGTCGCCGAGACCGAAAAGCTGATCGTGGTGTCCCAGGCCCGCAGACGTTTGGCCAGCGTGCTCTTCCCCGCGCCCGACGGCGACGACAGGATCATCAGTAGGCCCCGGCGGTCATACTTGCGGCGTTCGGATTTCATCGGCGGTTACTCCACATTCTGTACTTGTTCACGCATCTGGTCGATCAGCGCCTTCAGCGCCAGTCCCACCCGCGTCAATTCGGTATTCTGCGCCTTCGAGCACAGGGTGTTGACCTCGCGGTTGAACTCCTGGCTCAGGAAGTCCAGCTTGCGGCCCACCGGCCCACCTTCGGCGATCAGGTCGCGCGCGGCGCTGACATGGGCACCCAGCCGGTCGATTTCCTCGGTGATGTCGGATTTGACCGCCAGCAACGCCAGTTCCTGCGCGATGCGGTCCTTGTCCACCCCATCGGCATTTTCCACGACGCGCGCCATATTGCGGCGCAGATTTGCGGCCACCTCGTCCCTGCGGCTTTCGGCGATGCGGGCGGTTTGCGCTGTAAGCTCTGCAACCTGATCCAGCTGCGCATTCAGCACCCTGGCCAGGGCGGCCCCCTCGCCCGCGCGCATCTGCACGAAATCTTTCAACAAAGCCGCCACATCCGCCTCCAGCGCGGATTTCAGCGGTGCAACGTCCTGATCACCGCTGGATTGTTCCAGCACACCGCGCATCACCGCGATATCCGTGGCTTTCGACGGGGCCAGCGACAGGCCCAGGTCCATCGCCTGTGCCTCGATCTCGGTCAGGGCGGCCAGCACGGCGGCAAGCTGTCCTGCGTTGACCTGAACGGCGCCCGCCGCATCCTCGCGGGTGACGCGGATGTTCAGCGTGACGTTGCCGCGCGCGACCGCTGCGGCCACCTGCGTGCGCAGCGCGACCTCAAGCCCGTCGATCCAGTCGGGCGCGCGCACGCGTATATCCAGCCCCTTGCCGTTGACGCTGCGCAACTCGCTGTTCCAGCGGTAAACGCCGCTTTCCCCGCCCGAAGCGGCAAAGGCGGTCATCGAATGAAGGGCGGGGTGTGCGGCTGTTTTGCTCATGGGCGAGCAATACGGTGATTGGGGTGCGTTGGGCAACCCAAAGTGGCGGGTGCGCCGCGTAAGCACAGAATTGCACAAGCCCGCGCGCGCGGTGTCGATGTTAACCAACTCTTAAGATTTCAGTCCGATGAAGGGATGAGTTCGGGTATTAAGACTTTGGTAATAACTGCAGCAGACCGGGCTGCAGAAAAACGCTGAGGTGCGCACAATGGACTTTTTCGATCAGTATACGCGAAACGTGGTGGATATGACAGATTTTCAGGCAGACACCGGCTTCTCAGCTCTCTCCCAGGTTGAGGGATATTGGGACGCGCTGCGCGGCAGCCGCCTGATCCCCAAACGCTCCGAGATTGATCCGCGCGGGATCGAAACCGCGCTGGAATATACCTTTATTCTGGAACGCATCGCCCCCGGCATGGCCCGTCTGCGCATCGCGGGCAGCCACCTCGGCGACTTGATGGGCATGGAGGTGCGCGGCATGCCGCTGACCTCGATGATCTCGCCCGATGGCCGCCGCCAGTTGAACGACGCGCTGGAGGATGTGTTTCAACGGCCATCGGTCTGTGAACTGCACCTGAGTTCGGCTGTGGGCTTTGACAAACCCGCGCTGGAGGCGCGGATGATCCTGCTGCCGTTGAAAAGCGATCTGGGCGATGTCAGCCGGGCGCTGGGCTGCTTTGTCGCGCGCGGCACCATTGGGCGCAAGCCGCGCCGCTTCGATATCCTGAAGACGCAGTCGCGGGCCATCGTCGCGCCGACGACCGCGCCGATGCCGCTGGATGCGCTGCCACCGGACGTTGCACGGCCCAAGTCCGGCATGGCCGAAGCATCAAAACCCTTCAAGGGGCGCAGGACCGGCGATGTGCCCTATCTGCGGCTGATCAAGACCACCACAAAGACCGAGTGATATCTTTTCTTGCCAGCCACAACGCACCGCAAGGATACCACCCGGATACCCTTGCGGTCTCTGGCTTGGTCAGATGATCGCCTGTTGCTGGCCGTTGCGCGTGTTGCGGCGCGCGGTCAGCTCTTCGGCCACCAGGAACGCAAGTTCCAGCGATTGGCTGGCGTTCAGGCGCGGATCGCAGGCGGTGTGATAGCGATCCGACAGATCCTCGTCGCTGACGGCACGCATGCCGCCGGTGCATTCGGTCACGTCCTGCCCCGTCATCTCGAAATGCACGCCGCCGGGGATCGTGCCCTCGGCCTGATGCACGGCAAAGAATTCGCGCACCTCGCGCAGCACGCTCTCGAAGGGCCGGGTCTTGTAGCCCGTCGATGACTTGATCGTGTTGCCATGCATCGCGTCACAGGTCCAAAGCACGTTTGCGCCCTCTTCCTCGACCGCCTTGATCAGACGCGGCAGATGGTCCCCGACGCTGCCCGCGCCAAAGCGCGCGATCAGGGTCAGACGGCCCGCCTCGTTCTGGGGGTTCAGCTTGGCCATCAGCACCTTGAGGTCTTCGGCGGTGGTGGTCGGCCCGCATTTCAGACCGATGGGGTTCTGCACGCCGCGAGCGTATTCCACATGCGCGCCATCCGGCTGACGGGTGCGGTCGCCGATCCAGATCATGTGACCCGAACCCGCCAGCCACTTGCCCGAGGTGGAATCGAGCCGCGTCAGCGCCTCTTCATATTCCAGCAGCAGGCTTTCGTGGCTGGTGTAGAACTCGACCGTCGAAAACTCATGCGTGGTCTTCGAGTTGATGCCCGCAGCCCCCATGAAGTCGATGGTGTCCTGAATGCGGTTGGCGATCTCGGCGTATTTCGCGGCGTCGTCACTGTCGGTAAAGCCCAGGGTCCACGCGTGCACCCGGTGCATGTCGGCAAAACCACCGGTCGAGAAGGCGCGCAGCAGGTTCAGCGTGCCCGCCGCCTGCGTATAGGCCTGCAACATCTTCGCCGGATCGGGGATGCGCGCCTCGGGCGTGAACTCCAGACCGTTGATGATGTCGCCGCGGTAGCTCGGCAACTCGACGCCGTCGATCACCTCGGTCGGCGCGCTGCGCGGCTTGGCGAACTGGCCCGCCATGCGGCCCACCTTGACCACCGGCACCTTCGCACCGAAGGTCAGCACCATCGCCATCTGCAACATCACCTTGAACGTGTCGCGGATCGCATCGGCGCTGAACTGGTCGAAAGCCTCGGCGCAATCGCCGCCCTGCAACAGGAACGCTTCGCCCCGGCTGGCCGCCCCAAGGTGCGCCTTGAGTTTCCGTGCCTCGCCCGCAAAGACCAGCGGCGGATATTTCGACAGTTGCGCGGTGACCGCGTCCAAGGCTGCCGCATCCGTATAGTCAGGCATCTGGATGCGGGGCTTGTTGCGCCAATCCGATTTCGACCATTCGCTCATAATGTCTCTCCGTTTTCGGGCTGAGGTACAGCCACAGTATGCAGGGCCTTATACAAAAGCGTGCTATGAGTGGCCATACATCAAATACGACCTCTTGACGTCGCGTCCCATGCATGGGCAGGGTTTCCAGCATGGCCGCAAAAAGGCCCGGTGAAAAAGGTGCCTGCGCGCAGGTGTCGGGTCTTCGTCGAAACCCTAGCAGAAGGACGCCGCGATGTCCCAAACACGACCCGCTGCCAGTCGGCTTGACGCCGCAGACAAACCGCAACGCTATATCTTTGTTCTTTTGAACAACTTCACCTTGCTTTGCTTTTCAGCGGCGGTCGAAAGCCTGCGCATTGCCAACCGCATGGCGGGGCGGGACCTGTACGAATGGAAGATCGTCGGAGAAGGCGGAGAGACGGCGGTATGTTCCGCCGGAACAGCATTCAAGCTGGACGGCGATCTGGAAGAGTTGAACCGCGAGGACACCGTGATGGTGTGCGGCGGCATCGACGTGCAGGACGCGACCAGCAAACGCCTGCTGAACTGGCTGCGCCGCGAAGCGCGCAAGGGGTTGCGGATGGGCGGTTTGTGCACTGCGGCCTATTCGCTGGCGCGCGCTGGGCTTCTGGACGGCAAGAAGGCGACAATCCACTGGGAGAACCAGGACAGCTTTGCCGAGGAGTTCGAAGAGGTCAATCTGACCAAATCGGTCTTTGTCGTGGACGGCCAGCGCATCACCACAGCGGGCGGCACATCGTCGATCGACCTGATGCTGAAGCTGATCGCCGACAATCACGGCGAGGATCTGGCGAATGCAGTCGCGGACCAGCTGATCTATTCGTCGATCCGCACCGATCAGGACACCCAGCGTCTGTCGGTGCCCACACGGATCGGCGTGCGCCATCCCAAGCTGAGCCAGGTCATCCAGATCATGGAAACGCATATCGAAGAGCCGATAAGCCCGTCGGTGCTGGCCAAGGACGTGGGCATGTCGACCCGCCAGCTTGAGCGTCTGTTCCGCCGTTACCTCAGCCGGTCGCCCAAGCGCTACTATATGGAACTGCGCCTGCAAAAGGCGCGCAACCTGTTGATGCAGACCGATATGAGCGTGATCAACGTGGCCCTTGCCTGCGGTTTTGCCTCGCCCTCGCATTTCTCGAAATGCTACCGCGCACATTACGACACCACCCCCTACCGCGAGCGCGGATCGCACGCGGCCCGGCTGAGTATCTGATCAGCGCGCCATCCGGTAAAGTGTGCCGTCCGCGACCGCCAGAAACCAGATACTGCCATCGGGTGCGACCTGAATGTCGCGCACGCGGGCGGTCTGGGGCAGCTTGATCTGCTCGACCTCGGTGGCGTCGTCGCCATCGACCTCCAATCGGCTGATATAGTCGAATTTCAGCGCACCCACGAACATGTCGCCCTGCCAGTCGGGGAACATATCGCCCTCATAGAACATCATGCCCGAGGGCGCGATGGACGGGTCCCAATAATGCGCGGGCTGCTTCATGCCTTCCCTTTCGGTGCCGACGCCGATCTTGCCGCCACTGTACTGACGGCCATAGCTGATGACGGGCCAGCCGTAGTTCGCGCCCTTCTCGATCAGGTTGACCTCGTCGCCGCCCCGTGCGCCATGCTCGTTCACCCACAGACGCCCCCGCGCGTCCAATGCAGCCCCCTGCGGGTTGCGATGTCCGTAGGACCAGATGTGCGGCAAGGCCCCCTGCTGCCCGACAAAGGGATTGTCGGCAGGCACATTGCCATCGCGCGTCACACGCACGACCGTGCCGTTGTGTTCGCTCAGATCCTGCGCCAGATCGGGCTGCTGTCGCTCGCCCACTGTCACGAACAGCGTGCCGTCCTCGGCCTCGACCACGCGGCTGCCAAAATGCGCGCCGCCCCGGTTGCCGGGCTTCATCTCGAACAGCAGCTTCAAATTGCTTAAACTTTGCGCATCGGCGGACAGCGTGGCCGAGGCCAGCGCCGTACCCGCGCCACGACCGCCCTGGGGTTTGGCATAGGTCATGAATACCCTGCGGCTTTGCTCGAAATCACGTCCCAGGGTGATGTCCAGCAAACCGCCCTGCCCGCGCGCCGCAACCTCTGGCACGCCGGACACCGACGTTCGGGTGCCATCCGGTGCCACGTGCAAAAGCGTGCCCGCACGTTCGGTGATCAACAGGCCACCGTCCGGCAGAAAGTCGAACGCCCAGGGCGTGTCTAGGTTTTCCACCTCGGCGGTCACGTCGACGGGCCCCGCCGATGTCTGCTGCGCCAGCGCCTGCGACGCGCCCAGACCGGCCCCCAAAGTCCACACAATCGACAGAATCACAGCCACGCGCATCGCAACACCCTTTTGACGTAAGAATTATTTTTTCACAAAAGGCAGATAGATCGAAAATCCTGACTTTCCAGACGGCTTACCGGGGGACAAATCGGCCTTATATGCCTTTTCTTTTTTCATGGAGGTGCTTAGGCTTTGGTCGAGAACGCAAAGTTCCAAATAGGGAGTTACCATATGAAAAAGTTTCTGATGGCCACAGCGGCCACCGCTCTGATGTCGGGCGCGGCCTTTGCCGATGCACACGCCAAGGAAGTGAAAATCGGCGTGATCCTGGGCTTCACGGGCCCGCTGGAATCGATCACCCCCGCGATGGGTGCCGGCGCTGAACTGGCGATGAACGAAGTGTCCGAAAGCGGCGCGCTGCTGGACGGTGCCAAGGTCACCTCGATCCGCGGCGACAGCACATGCATCGACGCCGGTGCGGCCACGTCCGCCGCCGAACGTCTGATCACATCCGACCAGGTTTCCGCCATCATGGGCGCAGACTGCTCGGGCGTGACCGGTGCAATCCTGCAAAACGCGGCACGCCCCAACGGCGTCGTGATGATTTCGCCATCGGCCACATCGCCCGGCCTGTCGACCGCCGAAGATGACGGCCTGTTCTTCCGCACCGCACCGTCGGATGCGCGTCAGGGCGTGATCATGACCGAGATCCTGCAGGATCGCGGCGTGAACGAAGTGGCTCTGACCTACACCAACAACGACTACGGCAAAGGTCTGGCCGACGCATTCCAGGCCGCATTCGAAGAAGCGGGCGGCACCGTCACCATCTCGACATCGCACGAAGACGGCAAAGCCGACTATTCGGCTGAAGTCGGCGCTCTGGCCTCGGCCGGCGGCGAAGTTCTGGTTGTTGCGGGCTATGTCGACCAGGGTGGCTCGGGCATCATCCGCTCCGCGCTCGACACCGGCGCATTCGACACGTTCTACGTGCCTGACGGCATGGTCGGCGAAAAGCTGAACGAAAACTTCGGCGCGGAAATGAACGGCTCGTTCGGCGCATACCCCGGCACCGACAGCGAGGGTGCTGCACTCTTCGTTGAAATGGCCAAAGGGGCCGGCTTTGACGGCACGGGCGCATTTGCACCCGAAAGCTATGACGCCGCAGCGCTGATCATGCTGGCGATGCAGGCGGCAGGTTCGATGGACTCGGCCGACTATAAAGATCACGTGATGAACGTGGCCAACGCACCGGGCGAGAAAATCTATCCCGGCGAACTGGCCAAGGCTCTGGAACTGATCAAGAACGGTGAAGAAGTCGATTACGAAGGCGCATCCGCCGTCGAACTGATCGGACCCGGCGAATCCGCTGGCAACTATCAGGAAATCGAATTCGCAGACGGCGTTTACTCGACCATCAAGTACCGCTAAACCGCGATCCACGACACTGGACGGCCCGAAGGACACTTCGGGCCGTTTTTTAAATATCCAGCAGGCCGCATCAAAGACGGTCGCACGCACCAGGGATGGGAACGCCAATGATCGTCGTCGACGACATTCACAAACATTTCGGCGGTTTTCACGCCGTGGACGGCGCCAGCCTGTCGATCCAGCCGGGGTCGATCACCGGGCTGATCGGGCCGAACGGCGCGGGGAAAACCACTCTTTTCAACGTGATCGCAGGGGTTCTTAAACCAACCTCGGGCCGTGTCACCATGAACGGAGAGGACATCACCGGCCTGCCGCCGCACACGCTCTTCCACAAGGGCCTGTTGCGCACGTTCCAGATCGCACACGAATTTTCGTCGATGACCTGCCGCGAGAACCTGATGATGGTGCCGGGCAACCAGTCGGGCGAAACGCTGTGGAACACATGGTTCGGCCGCAAGCGCATCGCCGACGAGGAGCGCGCCCTGCGCGCGAAGGCCGACGAGGTGCTGGAATTCCTGACCGTCGAACACCTGGCGGACCACAAGGCGGGCCAGATCTCGGGCGGTCAGAAAAAACTGCTGGAGCTGGGCCGCACCATGATGGTCGACGCAAAGATCGTCTTCCTCGACGAGGTCGGCGCGGGCGTCAACCGCACCCTGCTGAACACCATCGGCGACGCGATCCTGCGCCTGAACCAGGAACGCAATTACACCTTTGTGGTGATCGAACACGACATGGATTTCATCGGCAAGATTTGCGACCCCGTCATCTGCATGGCCGAGGGCAAGGTTCTGGCCGAAGGTACGCTGGCCGAGATCAAGGCCAACGAACAGGTGATCGAAGCCTATCTGGGCACCGGCCTGAAGAACAAGGAACAGGTGGGCGCATGAGCGACAATCCCTACAAGGACGGACGCGGCAACAAGGACGCGTCGATCGCCAACCCGAAGGGCACAGGCACCCTGTCTGCCCACCCCGGAACGGGTGCTGCGATGAACACGCAAAATGCGTTCCTGATCGGCGACAGCATGACCGGCGGCTATGGCAATGGCCCCGACATCCTGCATGACTGCACCGTGGCCGTGGACGCAGGCGAGATTGCCGTGATCGTCGGCCCCAATGGCGCCGGCAAATCCACCGCGATGAAGGCCGTGTTCGGCATGCTGAACGTGCGTCAGGGCTCCGTCCGGCTGGACGGCGAAGACATCACCGACCTCAGCCCGCAGGACCGCGTCGCCAAGGGCATGGGGTTCGTGCCGCAGACCTCGAACATCTTCACCTCGATGACCGTCGAGGAAAACCTCGAAATGGGCGCCTTCATCCGCCGCGACGATTTCCGCGATACGATGGCCCAGGTCTATGACCTGTTCCCGATCCTCAAGGAAAAGCGCCGCCAGGCCGCGGGCGAGTTGTCGGGCGGTCAGCGCCAGCAGGTCGCCGTGGGCCGCGCGTTGATGACGCGCCCCAAGGTGCTGATGCTGGACGAGCCCACCGCGGGCGTCAGCCCCATCGTCATGGACGAGCTTTTCGACCGCATCATCGAGGTCGCCCGCACCGGAATCCCGATCCTGATGGTGGAACAGAACGCCCGCCAAGCACTTGAGATCGCCGACAAAGGCTATGTTCTGGTGCAGGGCGCAAATGCGTTTACCGGCACCGGCAAGGAACTGCTGGCCGATCCCGAAGTGCGCAAATCGTTTCTGGGGGGCTGAGCCATGCAAATGTCATCCAGCACCCCCCCGACCATATACGGCCCCACGGGCACCCATAAGACCGGAGCCTGCACATGGACCTTCTGAACGCCTTTGTGACCCTTTCCAACTTCGTGCTGATCCCTGCGATCGCCTATGGCAGCCAGCTGGCGCTGGGGGCGCTGGGGGTCACGCTGATCTACGGCATCCTGCGGTTTTCCAACTTTGCCCACGGCGATACGATGGCTTTCGGCACGATGGTGACCATCCTGTTCACCTGGCTGTTCCAAAGCTGGGGTCTGTCACTGGGGCCGGTGCCCACCGCGCTTCTGGCCCTGCCCTTTGGCATTCTGGGCTGCATGGCGCTGCTGCTGTTCACCGACCGCGTGGTCTATAAATTCTACCGCGAACAAAAGGCCAAGCCGGTGATCCTCGTGATCGTATCGCTGGGCGTGATGTTCATCATGAACGGTCTGGTGCGCTTCATCATCGGACCCGACGACCAGCGGTTCTCCGATGGCGAGCGGTTCATCGTTTCCGTGCGCACGTTCCGCGAAATGACCGGGCTGGAAGAGGGCCTGGCGATCAAGACCACCCAAGGCATCACCGTGATCACTGCCGTGATCGTGGTGGCGGCCCTGTTCTGGTTCCTGAACCGCACGCGCACCGGCAAATCCATGCGCGCCTATTCCGACAACGAGGATCTGGCGCTGCTGTCGGGCATCAACCCCGAGCGCGTGGTGATGATCACCTGGCTGATCGTGGCAGCGCTGGCGACGGTCGCGGGTGTGCTTTACGGGCTGGACAAGTCGTTTAAACCCTTCACCTATTTCCAGCTGCTGCTGCCGATCTTTGCCAGTGCCATCGTGGGCGGCCTCGGCAGTCCGCTGGGGGCCATCGCCGGCGGGTTCACCATCGCCTTTTCCGAGGTCATGGTAACCTATGCCTGGAAAAAGGTCGCTGGCTACGCCCTGCCCGAAAGCCTGGCACCAGATGGCTTGGCCCAGCTTTTGAGCACCGACTATAAATTCGCCGTCAGCTTCGTGATCCTGCTGATCGTGCTGTTGTTCCGGCCCACCGGACTGTTCGCGGGGAAATCGGTATGAACGAGACGCTTAAAAACACCGCCCTCTTTGGGCTGGTTGCCGTGCTGATCATCGGCACCGGCTTTCTGCAAAGCTGGAACTCGGCGCTGTTCATCCTGAACTTTGGCCTGATCAGCGCGATCATGGCCTTGGGCGTGAACCTGCAATGGGGCTTTGCGGGGCTGTTCAACGTCGGCATCATGGGCTTCGTGGCACTTGGCGGTCTCGCGACGGTTCTGGTCTCGATGCCCCCCACCACCGAAGCCTGGGCCGCAGGTGGCGTCGGCGTCATCGTGGCCTTGCTGATGGGGGCCGCGACCATCGTGGTGACCGCGCTGGTGATCAAGCGGATGCCAGCAGGCTGGATGCGCACGGTGGTGATACTTGTCCTGCTGATTGGTGGTTTCTTCATCTACCGCGCCCTGTTCGACCCTTCCGTCGCACGGATCGAGGCGATCAACCCGGCCTCGACCGGCTACCTTGGCGGGATCAACCCCGGCGGTGCCGCATGGGGCTGGATGACGCTGCTGGCCTGGCCCGTGGGCGGACTTCTGGCGGCAGGTGTCGCCTGGATCATCGGCAAGACGGCGCTGGGTCTGCGCAGTGACTATCTGGCCATCGCGACCCTTGGCATCGCCGAAATCATCATCGCCGTGCTGAAGAACGAGGACTGGCTGAGCCGGGGCGTCAAGAACGTCATCGGCCTGCCCCGCCCTGCGCCCTACGAGGTCGAGTTGCAGGCTGACCCTGCCTTCCTCGACCGCGCGGCAAGTCTGGGCATGGACCCGGTCACCGCATCGACGATCTGGGTCAAATTGGTCTATGCGGGCCTCTTCACCGTCGTTCTGGTGATCCTGTTCGTACTGGCGCAGCGCGCACTGCACAGCCCCTGGGGCCGGATGATGCGCGCGATCCGCGACAATGAAAACGCCTCCGAAGCGATGGGCAAGGACGTCACCGCACGGCATTTGCAGGTGTTCATCCTGGGCAGTGCGATCTGCGGCATCGCGGGTGCCATGATGACCACGCTGGACGGGCAGTTGACGCCGGGCACCTACCAGCCGCTGCGCTTTACCTTCCTGATCTGGGTGATGGTGATCGTCGGCGGATCGGGCAACAACCTGGGCGCCGTGCTGGGCGGGTTCCTGATCTGGTTCCTGTGGGTTCAGGTCGAACCGATGGGCCTCTTCGTCATGCAACTGATCACCTCGGGCATGGCCGACGGCGCACCGTTGAAAACCCACCTGATCGAAAGCGCCGCGCACATGCGTCTGCTGACGATGGGTCTGGTGTTGCTGCTGGTCCTGCGGTTCAGCCCGCGCGGGTTGATCCCCGAGCGGTAAAGGCCCTGTGGTCTGAAATCACAAAAGGCCCGGACATCGCGTCCGGGCCTTTTCTCATTGGCGGTCGAGGTTCGCTCTACCGCCCCTTGAACAGCCCGCCCAGGATACCACGCACAATGCGGCGACCCGTGGTGCCGGTCAGTTCCTTGACCACCATCTTGGTCATCTGATCGCCAAAACTGGTCGAGCTGCGCGTCGCGCGCGACGTGGACCGTGTGACCCGCGTGCCGGAATACCGCCGCCCCGCATTGAAATCGCGCGCGGCGGGGGTCTCGGCCTCTTCCGCCTGTTCCTCGGCACGTGCCGCCTCTGCCGCAGCCTTGGCGGCACGATCACGCAGGATTTCAAAAGCGGACGTGCGGTCGAGCGGCTGATCGTATTTGCCTGCCATGTCGGATGACGCCATGACCTCGGCGCGTTCCTCTGGCGTGATCGGTCCCAGTTGCGACGACGGCGGCCGGATCAGCGTGCGCTCGACAATCCCCGGCACGCCCTTCTTTTGCAGCATGGAAGTCACGGCCTCGCCCACGCCCACCTCGCGGATCGCCGCCTCGGTGTCAAAGGCGGTGTTCTCGCGGTAGGTCTGTGCGGCCATGCGCAATTCCTTACGGTCCTTGGCAGTGAATGCGCGCAGGGCGTGCTGAACCCGGTTGCCCAACTGCCCAAGGATGTCGTCAGGCACATCCGCCGGGTTCTGGGTGACGAAATAGACACCAACCCCCTTGGACCGGATCAGCCGCGCCACCTGTTCCACCTTGTCCACCAGCGCCTTCGGGGCATCGTCGAACAGCAGATGCGCCTCGTCGAAGAAAAACACCAGTTTGGGTTTGTCAGGATCGCCCACCTCGGGCAATTCCTCGAACAGCTCGCTGAGCAGCCACAACAGGAATGTCGCATAAAGCTTGGGCGCGCCCATCAGCTTGTCCGAGGCCAGGATGTTCACCATCCCCCGCCCATCCGCATCGCAGCGCATCAGGTCAGACAGCGCCAGCGCAGGTTCCCCGAACAGGTTCGTGCCGCCCTGGTTCTCCAACACCAGCAACCGCCGCTGGATCGCGCCGATGGACGACGATGCGACATTGCCATAGCGCAGCGAAAGCGCGCTGGCGTTCTCGCCGATCCAGATCAGCAGCGCCTGCAGGTCTTTCAGGTCGAGCAGCGGCAAGCCCTCCTCGTCCGCCAGACGAAAGGCGATGTTCAGAATGCCCTCTTGCGGTTCGCTGAGGTCAAGCAACTGGCTCAGCAACAGCGGGCCCATTTCCGACACCGTGGTGCGCACGGGATGCCCCTGTTCGCCGAAGAGATCCCAGAAAGTGACGGGAAAAGCGGCATAGGTGTAGTCGGCAAAGCCGATGGTCGCCGCGCGTTCGGTAAAGGGCGCGTGCAGCTTGTGCGTCTCGCTGCCTGCTCTGGCCAGCCCCGACAGGTCCCCTTTGATGTCGGACATGAACACCGGCACGCCCGCCGCAGAAAACCCCTCGGCCAGGATTTGCAGCGTCACGGTCTTGCCCGTACCCGTCGCCCCCGCGATCAGACCGTGACGGTTTGCATACTTCAGGCTCAGCCCCTGTTTGGTGCCATAATCCGGCCCGCCACCGCCCAAGAATACTGCGTCTTCCATCTGTCGTTCCCGTTCCTTGCCAGCTTTGCGTCCGGCAAAACCTGTTTGGATGACCATACTAACTTAACCTATTAGGACCATAGTGATTTTCATTCCGCACCTACTTGTCCTTTCGGGTGCGGGATAACTTCCTCCCTGTCAGACTGGCCGCGCCTTCGGGTGCGGCCTTTTTTGCCATAAAAACAGGCGGTTCGGTGGCAAATACCCGGCCAACTTGGTTGTCCCGTCTACAAACATGCGAAAGGTGCAGATTTCCGGTTGACCGCTTCTGTGCCATTGCATACGCTCTGGTCAAAATAAGTCGGCCAGTCCGACGGGGAGATATCACTTGAAAAGAGGGTCCTTGCGGGTCCTCTTTTCTGTTTGTCCCGGTTGCTCTTTTTTCTATCTGTGACAGTGTACTGTTTAGACGGCAGAAAACTGCCTGTATGCATGGTTTTTCGCGGCTGCGGCCCCTGACAGTGCCGCACGTGCGTGTTAACTGAATATCAAAGCAACCAAGTCTGGAAGTTAAGATGTCATATTCGATCAAAACCCTGGTGCTGACAGCCGTTGTGGCTCTGAGCGTTCCGGCGGCCCTTTGGGCGCAGGACACGACACCCGAGCAGGAAACGACACCCGAGAGCGAAGCCGCACCCGTCGAAACGCAATCGGGCACCGCAAGCGAAATTGAATCGCAGCTGTCCCTGGGCGCCGATGCAGATGCCGACCCCGAACTGGGCAGGCCCTATACCGCCGAGACGATCGGCGCCTGGGAAATGCGCTGCATCAAGACCGAGGAAGAAACCGACCCCTGCCAGATGTATCAGCTGATGGATGATGGCGAAGGCATTCCGGTCGCCGAATTCTCACTGTTCCGCCTGCCCGAAGGTGGCAAGGCCGTGGCCGGGGCCACCATCGTCGTGCCGCTGGAAACCTCGCTGCCCGCGCAGTTGAAGATCGCGGTAGATGGCGGCAGTGCGCGCGCCTATCCCTATGCGTTCTGCAACCAGGTTGGTTGCTATGCGCGCATCGGTCTGGTCGAACAGGACGTCGCCGCGTTCCGTCGCGGTGCGAACGCAACCATCACCATCGTGCCCGCACTGGCGCCCGACCAGACGGTCGAGCTGACATTGTCGCTGAACGGGTTCACCGACAGCTTCGCCAAGGCCTCGGTGATCGAACAATAAGCCCGCCGGTTTCCGGTTGAGACAAGGCCGCGTTCCCAATCGGGGCGCGGCCTTTTTCATGGGGTGCGCGCGCTGTGGCCGCTCAGGCGACCTTGCGCAGGGCCAGCACCGCGTTCATGCCGCCAAAGGCAAAGGCATTCGACAGCACCACGTCGACCGACACTTCGCGCGCCTCGTTGGGCACCACGTCCAGCGCGCATTCGGGGTCGGGCTCTTCATAGCCGATGGTGGGCGCGATCACCCCGTCGCGCAGCGCCATGATGCAGGCCAAAAGTTCGACCGCACCGGTGCCGCCGATCAGATGGCCGTGCATCGACTTGGTCGACGAGATCATCAGCTTGTCGGCATGGGGCCCGAACACATCGGCCACGGCGGCACACTCGGTCTTGTCATTGGCGGTGGTGCCGGTGCCGTGAGCGTTGATATACCCCACTTCGTCGCGGTTTACCCTGGCGTCGGCCAGCGCCCCGATCATCGCGCGCGCAGCACCGTTCTTGGATGGCATCACGATGTCGCTGGCGTCCGATGACATGGCAAAACCTGCTACCTCGCACAGAATGTCCGCACCACGCCTGCGGGCGTGTTCCATTTCCTCAAAGACAAAGATGCCCGCCCCCTCGCCCTGCACCATGCCGTTGCGGTTGGCCGAAAACGGACGGCAGGCATCGCGCGACATCACGCGCAGCCCCTCCCAGGCCTTGACCCCGCCAAAGCACAGCATGGATTCAGAACCGCCGGTGACCATCGCGGGCGCCATCCCTGTGCGCACCATCTGGAACGCCTGCGCCATCGCGTGATTGGACGATGCACAGGCTGTCGAGACGGTGAACGAGGGCCCCTTTAGGTTGTATTCCATGCTGACATGGCTGGCGGCGGCGTTGTTCATCAGTTTCGGCACCACGAAGGGATGTACGCGGTTCTTGCCCTCCTCGTAGACGCTGCGATAGTTTGCATCCCAAGTGCTGACGCCGCCCCCGGCGGTGCCCAGCACGACGCCGGACTTGGCCGAAAGTTCACCGCTGAAGGTCAGGCCAGATTGCGTGATCGCCTCCTTGGCGGCGGCCAGCGTGAATTGGGTAAACCGGTCATAAAGGCTCATTTGCTGACGATTATAGCGCCCCTCCGCCTCGAAACCCCGCACCTGGCCTCCGATACGGATCGCCAGCCGGTCGACGTCCTGAAACTCCAGCGGTCCGATGCCGCAGCGGCCCTCGCGCATCGCCTCCATCGTGTCGGCGACGCTGTGCCCCAGCGCATTGATCGTTCCCGCGCCGGTTATGACGACGCGTTTCATACCGACCCCTTTTGCTCCACCATCAGCTTTTCGATGCCGCTGACGATCGACGCCACGGTAGAGATGTCGAAATCGCTTTCGCTGGGGTCGTTCGCGTTGAAGGGCACGGAAATGTCGAACTCTTCCTCGATGGCAAATATGCTCTCGACCAGTCCCAGACTGTCGATGCCCAGGCTTTCCAGCGTGCTGTCCAGCGTCACATCGGACGGCTCCAGCACGGCCTGTTCAGCGATAATTGCGATAACCTTGTCCTTGACGCTCATCTGGTCGTCCCCCCATTGGCCCTCGGTTCGCGCAAGACTTAGTCACTGTTGCCGGACTTGAAAACCGATTTCTGCAAGGCCGCCACATCGCGAAAGAGCCGTGGCAGACGGCGCAACGCCTTGTAGGTCTCAAGCTGGCTTTCCATCTTGGTCGCAGGATAGCCCAGCATCACACGGCCCGCAGGCACCGAGGACAGCACCTTGGTGCCGCCGCCGCAGATGACCCGGTCGCCGATGGTCAGATTGTCGCCAACCCCGGTCTGCCCGCCCAGTACCACGTTGTTGCCCACCACCGTCGACCCGGCGACACCAACGCCAGCGCACAGCAGCGTGTCGTTGCCGATGACACAGTTGTGGCCCAGCTGCACCTGGTTGTCGATTTTGGTGCCGTTGCCGATGCGTGTGGCGCGGATGGTGCCGCTGTCGATGGTCGAATTTGCACCCAGTTCCACATCATCCCCGATGATGACGGCGCCAAGCGAGTGGATGCGCGCATAGGCTTGCGGCTTGGCGGTGTTGTCCGCCCCCAGCGAGGCGCGCGCCTGCTCGGCCCCCGACACCTCGGGGGTGACAAAGGAAAAGCCGTCGGGGCCAACGCGCCCGCCGGGTTGTGCAATGAACCGCGCACCGATCCGGCAATAGGCCCCGACAGAGACCTGCTCGCGCAGATAGGCGTCGGGGCCAATGGATGCTTCGGTGCCGATAAAACACTGCGGGCCGATCACCGACCCCGCGCCGATCTCGGCCCCGGCCATGACCACACAAAGCGGGCCGATGCTGACGTCACTCGCGATTTTGGCGGTGGGGTCGATTACCGCACTGGGATGGATACCCGTGCCATATCCCTGCCCCCGGTCCATCATCCGGGTCAGCCCCGCCATCGCGAAACGGGGTCGCGCGGGCACGATTGCGGCCTCAAGCCCCAGCGCCTGCCAATCCGCGCCCTGCCACAGGACGGCGGCGCGCGCAGACCCCATCGACAGGCTTTCGGCATATTTGGCAGAGGTGGCCATCGCCAGCTGATCCGCCGAGGCAAGCGCCGGCTCATTCACGCCGGTGATCAAAAGGTCAACGGCGCCAAAGGCTTCCGCCCCAAGCGCCGCTGCAATCTCTTTTACCGAATAATGCATCGCATTTCCCCTTTTGGGGACCGAATTAACCCTGAACCGCGCGCAAGGCCACCCCTGCCTGAGACAGAGCATCCCAGATCCTCGCGTCGCGGCCATAGATGTCGCGGCGGTACTGGGTGTCGCCCTTCGGCGTGGTAAAGGCGGTGCGGTAGATGATGTGCACCGGCACCGGCTGCTCCAGCATCACGGTCTGCTCGTTGCCGCTTGCCAGCTTGCCCTGGAACAGCCCCTTGGGGTCGCTCGTCTGCTTGGCCAGCAGCGTATATGCAAAATCGAACGGATCGGCCAGACGCACGCAGCCGTGGCTGAACGCGCGGGATTCGCGGTCAAACAGGCTTTTGGAGGGGGTATCGTGCAAGTAGATGTTGTGACGGTTCGGGAACATGAACTTCACCAGACCCAGCGCGTTGCCCTTGCTGGGCGGCTGGCGCATCGAGAACGGGAACGTGCGCTCGGTGTACTGGTTGAAGTTCACCGCGCCGCGGTTGATCCGGCGGCCCTTGCTGTCGGTGATCTCGATGTGGCTGACCGCGTTGGGGTTCCGCTTCAGCGCGGGCAGATATTCCGAGGTCACAATGGATCGCGGGACATACCAACTGGGGTTGATGACCATGAACTCCATCACGTCGGAAAATTCAGGCGTCGGACGGTCGGAGTTGGTGGCACCGACAACCGAGCGTGTCTCGAAGGTAAGCTTGCCGTTGTCGATCACCTTGGCGGTGAAATCGGGAATGTTCACAAGGATATGGCGGCTGCCGCGTTCCTTGTTCATCCAGCGTTCGCGCTCCATCGCGACGATGATCGACTGCAGACGCTCCTCGACCGAGCGGTTCATCTCGACCAGGGTTGTCTGACCGGCCACGCCGTCGACAGCCAGCCCATGTGCCAACTGAAACTGCTGCACTGCCGCCGTCATCTTGGCGTCGTAGGATTGCGAGGCGGTGCGATCAAGAAAACCCATCGCCATCAGGCGGTTGCGCATGATCACCACGGCATTGCCGGATTGTCCGGGCTCAAGCTTGCCTGCAGGCACCGTCTGGCCCCAGCCACCTTCGGCCATCAAACGCTCCATCCGCAGCTTTTGCTTCATCAGCGCGGTGTATTCGTGGGTTCTGGGCGGCAGCGCCTTGAAGAAACCCGTGGGCGAGGATTTGGTGAAATTCACCAGATAGGACGTGCGGTCCCGGTAAGGCACCTGCCGCACGATGCGGCTGTCGACACGCGAAGGCACCAGCAGGCCGGTCTGCACGTCGCGCGCATATTGCAGGAACACGCGGCTGATCTCGACCTCGACCAGCCCCATGTCGCGCGGGGTGCGGGCCGATTTCATCTTTGCAATCAACGCCTGAGGGTCATATCGAGACACCGGCAGACCGTGATCGTCGGCAGTTTCCAGCGCCCTGATCAGCGCCGCGCGGCGGTCGCGGTCGCGGCTGGTGCCGCCTGTCCAGATGCTGTCGTAGCCATTGGATTGATAGAACGCGGCGATATCCTTGTCGCTCGACGCGGCCTCGGCGACGGCCTGTTTGAACGCGGTGACCTGCGCAGAGGCCGGCACGCTCCAGAGAGCGAGGATCGTTGCCAGCGCGGCCAAGACCGTCCAAATTCTGTTGCCTGAAAGCGTCATGATAATCCCAATCCAGATGGTCGCAAAGTGTTTGAGACGCTTGTCCTACGGCGAGTGCACTGCTGTCCACTCACTTTTACGCGGGATTTTAGATAAGTGTGTCCTCTGAGGCGGGCTTGCATCGCCCAAGGGCAGGAAAAGCACATGCTCCCGATTGTGCGCAAAAATTCGCCTAAAACTCTTGATAGTCGGAACCCTCGGGATTCAACACTTGGTTAACGATTCTCGCTATGTAATACAGTTCCCACATCTGGGGATGAGATGAAATTGCCCGTGTAACATCACGGCCAGGCAGACTTACGGGACGGCGCAGAATCATGACTGAAAAATGCACTACGGGGATGACCCGCCGCGCACTCTTGGGCGCATTCGCTGCAACGACAGTGGCCGCAGCACCAACACTTTCCAACGCAGCCGGCTTTTTGCGCGGCGCCGGCGACATCCGGCGCATCCGCATGTATTCGGGCCGCACCGGTGAACGGCTGGATATGATCTATTGGATCGAGGGCGACTATATCGGTGACGCCGTCAATGAAATCAATCAGTTCATGCGTGATTGGCGCACCGACGATGTGGTCAGGATGGACCTGCGCACCGTTGATATCATGGCCGCCGCGCACAATCTGATGGATGTCAACGAACCCTACATGCTGTTGTCGGGCTACCGTTCGCCCAAGACGAACGCGATGCTGCGCTCGCGCAGTGGCGGTGTTGCGAAAAATTCGCTTCACATGAAGGGCCAGGCAGCTGATCTGCGGCTGTCCTCACGGTCGGTCAACCAGATCGCACAGGCCGCATCTGCCTGCCATGGCGGCGGCGTCGGGCGCTATTCCGGCTCGAACTTTGTCCACATGGACTGCGGTGCCGTGCGCAACTGGGGCGGCTAAGCAGCCACCTTGGATCGAACTTGCGAAAAAGGGCGCCCGGATCGGCGCCCTTTTTGCTGCGCGGCGACAGGACTGCATTGAAGCTCGGGGGATGAGAAGCAGTGCCGCGCAGGTACATGGGTAACACCCTTCTGCGGAAATGGTTCCCACGGCGGCATCTCTTTTGCGTGATATAGCGAAAACGCTCAGCGTCACGGCCGAAAGCCTGCGCATCTTATCGCTAAGTTCGAAGTGAAATGGCGGACCATAGAGGATTCGAACCTCTGGCCTCTGCCTTCGGAGGGCAGCGCTCTATCCAGCTGAGCTAATGGTCCACTTGGAGGCGGTATAGCTTTGGGGCGCAGCACCTGCAATTGTTAAATGCCCCGCTGCGGCAGATGGTGCCCCGCGCGCAGAGAGAAATCGCCAACCTCAGCCAAAGAGGTCGTGCGCCAACTCAAGCGCGTCAACCAGGGCATCGACCTCAGCCGTCGTGTTGTACATGCCAAAGGACGCGCGGCAGGTTGCGGTCAGGCCCATGTGCTCCATCAACGGGCCGACGCAATGCTGGCCCGCGCGCACCGCGACGCCCTTCTTGTCGAGGATCGTCGAGACGTCATGCGCGTGCGCCGCACCCTCAAGCGTAAAGCTGAAGATCGCGCCCTTGTCGGCGGTGGTGCCCTGCAATTGCAACCAGTTGAGACCGCCCAGACGCTGCACGGCATAGTCGCGCAATCCTGCCTCGTGATCGGCAATCGCCTGCATGCCATGGCCCATCATGTATTCGAGCGCCACGCCCAGACCGATCATCGAGACGATGCCGGGGGTTCCGGCCTCGAAGCGCATCGGCGGATCGTTGTAGATCACCGCGTCCTTGGTCACTTCGCGGATCATGTCGCCGCCGCCCATGAACGGGCGCATCTCGGCCATCCGGTCGGGGTGCACATAGATCGCGCCGGAACTCGACGGGCCGTAAAGCTTGTGCCCGGTGATCGCGTAGAAATCCGCGTCCAGATCCTGCACATCCACGGGCATATGCACGGCAGCCTGGCTGCCGTCGACCAAAACCGGCACGCCCTTGGCATGGGCCCCGGCGCAGATCGTCTTGATGTCGACCTTCGTGCCCAGCATGTTGGACATATGCGTGACGGCGACCAGCCGGGTCCTGGGGCCGATGGCGTCGATCACCGCCTGCGGGTCCAGCGCGCCGGTGCTGTCCACATCGACCCATTTGATCACGACACCCTGACGTTCGCGCAGGAAATGCCAGGGCACGATGTTGGCGTGGTGTTCCATCACGCTCAGCACGATCTCGTCCCCTGCCTGCAGCCGTGGCATGGCCCAGCCGTAGGCGACCATATTGATGCCCTCGGTGGTGCCTGAATTGAAGATGATGTGATCCTCGGACGCGGCATTGAGAAAACGCGCGACGGTGCCGCGCACGGCCTCATATTTATCAGTGGCCAGGTTCGACAGGTAATGCAGGCCGCGGTGCACGTTGGCATATTCATGGGCATAGCCTTGGGTGATCGCGTCGATCACCACCTGCGGCTTTTGCGCCGAAGCACCATTGTCGAGGTAAACCAAGGGCTTGCCGTTCACTTCGCGCGCGAGGATCGGAAAATCGGCCCGTATCTTTGCAACATCATACATCGGCATCACCCACCCATTCCGAACCCTGTCAGCATCAGCAACAGGACGATGACAAAAACAAACCCTACCATCAGGCCCAGCATCAGGCCGAACGCCTTCCAGGCCGAGGCAAAATTCAACGCCTGTGCCACGAAATTCGCCATGATCCACAGACCCGCGAACATCACCACCATCGCGAACAGCCCCGCAAGCCCCGGCGACAGGATCGCCAGCACCACGACCACGGCCTGCGCCAGCGCACGCAGGGCCTGCAGCCAGGTCAGCACGATGGCGACGTCTTCCAGACGACCGTCTCCGCCAAATTTCGATCCGCCCCAGACCAGCGCATAGGACGAGATCACCACGCCCCCGGCCAAAAGCACGAACAACATCAGCGGATTGGCCAGAACAGCGGGTATTTCCATCGGCGACGGAAAGATCAGCTCGGATATGCCCGCCAGAATGGCGTTGCCGCAACTGACCAGCGCCAGCGCGGTCCAGATCACACCACTTGGCAGGTTCAGATTGATCAACGTCGCCGCCGCCATGCGCGGCGCGCGCAGGGACATCGCGATCAGCCCGCCCCAATTGAAATCACGCATGCTCATGCCGCTGCCCTTTCCTGAGCCAATGATCCGCCGATCCAGAACCATCCAAATGCACAGAGCCAGATCACGCCGACCGAGGTCAACGCAGGCCCCGTGCCGATGAAGCCCGCGACCAGACCGTGCAGCAATATCAGCGGGCTGGAGGCCAGCACCGCCCAGAACAGCGCCAGACGCGCGCCATAGCCGGTGCCCTGCCCGCCAAGCAGCCTGCCGACCATCCGGGCGAGGAACGCAAGAATATACAGAACCAGCGGCATGATGAAGACCCACGCCAGCAGCGTGCCCCCCATCAGCATCTGGAAATCCTGCCCGGTCAGATGCGCCACCCGTGACAGGCGCGGCAATTGCGCCACGAAGACGATCAGGCACCCGGCCATGACATAGATCAGGGCACGGTCTTCACGCGTGCCCTGCCCCAGCAGTTTGCGGATCACCGCAGCCGGCCCCCGGTAGGTGGCCACGATGTCGGTCGTGACAGCCATCAGGTCCGGTGACGCTCAAGCCAACCCGACATGCGGGTTTCGATGTCGGCGCGCAGGTCCTCGTCCTCGATTTCCTGAACCGCTTCGGCCAGGAACGCCAGCGTCAGCAGGTTCGTCGCCTGATCCTCGGGCACACCGCGCGACCGCAGGTAGAACAGCGCCTCTTCGTCGATCGCACCGGAGGTCGAACCGTGCGAACAGGCCACATCATCGGCATAGATCTCAAGCTCGGGCTTGGCCAGAAACTGGCTATCGCCGTCCAGCAGCAACGACTGGCTGATCTGATAGCCGTCGGTCTTCTGGGCACCGGCCTTGACCAGGATCTTGCCCTGAAACACACCGGTGGCACCGTTGCGCAGCACCTTCTTGAACACCTGGCGGCTTTCGCAGTTCACCGCGTCATGGGTGATGAAAACCGTATCGTCGTGGTGAAAATCGCCGTCGCCGACGCAGGCACCCGCCACGTGGGCCACGGCATCGTCACCGGTCAGCTCAAGCACGCATTCGTTGCGGGTCATCTTGCCATTCGCGGTCATGGTGAATGACTTGAAGATGCTTTCCGTGCCAAGACGCGCAAACACATGGGTCGCGGCCAGCCGTTGGTGGTCGCGTCCTTGCGTGCGCACATGGTGGAATGCGGCGGTGTCGGCCACATCGACCTCCATCACCGTATTCAGGCGCGCAGCCGCAGGGCCGCTTTCCAACAGCGTCAGCTTGGTGCCCTGCTCCAGCTTGACCACATGGTGCAGCATCACGTCGGCACTGTCGCCCGAACGGTTGTAGATCACGTTCACCGGCTTGTCGGGCTGGCCGGTCACCCGGATCAGCAGACCGTCGGTGGCATAGGCGGTCGCCAGCGTGGCCAGCGGACGCGCCACCGGGCTTTGCCCTGCGGTTTCCAGCGTGCCATGCAGCGACTGCGCCCAGTGGATATCGGCAGAGGTATCGGCCAGGCGGCTGATCTCGATACCCTCCAGCGCCAGATCGTCCGAGGCATCGGCGTCAAACACGCCATCGACAAAGACCACGCGCAGGCAGGGCTGGCCGTCCATCAGCGGCGCTTCGTCGCTTTGGAACACCTCGGCTGCGGGCACATCTGCCTGCACCAGCGCGTCGGGACGGGTGAATTTCCAGTACTCGTCACGACGACCCGGCAGGCCCATCGCGCGCAGACGGCTCTGCGCATCGGCACGCGACGCAGCCGACCATCCGTCCTGCGGCAGGGTCAGCGTGTCGATGCGCGCCTCGGTCTCGGTGGTGTTGATCTGTTTGGGGGCTGCCATTACGCCACCTCGGACAGGATATCGGTGTAGCCGTTGTTCTCGACTTCCAGCGCCAGCTCGGGACCGCCGGTTTTGATGATACGACCGTCCGCCATGATGTGCACCACATCGGGTTTGATGTGATCCAGCAGACGTTGATAGTGGGTGATCACCAGAAACCCGCGACCTTCATCGCGCAGGGCATTCACGCCTTCGGAGACCAGTTTCATCGCATCGACGTCCAGTCCTGAATCCGTCTCGTCGAGGATGCACATTTTCGGCTCAAGCATCGCCATCTGCAGGATTTCGTTGCGCTTTTTCTCGCCGCCGGAAAAGCCGACGTTGACGGGGCGTTTCAGCATGTCGGCGTCGATCTTCAGATCCTTCGCCTTGGCGCGGATCACCTTGAGGAAATCTGCCGCGCTCATTTCCTCTTCCCCGCGCGCCTTGCGCTGCGCGTTCACGGCGGTGCGCAAAAAGGTCATGTTGCCCACGCCGGGGATCTCTACGGGATACTGAAACGCAAGGAACAGACCGGCGGCGGCGCGCTCTTCGGGTTCGATGTCCAGCAGATCGACGTCGCCCAGATGTGCGGTGCCTTCGGTCACCTGGTAACCGGGACGGCCCGCCAGAACATAGGAAAGCGTCGATTTGCCCGAGCCGTTGGGGCCCATGATCGCATGCACCTTGCCCGGCTCGACCTCAAGGTTCACACCCTTCAGGATTTGCTTGTCTTCTTCTTCAAGTTGCACGTGCAGGTTATTGATCTTCAACATATCTTTTCTCTTTCTTCATCTCGGGGCGTCAGGCTGACGCCATGTGCGGTGCGGCACGCAAAGGTGCCGGGAATGTGGTCTTCAGCGCGGCGCGGGCGCGGTCGATGCCCTGCGCATAGGCCTGCGGTGGCTGGGCAGAGGCCATGTCGAAGCCTGCAATATCACCCAATGCGATGGGTGCAATCAGACTGCGCCCCACGCCCGCCGCGTAGTCATGAAATTTCAGGTGGCCCTGACCGCTCGGGGCCACCCATGTGTTCGGCACACCGAAAGCATCGGCCACGATCAGCCCGTGCAATGACGAGGCGAAGACATGGGCGCAGGATGCAATCTGGCGGCAAACCTCTGTGGCGTCGCCACGTGGGTCGATCAGCAAATAGCGCGGATCGGTCACAACTGCCGCCGTCTCGTCCACCAGCGTGTGATGCGGCACGATGCCGATCCGGTCGGTGCGCTTGGGCACATCTGCAATCACGTCCGAGATCAGCAGACCGGGGTCGCCAAACCTGTCGGTCTCGATCTGCAACAGCGCTGCCGTCACCGGCCCGCGCACCGCCGCGATCTGCACATTGGGCAGGAAATCGCGGTTCACCGGCGCCAGCATGCCGCTGCCCCAGATCCACGGTTTCACCCCGTCGGCGCGGGCGTCCTGATGCGCCCGGCGCGCCACCTGGATGATCGAGCCGATGGCGAACAGATCCGCAGCGCCCGCGCCCGCATGGGTCACGGGGCGGCCCGACACATGGGCCACCACCATGGCGGAAATCGCGTCGCCGAAATTCGGCACCGCCTTCCACCAATGCAGAGCTATGGGCGCGCCCGCAGTCATGGATCAGCCCACCGACCCTTCCAGCGAAATCGCGACAAGTGCCTGGGCTTCCATCGCAAATTCCATCGGCAGCGCCTGCAACACGTCCTTGCAGAACCCGTTGACGACCAATGCGACGGCCTCTTCCTCGTCCATCCCGCGCGAGCGGCAATAGAACAGCTGGTCGTCGTCCACCTTGGACGTGGTCGCCTCGTGCTCGACCCGGCTCGAGTTGTTCTTGACCTCGATATAGGGCACCGTGTGCGCCCCGCATTTGTCGCCGATCAGCAAGCTGTCGCACTGGGTATAGTTGCGCGATTCCTTGGCCTTGGGGTGCATCGACACAAGACCGCGATAGGTGTTCTGCGCGCGGCCCGCGCTGATGCCCTTGGAGACGATGCGCGATTTGGTCCGCTTGCCCAGGTGCACCATCTTGGTGCCGGTGTCGGCCTGCTGCATGTTGTTGGCGATGGCGATCGAATAGAATTCACCCTGGCTGTCGTCGCCGCGCAGGATGCACGATGGGTATTTCCACGTCACGGCCGACCCGGTTTCCACCTGTGTCCACATCACCTTGGCCCGGTCGCCCCGGCAATCGGCGCGTTTGGTCACGAAGTTATAGATGCCGCCCTTGCCGTTCTCGTCACCGGGATACCAGTTCTGAACGGTCGAATATTTCACTTCGGCGTCTTCTTCGATGATGATTTCGACCACGGCGGCGTGCAGCTGCGCGATGTCGCGCGCGGGCGCCGTGCACCCTTCCAGATAGGACACATAGCTGCCCTTGTCCGCGATAATCAGCGTGCGTTCGAACTGTCCGGTGTTTTCCGCGTTGATGCGGAAATACGTCGATAGCTCCATCGGACAGCGCACACCCGGCGGCACGTAGACGAACGAGCCGTCCGAAAACACGGCCGAGTTCAGCGTCGCATAGAAGTTGTCGCTGACCGGCACGACCGAGCCCAGGTATTTCTTGACCAGGTCGGGGTATTCGCGGATCGCCTCGGAGATCGAGCAGAAGATCACACCCGCCTTCTTCAACTCGGCCTGAAAGGTGGTGCCGACGGATACGGAATCGAACACCGCGTCCACGGCGACCTTGCGGCCTTCGGCAGGGGCATTTTCGGCACCCTCGACACCGGCCAGGATCATCTGTTCCTTCAGCGGAATGCCCAGCTTGGCGTAGGTTTCCAACAGCTTGGGATCAACCTCGTCCAGCGACTTCGGCTTGACCTCCATGCTTTTGGGACGCGCATAGTAATACTGGTCCTGAAAGTCGATTTCGGGATAGTCGACCATCGCCCAATCGGGCTCTTCCTTGGTCAGCCAGCGCGCGTAGGCCTCCAGCCGCCATTCCAGCATCCAGGCCGGTTCTTCGTTCTTCTCGGAGATCAGCTTGACGATGTCCGTGGTCAGCCCCTTGGGGGCATATTCCATCTCGATATCGGTGTTCCAACCGTGCTTATAGGCGCCGCCAACCTCGCGAACGGCATCTACGGTCTCCTGATCGACGCCTTCTTTGACGCCGTCGTTTTCCAATACTTTGTCCAAACCAGACTTCCTTCCATTAAGGCGCCGCGCGTCAAGCGGCGCGCGCCTCGTGTTTGCTCAGCTTGTCGGTCCATGCCTCTATGAACCGCAGCACATCATTCTCTGTCGTCTCCAGCCCCAGCGACACGCGCACCGCACTGGCGGCATCGGCGGGCGAAAAGCCCATCGCGGTCAGCACACGGCTGGCGCGCACCTTGCCGCTGGAACAGGCCGATCCTGCCGATACGGCAAATCCGGCCAGGTCCATCTGCATCACTTGCGTTTCGCCCTTCCATCCGGGGGTCACGAAACAGCTGGTGTTGGGCAGACGCGCGACCGCTTTTGGCGATTCCAAATCGTTCGCATCTTTCCCGACAAAAATAGTCTTCCTTGACGCAGCCTCAAGCCCGTTTTCTAGAATATTTCTAAGTTGCGCAACCCGGTCCCAGTGCCCGTCGTTCACATCGCGCATCGCGGCCTTCGCGGCGGCGGCAAAACCGACCATGCCGATGATGTTCTCGGTGCCCGACCGGCGGCCCATTTCCTGCCCGCCCCCCTTGATCTGCGCAGGCACCTCCTGCCCGCGCCGCAGCACCAGCGCGCCGATGCCCTTGGGCCCGCCCAGCTTGTGCGCCGACACCAGCGCCATGCGCGCGCCCGTCGCCATGAAATCCAGCGGCAGCTTGCCGAACACCTGCGTCATGTCGCAGACGGCGATGCCTGCGGGCACCTGTTGCAGCACCCCGGTTTCCGAGTTCGCCAGTTGCAGGACCGATGTGCCCGGATCGTCCACCGTCACCGCACCTTGCGCATCCACCGCCAGCGCATCGCGCACCCAGGCACCAACCGCGTCATGTTCCACCGCAGCGCCCGCCAGATCGCGCCCGGCACAGGCCAGCGCAGCCGCTTCGGTCGCACCGGACGTGAACACGATATCCGCGTCCTCTGCCCCCAGTGCCTCGGCCACGTCCGCACGCGCCCGCTCCATCAGCGACTTGGCCGCGCGCCCCTCGGCATGAACGCTGGACGGATTGCCCACCAGGTCCATCGCCGCGATCATCGCGCTGCGCGCCTCGGCCCGCAAAGGGCTGGTTGCATTGTGATCCAGATAGATCCGCATGTTCACTTCTCAGGTTTCAATTCGGTTTCGGACATCGCCCACGATTACAGCTCGTCGACCACCGCAAACAGGTTCGGCACCGCCGGACAGGGTGCCAGTTCGTTGTCGATCACATCTGACAGCCGGGTCTGATGCAGGAACACGTAGACATGCGCGCTCAACCCCTCCCACAACCGGTTGTTCAGCGATTGCGCGCGGCTGCCCGAGGTCCCGCCCGAGGCACCTGCCCCCTTGTGCATCGCGTCCACCTTTTCGTCGACCGCGCTCAGCACGTCGACCACGCGGATGTCGGACGCTGGCCGCGCCAGCCTGTAACCGCCGCCCGGTCCGCGCACCGACGCCACCAGATTGGCGCGCCGCAACTTGACGAAAAGCTGTTCCAGATAGGGCAGCGACACCGACTGGCGGGTCGCGATATCGCCGAGGTTCACCAAGGACCCCGCGGGCTGCAAGGCGATGTCAGACAATGCGACCATCGCGTAACGCCCCTTCGTTGACAGCTTCATATCGTCCACTCCACAAGATACCGCCCGACGCAGTGACAGATTGACCTCTGCGCGCCAAGGGCCTACATCCCTTTGAACCGCGTTGGTCGCAAGCGCCCGTCGCTCCAATTAGAACCGTTCTAAGGTAGCCGAGTGATTTCGTCAAGAAATCCGGTCCTTGAAACGCCAAATCACAGGATGCCCATGCCCGAGGTCATTTTTCCCGGACCCGAAGGCCGTCTCGAAGGCCGTTATCACCCGCAAAAAGAACGTGACGCACCGATTGCGATCGTTCTGCATCCCCACCCCCAGTTCGGCGGCACGATGAATCACAAGGTGGTTCACCGGATGCATTATGCCTTCTACAACATGGGATTCACCGTCCTGCGGTTCAATTTCCGCGGCGTCGGCCGAAGCCAGGGCGAATACGATCAGGGCATCGGCGAGCTGTCAGACGCGGCATCGGCGCTGGATTACCTGCAGTCGATGAACAACAACTCGAAACATTGCTGGGTCGCGGGCTTTTCCTTCGGCGCGTGGATCGGAATGCAGTTGCTGATGCGCCGCCCCGAGATCACCGGGTTCATTTCGGTGTCGCCACCTGCCAACATGTACGACTTTTCGTTCCTGGCGCCCTGCCCCGCTTCGGGTCTGGTGATCAACGGCAGCGCCGACCGCGTGGCACCGCCCGCCGATACGACGTCGCTGGTCAACAAGCTGCACGAGCAAAAGGGCATCACCATCACCCACACCGAAGTCGAAGGCGCCGGTCACTTCTTTGAAGAGCCGCATCTGGATACGCTGATCGACACCACCACCGACTATGTGAAACGACGTCTGACCGAAAACAGCCGCTGATGACCGACCAGTCCGTTCTCGACATGGCCAACAAGCTGGCCGAGGAATGCATCGCCGTTCAACGCAAGATCGGCGATGACCGGCTGTTCATGAAGCTGGGCGAAGTTCTGGGCGCATCGTCGCAAACGCTGGAAGAGGCGTTTCTGACGGCGATCCGCACCCGGATGGCCGAACAGCAGGGCCGCGCGTTTCTGGTCAAGAAACTCAAGGAGTTTCAGGCCCAGTCGGACGGATAGCACCAGCGATGACGCAATCCGCTCCCTTGCCCGATCTGACCGCAGACCAGCACGACCGCCTCAACCGCCAGATGGCATTCCTGCGCGAGGCGGACAAGCTGAAGGGCATCCTGCGCGCCTCAAGGCTGCTGGACAATTCGCGGCATGAAAATTCGGCCGAACATTCCTGGCACATCATGCTTTATGCCTGCGTGCTGGCGGAACACGCGGGCGACGGCGTCGATGCCACCCGCGTGATGCAGATGCTGCTGATCCACGACATCGTCGAGATAGACGCAGGCGACGCCCCGATCCACGGGCATGTGGACCACGCCGCGATGGCGCTGAAGGAAGCCGCCGCCGCCGACCGCCTGTTCAACCTGCTGCCCGACGATCAGGCCCGCGATTTTCGCGCGCTCTGGGATGAATTCGAGGCGGCCCAGACCCCCGACGCACAATTCGCCAAGGCCATCGACCGCACGCAGACGCCCGTGGGCAACCTGCACAGCGGCGGCGGCACATGGACCGAATACGATGTCACCATGGACCAGATGGACACCCGCGTCGGCGTGCCGATCCAGCGCGGTGCACCGGTGATCTGGGCCTGGCTGCGCCCCCTGCTGGTCAGCTTTTTCGCGAACCGCTGAATTTTTTTACAACCTCTGAAACTTCCGCGCGTTCTTTGCGTGACTGTGTTTGACCGGGTCAGATGCACTCTGGCCGGCATATGACAGACCAAGGAGGATCATGAAGATGAAAACCACACTTATCGCACTCGCCCTTTCCGTCACCGCCACAGGCGTGTTCGCCGCAGCACACGCGATGGCACCGTCCGTCGAGGCAGCCGATCAAAGCGTCGAGAACGGCGTCGTGTCGGCTGACAAGATCACCGCAGGCGAAAACGGCTGGCTGGTCGTGCACCGCACCGATGCCGAGATGGCACCCGGCCCCGTCGTCGGCTATGCGCCGCTGCGCAAGGGCGAAAACATGGACGTGGCCGCCATCCTTCAGGAAGACGTGGCATCGGGCGACATGCTGATGCTGATGGTGCACAGCGAAGCCGGCGGCATGAAAACCGGCGTCTTTGAATACACGCTTGGCGCCAAGGAAGACGGGCCGATCAGGATCGACGACAAGCTGGTCATGACGGTCATCACCGCCAAGTAAAGACCTGCCGAGCAGAGGCGTGCCCAATCGCGCCGCAAGAGGCAGACCGAGCGCCGTCGTCCCCCCATGACGGCGGCGTTCTGGTAACTGGACGATTTTCAGCCAGATCAAACGGTATACTATTGTATACACCCTTTTCGATGGGATGTTTCTGCGCTACATCGGGCGCAACTGCAAACGTCCCCGTGGAAAAGGAAACGACCATGAGCAAGATCAAGGTAGAGAACCCCATCGTCGAGATGGACGGTGACGAGATGACCCGCATCATCTGGGAGTTCATCAAGAAGAAACTGATCCTGCCCTATCTCGACATCGACCTGCTCTATTACGATCTGGGCATCGAAAGCCGCGATGCGACCGACGACCAGATCACCGTCGATGCCGCCGAAAAGACCAAGGAGGTGGGCGTCGCCGTCAAATGTGCGACGATCACGCCCGACGAGGCGCGGGTCGAGGAATTTGGCCTCAAACGCATGTACCGCTCGCCCAATGGCACCATCCGCAACATCCTGGGCGGCGTGATCTTCCGCGAGCCGATCATCTGCAGGAACGTGCCGCGTCTGGTGCCGGGCTGGACCCAACCGATCGTCGTGGGCCGTCACGCTTACGGCGACCAGTACCGCGCCACCGACTTCCGCTTTCCCGGACCGGGCAAGCTGACGATGACATTCGTGGGCGAAGACGGCGAAACCATCGAACGCGAGGTCTTCGACGCCCCCGCCGCCGGTGTGGCAATGGGCATGTACAACCTCGACGCCTCGATCTACGACTTTGCCCGCGCCTCGCTCAACTACGGGCTGATCCGCGGCTATCCGGTGTATCTGTCGACCAAGAACACCATCCTCAAAGCCTATGACGGGCGCTTCAAGGACATCTTCCAGGAGGTCTATGACGCCGAATTCGCAGACAAGTTCAAGGCGGCGAACATCTGGTACGAACACCGCCTGATCGACGATATGGTCGCCTCGGCGATGAAGTGGTCGGGCGGCTATGTCTGGGCCTGCAAGAACTACGACGGCGACGTGCAATCCGACACCGTGGCGCAGGGCTTTGGCTCGCTCGGGTTGATGACCTCGCTGCTGATGACCCCCGACGGCAAGATCGTCGAGGCGGAGGCTGCCCACGGCACCGTCACCCGCCACTATCGTCAGCACCAGAAGGGCGAGCAGACCTCGACCAACTCGATCGCGTCGATCTATGCGTGGACCGGTGGGCTGAAACATCGCGGCAAGCTGGACGACAATGCGGCCCTGACCGAATTTGCCAACACGCTGGAAAAGGTCGTCGTGGACACGGTCGAAAGCGGCTTCATGACCAAGGATCTGGCGCTGCTGGTCGGCCCCGATCAGGGCTGGCTGACCACGATGGGGTTCCTTGAGAAAGTCGACGAGAACCTGAACGCAGCGCTGAATGGCTGATCTCTGACGCAAAGGCCGCCCTTCAAAGGCGGCCTTTTTCGTCTCCTATCAGGCAGCGGTCGCGACAGTCTCCGACATGGGCGTGAGGACGACACCCGCGTTCGAAAATGCCGCCAGATGCCCCGCTGGCAGTTCGGTCCAGCCCGCCTGCCCCAGTTCCGGCGGCTCGGACACCACGAACCAACCCAGATCGTCGGGACCACGCCGGTAATAGACCGTGGGCGCGATGTGATCGGTGGAATAACGCAGCACGAACAGCCGCTCTCCGTCCATCCACGCCGCCGACGACCGCAGATGCGGCGTGGTGCCATTGGCCCGCGACATCGCCTCCAGCCGCGCATGTGCCGCGATCATCGCCAGCTCGGGCGCGCGCTCCAGCCCTTCCTCGATTGCATAGAGAAACAGCAATTCACTGTCCGTCGCCCCACGCCGATGAGGATACAGAGCATCCGAAACGCCCATATCCGCCAGTCTGCGGAACCGGTCGAACCCGCCCACCTGCCCGTTGTGCATGAAGCTCCAGCGCCTGCAGGCGAAGGGATGGCAGTTGTTGCGGCTGGTGGCCGATCCGGTCGACGCGCGGACATGTGCCATGAACGCGTGGCTTTTCACCGTCGTGCACAGCGCCTTGAGGTTGGGATCGGACCACGCGGGATAGACGTCGCGGTACAGCCCCGGCTCGGCCCGCTCGCCGTACCAGGCGACGCCGACACCGTCACCGTTAAGGGCCGTCTTGCATTCACTAGCCGCACGCGACTGGTGCACCAGTGAATGACCGGGGCTGGTGACCAGCCCGTCCATGAAGATCGGCGCACCAATATAAGCCGCCCAGCGACACATGCGTCATTGACCCCGGTTGTGGGTCTGCGCATACATTTGGGCAATCATCCGGCTGGCGGTCTTTTCGAACAGACAGGGAATAACCGCATGAACCAGCGCCGCACCGCCTGCCGCGAACAAGCGCACCGCAAAGCGTCCCGCGAACAGCAGATGTTCGAAATAGCTTTCGTCGACGGCGCGGGGATGGCTGAGGAAAATACGTGCGATCATGGGTCTGCTCCTGTTTTCGGTGCGGCCAATATGCCCCAGCCAGGGCTGGAATAGGTCCCAAAATTAATCGAGATCGGCTGTTGTGCTGGGAGGAAATCCACAGTATGTGGGCTTTATGTTGAATTTGGACGACATAGATACCCGCCTGCTGTGTGAACTGCAACGCGATGCCAGCCAGTCGCTGGACACGCTCAGCGATGTGGTGGGACTGTCGCGCAACGCCTGCTGGCGCCGCATCCGTCTGATGGAAGACGCAGGGATCATCACCGGCCGCGTGACGCTGGTGGACCCCGCCAAGATCGGCCTGCCGCTGATGGTCTTCATGCAGATCCGCACGGGCAGCCACGATCCCGACTGGCAGGCCAGGTTCTCTGCAGCGGTGAACGCCATTCCCGGCATCCTCAGCGTTTACCGCATGACCGGTGATCTGGATTATCTGGTGCGCGCCCGCGTGGCCGACATGGCAGGCTATGACCGGCTCTACCAACAGCTGATCGCGCGCTTGCCCGTGGCGGATATTTCGGCCAGCTTCGTCATGGAAGACATCAAGGACAGCACGGCCCTGCCGCTCTGAGCCCCGCAAAAGGAAGATCACCCCTTGCCTCCCCACTATATCTGGCTGTTCATCGCAGTCGCCGCCGAAACCCTCGGCACCACGGCTTTGCAGGCATCGCAGCAGTTCTCGCGGCTCTGGCCGTCCGTGGCGGTGATCCTGTGCTATGCGGCGTCCTTTTATTTCATGTCGCTGGTGCTCAAGGTGATGCCCGTCGGGATCGTCTATGCGATCTGGTCGGGTCTCGGCATCGTGATGATCGCGGGCATCGGGTTCGTGCTGTTCAATCAGCGGCTGGACCTTCCGGCGCTCGCAGGTCTGGGCATGATCATCGCGGGCATTCTGGTGATTCACCTGTTTTCAAACAGCACGCCGCACTGATCTGACGGTCTTTTTGCGGCAACTGTCGCCGACAAAGCGCCGCATACCCCTTTTTCACTGGCCTTTGCTGCACCCGCACGGTATGCGCGCGGCAACTTACCCTTAAAGGCTGACCCAATGGAACTGCGCAACATCGCAATCATCGCCCACGTTGACCACGGAAAAACAACACTGGTCGACGAATTGCTGAAACAATCGGGCACCTATCGCGAAAATCAGGCGACAACCGAACGCGCGATGGACAGCAACGATCTGGAACGCGAACGCGGCATCACGATCTTTGCCAAACCCACCTCGGTGGAATGGAAAGGCACGCGGATCAACATCGTCGACACGCCCGGCCACGCCGACTTTGGCGGTGAAGTCGAACGCATCCTGTCGATGGTCGATGGTGTGGTGCTTCTGGTCGACGCCGCCGAAGGCCCGATGCCGCAAACCAAATTCGTGACCTCGAAGGCGTTGAAACTGGGCCTGCGCCCCATCGTCGTGGTCAACAAGGTCGACAAGGCCGACGGCGAGCCCGACCGCGCGCTGGACGAATGCTTTGATCTGTTCGCCAACCTGGACGCGACCGACGAGCAGCTGGATTTCCCGACCATGTACGCCTCGGGCCGCAACGGCTGGGCCGATATGGAACTGGACGGCCCACGCAAGGGTCTGGACGCGCTCTTCGACCTGATCCTGAGCCACGTGCCAGCCCCAAAGCAGGTCGCCAATACCGATCAGGCGTTCAGCATGCTGGCCACCACATTGGGCGGCGATCCGTTCCTGGGTCGCCTGCTGACCGGCCGTGTCGAATCCGGCACCGTCAAGGCGGGCCAGACGATCAAGGCGATGTCGCGTGACGGCAAGCTGATCGAAAGCTTCCGCTGCACCAAGATCCTGGCGTTTCGCGGGCTGGACCAGACCGCCATCGACGTCGCCGAAGCCGGTGACATCGTGTCGATCGCAGGCATGACCAAGGCGACCGTGGCCGACACGCTGGCGGATGCCTCCGTGACCGAGGCGATCCCGGCCCAGCCGATCGACCCGCCCACCATCACCGTTACATTCGGCATCAACGACAGCCCGCTGGCAGGCCGTGACGGCAAGAAAGTGCAAAGCCGCGTCATCCGCGACCGCCTGCACAAGGAAGCCGAAAGCAACGTCGCCATCAAGATCAGCGACACTCCCGGCGGCGAGGCCTTCGAGGTTGCGGGCCGTGGCGAATTGCAGATGGGCGTTCTGATCGAGAACATGCGCCGCGAAGGCTTCGAGCTGTCGATATCGCGTCCGCAGGTTCTGTTTCGGGACATCGACGGCGTACGTCACGAGCCCATCGAAGAAGCCACCATCGACGTGGATGACGAATATTCGGGTGCGGTCATCGAAAAGATGACCGGCGCACGCAAGGGCGAACTGGTCGAAATGAAACCCGCAGGCGCCGGCAAGACCCGCATCGTGGCCCATGTGCCTTCGCGCGGTCTGATCGGCTATCACGGCGAATTCCTGACCGACACACGCGGCACCGGCGTTCTGAACCGCGTGTTCCACAGCTGGGCCCCGCACAAGGGCGTCATTCCGGGCCGTCGCGCAGGTGTTCTGATCTCGATGGAAAACGGCACCTCGGTGTCCTATGCGCTGTGGAAACTGGAAGACCGCGGCAAGTTCTTCATCGGCGCGCAGGAAGCCGTCTATACCGGCATGATCATCGGCGAGCACACGCGCGAGAACGATCTGGAAGTGAACCCGCTGAAAGGCAAGCAGCTGACCAACGTGCGCGCCTCCGGCACGGATGAGGCCGTGCGCCTTACCACGCCCGTCACGCTTTCGCTGGAAGAGGCGATTGCCTACATCGACGACGACGAGCTGGTCGAAGTGACGCCAAACGCGATCCGTCTGCGCAAGCGTTATCTGGACCCGCACGAGCGCAAGCGAATGGCGAAATCGGCTTAATTTCTGCAAGATAGAACAAGAAAAAGGCGCCCTGTAACGAGGCGCCTTTTTTTATCTCTGCCGGGGTTCGTCGGGGCGCTGCCCCCTTGGCCTTGCAGGCCAATTCCCCCGGGATATTTCTGGCCAAAAGAAGCTGGCGGTCAGTCCGAGGTTTCGACGATCAGCAATTCCCGCTCTGACGCGCCGCGGGCGTGGGACAGTGCCTCTTGGTAGGCATCGGAGTGATAGCATTTCTCGGCAGTCTCAACGTCGGGAAAGCGCGCGACTACGTTGCGGGGGCGCTCCTTGCCTTCGAGTTGAACAAAACGGCCACCGCGCGCGATGAAACTGCCGCCGTGGGCCGCGATGGCCGGGCCAGCGAGCTTGGCGTATTTCGCATAGGCTTCTTCGTCTGTCACTGTGACATGTGCGATCCAAAGTGCGGGCATGTTATCCTCCGATGACGGCTTTTGCCGCGTTGATTGCTGCATCTGCGTTGCCCGCATCCTTGGCGCCGCCCTGCGCCATGTCGGCCCGGCCACCGCCGCCCTTGCCGCCCAGCTCCGCCACGGCGGCCTTGACCAGATCGACCGCGCTGATGGTGTCGACCTTGTCCTTGGTCACGCCGGCGGCCACGGCGACCTTGCCGCCATCGTCGGCGATCAGCAGAACCGCGCCAGAGCCGATGCGATCCTTGTGGGCGTCGATCAGGGCCGGAAGATCCTTGCCCGTGACACCGTTCAGCACCTGCGCAATGAAAGCCGTCCCGTTCACATCTTCGGCCTGCGCCTCGGCCTTGCCACCGCCCGACATCGCCAGTTCGCGGCGCAGCTGCGCCACCTCGTTGGTCAGCGCCTTGCGTTCGTCCATCAACGCGCGCACACGGTCCGGCACTTCGGTCGCAGGCGCTTTCAGCATGTCCGCCACGGCGACCAGACGTGTGTCCTGGCTGCGCAGATAGGCCAGCGCCTCGGCCCCGGTCAGCGCCTCGATCCGGCGCACACCGGCACTGCTGGCGCTGTCACCCAGGATGACGCAGGCGCCGATATCGCCGGTCTGGCGCACATGAGTGCCACCGCAAAGCTCGATCGAATAGGTCTGCCCGTCGCCACCCTTGCCGGTGTCGGAGCGGCCCATCGAGACGACGCGCACCTCATCGCCATATTTCTCGCCGAAAAGCGCCTGCGCTCCGATCGCGCGGGCATCGTCGGGTGTCATGATCCGCGTCTCGACCGTCGCGTTCTGGCGGATGTAGGTGTTGATCTCGGTCTCGACCTGCGCCAGTTCCTCGGCGCTCAGAGCCTTCGCGTGGCTGAAATCGAACCGCAGCCGGTCAGACGCATTCAACGAGCCGCGCTGCGCCACATGTTCGCCAAGCGCATTGCGCAGCGCCTCGTGCAGCAGGTGCGTTGCCGAGTGGTTGGCACGGATCGACGTGCGGCGAGCATTGTCCACTTCAAGAATGGCCGATTGCCCCTTGGCAATGCTGCCTTTTTCGACAGTCGCAACATGCGTGAAAACGCCCGCAGTCTTGCGCGTGTCGGTCACGCGCGCGATGCCCGTGTCGGTTCGGATCACGCCCGTGTCGCCCACTTGCCCGCCGCTTTCTGCATAGAACGGCGTCTGGTTCAGGGCGATCTGCACGGTCTGCCCTTCGCCCGCATCGTCGACGCGCGCGCCATCCTGCACCAGCGCCACGATCTGACCCTCGGCCGTTTCGGTGTCGTAACCGAGGAAATCGGTGGTGCCCGCCGTGTCTGCCACGTCGAACCACACGGTCGCGTCCACCGCTTCGCCAGAGCCGGACCAGGCCGCGCGCGCCTTGGCCTTTTGCTCTGCCATCGCGCTGTCGAAGCCTTCGGTGTCGACGCTGCGGCCTTTTTCACGAAGGGCGTCCTGCGTCAGATCGAGCGGAAAGCCGAAGGTATCGTAGAGTTTGAACGCCGCAGCGCCGGACAATGCGGCGCCTTCCGGCAGCCCGGTCAGCTCATCGTCCAGCAGCTTCAACCCGCGTTCCAGCGTTTGTTTGAACCGCGTCTCTTCAAGTTCGAGCGTTTCGGTGATCAGCGCCTGCGCCCGCCCGAGTTCGGGATAGGCGGCACCCATCTGGCGCACCAATGCCGGCACCAGCCGGTGCATCATCGGATCCTTCGCGCCCAGCAAATGCGCATGGCGCATCGCGCGCCGCATGATCCGCCGCAGCACATAGCCGCGCCCGTCATTCGACGGCATCACGCCATCGGCGATCAGGAACGAGGTCGAGCGCAGGTGGTCGGCAATCACGCGGTGGTGCGTCTTGCCGGGTCCATCGGGATCGCTGCTGGACGCATCAGCGCTGGCCTCGATCAGATTGCGCATCAGATCGGTGTCATAGTTGTCGTGTTTGCCTTGAAGCAGCGCGCCGATCCGCTCCAGCCCCATGCCGGTGTCGATCGACTGCATGTCCAGCGGCGTCATGGAGCCGTCCTCGAACTGCTCGTTCTGCATGAAAACGATGTTCCAGATCTCGATGAAGCGGTCGCCGTCCTCTTCGGGCGAGCCCGGAGGGCCCCCCCAGATGTGGTCGCCGTGATCGTAGAAAATCTCGGAACAAGGGCCGCAGGGGCCGGTCGGGCCCATCTGCCAGAAGTTATCCGACGTCGGAATGCGGATGATCCGGTCATCGGTCAGGCCCGCAACCTTTTTCCAGATGTTCGCAGCCTCATCATCGGTGTGAAAGACTGTCACCAGCAGACGTTCCGCCGGAATGCCGAACCCCTTGGTCAGCAACTCCCAGGCATAGGTGATCGCCTGTTCCTTGAAATAGTCGCCGAAGCTGAAATTGCCCATCATTTCAAAGAACGTGTGGTGCCGCGCCGTATAACCGACATTGTCCAGGTCATTGTGCTTGCCGCCCGCGCGCACACATTTCTGCGCGCTGGTCGCACGGTTGTAATCGCGGGTCTCGACGCCGGTGAACAGGTTCTTGAACTGGACCATGCCCGAGTTCACGAACATCAGCGTCGGATCGTTGCGCGGGACAAGCGGGCTGGAGGGCACGATCTGATGCCCCTGCTTTTCGAAAAAGTTCAGAAAGGTGGATCGGATGTCGTTCAACGTGGGCATATGGACTGGGCCTTTTTGGCGCGGAATGTGGCTTTGCGATGGGATACCCGCCCATTCTGCCGCTGTCCACCATGCAAAGAGCGGCCAAAACGTACAAGGCGCACCGGAGGGCGCGCCTTGTCAAAAATCAGGTGGTTCTGGGGCGGTTAACCTTCGACCAGATCGTCATCACCCCCGATGGGACGCACTCCGAAATCCAGCCCGTGTGCAGCACGGATCTTGTCCTCGATGTCGTAGGCAATCGACGGGTTGTCCTTGAGGAACTGCTTGGAGTTCTCACGGCCCTGCCCCATGCGTTCGTCGCCATAGCTGAACCAGGCACCTGATTTCTCGACGACACCGGCCTTGACACCCAGGTCCAGCAGTTCGCCCATTTTCGAGATGCCTTCGCCATACATGATGTCGAATTCCACCTGTTTGAACGGCGAGGCGACCTTGTTCTTCACGACCTTGACGCGGGTGGCGTTGCCAACCACTTCGTCACGATCCTTCAGCGCGCCGATGCGGCGGATGTCCAGACGCACGGACGAGTAGAATTTCAGCGCGTTGCCGCCGGTCGTGGTTTCCGGTGAGCCGAACATGACGCCGATTTTCATCCGGATCTGGTTGATGAAGATGACCATGCAGTTGCTGCGGCTGATAGAGCCGGTCAGTTTGCGCATGGCCTGACTCATCAGACGGGCCTGAACGCCGACGCTGCTGTCGCCCATGTCGCCCTCAAGCTCGGATTTTGGCGTCAGGGCCGCGACCGAATCGACCACGACCATGTTGACCGCGCCCGAACGCACGAGGGTGTCGGTGATCTCCAGCGCCTGTTCGCCGGTGTCGGGCTGCGAAATCAGCAACTCGTCAATATCCACGCCAAGCTTGCGGGCATATTGCGGATCAAGCGCGTGTTCTGCGTCGACAAAGGCACAGACGCCGCCCGCCTTTTGCTGCTCGGCGATGCAATGCAGGGTCAGCGTCGTTTTGCCCGAGGATTCAGGACCATAGATCTCGATGATACGCCCCATCGGCAGGCCGCCGATCCCCAGCGCGATGTCCAGACCAAGCGAACCGGTCGAGCTGGCGGTGATGTCCTGGACTGCGCCTTCCGCGCCCAGCTTCATGATCGAGCCCTTGCCGAATTGCCGTTCGATCTGCGCCAGGGCACTGTCCAGCGCCTTTTGCTTGTCCGCGTTCTTCTTGCTGTCCATTGTCAAAAGATCTGCCGTTGCCATTGATATCGTCCCTTAGTGTCATACCCCGAAGGGGGCGGCAATCGCTGCCTGTGCTGCGTCGATGTTCTTATTACGTTCTATATGAGGACAAAATGAGAACATTACAATCTAATTTTTCTTGTCCTACTTTGGGGCAATAGTTGTTAAAGAGTGGTGAACGGTTTGAAATTTGGTCGGCGGCTTTGGGGTTATTGCGGTAAATGCTTGTTTTCTTTAAAGAACGTCTTGCGTTTTTGTCTGTGCCCAAGACCGGCACCACGGCTTACGAAACTGCGTTGCGTCCACGCGCGGATATGGTGATCTCTGAGCCGCCGATGCTGAAACACGCGCCGGTCTATCGCTACAATCGCTTCGTGCGGCCGATGTTTCTGAAAGTCTGCGATGCGGAGCTTGAGGTGATGGCGGTGATGCGCGAGCCGATCAGCTGGCTTGGCTCTTGGTGGCGGTATCGCCAGCGGCCGTTCATGGCGGGCAAGCCCAATGCGACCCATGGCATCAGTTTTGACGACTTCGTCCAGGCCTACATGAAGGGGAAGAAACCGGGATTTGCCGATGTCGGCAGTCAGTTCAAATTTCTCGAAGCCCAACCCAACGGCGTTGGGGTCACCCATCTGTTTCGCTACGAAGACCAGCCGCGCTTGCAGTCATTCCTGTCAGAGCGTCTGGATGTGACGCTGAACCTCAGCCGCGAGAATGTCTCGCCCGAGATGCCGCTCGCGTTGTCGGCGGACGTGTCAGAGCGTTTCCGGCGGAAGTTTTCTGATGAGTTCGATCTTTACGACAGCATCGGCTGATTTTCGGCCTCGTGGAGGTGGCTAGTGCAACTGCTTGTGAACCGTCTCGGTCAACTGATCGAGAGAAAACGGTTTGGGCAGAAAAACGGAATTCGGGATCGACGCCTGATCGTTGTTCAAACGGTCTTCGGCATAGCCGGATACGAAGACCACGCGCACTTCGGGGCGTGATTTCAAAGCCTCGCGCACCCAGCTTGGGCCATCCTTGCCGGGCATCACCACGTCCGTGACGAACAGATCGACGTTCAGGTCGGCGTCTTCCAGTGTCTTCAATGCAGATTCAGCGCAGTCCGCCTCCAGAACCGTATAGCCGCGCAGCCGCAAGGCGCGGCTTGCAAAGGCGCGCACCGGGGCCTCGTCCTCGACCAGCAGAATCACGCCGTCCCCGTGGCTCGGGCTGGCGGGTGCGGCCAGTGCCACCGCCCTCTCGACGGGCAATGGTGCGCCTTCGAGCACCGGGAACAGAAGCGTGAAACAGGTCCCCTCGCCTTCGGTGCTGTCGACGAAGATGAAACCACCCGTCTGCTTGACGATACCGTAGGCCGTCGACAGGCCCAGGCCCGTCCCCTCGCCCGTGCTTTTGGTGGTAAAGAACGGCTCGAACACCTTTTGCAGCTTGTCGGGTGCGATGCCGATGCCCCGGTCCACCACGCGCACCGCCACATATTGCCCTCCCGGCACCGTGACGCGGTCGCGCGTCATCGGTTCGTTCAGGGTGACGCATTCCGTCTCGATGCGGATCTCCCCGCCATCGGGCATCGCGTCACGGGCGTTGACCACCAGGTTCATCAGTACCTGTTCAAGCTGGCGTTTGTCGGCGCGGATGGCTTGCAACATCGGATCGTGGCTAAGCGTCAACGTCACCTTTTCGCCCACAAGACGGTTGAGAAGATGCGTAAGGTCGGACAGCGTGTCGCGCATGTCCAGCATTTCGGGGCGCAGGGTCTGTTTGCGTGAAAAGGCCAGCAGTTGCCCCACCAGCGCCGCGGCGCGGTTGGCGTTCTGGTTGATCTGCACGAGGTCGCCATAGTCGGCATCGCCGTGGTCGTGACGCAGCAAAAGCAGATCGCAATGGCCCGAGATTGCAGTCAGCAGGTTATTGAAATCATGCGCAATTCCGCCTGCCAACTGGCCGATAGCCTGCATCTTCTGGCTTTGCACGAATTGCGCCTCAAGCGTTTTCAACTCGGTGGCGTCGGTCAGCACCGCAATCACGCTTGCGACGCCATTCTCGGTGACGCGGTTCAGGGTGACCTGAACGAACATCTCCTTGTCCGCGCGCTTCAGCCGCAGGAATTCCGAATGCTGCACTGCGCGGCCAGCGATCGTTTCGGCCAGCCAGTCGGCAATGGGTCGCCCCAGCCCTTCCATGAACGACGACAGATGCGCGCCCTTGGCCATGCTCTCCCCCACAAGCGCGGTCGCGGATCTGTTGCACCCCTGCACCATCCCCTCGGGCGTGACCAGAACCAGCGGCACCGGCAGTCTTTCGAAGGCAGCCCAGGTGTCGACCGGGGCGTCGGGCGGCTCGGGCTGCTCCACGGGCAGCAGGTACAGCGCACGCCGCCCCGCGCCGCCGTCGATGTCAGACACCGCACAGCGCAGCGTTCCGGTCTGGGTCGACAGCAAGGCCACGTCGCCCGGCGCGGGCAGGCCTGCGGGAAACACACGGTCCAGCGTCTTGGCCCGGTGACCGATCAGGGCACGCGCGCCGTCGTTCATGAACAGGATCGCGCCGGTGCGTCCGACCATAAGCATCGCCAGTCCCGGTTCCTCGTGCCCCTTCGAGGTCGCCTCATCCGGTATGGCTTCGATCCGCCACAGATAGGCGTCGGGGCCCATCACGTGCACCGCCAGACGGATCTGGCCCTTGCGCGTCACGATATCCTCGCGCGCGGACCCTTCGGCGTCGGCGGTCAGTTTCAGCCGATAGGTGATACCGCCCGGATTGGCGAATGTATCGCGCAAAAGTCCGGCAAGGCTCAGGCCCGCCTGGCTGTCGAAACGTGCGCGCGCCGCGGCGTTCATGGATGTGACCCCGCCATCGCCATCGGTTACCAGACTGGGCGAGGCATCTTTTTCCGTAAACGACGACATCACCGAAAAGGCCATCGCGCGCCGTGCCTTGCGGCGACGGGTGATCGCGACCAGCAGCACGAAAAACGCGAAAATCGTCATCGCGGCGGCTGAGGTGGCCAGTTGAACCACGCCTGCGGGTGAAAGTGCACCCATCACCCCCAGCACCGCAGCCGCGATCACCAGACTGCGCAGGCGCGCGGCGCTGAAATCGGGAAATGGTCCCAAAGGTCCCGTGGTCAGTGCGTTGTTTTGCAAAACGCTACCCTTTTGCTCGAATCGTTGCGTCACTTGTCGCGCGAAAACGATTAATCGCAGATTAACTGCGTCGGGTAGGTGGGCATTTAAGGCGCCCGTCCGCCTGTCTTCCGTGAAAAAACAGTAGAAGCGCGATCAGCCCCGCGTCAAGTGTGCGGTGAAAAAACCGTCGCCCTCGGCGCTGATGGTCCAGCGCTTGCGAAAGCTGCACGTCCAGCCCGCATGACGCGCCAGAAACGCGTCGATCCGGTCCTCATTCTCGCAGGTCAGCACCGAACAGGTGACGTAGACCAGCGTGCCCTCGGGCGTCACATGGCCCATCGCGGTGTCCAGAATTTCGTCCTGGATGCCGTTCAACTCGTCCAGACGCTGCTGGGTCAAGGCCCATTTGCCTTCGGGACTGCGCCGCCAGGCACCGCTGCCGGAACAGGGCGCATCGCAGAGCACCACATCGAACTTTTCCTTGGCGGGCAGCTGATCGGGGGCCACCACGCGGATCTGCACGCCCGCACGTTCGGCGCGATCAGGGATATCGGCCATGCGACCCGGCGCGATGTCATGCGCCCAGACGGTAAAGCCGCGCGCGGCCAGGGCCAACGCCTTGCCGCCGCCGCCCGCGCAATAATCCAGCGCGCGCGTGCCGTCGGGGATCGCATCCACCACAGCCTGGCTCGCGGCGTCCTGCATTTCGATCCAGCCGTCGATATAGGCCTGCGACTGGCGCACGCGGCGCGGGTTCGACAGCACGGTCAGCGCGGTGGGGCTGAGACTGTTGGCTTCGGTCAGGACCTGCTCGGATTCCAGCGCAGATTGCACGTCGGCTACCGAACACACGCGCGTGTTGACGCGCAGCGTGATCGGCGCACGGTCCTGGGCGATCAGGGCAATCGCTTCGGCATCATCGCCCAAGGCAGCCTGCCATTGCGGCAGCAGCCACTCGGGCAGGTTCCAGCGGTCGCCGATCTCGGTCGGTGTCGCGCCCGCCTGACGTTCCTCGTCGGTCAACGGTGCGGGGGCGTGGCCCGCATCATCGAACAGCGCGTCGATGTCCGCGTCGTCGGCCCGCAGCCGTCCGATCATGCGCGCGCGGCCATCTTCGCCGCCGCCCAGCACCGCATCGCTGCGCCATGTGCGCAGGGCGGCAAAGACCAGATCGCGGATGGCGGCACGGTCCTTGGAGCCTGCAAAACGGCTGTTGCGCGCCCAGCGGGTCAGCGCCTGTTCGGCGGCCTGACCGGCCAGGATATCGTCAATGATCTCGATCGACGCGGCGACCCGTGCTCCGGGGGTCATTGGTGGCACCGCGAATGAAGAACGTCGGTCAAAGTCATGAAATACATATCCAATTGGTAGAGTGGCGGCGCACCGGCCCGATTGCCCGGACAGGTGCGCCAAGGGTTATCCGATGCGGTAGTTCGGGCTTTCGCGGGTGATCTGCACGTCGTGCACGTGGCTCTCGGAGAGCCCCGCGTTGGTGATCTTGACGAAGGTGCAGTTCTTGCGCATCTCGGCCACGGTCGCGCAGCCGGTATAACCCATCGCCGCGCGCAGGCCGCCCACCAGTTGGTGGATCACCGCATTGGCACTTCCCTTGTAAGGCACCTGACCTTCGATCCCTTCGGGCACCAGCTTGTCGCTGGCCGCGTCCTTCTGGAAATAGCGGTCGGCAGAACCGCGCGCCATTGCGCCAAGAGACCCCATGCCGCGATAGCCTTTGAAGGTGCGGCCCTGGTACAGGATCACCTCGCCGGGGGATTCGTCGGTGCCCGCGACCATGCTGCCGACCATCGCGCAGGACGCACCCGCCGCAATCGCCTTGGCGAAATCGCCCGAGAACTTGATGCCGCCATCGGCAATGATCGGCACGTCGCCCGCAGCCGCCGCACAGTCCATGATGGCGGTCAGTTGCGGCACGCCGACTCCTGCGACCATGCGCGTGGTGCAGATAGAACCGGGGCCGATGCCCACCTTGACCGCGTCCGCGCCCGCATCGATCAGCGCACGCACGGCAGCACCCGTGGCCACGTTGCCCGCGACCACCTGAAAATCGCCCGACAGCGTCTTGGCGCGGCGCACGGCCTCGGCCACGCCTTCGGAATGGCCATGGGCGGTGTCGATCACGATCATGTCCGCCCCGGCATCGACCAGCGCCTGCGTGCGCTCGAACCCTGCATCGCCCACGGTCGTGGCCGCAGCCACCCGCAGGCGGCCCAGCTCGTCCTTGCAGGCGGTCGGGTTCAGCACGGCCTGTTCGGTGTCTTTCAGCGTCAACAGACCGGTCAATTTGCCCTTGCTGTCCGTCACCAGCAGTTTTTCGATGCGCCGCGCCTTCATCAGGCTGATCGCCTCGTCGCGGTCGGCAGGTTCCTGCAGGATCGCCAGATTGTCCGATGTCATCATCACCCGCACCGGCGTCTTGTCGTCGCTGGCAAAGCGCATGTCGCGGTTGGTGACGATCCCGACGACACGGCCGCTTTCGTCCACCACCGGAAATCCCGACACGCGGTAGCGTTCCTGCAACTCCTTGGCGTCGGCCAGCGTCTGGTCGGCGCGCAGGGTGATCGGATTGTAGACGATGCCGCTTTCAAAGCGTTTCACCCGTCGCACTTCTTTCGATTGCGCGTCGATGTCCAGATTGCGGTGCACCACGCCGATCCCGCCGGCCTGCGCCATGGCAATCGCCATGCGGCTTTCGGTCACCGTGTCCATCGCCGAGCTGAGCAGCGGTATGTTCATGGCGATCGAGCGGGTCACCCAGGTGCGCGTATCGGCAGTGCTGGGCAGCACGCTGGACGCAGCCGGAACCAGCAAAACATCATCAAAGGTAAGGGCCTCGCGAATCTCCATGTCACACCTCGCATCGGAGTTACGGTTGGCAAGTTCCTATTTCACGGGATGGTCGGGATGAAAAGGGCAAATGGCCGATTGCATGGCAGCCATGCCTGCGTAACCCTGCACGCGACATCCGAAAAACAGGAGCATCCTCATGGCCAACTCATATGACAGCGGACGGCTGGACCTTCCCTTTGTCGGCATCTCGACCTTCGGCAAGCGTCCCTATCAGCCGGACTGGGGCGCGCTGGAAGCCGATGTGGCCATCCTGGGCGCGCCCTTCGACGCGGGCACCCAGTGGCGCGCCGGGGCGCGGTTCGGCCCACGCGGCGTGCGCGAGGCCTCGACGCTGTTCAGCTTCGGCCACGCAGGTGCCTATGACCACGAGGACGACGCGACCTACCTGCCCGCCTCGGTGCGGATCGTGGACATGGGCGACGCCGACATCATCCACACCGACACCGAAAGCAGCCACGCCAATATCGAGGCAGGTGTCAGGGCCGCCCTCAAGGCAGGTGCCCTGCCGGTGGTGATCGGGGGCGATCATTCGGTCAACATTCCCTGCATCCGCGCCTTTGACGATCAGGGCGACATTCACATCCTGCAAATCGACGCGCATCTGGATTTCGTCGATGAACGTCACGGCGTGCGCCATGGCCACGGCAACCCGATGCGCCGCGCCGCCGAGCAGCCTTATGTCACCGGGCTGACGCAGGTGGGCATCCGCAACGTGTCATCCACCGCGCGCGAAGGCTATGCAGACGCGCGCAGGATGGGGTCCGACATCGTCTCGGTCCGGCAGGCGCGCAAGATGGGCACGCAGGCCCTGCTGGCGCGGATACCGGCGGGCGCACGGGTCTATATCACGCTGGACATCGACGCCTTTTGCCCGTCGATCGCGCCCGGCACCGGCACGCCCAGCCACGGCGGTTTCCTGTATTACGAGGTGCTTGAGCTGCTGCAGGGCGTGGCGCAGGGGCACGATGTGGTGGGCGTCGATCTGGTCGAGGTGGCACCGGATTACGACCCCACGGGATCAACCTCGGTGCTGGCCGCACAGGTCCTGCTGAACCTGCTGGGCTTCGTCTTTCATGCGCGCGGCGCGGTGTAGGCAGCATCGCACCGCCCCTGCCCTGCGCACCCCTGCCGCTAAATGACGCCAACAGCACCATAATTGCCGCTCTCTGCCTTTCGCTTTGACGCAACTGGCCTATGTTCGCGACAACACTCAGCCAAGGCACGTTCATGAGCACCGATACCTCCCAAGATCCACTCGTCGTCTTCACCCCCTCGGGCAAGCGCGGGCGCTTTGCCAAAGGCACCCCGATCCTGACCGCCGCGCGCCAGCTGGGCGTCGATCTGGACAGTGTCTGCGGCGGACGCGGCATCTGCAGCAAATGCCAGATCAGCCCCGGCTACGGCCAGTTCTCCAAACACGGCGTCACCGTCCACGAGAACGCGCTGAGCGACTGGAACAGCGTCGAGGAACGCTATAAATCCAAGCGCGGCATGATCGACGGCCGCCGTCTGGGCTGTCAGGCGATGGTACAGGGCGACGTGGTGATCGACGTGCCGCCCGAAAGCCAGGTCCACAAGCAGGTCGTCCGCAAACGCGCCGAGGCGCGCGACATCGTCATGAACCCCTCGACCAAGCTCTATTACATCGAGGTGCAGCAGCCCGACATGCACATCCCCTCGGGCGATCTGGAACGGCTGCGCGACGCGCTGCGCGACCAGTGGCAGCTGGAAAACGTCCACGCCGATCTGCACATTCTGCAATCCATGCAGCCGATCCTGCGCAAGGGCGACTGGAAGGTCACCGTCGCCGTCCACCTGGGCGACCGCGAGAATGCCCCGCGGATCATGCACATCTGGCCCGGCTATTACGAAGGGTCGGTTTACGGCCTTGCCGTCGATCTCGGCTCGACCACCATCGCCGCGCACCTGTGCGATCTGCATTCGGGCGTTGTGGTCGCCTCCTCGGGCATCATGAACCCGCAGATCCGCTTTGGCGAGGACCTGATGAGCCGCGTCAGCTATTCGATGATGAACCCCAAGGGCGCGCAGGAGATGACCAATGCCGTGCGCGAGGGGATGAATGCGCTCTTCACCCAGATCAGCATCGAGGCGAACATCGACAAGGCGCTGATCGTCGACGCCGTCTTTGTCTGCAATCCGGTCATGCACCACCTGTTTCTGGGCATCGACCCGTTCGAGCTGGGCCAGGCCCCCTTTGCGCTGGCCACATCGAACAGCCTGCGTCTGCGCGCGGACGATCTGCATCTGAACATCCACCCCTCCGCACGGATCTATCTGCTGCCCTGCATCGCGGGCCATGTGGGCGCGGATGCCGCTGCCGTGGCCCTGTCCGAGGCTCCGGACAAGTCCGAGGATCTGGTTCTGGTGGTCGACGTGGGCACCAACGCCGAGATTTTGCTGGGCAACCGCGACAAGGTTCTCGCCTGTTCATCGCCCACCGGCCCCGCCTTCGAGGGCGCTCAGATCAGCAGCGGCCAGCGCGCCGCCCCCGGTGCCATCGAGCGGGTCGAGATCGACCCCGTCACCAAGGAGCCACGCTTTCGCGTCATCGGCTGCGAGCTGTGGTCCGACGAGGACGGCTTTGACGAGGCCATCGGTGCCTCGGGCGTCACCGGCATCTGCGGCTCGGGCATCATCGAGATGGTCGCCGAAATGCGCATGGCCGGGATCGTCGACGCCCCCGGCCTGATCGGCAGCCCCGAGCAGACCGGCACATCGCGCTGTTTCCTCGACGGGCGCACCTACTCATACCTGGTCTACGACGCGACCGACCGGGGCGGCCCGCGCATCACCGTGACCAACCGCGACATCCGCGAAATCCAGATGGCCAAGGCGGCGCTCTATTCCGGCGCGCGCCTGCTGATGGACAAATTCGGCGTCGACAAGGTGGACCGCATCGTGCTGGCCGGGGCCTTCGGCGCGCATATCTCGCCCAAACACGCGATGATCCTGGGCATGATCCCCGACGCGCCACTGGACAAGGTGACCTCGGCAGGCAACGCCGCGGGCACCGGCGCCCGCATCGCCCTTCTGAACCGCGAGGCACGGATGGAGATCGAGGAAACCGTGCGCGCCATCCACAAGGTCGAAACCGCGATAGAGCCGCGCTTTCAAGAGCATTTCGTGAACGCCAGCGCGATCCCGAACTCGGTCGAGCCGTTCCCGATCCTGAATTCCATCGTGACCCTGCCCACGGCCACCTTCAACACCGGCGGCGGCGACAAGTCCGAAGGCGGGCGTCGCAGACGCGCGCGCGCATGAGCGGCAATTCGGATCAGGCCACGTTCTGGAGCACCGAGGCGGGCCGCAACTGGGTCACCTTCCGGCATGCCCTGGATGCGGTCATGGCCCCGGTGCTCGATCTGGTGCTGAACCATGCCGACTTGCAACCCGGTGAAACAGTGATCGACATCGGCTGCGGCACCGGAGCCTCGACCCTGCGTGCGGCAGAAACTGTCGGGCCGAGTGGCGCCGTGCACGGCTATGACATTTCGCCTGTCATGCTGGACCTCGCAGCACAGCGCACCGCCGATCTCGACAACGTGACCCTGACCGAGGCCGATGCCCAGGATCACACCTTTGCCAAAGGGGCCGCCGACGCGCTGATTTCGCGCTTTGGCGTGATGTTCTTTGCCGATCCGACCGCGGCCTTTGCCAATCTCGCCCACGCCCTGCGACCCGGCGGGCGGATGGTGATGGCCGCGTGGGGCCCCGCCGCGCAAAACCCGTGGTTCATGGACCCGGCCCGCGTCGCACGCGAACGGCTCGGCACCCCGCCCAAGGTGGACCGCACCCTGCCCGGCCCCTTCGCCTTCGAAGACGCCGACCGCGTGACCCGCCTGCTGAGCGCCGCGGGTCTGGATGTCACCGTAACCCCCGTCGATCTGCGCCTCGGCGCACTGGCAACGCTCGACGATCTGGCCGAGCAAAGCTGCAACATCGGGCCTGCCGTCGGCATCATGCGCGACTTCGACGCGACAGATGCAGACCGCAAAGCCATCCGCGCGGGCATCGCAGAGGCATTTTCCGCCTATGACACGCAGAGCGGCGTGCGGGTGCCTGCCCGCATCAACCTGATCACCGCACGTGTCTGATCACCTGTCCGAGCAGCTGACGGGCACGCAACCAGCCAGATCGCAGGCCACCCGAACACCTAACGATCCCTTCACAATCCCGATTGACGCTCCCCCGACCAGCCGCTATCAGTCCAGCCTGCGGCGGGTATGGTGAAAAGGTATCACGGCAGCTTCCCAAGCTTTAGTTACGAGTTCGATTCTCGTTACCCGCTCCATGCAGAGATCACCAAAAACACTGTAGCAGGCAAAGGCACGACCGTGCCAATGTTCGGCTTGCGTCCTTTCATTCGTCCTTCCTTCATTGCCGCAAAAGGCTTTTACCCTTGGGCTTTTTCCCCAATTTCGCGCGCACGATAAGAAATGTACCCCCGCCGGTCCTGTGTCGGACGGCTGAGTTTTTAAGAACCCCCCCAAGGGGCGAAACGGGCTCTAAGAGCCCGATGAGCTTGTCGTGTCAGCCAAGTGAAGCTACTCAACGGCAGGATCAAATGCGAACCGTTTGAAAAGCGAAGACAAATGCAAAACAAGAAACCAGAATTCAAGGCAAAAATTGGAATGGCGCTAGCCGTGCTCGTTATCGTTGCCTCTGTCGCATGGCCACTATTGACCGCTGAGGAACCGAATCTAACTTCCAATGAGAGGCTTCCGCTCAACTCAAGCGACGCATCAGTCGATGAACAAATTGTTTTTGAAAGCATCGAAAGTACACTCAGTGCCTTTTCCATCTCTTGCTTGGGTTCAGAACCAGACTTCAGCTCCATCAAGAAAGACCTTGCTGACATCGGCGCAAACATTTCCGAGCTTCAGCGCGAAGGTGAAAGACATGAGATCTATACGCACACAAAAGTCGGTGGCTCGGTTATTTTTACAACCGGCGAAAACTACTACTCGTGCGGTATGGCTGCTCATGGCGACTACCTAAAGGCTGAAGCGATTACTATTGACTGGTTTTTCAAACAACGAAAAGCGTCCAACTATCCGATGTTTGGAGACCAGTCTGATCGGCGAATTTCCATGGCCACATACGACGCGCACGTGTGGAAGTTAGAAAAGCCAGATAGCGATAAGGTCGAACTTGTTCAGATCAAAGAACTGCCAAACGGTCTGGTTTCCGTCTCCCGCACAATAATCGACTTCACCAGATAGACGGAAAGGTTATTGGGGCTAAACACTATCCCGCCACACCACCGTGGAAAACCTCGCGGGCTGTCTTGCGGCTGTGGCAGGATTTGCACAGCGACTGCCAGTTGGATTGGTCAAAGAACAACCTACGGTCACCCTTGTGCGGGGTGATGTGGTCGACATCAGTGGCAGGGCCTTCGGTCTCGGGGTTGACGGTAATTTCTGAAAGACTGCGCGTCCAAGACATGTGCGGCCCTTGCTCCGGTGCAGCGACGCTCGCACGACCGGGGATGCGGCCAGTGCACGCTCAAACCTACAGGGTTCCTATGTTCGAACACCCCACAGGAGAAGCCCGTTAACCATTTCCAATCAATGCAAGAATTGCCCCGCCCACCACAAACACAAAAAGGCCGGTGCGCACCCGCACCGGCCCCTGTTTTGCACCGCGACGACACTCAATCCATCAGGATGTCGCCGAACTCCTCGCGCAGGGTGCGTTTCAGCACTTTGCCGGTGGCATTTCGCGGCAGCACGTCGGTGAAGACCACGCGGTCAGGGATCTGCCACTTGGCGATCTTGTCCTCGAAGATCGACAGCACGTCTTCCTCCGACGGGTCCTGCCCTTCGGCCTTGACCGCGACCAGAACCGGGCGCTCGTCCCATTTTTCGTGGCGCGCGCCGATCACCGCGGCGTCGGCCAGTTTCGGATGGGCAATCGCGATGTTCTCCAGATCAACCGAACTGATCCACTCGCCGCCCGACTTGATGATGTCCTTCGAGCGGTCCTTGATGCTCAGATAACCGTCGGCATTGATGGTGGCCACGTCGCCGGTGTCGAACCAGCCGTCGGTCAGGGTTTCTTCGGTGGTCTGGCGGAAATAACTGTCTAGAATCCAGTGCCCGCGCACATACAGGTCACCCTGCGTCTTGCCGTCGTTGGGCAGCGTCTTGCCGTTCTCATCGACGATCTTCAGCTCCACGCCGAACGGCGGACGGCCCTGGTTTTCGCGCATCTTGTAGCGCTCCGCATCGCTCAGCGCGTCATGCTTGGCCAGCAGCTGGTTGACCGAGCCCAAAGGCGACATTTCCGTCATGCCCCAGGCGTGGATCGTTTCCACGCCAAAGTTCTCCCGGAAGGCGGTGATCATCGACGGCGGACAGGCCGACCCGCCGATCACGGTACGCTCCAGCGTTTCCAGCTTGCTGCCGGATTTCAGCGCCTCGTTCACCAGCCCCAGCCAGATCGTCGGCACACCCAGAGCGACCGAAACCTTGTAGTCGTCGATCAGCTTGACCAGCGATGCACCGTCCAGACCGGGACCAGGCAGCACCATCGACGCGCCGGTCATCGCACAGGCATAAGGCGTGCCCCAGGCGTTGACGTGGAACATCGGCACCACGGGCAGCACCCGCTTGGTCGCGGACAGGTCCAGACTGTCGGGCAGTGCCGCCACCAGACTGTGCAGCACGGTCGAGCGGTGCGAATAAAGCACCCCCTTGGGGTTGCCTGTGGTGCCCGAGGTATAGCACAGCGACGAGGCGGTGTTTTCTTCCAACTCGGGCCACTCGAACCCGGCATCGCCCGTGGCGATCAGCTCATCATAGAATTGCAGGCCGTCCAGAGCGGCGGCCGCCTCTTCATCCCGGCCTTCCATCAGCACGACGTGCTTGAGGTTGGGGCACTTGTCGCGGATCGCGGCCACCAGCGGCACGAAAGTCTTGTCGATGAACAGAACCTGATCGTCGGCGTGGTTGATGATATAGACCAGCTGTTCGGGGAACAGACGCGGGTTGATCGTGTGGCAGACAAAGCCCGCGCCAGACACGCCAAAGTAGATCTCAAGGTGGCGGCGGTTGTTCCAGGCGATGGTGCCGCAGCGCGCCTGCGGATCAAGACCCAGCTTGGTCAGCGCGTCGCCCAGACGGTGCGCATTGGCCCCCACATCGCGCCAGCTTGTGGTTTCGACGCCGCCGCCGGTCTGGACCGAAAAGATCTCGGTGTCGCCGTGATAGCGCGCGGCATGGTCCACCAGTGCGGAAATCGTCAAAGGGGCAGTCATCATTTGGCCAAGCATCGGAACCTCCTCGATAGATCACGGAAGATCGTCGCCTGACCTGTCGCCCTGCGTTCGCAATCCTCCCGTTGGCGCCGACTGTGCCAAGCCACTGCAGGGCTTGCAAGCGTGGGCGCAGAGATTTACGCGTGGTCAGATGGAAATTCCCTATCATCAGCCGCTGGATCATGGCCAGCAGACCCGCCTTGGCATCACGCCCCCCGCTCCGCTGGCGGTGGCCGACCGCGTGCATCACGACGATCTCGATACGCTCAACCACGTCAACAACACCCGTTATTTCGTCTGGTTTGAACGCCTGCGCATCCGGCACATGCAGATGTACGCGATCGGCAAGCTGAACGATCCCGACAGCCCGCGCATCGTGATCCGCTCGGGCGAGGTGCGCTTTGTCGAGGAAATCCGCGCGGGCACCGATTATGTCGTCACCACGACCTGTACCGCGCTGCGCACCACCTCGATGACCCTGGACCAGGCGATCTGGGCCGAGGGGCGCGTGCGTGCGACATTCTCATGCGTGATGGTGCTGCTGACGCAGGACGGATCTGCGCGCATGCCGATCCCGCAAGACATCCGCGACCGGCTGATCGCGGATGGCGCGCGCGCGGACTAATAGTACGCCCCGCCCCTTAGGCCCGGTGGCGGTGCACGAATGCGACCAGCCCGCGTGTCGAGCCGTCCTTGCCCTCTGCGCTCTCGGTGCCCTCAACCACCGGCTGCAAGGCCGTCGCCAGTTCCTTGCCCAGCTCAACCCCCCACTGGTCATAGGAATTGATGCCCAGGATCACGCCCTCGACAAACACCCGGTGCTCGTAGAGCGCCACGATCATGCCCAGCGTTTCGGGATCAAGCAGCGGATAGGCCAGCGTGACCGAAGGCCGGTTTCCGGGGAACACCCGGTGCGCCGCCTGACGCTCCAGCTCGGCCCCCTCGAACTTGCCCGCAACAGACGCACGCGCCGCGTCCAGTGACCGGCCCCGCATCAGCGCCTCGGATTGCGCCAGACAATTGGCCACCAGCAGATCATGGTGGTGCTTCAGTTCGGGCTCGTGCCCTTGTGCGGCGATCATGAACTCGCAGGGGATCACATCGGTGCCCTGATGGATCAGCTGATAGAACGCGTGCTGCCCGTTGGTGCCCGACGCACCCCAGACCACGGGGCCCGAGGGCACCGCAACCGGCTTGCCGTCCATCGTCACCGATTTGCCGTTGCTCTCCATCTCAAGCTGCTGGAAATAGGCAGGCAGCAGCGCCAGCCGCTGGTCATAGGGCAGCACCGCGCGGGTGCCGTATCCCAGAACCTGCCGGTGCCACATCCCCACCAGCGCGTGCATCAGCGGCATGTTTTCCACGCCTTCTGCTGCACGGAAATGCCGGTCCATCGCCTGTCCGCCGCGCAGGAACGCGTCAAAAGCCTTTGGCCCCACGGCGATCATCACGCTCAGCCCGATCGGCCCCCACATCGAATAGCGCCCGCCGACCCAATCCCCGAACCCGAACACACGCTCGGCCGGAATGCCGAAGTCAGCGGTCTTTTCCATGTTTGTCGACAGCGCCGCAAATTGCTGCGTGGGATCACCACCGTTGTCCTGCATCCAGGCGCGCGCGGTGCGGGCGTTGGTCATGGTCTCGATGGTCGCAAAGGTTTTCGAGGCGACGATGACCAGCGTGGTGCTTGCATCCAGCCCCCGCAGCGTGTCCGCGATGTGCGCGCCGTCCACGTTCGACACGAAATGCACCCTCGGCCCATCATGATAGGGCGTCAGCGCCTGCGCCGCCATCGCGGGCCCCAGATCGGACCCACCGATGCCGATGTTGATCACATCCGTCACATCCGATCCGCGCACCGCATCGGCATAGGCGCGCATCCGCGCCAGCGTGTCGAGGATACCGGGCATCACGTCCGCGCCATCGACCTGCACAGCACCCCCGTCCAGATTGCGCAAAGCGGTGTGCAGCACCGCGCGCCCTTCCGTTTCATTGATCGGCGCACCTGCGAACATCGCATCGCGCTTGTCCTGCCAGCCCGATGCCCCGGCCAGCGCCAGCAGCATGTCACGGGTTTCGGCGTCCAGGTTCGTCTTGGAATAATCCAGCCGCATGTCGCCGGTCTGCACGCTGAAATCATCGGCGCGCGTTGCGTCAGCGCTGAACAGATCCAGCATATGACGGTCGGCCACCGCGGCGGCCTTGGTCTTCAATTCAGTCCACATAATTCAGTCTGCCCAATGTACGGTAATATCTTCCAGAACCGCCGCAATCGGCGCATCCTGCGGTGTCAGATCCATCGCCCGTTCCAGTGCCGCGCGTTTCTCGGCACCGAAAATCACCAGATGTTTCGACATCGCGTCGTTCAGCACATGCGCCGACAGGCTGATGCGCGGCTCCTGCCCCTCGGCATGGATCGGCAGGGCCACGGGTGCATCCGGCGCCAGCGCCGCATCCAGCCCCTCGGCGCCGGGAAACAGCGATGCGGTGTGCATGTCGGCCCCCATGCCCAGCAGCAGCACGGAAATCGGCAGGGTATCCGCCAGATCGCCCGACACATCGGCAGCCCCCGCATCCACGTCCATGCCATCGCGGTAAAGCGGCTTGAACCGGGCCGCCGCCGCGCGGTCGACCAACAGCCGCCGCCGCAACAGCGCCCCGTTTGATCGGTCCGAGGTCTCGTCCACCCAGCGCTCGTCGGTCAGGGTCACATCGACCCGGTCCCAATCCACACTTGCCGCCGACAGCGCGTCGAATATCGGCCCCGGAGACGTACCGCCCGGCACCACCATCAGCGCCCGTTCATGGGTGAACAGCGTGTTTTCCAACGCACCCGCCATCACATTGGCGACCCCGATGGCCAGCATCTCGCGGTCCAGATAGTCTTCGATCTTCATGGTTTCACCTCTCGCCAGACCCGTGTGTCGCGGGCCAGCATCTGTACTGCATCGCCCGGCCCCGCGCTGCCGCTGTCATAGGGCTTGGGCACCTCGCCGCGCGCTTCCCAGCCCGCGATGATCGGATCGGTCCAGGCCCATGCGGCCTCGACCTCGTCGCCGCGCATGAACAGCGTCTGGTTGCCCCGGATCACGTCCATGATCAGCCGCTCATAGGCATCTGGCGGCTCCTCCGCGTCTGCGCCAAGCGCGTCGGCAAAGGACATGTCCAGCGGCACATCAACCAGACGCATGCCGCCCGGTCCCGGTTCCTTGATGGTCACGTTCAGCGTGATGCCCTCATTGGGCTGCAGCCGGATCGACAGGGTGTTGCGGTGGTCCTGCTTCTCGCCGAAAATCGAATGGTTCAGCTCCTTGAACACCACCGTGATCTCGCTGGACCGCGCCACCAGACGCTTGCCGGTGCGCAGATAGAACGGCGTGCCCGCCCAACGCCAGTTGGAAATGCCCACCTTCATCGCCACATAGCTTTCGGTGCGCGACCGCGGGTCCTCGACCGCCTCGCGGTAGCTTGGGCCATCGCTGCTGGCGTCATATTGTCCGCGCACGACGTGGTGCGGTGCGACGGGGTCCAGCGCGCGGATCACCTTCAGCTTTTCATCGCGCACCGCGTCGGGGTCGAACTTGCTGGGCGGCTCCATCGCGATCAGGCACAACAGCTGCATCAGGTGGTTCTGCACCATATCGCGCATCGCGCCTGAGCGGTCGTAATACTCGCCCCTGCCCCCGACGCCCACGGTTTCGGCCACCGTGATCTGAATATGATCGACATATTGCGAATTCCAAAGCGGCTCGAACAGCATGTTGCCAAAGCGCACCGCCATCAGGTTCTGCACCGTTTCCTTGCCCAGATAATGGTCGATCCGGTAAATCTGGCCCTCGTCGAAATGCTCGGCCAGCGAAGCGTTCAGCGCCTTGGCCGTGGCCAGATCGCGGCCAAACGGCTTTTCGACCACGATGCGGGTCTGGTCACTGGTCAGCTTCCACTTGTGCAGGCGCGACGCCAGATCGCCGAACAGGCTGGGGGCCACGGAAAAGTAATAGGCCCGCACGACGTCGCGCCCTTCCATCAGCTTGCCCAGTTCGGGCCAGCCGCCATCGCCCTTGGCATCGACGGTGACATAATCCAGCCGCGTCTGGAACGCTTCCAGCTGGCCATCATCGAACGACGCCGGCTTGCAGAACTCGCGAATCGCATCCGCCACAAAGTCGCGGTAGTCCTGCGACGTCATCTCGGACCGGGCGGCACCGATCACCCGCGCGTCGTCGGGCATCTGCCCCGCGCAAAACCGCCGGAACAGACCCGGCAGGATCTTGCGACGGGCCAGATCGCCCGTCCCCCCGAAAATGACCAGATCAAAAGGATCGACCGGAATGACGCGCGAAACCATACTAAGGGCCCTCGATTATCGAAATCTATCAATGTTAGCGCAAACATGCCCTAAACCACCCCCGATCACAATAGTGTCAGGGTCAATCCGGCGGCTATTCTTGCCTTCGCGCGTACCCTACCACAAATGAAAGAGAGGCAAAGACCGGAGGCCCCGACAAGATGAAAGACAGTGCAGATGCCCAAACACACGGCAACGCAGGCAAATTTCAGAACCCGAAGCTGACCGCCAAGGGCGAGGAGCGCGCGACCGTGGCCCTGTCCAACCCACAGACGCTTTGGTTCAACACCGGCACCCTGTGCAACATCGAATGCGAGAACTGCTATATCGCCAGCAGCCCGACCAATGACGCGCTGGTCTATATCACGGCGGACGAGGTGCGCGATTACCTCGACCAGCTGACTGACCGCGCCTGGCCCGTGACCGAGATTGCCTTTACCGGCGGCGAGCCGTTCATGAACCCCGCGATGATCGACATCACCCGCGCCGCGCTGGAACGCGGCTATGACGTGCTGATCCTGACCAACGCGATGCGCCCGATGATGCGCAAGACAATGCAGGACGGGCTGCTGGCGCTGAACGCCGATTACCCCGGCAAGCTTACGATGCGCATCTCGGTCGATCACCACCGCGCCGAATTGCACGATGCCGAACGCGGCACGGGCAGCTTCGCCAAGACGCTGAAAGGCATGGAATGGCTGCGCGACCACGGCTTTCGCATGGCGGTCGCGGGCCGCTCGGTGTTCGAGGAGGACGAGGTCACCTCGCGCGCAGGCTACGCCGAATTCTACGCGCGCCACGGCTTCAACATCGACGCACAAGACCCTGGCATGACAGTTCTTTTCCCTGAAATGGACGAAGAGGTCGAAGTGCCCGAAATCACCACCGCCTGCTGGGGCATCCTGAACAAGTCACCCGATGCGGTGATGTGCTCATCCTCGCGCATGGTCGTCAAACGCAAGGGTGCTAAGCGCCCCGCCGTGCTGGCCTGCACGCTGCTGCCCTACGCGCCCGAGTTCGAATTGGGCGAGACCCTGAAAGACGCCGAAGGACCCGTCGCCCTGAACCACCCGCATTGCGCAAAATTCTGCGTGCTGGGCGGCGCCAGCTGCTCGGCCTGATCCCGCCCGCTCAGTGTATCCGAAATTCACCGACCTGATTGCGCCATTCCCCCGGCGCGATCAGCTTGCGGTGGATAAAGCGCACTGAATGCAGCGGCCCCTCGATCTCGCTCTGCCAGAACTCGACGAATTCGAACAATCGCGGGTGATCCGGGGCAAGATCGTAATCCTGCCAGACATAAGTGTTCAGAACATGGGTATAATCGGGCATGCGGTAGAAGAATTCCGCAGTGGTCAGCCCGTATCCCTTCAACATCATTTCCGTTTCCGAGACCTGCATCTTGCGCACCTTTCATGCTGCTTTTCTTGCATCTTGGCACGCTCAGATTACTTTTCAATGAAAACAGTATGTTGGCACTCTGCGCGCTGTGCTGCCAACCGCACGGGGCCACCCGCCATTGCACCTTATATGCCGCTTCTGATAAGGTTCCTCACAACATATAGACACTCAGAAAAAGACGGGCAGCCAAGTGAACGACACGCCACAAACACCTGAGAACAATGATGAAATTCCGCCAGAGCGTCCCGTCTACACCGGGCCTTCTGTCACCATCGAACACGAGATGCGCACGTCCTATCTGGATTATGCCATGTCGGTCATTGTCAGCCGGGCCATTCCCGACCTGCGCGACGGGCTGAAACCGGTGCACCGGCGCATTCTGTTCGCGATGCACGAAACCGGCAACACGCATGACAAATCCTATCGCAAATCGGCGCGTCCCGTGGGCGATGTGATGGGCCAATACCACCCGCATGGCGACAGTGCGATCTATGACGCGCTGGTGCGCATGGCGCAGGATTTCTCGATGTCGCTGCCGCTGCTCGACGGTCAGGGCAACTTTGGCTCGATGGACGGCGATAACGCCGCCGCGATGCGCTATACCGAAGTGCGCATGGACAAGCCCGCCGCCTATCTGCTGGCCGACATCGACAAGGACACCGTCGATTTCCAGGACAACTATGACGGCAAGCAAAAAGAACCCACGGTTCTGCCCGCGCGCTTTCCAAACATGCTGGTCAACGGCGCCGGCGGTATCGCGGTCGGCATGGCGACCAACATCCCGCCGCACAATCTGGGCGAAGTCGTCGATGCCACGCTGGCGCTGATCGAAGACCCGGACCTGACCTCCGAGCAACTGATCGACTATGTGCCCGGCCCCGATTTCCCCACGGGTGGCACGATGCTGGGCCGCTCCGGCGCGCGCAAAGCCTATCTTGAGGGGCGCGGCAGCGTCGTGATCCGGGCCAAGACCCGCGTCGAGGAGATCCGCAAGGACCGCTTTGCCATCGTCATCGACGAGATCCCCTATCAGGTGAACAAGGCCACGATGATCGAACGCATCGCCGAGGCCGCCCGCGAAAAGCGGATCGAGGGCATCGCGCACGTGCAGGACGAATCCGACCGCAACGGCGTGCGCGTCGTGGTCGAGCTGAAACGCGACGCCACCGCCGAGGTGGTGCTGAACCAGCTGTTCCGCTTTACCCCGATGCAGGTCTATTTCGGCTGCAACATGCTGGCCCTCAACGGCGGCCGCCCCGAGCAGCTGACCCTGCGCCGGTTCCTGACCTGCTTCATCGACTTCCGCGAGGATGTCGTCGCGCGCCGCACCGCTTATCTGTTGCGCAAGGCCCGCGAGCGCAGCCACATCCTGTGCGGTCTGGCCGTCGCCGTCACCAACATCGACGAGATTGTCGCGACCATCCGGTCCTCTGCCGATGCGGCCGAGGCGCGTGAAAAGCTGATGACACGCCGCTGGCCTGCGGAATCGATCCTCGATTACATCGCGCTGATCGACGATCCGACCCACACCGCCAACGACGATGGCACCTATAACCTCTCTGAAACCCAGGCCCGCGCCATCCTTGATCTGCGCCTGCAACGCCTGACCCAGATCGGCGTCAAGGAGGTCACCGACGAGCTGGAAGAGCTGGCCGGCAAGATCAAGGAATACCTTGAAATCCTCGGCAGCCGCGACCGGATCATGGGCATCATCGCCGACGAGCTGCGCGAAGTGCGCGACCAATTCGCCGTGCCGCGCCGCACCGACATCGTCGACTGGTCCGGTGACATGGACGACGAGGACCTGATCGAGCGCGAGGACATGGTCGTGACCGTGACCTCGGGCGGCTATATCAAACGCACGCCGCTGGCCGATTTCCGTGCCCAAAAGCGCGGCGGCAAGGGCGTGTCGGGCATGCAGACCAAGGAAGAGGACGTGATCACCACCCTCTTCGTGGCCAACACCCACACGCAACTGCTGTTCTTCACCACCGACGGGATGTCCTACAAGCTCAAGACATGGCGCCTGCCGCAAGGCAGCCGCACGTCCAAGGGCAAGGCCATCGTCAACATCCTGCCGATCCCTGTCGGCGTTTCGATCGCGGCCATCATGCCGGTCGACCGCGACGAAAAAGACTGGGACGATCTGCAGGTGGTCTTTGCCACCTCGGCAGGCACCGTGCGCCGCAACAAGCTGTCGGATTTCACCAACGTCATGCGCAACGGCAAGATCGCGATGAAGTTCGAGGGCGAGCATGAGGGCACCACGCTGATCAACGCCCGCATCGCGTCGAACGACGACGACGTGATGCTGATCACAAACTCGGGTCGCGCGATCCGCTTTCCGGCGACAGACGTGCGGGTGTTCAACTCACGCGCCTCGGTCGGGGTGCGCGGGATCAAGCTGGGCGCGAAAGACACCGTCGTGTCGATGTCGATCATCCGCCACTTCGACGCCACATCCGAAGAACGCACCGCCTATCTGAAGATGCGGCGCGCAATGGCCGGACTGGCAGACGAGGACACCGACGAGGACGAAGCCCCCGCCGATCCAAACTTCTCGAACGAACGCTACGTCGAGATGTCGGCCGCCGAAAACCTGATCCTGACCATCACCGCCAAGGGCGCGGGCAAACTGTCGTCCAGCCACGACTACCCCGTGCGCGGGCGCGGCGGCCTGGGTGTCACCGCGATGGACAAGGCGATGCGCGGCGGCGAAATCGTGGCCTCCTTCCCCGTCGAGATGGACGACCAGATCATGCTCGCCACGTCCAAGGGCCAGTCGATCCGCGTGCCGGTCGAGGGCATCAGCTTCCGCTCGCGCAGCGCAGGTGGCGTGCGGGTGTTCAACACCGGCAAGAACGAAGAGGTCGTCAGCGTCGCATGGATCGCCGATCAGGGCGATGCGGATGTCGATGTCGAAGGTGGCGATGTCGAAGGTGGCGATGCCACCGAGGGTCCTGCCGAAGAATGATGCGTTTGCGCGCGGCTCGGGGTCAGGCGACCCTGAACCGCGCGCAGATACAGCAGGCCTCCGAAAGGGTACGGTCTAAAAACGGTGGTCCTATCGCAGGGTCGCCGTTTTCATTTCTCTTTTCAAAACCGGACACACCCGCTCGAGGTCAAACTGTCGCCCTGCGGATCGTTGCCCCGTGGATCGTCGCCCCGCAGATCAGGGCGTCCCGCCTGTTGACGTGGTCGTGGTCGACGTGTCGTCGCCCCCGGCAACCATCGCAATCACACCCAGCGCAAGGGCCGCAACGCCAATGCCTGCACCCAGACCGCCGGACAGCAACACCGGCGCGTCATTGGTGACGGCATCGCGCAGGCACAGCCGCTTGCGCAGACCGTCTTCGCTGAAGAAATCAGCCTTGCACGCATAGGAACTGCCGTCCGAGCCGGTGACAGCCACCGGATAATCCGCATTGCCGCTGCCGCCGTTCACCTCCACCTGACGCACGACGCCCTGTGCCAGTGCGGAGGTGGCAAGCATCAGGGTCAGGCCCACGGCGCAAAAAACAGTTTTCATCAGGAAACCTCCATAAGATTCGGAAAAACAAATAACCGCTCAGGACAGATGACACCCTAAACCTTAATAAAACCGTAACGCCTGGCCGTTTCCGTGGGGCTTGCGACGCAACCGGCTCTGGCCCGCCGCCAAACCCCGCGCGCGGCGGTCAAAGCCCGTAGATGCCCGCAAACTTGTCCTTGAGGTAGTCCAGCAAGGGCGCCTCGGTCGGCTCCATGCCGCTTGCCATCGTGATGGTCACGCGCGGCTCGTAGAGGCCACCGTTGACCTGCACGTTGTCGCGCAGCCAATCGGTCGCGGGCGTGGTGTCGCCCTGCGCCAGATGGTCGTCCAGATCGGGCACCGCCGTGCGCAGCGCCTGATACAGACAGCCCGCATAGACATTGCCCAGCGAATAGGTCGGGAAGTAACCGAACAGGCCCACCGACCAATGCACGTCCTGCAACACGCCGTTGCTCGCCTTGTCGACGGCATAGCCGAAATCCGCCTCGAACCGGTCGTTCCAGGCCGCTTCCAGATCGGCAACCGCCAGATCGCCCGACATCAGCGCGCGCTCCAGATCGAACCGCATCATCACATGCAGGTTGTACTGCACCTCGTCCGCCTCGGTGCGGATATAGCCGTTGTTCACGCGGTTCACGCAGGCATAGAACGCATCCTCGTCGGCAATGCCGAAATCGCCAAAGGCATCCTTCATCTGCCCGTAAAGCCAGCCGGTAAAGGCACGCCCACGTCCGATCTGGTTCTCGTAGATACGGCTTTGGCTTTCGTGCACGCCCATCGACCCGCCCTGCCCCAACGGCGTCAGCAGATAGGCCTGGTCGATGTTCTGCTCATAGGCCGCATGTCCGACCTCGTGGATCGTGGAATAGAAACAGTTGAACGGATCGGTCGGATTGGTCCGCGTGGTGATGCGCACATCATTGCCGCTGCCCGAGCTGAACGGATGCACGGCCTTGTCCACGCGCCCGCGCTGCATGTCATAGCCGAAGGTGCGCGCCAGATGGCGGCTCAGCTTCATCTGCGCGGCCTCGTCATAGGTGCCGGTCAGGGCTGCGGGCTTTTCGGCCTGCAAAACGGCGGCGCGCAGATCTGTCAGCACCGGGCGCATGGCCGAAAACATCGCCTCGATTTCGGCTCCCGTCGTGCCGGGCTCGTAATCCTGCAGCATCGCATCATACAGATCGCCCCCCGCAGCCAGTGCCGCGCCCTCTTCGCGTTTCAGCGCCACGACCTCTTCCAGCACGGGGGCGAAGGCCGCGAAATCATCCGCACCGCGCGCTTCCGCCCATTTGCCCTGGGCCACCGACGTCACCCGCGCCAGCTTCGACGCCAATGCCGCAGGCACCTTGGTCGCGCGGGCATGGCTGCGGCGGATGTGGCGCAACTGGGCCTGTCCGACCGCATCCAGCGTGCTGTCGTCGATCCCCGCCAGCCAGTCGCCCACCTGCGGTGCCGTGCGGCGCGCATGCAGGATCGTCTCCATCGCGGCCATTTCGTCGCTGCGTTGATCGGCGGCACCACGCGGCATCATGGTTTCCTGATCCCACCCCAGACGCCCCGCGACCTGGGCCAGGGCCTGCGTGTCACGTTCAAATGCCATCAGCGCGTCATAGTCGGTCATGTGGTATCAGCCTTCGCGGATTGAGGATTGGATCGGATAAGCAGTGAGGAACCGCGCCCGCAGGATCAAGACCCACAGCACCACAGCCAGCCCCTGATGCAGGATCGCCACATGCACAGGCGCGCCATAGAGCACGGTGACGATCCCAAGGGCAATCTGCAAAGCCAGCGCCGCAAAGACCGCGTTGAAGGCAAAGCGCGTCCGCCGGTGCGCACTGCGCCGCCCGCGCAGCCAGACGACCACGCCGAAGATCGCCAGCAGGTAGCCCGCGATGCGGTGGATGAACTGCACCAGACCGGGGCTTTCAAACAGGTTGCGCCACACAGGCTCGACCGGGAAGGCATTGGGCGGAAACCATTGCCCGCCCATCAACGGCCAATCGGTATAGCTGCGGCCCGCGTCGATGCCCGCCACCAGCGCGCCGATCAGGATCTGCAGGAACGCGAAATGCAGCAATCCGGTAGAGAGACCGAAAAGCTTCGCCTCCTTGCTGCGCCGTGCCTGCATCAGGTCCCGCTCGGTCCGGCCCAACAGCAGGATATACCACGTCAGAACCCCCAGGATGATGAACGCCAGCCCCAGGTGCGTGGCAAGCCGGTAGCTCGCCACACTCGTGGCCCCCTCGCCCTGCGTCACGCCACTGGCCACCATCCACCAGCCGATCGCGCCCTGCGCACCGCCCAGCAGACCCACGAACAACAATCGGCGGTTCCAGCCCACGGGCACCTGACGGCGCACCGCGAAATAGGCAAAGCCCAGGGCCCAGACCAGCCCGATCACCCGGCCCAACTGGCGATGACCCCATTCCCACCAGTAGATCACCTTGAAATCAGACAGTTCCATCCACTGGTTCATGATGCGGAACTGGTCGATCTGCTGATACTTGGCGAATTCGGATTCCCAGTCGGCCTGGTTCAGCGGCGGCATCGCGCCGGTAAACGGCTTCCATTCGGTGATCGACAGGCCCGAATCCGTCAGCCGCGTCAGACCGCCCACGGCGATCATCACGAACACCAGCGCGAACAGGATCATCAGCCAGATGCGGATGCCGCGCCGCGCACCTCCGCGCCCCCGGTCGATGACACCCGCGACGGGTGCGTCTCTGGTCGCGGCCTCGGGGCTTGCGACCTCTTCGAAAATGCTGCGTTTTCCGCTTTTGGGTTTGCCGCTCATGGGTTGGGTCCTCATCTTTGCCGCGCAACCTAGGGCCGCGCCGCAGGATGGTCCAGAACCTTCAGTCCCGCTTTTGCGCCCATCGGACCATCTGCCGCATCACCCCGTGCAGCATCTGCACATCGGCACGGGTCAGCGGCATCCGGCTCCACATGTTGCGCAGGTTGGTGCGCATGCTGGCGGATTTGTGTTCGGGAAAGAAAAAGCCCGCCGCGTCCAGCTGCTCTTCGTAATGCGCCGCCAGATGCTCGACCTCGACGCCCTGCGCCCAGTCGGTGCCAGCCAGCGCATCCGTGCGGTGCACGACCGCGCCACTGGCGCGCATCCACTCATAGCCCACCAACAGCACGCATTGCGCCAGATTGAGCGAGGCAAACTTGGGGTTCACCGGCACCGAGATGATCGCATTGGCCCGCGCGATGTCCTCATTCTCAAGGCCTGCGCGTTCGGGGCCGAACATCACCGCGACCTTCTGGCCCTCCGCGATCCGCGCGGCGGCATCGCGCATCGCCTCTTCGGGCGAAAACACCGGTTTCGACAGATCGCGCGCCCGCGCCGTGGTGGCATAGACATAAGTGCAGTCCTTCAGCGCATCGGGCAGATCGGGCGACAGCTGCGCATCATCCAGCAACCGCCCCGCCCCCGAGGCCAGCGCCACAGCCGCCGGATTGGGCCAGCCGTCACGCGGGGCCACGATGCGCATCCGGTCCAGGTCAAAGTTCCACATCGCCCGCGCGGCGGACCCGATGTTTTCGCCCATTTGCGGGCGCACCAGCACAAAGTAAGGAATATCGCTCATGCCGCCCCCATACAGCGCCCTTTCGGCGTCGAAAAGCCCCCCGGCGCATGCAGGCACTTGTTTCCTTTCGCTGCGCGATCCGCTATCTGCGCTGCCAGTGACGACAAAGGACCAAAAGATCATGGCCGAGACCGAGCAGCCGCAACTCTACCTCATCAGCCCGCCAGAGATGGACCTCGCGCAGTTTCCCGACGTGCTGGCGCGGGTGCTGGACGCGCATCCCATCGCCTGCGTGCGCCTGGCGCTGGACACCCGCGACGAAGACCGCCTGGCGCGCGCCGCCGACGCGCTGCGCGAAGTGACGCACGCGCGCGACGTGGCGCTGGTGATCAACGACAACGTGGCGCTGGCCGAACGTCTGGGGCTGGACGGCGTGCACCTGACCCTGCCCGGATCGGTACGCGACGCCCGCAAGGCGCTGGGGCCCGATGCCATCGTCGGCGCCTTCTGCAGCGGCTCGCGCCACGACGGTCTGTCGGCGGGCGAAGCGGGCGCGGATTACGTGGCCTTCGGTCCGGTTCAGGGCAAAAGCCCCGAAGACGACGACTTTGCCGAGGCAGAGCTGTTCCAGTGGTGGTCCGAAGTCATCGAGATTCCGGTGATCGCCGAAGGCAACCTGGACCGCGCGCAGATCACGGCCTTGGCACCCTACACCGACTTCTTCGGCATCGGCGCGGAAATCTGGGGCGCGGATGACCCCGCCGCAGCCTTGACGGCCCTTCTGGCCGACTTGTGACCAAAAACCAGACGCAGGCGGCGGGTGTTACAAGAACACCCGCTCGACCACCCACCATGCGCCGATCAGTGCGATGATCAGCGACCCGGTGATGGATACCGCGCGAAACAGCACATCGCTTTCCTGCACGAATATCTCGTCGCCCTCCAGCCGGACGGCACGCGCCGCCGACAGCGCCAGCACGAACAGGATCGCCGCCAGCGCCACGACCGTCAGCTGCCCGATTTCAACGCCCACGTTAAAGCCCAGCAGCGCAGGCACGAACTGATCCGCAGGCAGGCCGAATTCGCCCAGCACGGACGCAAACCCCAGCCCGTGCAGCAGTCCAAAGCCAAAGATCACAAAGGGCCGCCAGGGCGACAGCCTGCGCCAGAAAATGTTCTCGACCGCCACATAGACGATGCTGGCGGCGATCAACGGCTCGACGATGCTGCCCGGAACACTCACAAGCCCAAGCGCCCCCAGCGCCAGCGTGACGGTATGGGCCACGGTGAACACGCTGATCTGCACGATCAGGGGCCGCCACGCGGTGCTGAGCAGAAACAGCCCCAGCACGAACAGGATATGGTTCAGACCTTTCGGCAGGATGTGGTCAAAGCCCACGGGGATGTAGCCTGCGAACGTGGTCCAACCCGACGCCACATCGCCCCCCGCCAACGCGATCGGCCCGCTGTCACTGCCGCTCTCGATATACCCGGTAAACGGCTCATCGACGCCCTGCTGGCGCAGGACCAGCGCACCCTGCCCGTCGGGCCAGAACACCGTGACCTCAGAGGCGCCTGCGGGCAATTGCCCCGTCATCGTCAGCAGCGACTGGCGCGGCGCCTGCGGGTCCGGCGCCTCGGCGACCTGGAAGTCGAACAGCGACAGCGGCACCGCCGCACCGTCGCTGCGCACCATCGGCACGGCATTCCAGTCGGCGATCAGCCCGTCCAGCAAACCTTCGATCTCCTCGACGGGACGGGCACGCAGGGCGTCGTAGTCCTCGGCCTGCGCCGCCGTGTCCGTGTCGGTGATCGCGTCCATGTCGATGCCTGCCAGAAACGCCTCGACGTTGGCGCGTAGCTGCAGGGTCAGTGTGCTGCCCTCATTGCTGATGTCCGCCACCGTCGGCATGATCTCGTGGGCGTGACCAGATGACGCAACCGTCAGCAGCCACAGGGTTGACATTGCCGCCACTTGGCGCAGCTTGGAGGCCAACTTAGCAAAAGGTTTTGTCATGCGTTTGTCCCGGTTCCTGTTTATCGCCACCGCCTTCGGTGTCCCCCTTGCGGGCACCTCATCGGTCTTCGCCCACGAGTCTTGGCTGGAACCGCTCGCGTATCAAGTCGAAACCCAGGGCGATCTGACCGCGGACCTCAAGAACGGCGAGGAATTCGTAGGCTCCACGCTGGGCTATTTCCCCAACAACATCGTGCGCTTTGACATGATCATGGGCGAGACCGCAGCCCCTGTCGAGGCGCGACCGGGCAATATCCCCGCGCTGGAAACCGCCGCACCCGCCGTCGACGGGCTGCTGGTGCTGGTCTATCAATCCACGCCGTCCTCGCTCAAATACGCCGAATGGGAGAAATTCCTGGCCTTCGCCGAGCACAAGGATTTCAAGATCGCCGAGGCCGCACACCTGGCAGCAGGCTGGCCCCAGCAGGGCTTTGGCGAAGTTTACAGCCGCTATATCAAATCGCTGGTCGCCGTGGGCAACGGCGAAGGCACCGACATGATCACCGGCATGGAAACCGAACTGGTCGCGCTGACCAACCCCTATTCGGCGGCCTTTGACGGCACCATGCAGGTGCAGGTGCTGTACAAGGCGCAGCCGCGCGCCGATGCGCAGGTGGAAATCTTCCGCCGCACGCCCGAGGGCGAGGTGGACATCACCCTGACCCGCACCAATGCCGAAGGTGTCGCCAGCATCCCCGTCTCGCCGGGCAGCGAATACCTGCTGGATGCGGTGGTGCTGCGGCCATATTCCGGCGACCGGGACGCGGTGTGGGAAACCCTGTGGGCCGCGTTGACGTTCAAGGTGCCCGAATAGACTGCAAACAGACTGCGATTACTGTGCGATCCGCGCCTCTGAACGGCTTGCAAGACGCCGCGTCGCAGGCCATGAAGCGCGGATGAAAAAGACAGCTGACATATTGTGTATCGGATCGGTCCTGTGGGACGTGATCGGGCGCTCTGCGTCGGTCATGCGTCAGGGGTCCGACGTGCCGGGACGGATCACCCGCCTGCCGGGGGGCGTTGCGATGAACATCGCGATGACGCTGGCGCGTTTCGGGCTGACCCCTGCGCTGCTGACCGCGATCGGACGCGACGCCGAAGGCGACGAGCTGATGGCGGCCTGTTCCGCGCGCGGGATGATCACCGGCACGATCTACCGCTCGGATGATCTGCCGACCGACCGCTACATGGCCGTCGAAGGGGCCAACGGGCTGATCGCGGCGGTTGCCGACGCCCATTCGCTGGAAGCCGCCGGCGCCAAGATCCTGCGCCCGCTGACCGATGGCACACTGCCCGCACCCTATACCGGCCTTGTGGCACTCGACGGCAACCTGACGCTGGAATTGCTGGCCGAGATCGCCACGGGCGATGCGCTGGCACGGGCCGATCTGCGCGTGGCCCCGGCCTCTCCGGGCAAGGCCGAGCGGCTGACGCCCTTTCTCAACGCCACGCGCGGCACGCTTTACGTGAACTGCGAAGAGGCCGGACTGCTCTGCCAGACCACCTTCGACACTGCCCCCCGGGCCGCCGCCGCCCTGCTGGACCGGGGCGCTGCCCGCGTTCTGGTCACCAACGGCGGCCAAGACGCCGCCGAAGGCTGCGCGACGGGCGGCGTCATCCACGCAACACCGCCACAGGTGCTGGTCACCCGCGTGACCGGTGCAGGCGACACATTCATGGCCGCCCACATCGCCGCCGAAGCCCGTGGTGCCGACCGCGACACGGCGCTGGCCCAGGCCTTGGAAGCAGCCGCAATCTACGTTTCAGGAGACACCCCCAATTGACCCATTCCTACGCCCGCTCCGCCGAAGTCGCCGATGCCCAGGCCAGCGGCGCACCCGTCGTCGCGCTTGAAAGCACGATCATCACCCACGGCATGCCCTATCCGCAAAACCTGGAAGTCGCGCGGCAGGTCGAAGAAGATGTGCGCAGCGCCGGGGCCACGCCCGCGACGATGGCAGTGATCGCAGGCCGTCTGCACGTGGGTCTGTCGGACGCGCAGCTCGAAGCGCTGGCGCAGGAGAAAGACGTCGCCAAGCTCAGCCGCGCCGATATGGCCGTCTGCATGGCGCAGGGGCGCACCGGGGCCACGACCGTCGCCGCCACCATGATCGCGGCACGTCTGGCCAACATCGGCGTCTTTGCCACCGGTGGCATCGGCGGTGTGCACATGGGCGCGGACCAAAGCTTTGACATCTCCGCCGACCTGATGGAACTGGCGCAGACCGCCGTAACCGTCGTGGCCGCAGGGCCCAAGGCAATCCTGGACATCCCCAAAACATTGGAAGTGCTGGAAACCCAAGGCGTGCCGGTGATCGCCTACGGTCAGGACGCGCTGCCCGCCTTCTGGTCGCGTAGTGCAGGCTTCGACGCGCCGCTGCGCATGGACAGTGCCGCCGACATCGCCGCCGCCCACAAGATGCGCAACCGTCTGGCGCTGCCGGGCGGACAGCTGATCGCCAACCCGATCCCCGCCGAGGACGAGATCGCCCCCGAGGTGCTGGCCCCGATCATCGCCCAGGCCCAGGCCGAAGCGGACGCGCAAGGCATCAGCGCCAAGGCGGTCACGCCCTTCCTGCTGCAACGGATATTCGAACTGACCGAGGGCCGGTCCCTGACCGCAAACATCGCACTTGTGCGCAACAATGCGCGACTGGCCGCACAAATTTCCGTCGAATTGACCAAGTAGCCGCAAAAGCGCCTGAAAGCGCGCCGGGATCGGTGTTGTAGCCCCTGCGCAAAGTCCCTATTTTAAGTCGTCAGCCGCTGGATCACAGAATCCACCAACCTCCGGGAACCCGATGAACACACCTTTTGACGAGGAACCACGCCGCAAGGTCAGCATGTTTGCACGTCTGCGCGCGTCTTTCCTGACCGGGCTTGTGGTGATCGCGCCCGTGGGCCTGACCATCTGGCTGATCTGGGCGGTCATCGGCTGGATCGACGGCTTCGTGCTGCCTTTCGTGCCGCGCGCCTATCATCCCGACCGCATGATCCAAGACTTTTTCGGCCTCGCACCCGAATCGCAGATCAACGTGCGCGGCTTTGGCGTAATCATCTTTCTGGTGTTCACCATCATGGTCGGCTGGATGGCCAAGGGCATCATCGGCCGCTCGGTCCTGCGCTTTGGCGAAAGCCTGGTGGAACGCACGCCGGTGGTCCGCTCGATCTATTCGGGCATCAAGCAGATCTCGGAAACCGTCTTTGCCCAGTCCGAACGAAGCTTCGAAAAAGCCTGCCTGATCGAATATCCGCGTCGCGGCATCTGGGCCATCGGCTTCATCTCGACGCCCGCCAAGGGCGAGATTTCACGCCGCTCCGGCGCGCCCGACGGGCTGTTGTCGATCTTCGTGCCGACCACGCCGAACCCGACGTCGGGATTTTTGCTGTACTTCCCGACAGAGGACGTGATCGAGCTGGACATGAGCGTCGAGGACGCGGCGAAACTGGTGATCTCGGCGGGGCTGGTCTATCCGAACTCCAAGGACCCGAGTGTGCCTCAGGACCAGCCGCTCAGCCGTACATAGCCCGCATGTCGATGCTGGAGCGTGCGCCCAGATCCTCGAAATGCTGCCCCAGGAACTGGTCTGCCGCCGCCCGTCCCGCCTCCTTGAGACGTCCCAGAACATAGCCGTTCGGCACGGTCTTGGTGGCGACCGACAGGTCGTTCATCAGGTCGTCGTCGGCAATCATGTGCATGTGCACCCGCGACATCCGCTCTTCGGGAAGCGTGCCATCATCCAGAAGCCGCTGCACCAGCGCAATCGCCCGCATCTCGCGCAGCAGGGACGAGTTGAAGCTGATCTCGTTGATCCGGTTCTGGATCTGCTGGGGTGTATAGGGCACATCCTCGCGCTCAAGCGGATTGATGTTGATCACCACGATGTCGGCGGGCAAACCCTTGCCAAAGAACGGAAACAGCGCCGGATTGCCGGTATATCCGCCATCCCAGAACGCTTCGGTCCGGCCGGTCTGGCTGTCGAAGACCTGCACCGCCTGAAACAGCGTCGGCAGGCAGGCCGAGGCCATGATCACATCGGCGTTGACCTCTTCGGCGGCGAACACCCGCAGCTTGCCGTTGCGCACACGGGTGGCGTTGACGAAGAACGCAGGACCCTCGTCCGCACAGACCTGGCCGTAATCAAAGGCGCTGACGATGGACTTCAGCGGATTGGAATAAAGCGGCCCCATCGCATAGGGCGACAGACCTTGGGTGATGAACTCGCCCATCAGGTAGAGCGGGTTCATCTCCATCGCCCGGCTGATGTTGCGCACACCAAAGGGCGCCATCCAGCTGTCGACCCCGATCCCCTGCAGCCCGGCAACCTCGTGCCACAGCGCATCCAGCGCCGCGCGCGCGCCATCAGGCCCGCCCCGGACCATGCCCGATTTCAGCGCGGCCCCGTTCAGCGCCCCCGCAGAGGTGCCGGAAATCGCCGCGATCTCGATGCGGTCGTCTTCGAGGATGCGGTCAAGCGCCCCCCAGGTGAACGCGCCGTGCGCGCCGCCGCCCTGCAGGGCCAGATTGATCCGTTTGCGTGTCATGATCGGCCTCTGGACGCGCCGCAGGCCTGTGGGAGCCTCCGGCGGGAGTTTAAGGGGCAAGATGAAGTCAAAGTGCGGTCCAGCCGCCATCGACGCTGATGGTGGTGCCGGTGATCTGTGCCGCGGCATCCGAACACAGGAACACGGCGGTGCCGCCCATCTGCTCGGTGGTGGCGAATTCCTTGCTGGGCTGACGGGTCAGCATCACGTTCTGGATCACCTCTTCGCGGGTCATCTTGTATTCGCGCATCGTGTCGGGGATCTGCTTTTCGACGATGGGCGTCAGCACATAGCCCGGACAGATCGCGTTGACGGTGATCGGGTCGGTGGCGGTTTCCAGTGCGACGGTCTTGGTCAGACCGACGATGCCGTGCTTGGCCGCGACATAGGCCGATTTGTAGGGCGACGCGGTCAGACCATGCGCCGAGGCGATGTTGATGATCCGGCCCCAGCCGCGTTCGCGCATGCCGGTGACGGCGGCGGCGCTGGTGTGAAAGGCCGAGCTGAGGTTGATCGCGATGATCGCGTCCCACTTGTCGATCGGAAATTCCTCGATCGCGGCGACGTGCTGGATGCCTGCGTTGTTCACCAGAATGTCGCAGCCGCCCGCGGCCACGACCAGACGGCGGCAGTCTTCGGCCTTGGACATGTCGGCCTGGATATAGCGGACGTCGACCCCGAGGCTGCGGGACAGTTCGGCGGCCAGGTCGTGATCCTCGGGCGAATCGGTAAAGCTGTTGAGAACCAGATTGGCCCCCGCCTTGCCCATCTCCTTGGCCACGCCAAGGCCGATGCCCGAGTTGGAGCCGGTGATGACGGCGGTCTTGCCGGAGAGGTCCATTGTGATGGCCATGGGATATGCTCCTTGTTGCGTTGCAATGTGCTGCGCCAACTCTGCCATGCTGCACCTGCAATAGGAACGGCAAGATGACGCCCGACCGGCGACAGCCAAAAAAAAACGCCAGCACGAAGCTGGCGTTAAGTTATTGAGGCAGGTTTCATACAGGCAAGAAACCTATCGAGCAGTGACCCCTTTATAAGCAATCTGTGGCTCAGGGCCAAGCTAAAAGTTTGAAAACACCTGAAACCCCAGTTACCGCTGGGTCTAACAAAACAAGGGCAGAAGGGAATTGTCTCCAATATGGGCTTCTATATTTTCCAAAACGGACTTCGCAACCTGATCTCGGCGGCACTGATTCTCGGCTGCGGTGCTGCGGTGTCCGAGCCCACGCATGGCATAGCTATGTACGGCGACCCCGCCCTGCCACCTGATTTTGTGTCCCTGCCCTACGTGAACCCGGACGCGCCGCGTGGCGGGTCGATCGTTCTGGGCAACACCGGCGGGTTTGATTCGCTCAATCCCTTCGTCCGCAAAGGCAACGCGCCCTGGCAGCTGGCCGACTTCACCCACGAAAGCTTGATGGGCCGCTCCCTGGACGAACCGTTCACTTTATACGGTCTTCTGGCCGAATCGGTCGAGGTGTCCGAGGACCGCACCGAGGTACGTTTTGTCCTGCGCCCCGAGGCTGCGTTTTCCGACGGCACCCCGGTGACGGTCGAGGACGTGATCTGGAGCTACGAGACACTCGGCACCCAAGGGCACCCGAAATACCACGGGCTCTGGGCGCAGATCACCTCGATCACCCAGGACGGGCCGCGCGCGGTCAAGATCACCTTCGATCCCGGCAACCGCGAACTGGCCCTGCTGGCGGGCATGCGCCCGATCCTGAGCAAGGCGCAATGGGAAGGCCGCGATTTCGCCAATGCGCCGCTGGCCGATGTGCCGCTGGGCAGCGGGCCCTACGTGGTCAGCGATTACGAAGGCGGCCGGTTCGTGCAACTGACCCGCAACCCCGACTATTGGGGCGCGGACGTGCCGGTGCGGCGCGGCACCCATAATTTCGACGAGATCCGCATCGACTTCTACGGCGACGGCACCGTCCTGCTGGAAGGGTTCAAAGCGGGCGAGATTTCCGCCATCCGCGAATTCAACGCCGAACGCTGGGCCTCGCAATACGACTTCCCGCGCGCGCTCAGCGGCGATGTGGTGCAATCAGAGATCCCGCATGGCAAACCGTCAGGCATGACCGGTCTTGCGATGAACACCCGCCGCGCGCCCTTCGACGACTGGCGTGTGCGCGCAGCACTGATGCACGCGTTCAATTTTGAGTATATCAACGACACGCTGACCGGGGGCGCGCAGCCGCGCATCACGTCGTATTTCTCGAACTCGGCCCTTGCGATGCAGACAGGGCCCGCGTCGCCCGAGGTGGCCGCCTTGCTGGAGCCTTACGCGGACGATCTGCCCGAGGGTACGCTGGACGGCTACGCCCTGCCTGTCTCGGACGGCACCGCGCGCAACCGCGCCAACCTGCGCAAGGCCACGAAGCTGCTGCAAGAGGCCGGGTTTTCCGCCGAAGGCGGCACCCTACGCGGCCCCGATGGCACGCCTTTCACCTTCGACATCCTGTTGCCCAAGGGCAGCACCGAAAACATCGCCATCGCCGACATCTATGTGGGCGCGCTGGCACGGCTGGGCATCACCGCGGGCATCGAAACCGTGGACGACGCGCAGTTTCTGGCACGCACCAACAGCTTCGATTTCGACATGACCTATTTCCGCCGCGCCCTGTCGCTCTCGCCCGGCAACGAGCAGCGCTATTACTGGAGCAGCGAGGCCGCCGAGGCCGAAGGCTCGCGCAACCTGCCCGGTATCGCAAGCCCGGCTGTCGATGCGATGATCGACGCGATGCTGGGGGCCGAAGGACAGGATCAGTTCGTCACGGCCACCCGCGCCCTCGACCGCGTGCTGACAGCGGGGCGCTATGTCATTCCGTTCTGGCAGTTCACCGAAGGGCGCATCGCCCACGTCCGGCAAATGAAACACCCCGATTTGCTGCCGATCTATGGCGACGGGCCGACGTACATGCCGGAAGTCTGGTGGTGGGAAGAATGATGCCACCTGTCTGCAACAGCGAGGGACCAGCGCCGTGCCAGTGAACATCCTTGTGCTTGGCACCCGAAACGCGACCCGGTCGATCTTGCTTGAATCCATCCTCGATGATGCCGGCATCGGACGCATCCGCGCCTTTTCGGCAGGCTTGCGTCCGCAAGGGCGCGTGCATCCGCACTGCCTGAAGCTGCTGGACGAGATGGAGATGGAGACAGACCCCCTGCGACCCAAAAGCCGGGACGAGTTTACGGCAAGCGGCGCGCCGGTGATGGACGTGGTCATCTCGGTAAGCGGCTCTGCCGCAGATGAAATCAACCTGCAGTGGCCGGGTTCGCCTGCCATGGCGCACTGGCCCGTCGCAGACCCCGCCGCCACGCCCGAAGCCCGATGGGACGACGCGTTTCAGACCACGTTCGAACGTCTGAACCGCCGGACGCAGGCGCTTCTGGATCACCCGTTCGAGACGATGGAGAGAGACGCGCTTGAGAAGCTGTTGAAAGAGATCGGCAGCCTGGATTGACAGGCCACCGCCTTGGTCACGCTACAGCCAATGCCGCTGTTCCCGCACCTTGCAACGACGCCGCGGTCGGTCTACCGATCAGCCATGTTGTCAGTCTTTGCCCAAGGGGTGCATCCCCGCTGCCCCGCCCCGTTCAACATGGCCGCTCATGTCCTGCGCGCAGGCGATACGCGCCGTGATCAGCTTGCCCTGAGCATCCTGCACGACGGGCACGACGGGCACGACGACCAAACCGAGGACTGGAGCTTCGGCGCGCTGATCGCCGCCATTCGCGGCACCGCGACGGGGCTTTTGCGCCATGCGCAGCCCGGCCAGATGGTGCTGATGCGGCTGGGCAATACCGTCGATTTTCCCATCGCTTACCTGGGCGCGATCTGGGCCGGGCTGGTGCCGATCCCCACCTCGGCTGCACTGACCGACCCCGAAGTCGCGGCAATCCTGGCCGAACTGCCCGTCGCCGCGATCCTGCGCGATCCGGGCGTCGATTGCCCCGACGATGCGCGCTGCATCCCGCTGGACGACCTGCAGGCGATGCGCGCCCTGCGGCCTGCCGAGGCCGCGATGGGCGATCCCGACAGGCTGGCTTACGTCATCTATACCTCCGGCACCTCGGGCAAACCGCGCGCCGTGGCCCATGCGCACCGCGCGATCTGGGCGCGCGGCATGATGCACCAGGGCTGGTACGGGCTGCGCGCCGACGACAGGCTTTGCCACGCGGGCGCGTTCAACTGGACCTACACGCTGGGCACCGGCCTGATGGACCCGTGGACGCTGGGTGCTGCCGCGCTGATCCCCGCTCCCGGCACGCCTGCGCAGGCGCTGCCCGACCTGCTGGCCCGCCACCGCGCCACCATCTTCGCCGCCGCACCCGGCGTCTTTCGCCAGATGCTGAAAGGGCGCGATACCCTGCCCCGGTCCATGCTCCTGCCCGATCTGCGCCACGGGCTAAGTGCCGGGGAAAAGCTGCCCGACCGCATCCGCGATGCCTGGTCTGCAGCCACCGGCACGCCAGTGTTCGAGGCTTTCGGCATGTCGGAATGCTCGACCTTCATCTCGGCCAGCCCGACCAACCCGGCGACGGACGGCGCATCGGGCCAGCCCCAGCCGGGCCGCCACATCGCCATCGTGGACCAGACAGGCACACCCCGACCCATCGGCCAGCCCGGCATCATCGCCGTGCACCGCAGCGATCCCGGCCTGATGCTGGAATACATCGGTGCCGCCGAGGAGACCGCGCAGAAATTCGCTGGTGACTGGTTCCTGACCGGGGACGAGGCGCAGATGGATGCCGATTATCAGGTGACCTATCTGGGCCGCGCCGACGACATGATGAACGCAGGCGGCTACCGCGTCTCGCCCATCGAGGTCGAACAGGCACTGCTGTCACACGACGGCATCACCGCCGTCGCCGCCACCGATGTGCTGGTCAAGGCCGACACCCGCGTGATCGCGGCCTTCTACACCGGGCCCGCACCGCTGGACCCCGACGTGCTCAAGGCCTTCGCCGAAACCCGTCTTGCCCGATACAAGCGCCCGCGTCTCTACGTGCATGTCGACGCATTGCCCACGGGTGCCAACAACAAGATCCTCCGCCGCAAGTTGTGCCGCGACTTCGACGCAGGCAAGATCACGGTGCCCTGAGCCAAGGGGGTGCATCCGCGCGCAAACCCCGCTATGTGGCAGCGTGAAAGAACGCAAACAACCAAGGTGACCCCGATGCCAGCCGCCGCGATCAAGCTCGATATCATGTCCGACCCGATCTGCCCCTGGTGCTATATCGGCAAATCCTATCTGGACCGCGCGCTGGAACAGAACCCCGACCATCCCTTCCAGATCGAATGGCATCCGTTCCAGCTGAACCCCGACATGCCTGCCGAGGGGATGGACCGCCGCGCCTATCTCGAAGGCAAGTTCGGCGGCAAGGAAGGTGCGGTGAAAGCCTATGCACCCGTGGTGGACCACGCGAAATCCGCCGGCCTCAAGATCGACTTCGAGGCGATGCAGCGCACGCCGAACACGCTGGACGCGCACCGCCTGATCCACTGGGCCGGGATCGAAGGCCGCCAGACCGCCGCCGTCTCGTCCCTGTTCAAGGCCTATTTCGTCGAAGGCCGCGACATCGGCGATGCCGACACGCTGGCCGATATCGCCGACAGCATCGAAATGGACGCAGCCGTGGTGCGCCGGCTTCTGGCATCGGACTCCGACCGCGAGATGATCATCGAGCGTGACGCACACAGCCGCAAGATGGGGATCACTTCGGTGCCGACCTTCATCGTCGCAGGCCAACATGCAGTGCCGGGCGCGCAACCACCCGAGCTGTGGTCGAAGGTGATCGCCGAACTGGCCGCGCAAGAGGGCTGACCCGCCATCTGCCCAACGGCATAAAAACAAGTGGAAAATCAAACCCGCCTGCCGTACTCTTGACGCAACGAGGGGCAAAAGCCCCCGGCGACAACGATAAAAACAAACCAGTTGAGCGGGTAACATGGCACACACACAGGCAGCACCCTTCGGGGTGCGCAGCGTATTCATTGCATCTTCTGACATCACCACGGGCGATTGCCTTGCCCGAATGCAGCGGTGCGCCCGATGACCCGCACACCTGTCACCGTCCTGACTTACGGCAGTTTCGACATGTTCGACCAGGGCGACGTCCGCCTGTTGCAGCGCCTGTCACAACTGGGCGACACCCTGATCGTCGGCTGCGCGACCGATGCCTACACCAGGGCACGCGGCATCCATTGCACCATGCCCTTCGTCCGACGCCGCGAGGTTCTGGAAGCCTGCCGTTTCGTCAGCCGGGTGATCCCCGAGACCAGCTTTGACCAGAAACGCTCCGACATCGTGAACTACGATGTCTCGGTCTTCGCCATGGACGACAGGTGGACCGGCCAGTTCGACGATCTGGGTGACCTCACGCGGGTGATCTACCTGCCGTATGCGTCCGACCTGACACCGGAAGAGCCGTTCCAGCGGCAGATTTCAGCCGCCTGAGACCTGCAATCGCTTGATCCGCTTCGCTATATTGTGATCCTGAAAACGCTGGGATAAACCTGCGCGTGCATGACGCCGTTGCGCGCCACCTCCAGGAGCCCTCAGCCCATGACCCCCACCCCAAGGCCCACCATTGGCCGCGTCGAATTCATCGCGCTGATGGGCATGATGTTCGCCACCATCGCCTTTTCCATCGACGCTATGCTGCCCGCCCTGCCGCAAATCGCTGACGAGCTGACGGGCGGCGATGCCGCACAGGCGGCGCTGATCCTGACGGTGTTCCTGATGGGCATGGGGCTTGGCACCTTCTTTACCGGTCCGCTCTCGGACGCGCTGGGACGCAAGCCGGTGGTCTACGGCGGTGCCGCGCTTTACATCGTGTCCGCCGCCGTCGGCTGGTACGAGGACAGCTTCGCCATGGTGCTGGCCGCCCGGTTCTTTCAGGGCCTCGGTGCCGCCGGTCCGCGCGTGGTGGCGCTGGCGATCATCCGCGATCTTTATGCGGGCCGCGGCATGGCGCGGATCATGTCAATCGTGATGATGATCTTCACGCTGGTGCCCTCCGTCGCCCCCGCAATCGGCGCGCTGATCATGGGCCTGACCGGCTGGCGCGGCATCTTCGGCGCCTTCGTGGTGTTTTCCGTGATCTCCGTCGGCTGGCTGGGGCTGCGCCTGCCCGAAACCCTGCCCCACGCAAACCGTCGCCCCCTGCGTCTGCGGCTGATGCGCGATGCGGTCGTCGAGATGTTTCGCCACCCCACGGTGCGGCTGTCGATCATCGTGCAGACCCTGATCATGGCCATGCTGTTCAGCACGCTGATGCTGATCCAGCCGATCTATACGGATGTGTATGGGCGCGGCGCGAGCTTTCCGTTCTGGTTCGGGCTGGTGGCGCTGATCTCTGGCCTTGCCAGTCTGACCAATGCGCTGGTCGTGGTGCGCCTGGGCATGCGGCGTCTGGTGACCTGGGCGCTAGGCACGCAGATCGCATTCGCCTGCGTCATGCTGGTGATGACCCGCCTGAACCTGTCGGGCGAATTCTACATCTTCCTGATCTGGCAGCTGTCGCTCTTTTGCACCGCCAGCTTTTCCGTGGGCAACCTCAACGCCATCGCAATGGACCCGATGGGGCATATCGCCGGCATGGCAGCCTCGGTGATCGGCGCGTTTTCCACGCTGGCGGCGGCGGCCATCGCGTCGCCCGTGGCACTGTTCTACGACGGCACCGCGCTGTCGTTGATGATCGCCGTGATCCTCTTCGTCTCGGGCGGCTATGCGCTGATGCTGTGGATGGGCCGGATCGAAAACCGCGACTGACGCGATCAGGCCCTTTTCTTGGTCTTCTTCTTCTCCGCCACGACCTTTTCCGCCAGATCGCGGGCGATGGCAAAGGCCCCCTTGATCTTGTCGCCTTCGGACTTCCAGTCGCGGCGCACCACGATCTTGTTGTCCTTGACGCGTGCCAGCCCGCGCTGATCCTGAATGAAGGTGACCAGCCCCTCGGGCGAGGCGAACTTGTCATTGTGGAACTGGATCGTGGCCCCCTTCGGCCCGCCGTCCAGTTTCGAGATCCCGGCGCGTTTGCACATCGCCTTGATCCGCACCACCAGCATCAGCGTGTTGACCTCACGCGGAAGCGTGCCGAAACGGTCGATCAACTCGGCGGCAAAGCCTTCCAGCTCGACCTTGGTGCTCAGCCCGCTGAGACGGCGGTAGAGCCCCAGACGCACATCCAAATCCGGTACATAGTCTTCGGGAATAAGGACAGGAACGCCCAGATTGATCTGCGGCGCCCATTGCTCGTCGGCCTCGCTCAGGCCTTCCATCTCGCCCGCCTTGATCTTGGCAATCGCCTCTTCCAGCATCGACTGGTACAACTCAAACCCGACATCGCGCATCTGGCCCGACTGTTCCTCGCCCAGCAGGTTGCCCGCGCCGCGAATGTCCAGATCCTGGCTCGCCAGCGTAAAGCCCGCACCAAGCGTATCAAGCGAGCCGAGCACACGCAGCCGTTTCTCCGCAACCGGCGTCAGCTTGGCACGCGGTTTGGTCGTAAGATACGCATAAGCGCGGGTTTTCGACCGGCCCACCCGTCCGCGAATTTGATAGAGTTGCGCCAGCCCGAACATGTCGGCACGGTGCACGATCATCGTGTTGGCAGTGGGAATATCCAGACCGCTTTCGACAATCGTGGTGGCCAGCAACACGTCGAACTTGCCGTCGTAAAAGGCGTTCATGCGGTCATCCAGCTCGCCCGCCGCCATCTGGCCGTGCGCCACGACATAGGACAACTCCGGCAATTGCGCCTTCAGGAACTCCTCGATCTCGGGCAGGTCCGACAGGCGCGGCACCACATAGAACGACTGCCCGCCGCGATAATGTTCGCGCAGCAACGCCTCGCGCACGGTCACCGCGTCGAATTCGCTGACATAGGTGCGGATCGCCAGACGGTCGACGGGCGGCGTGCCGATGATCGACAGATCGCGCACCCCCGTCAGCGACAGTTGCAGCGTGCGCGGGATCGGCGTCGCGGTCAGCGTCAGCACATGCACGTCCGAACGCATCTGCTTCAGCCGTTCCTTGTGACCGACGCCAAAGTGTTGTTCTTCATCAATGATCAGCAGGCCCAGCTCCTTGAACCGGGTGTTCTTGGCCAGCAGCGCATGAGTGCCGATAACAATGTCGGCAGTGCCGCGCGACATCGCCTCGCGGGTGTCCGACGCCTCCTTTGTGCTGACGAACCGGCTGAGCGTGCGCACCTCGATGGGAAAGCCGCGAAACCGCTCCGCAAAGCTTTTGTAGTGCTGCCGCGCCAGCAGCGTCGTGGGCGCGATCACCGCCACCTGCACGCCTGCCATCGCCGCCACGAAAGCCGCGCGCATCGCCACCTCGGTCTTGCCAAAGCCGACGTCGCCCACCACCAGACGGTCCATAGGCGCGCCGCTCGTCAAATCCTCGATCACGTCGCCGATGGCCTTCAGCTGGTCGTCGGTTTCCTCATACGGAAAGCGCGCGCTGAATGCGTCCCACATGCCGGGGGGCGGCTCAAGCACAGGTGCGCGGCGCAACGCACGCTCGGCCGCGATGCGGATCAGCTTGTCGGCCATCTCGCGGATGCGCTCTTTCAGCTTCGCCTTTTTCGACTGCCATGCGCCACCGCCCAAGCGGTCCAGCAGCCCCTCGTCGTGGCCGTATTTCGACAGCAGTTCGATGTTCTCGACCGGCAGGTACAGCTTTGAATTCTCTGCATATTCCAGCAGAAGACACTCATGTGCTGCCCCGGCGGCGGTGATCACCTCCATGCCGTGATAGCGCCCGATGCCGTGATCCACATGCACGATCAGATCGCCCGGCGTCAGGCTGGTCGCTTCGGTCAGGAAATTCTCGGCACGCCGCTTGCGCTTGGGCTGGCGGATCAGCCGGTCGCCCAGCACGTCCTGTTCCGAGATCACAGTCATCTGCTTGCCGTCCACCGGCCCCTCGAACCCGTGTTCCAGCGCCCAGACCACCAGATGCAGGCCCCGTTTGCCGATCCGCGTGGCGTCGGTGACGGGGATGGTCTCGGCCAGCCCCTCATCCTCGATCAGCCCGCTCAGCCGTTCACGCGCCCCTGCGGAATAGCTGGCGACAACCACCGGGCCATCTGCAAGCTTCGCTTTGATATGCGAGGCCAAAGCCCCGAAAAGGCTCAGGCTTTCCTGCTGACGCTCGGGCGAGAAATTGCGCCCGATGCGCCCGCCTGCGTCCACCACGCCGGGGCCCGTCGCCTGCGCCAGCGCGCGAAACTGAACCAGACGGCGGCCTGCAACAGCGGCCTCCCATGCGGCATCGTCCAGATACAGGCCCTGCGGTGGCGCGGGTTTGTAAACCGAATCCATCTTCGAGCGGTTCAGCATCGCCAGCCTGCGCGTCTCGTATTGGTCGGCGATCGTGTCCCAGCGTGCCAACCGCGTCGGCGTCACCTGATCGTCCAGCGTGATCGCCGCATCGGGCAGGTAATCGAACAGCGTCTCAAGATGATCGTGGAAGAACGACAGCCAATGTTCCGCACCCTGATGCTTGCGCCCTGCGCTCACCGCCTCATACAGCGGATCGTCAGTGCCCGCCGCGCCAAATTCCAGCCGGTAGTTCTGGCGAAACCGCGTCACCGCCGCCTCGTCCAGGATCACCTCGGACACCGGGGCCAACTCGATCACGTCCAGCTTTTCAGTGGTACGCTGCGTCGCGGGATCGAACCGGCGCGCGCCGTCCAGCACGTCGCCGAAGAGATCCAGCCGCACAGGCCCCAGATCGCCGGGCGGATAGATGTCGATGATGCCGCCGCGCACCGCGTAATCGCCGGGCTCGGTTACCGTGGGCGATTGCACGAACCCCATACGCACCAGAAATCCACGCAGGGACGCATCGTCGATCCGATCCCCCACACGTGCCGAAAACGCAGCCTCGCGCAGCACCGACCGCGCAGGCAGCTTTTGGGTGGCCGCGTTGATCGTGGTCAGCAGCACGAACTTGTCCGGCATGCCGTGCACAAGCGCGGCCAGCGTCGCCATCCGCTGCGCCGAGATGTCGGCGTTGGGCGACACCCGGTCATAGGGCAGACAGTCCCATCCGGGAAAGACGACCACCGGCACGTCGGGGGCAAAGAACCGCAGCGCATCGCGCATCGCCGCCAGCCGCTTGTCGTCGCGCGCCACGTGGGCCACAGGCACGCCCCGCGCCAGTTCGGCCAGGATGCGGGTGGCGTCGAACCCTTCGGGCGCGCCGGATACGGTGATGTGTGCGGGATCAATCATAAGCGCGCTTCATGTGGGGCAGACCGGCACGCTGTCAACCGCCCAGAACCCCAAGGCTGAGGTTTTGATACATCCCCCAGAGCGCGGTGACGAAGATCGCCAGCATGCCCACCGCCTGCGTGTAGGTGCGGTGCCGGGTCAGACGCCGGCGCAGCCCCTCTCCGCTCAGCTGGTCACGCTCGATCAGACGCGCGGTGGACAGGTTCAAAGCGCCCACCAGCGTCATCGGAAAGGCCAGCAAGAACAGCGCCTGCGCGAACTCGATCCGGTAGATCCAGCCCAGCAGCCCCAGCATGGTCAGCACGAAACACACGATGCCCAGCATCCACAGCCCCGACAGTCGCACGATAAAGAGAAACCGGTTGACGTTGATGCGCACCAGATCTTCGAGATCTTGCTCGACCTGACCACCGGCCTTGCGCGCGCGCGACACCATGTCGAAGGGCACGCCCAGAACCCAGTGGCTGGCCGTGGACCACACCACGGCAAGGGCGATCCAGAACCAGAGATTGGAAAAGGACCGCATGTCGATCAGCTCGAAAATTGTTTGATGCCAGTTCAACGCCAAAGCCTTTTGCGTGGATATCGCTTCTCTTACCGCTGCGTCGCACCAATTCCTACCCTTGCACGGTGCAAATTTACGTGGCACCCAAGAATGACTTTCAAAAAGGCTCCCTTATCATGCGCCCAACGCTCGCTCCCTTTCCCGCCACCCGGCTGCGCCGCACCCGCACCACGCCACAGATCCGTGGGCTGGTGCGGCAGACCACGCTGTCGGTGGATGATTTCATCTGGCCGGTCTTCGTGCGCGCGGGCGAGAACATCATGGAGCCGATCGCCTCGATGCCCGGCGTTTACCGCCGGTCCGTCGACAAGGTGGTCGAGGCCGCCCGCGAGGCCGCCGATCTGGGGATCAACGCGATCTGCCTCTTCCCCTATACCGGGCTGGAAGAGCGCACCGAGGACTGCACGGGCGCATGGGACCCCGACAACCACGTCAACCGCGCGATCCGCGCGATCAAGGCGGCGGTGCCCGACATCGCGATCATGACCGATGTGGCGCTGGACACCTACAACATCAACGGCCACGACGGCTTTGTCGAAGCGGGCGAGATCGTCAATGACCGCTCGGTCGAGGCTTTGGTCAAGATGGCGGTGGCCCAGGCGGATGCGGGTGCCGATATCATCGGCCCGTCCGACATGATGGACGGGCGGATCGGCGCGATGCGCACGGCGTTCGAGGCGGCGGGCCACAGCAACGTGATGATCCTGAGCTATGCTGCAAAATACGCCAGTGCGTTCTACGGGCCCTTCCGCGATGCGGTGGGTGCGTCGGCGGCCCTGACCGGCGACAAGAACACCTATCAGATGGACCCCGGCAACGCCGACGAGGCGATGCGCCTGATCGAACGCGATCTGGCCGAGGGCGCAGACATGATCATGGTCAAACCCGGCCTGCCCTATCTGGACATCTGCCGCCGTGCCCGCGACACGTTCGGCGCGCCGACCTTCGCCTATCAGGTGTCTGGTGAATACGCGATGATCCAGGCGGCGGCACAGAACGGCTGGATCGACGGCGACCGGGTGATGATGGAAAGCCTGATGGCCTTCAAACGCGCAGGCTGCGACGGCATTCTGACCTATTTTGCGCCCGCGGCGGCACGGCTTCTGGCCAAACGTTGAGGCATCGGCGCGCCGTTCGCCTATCAGGTCTCTGGTGAATACGCGATGATCCAGGCAGCAGCACAAAACGGCTGGATCGACGGTGATCGGGTGATGCTGGAAAGCCTGATGGCCTTCAAACGCGCAGGCTGCGACGGCATTCTGACCTGTTTCGCGCCCGCGGCGGCGCGTTTACTGGCCAGCCGTTGAGGCATCGGTGCGCCGCTCCTGCGTGCACGCGCTCCGAAGGTCGGTAAAATCAGGCACCGCTCCGCCCATCGGCGCCTTCGCGCGTGACAGGTGGCGATCTTGCGCCTATAGTTTCGGCCAAGACCGGATAACCGGCAGCAGAGCAACAATCACAGGCGGTTCACAATGACCCTATCCACCCTCTCACGTCGGGCCTTTGCCCTCGGCGCTCTCTCATCGACGGCAGCTTTGGCAGCATGTGGCAACGGCATCGGCGGGCGTGGTCCCGGCATGATCGACGCGCGCGTCGACGCGACATTGGCAGAGATGTACCGTCTCTACCCCAACACGCAGTCGCTGGCACAAAAAGCCACCGGCATGCTGGTGATGCCGCTGGTGACCGAAGCGGGCCTGGGTCTGGGCGGCGCTTATGGACGTGGGGCACTGCGGGTGAACAACGCAACGGTGGATTATTATTCCGTGACGAAGGCATCGGGCGGCTTGCAGATCGGCGCGCAGCAATATGCGCATGTGCTGTTCTTCATGACCCAGGACGCGCTGACAGGGTTCCGCCGCTCGCCCGGCTGGGCTGCGGGGGCGGATCTGGAATACGTGATTTCCGACCAGGGCGACAGCCTGAACGCAGAGACCACGACCGCGCTGGCTCCGGTGCTGGCGGCGGTGTTCGGACGCGCGGGCCTGCGCCTCGGTGCGACGCTGGAAGGCACCAAATATTCGCGGATCATTCCCTGATCCCGCATTAGGGCAAAACGGGCCCAGACGTTTTTTGGGCCGCGACGCCTCACACCTCGAAACCTGTCATCGAACGCCCGCCCACGCGGCGGGTGTTCTGGTCCGGGAGCGTCCCTGTTCACGCCGCGCGACCTGCGTATCCGGCCCGTCCGGGCATCAACCGGCTGGTGCGGTCCTCGATGACGAAGACACTGCTTTCGATATCGTTGATGACCTGGCTCAACTGTCGCTCTGCGCGGTGCAGACGCTCGACGATTTCGTTCAGACCATCGACGTTGGATGCATATTTCGACTGTTCGATCTTGCACATGACCCGGCTCATCTCCAGCCCCGACATCACCCGGCGCATGTCGGTGGACATGCCGCGATAGACCGAGGCAGCCTCCATCACCTTGACCACCGATATGTGCTCGCGCTGCATGCAGTCGGCCCGCAGCGCAGACAGCCGGTCGGCCTCGACGCTGACATCGACACCGTTGACGGCCGCGTTGCTGCGAAACTGGTCTACCACCTCTTGAATCAACACGCGCGCGCCTGCGTTAAAGCGCGCCATGCCAGTGTGGGTCGCGCCCTCTCTCACGGCGTTGCGGAACCGTGTCAGGATATTGCCCAATGAATGTGCCATGACCTGATGGTTGTTGGAAATCACGCTGATCGGTCCGTTCGCCCCCTCCAGGCTGCGGGCCTGAATGCTGAGGTTGTTGGGAATAAGCGCCGTGCTGTGAAAGATCTGATCGACCTTGTCGCCGTAGATGCCCATATCCTTCACCGCCTCGGAGAGCCCGCCCATCGCTTGCAGGGCCGGATCGAAACGCCGCCGCAAGGTATCGCTGCGCGCCTCAAGCTCCTGGGCCAGCGCGATGCTCATGAAGGATGCATAGCTGGTGAAACCAAGCTCCTTCAACTTGTCCAGCAATGCGGCATGCGATTGCTCGGGGTTCAGCCTGCCCGACAGTTCCTCGGCCCGCAGGGCGGCATAGAGCGGACGCACCTTTTCAAACAGCGCGCTGCTGGGTTTCAGCCGCATCGACAGATATCCGTCCTCCAGCGGCAGGACGACCGCGAACACCCAGTAATGCGTGTGATCGGTCGCCAGGTTCTTGACGTAGGACCCGATGGACCGGCCCGCCGCAATCTCCTCCCACATCAGGTGGAACACACCCGACGGCATGTCGGGGTGGCGCACGATCTTGTGCGGGGCCCCGTTCAGCGCCGACCAGGCGTGCCCGGAGACATGTACAAACACGCTGTTGGCGGCCTGAATGACACCGCGCGCGTCCGTGCGCGAGAAAAACAGGTTTTCAAGAGTGAAACGGTCCGTGTCGCGGGTGGGGTGATCAGTGGACAAGGTGCTGCTTTCAATTGGAGTGATTTGAAAGCAGCTTATCCCATGTAAAGTTTCCGATCGGTTAAGCCTGACAGGCAATAACCGGCAAAGATCGCGGCTTTGACATCAAAGCCCGCTCTCTAGCCCGCCCTTCAACCTAATGCGCGCAGACGTTTGATCAGGCTCGAGGTGTCCCAACGCCCGCCGCCCTGTTTCTGCACATCTTTATAGAACTGGTCGACCAGCGCGGTCACCGGCAACGACGCGCCGTTCTCATCTGCGGTATCCAGACAGATGCCCAGATCCTTGCGCATCCAGTCCACCGCAAAGCCGTGGTCGAACTTGTCATCCAGCATGGTCTCGTAGCGGTTCGCCATCTGCCAGGACCCTGCGGCACCCTGGCTGATCACCTCGACCACCGCGCGCCCGTCCAGACCCGCCTTTTCGGCGAAATGCAGCGCCTCCGACAGGCCCTGCACCAGACCGGCAATCGCGATCTGGTTGCACATCTTGGTCTTCTGGCCCGCGCCGCTTTCACCGATCCGGCGGCAGATCTTGGAATACACCTCCATGATCGGCAGGGCGCGGTCATAGGCACCCTGATCGCCGCCGCACATGATCGACAGCGCGCCGTTCTCGGCCCCCGCCTGCCCCCCGGAAATCGGCGCATCGACAAAGCTGATCTGCGCTGCATCCGCCGCGGCATAAAGCTCGGCTGTGACCTGCGCCGACACGGTGGTGTGGTCGATGAATATCGCACCGCCGGTCATGCCCTTGAACGCGCCCTGATCGCCCGTGCAGACCGACCGCAGATCATCGTCGTTGCCCACGCACGAGATCACGAAATCGGCACCTTTCGCCGCCTCGAACGGAGTTTTCGCCAGCGCGCCGCCGTGGTCGTCGACCCAATTCTGCGCCTTGGACGTGGTGCGGTTGTAGACGGTAACGTCGTGACCGGCCTTTTTCAGGTGTCCCGCCATAGGTGCGCCCATCACGCCCAAACCCAGAAATGCCAGCTTTGCCATTCGATCTTCCTTTTACGTGGATGTTGCCTATCGCTTGCGCCTTTCCTATCAGTCAGGCACATCGGGTCAACTGTGCAAGCAAAGTGAGAGACCGTCTATGGCTGTGGTATTTCGGTGGTTGGTGCGTTTGACCGCCGGGCTTATCGTGTTGGCGGTGCTGGGTGTCGGGATGATCTATTATCTCGCCTCGCGGTCCCTGCCCGACTATGACGCGACGCTGCAGGTGGCGGGTCTGGGCGCGGATACCGAGATCGTGCGCGACAATGCCAACGTGCCGCACATTCTGGCGCAAAGCGATGCCGACGCCTTCTTTGCGCTGGGGTTCGTGCATGCACAGGACCGGCTCTGGCAGATGATGCTGCTGCGGCGCACCGCGCAGGGGCGCCTGTCGGAAGTGTTCGGCGCCGAGACGGTCGAAACCGACAGCTTTCTGCGCCGGTTGGATATCTACCGGCTGGCCGTGCAATCGGTGTCGGCACAGACACCCAAGGCGCTGACCGCGCTCGAGGCCTATTCCGCAGGGGTGAACGCGCGCATCACCCAGATCAACGCCGAGGCGCTGGGACGCGGCGCGCCCGAATTCTTCGTGTTTCCGATGTCGCTTGCCCCCTGGCAACCCGCCGACAGCATCGCCATCGGCAAGCTGATGGGGCTGCAACTGTCGGGCCAGCTTGACGCCGAAGTGCTGCGCGCGCGGATGTCGCTGGCGCTGCCAGACCCTGAGCGGCTGGTGGATATCCTGCCCGATGCGCCCGGCACCGGCGTGGCCGCACTGCCGGAATATTCCGCGCTGGTGCCGAATGTGCCGCGTTATGCCGCCGCCACGCCGCAGCGGATCGACCCGCTGTCGCCCTTCGGGCCCGAGGCCTTTGCCGGTGCGTCGAACGCCTGGGCGGCTGACCCGTCGCGTTCAGCGTCGGGGGGCACATTGCTGGCCAACGATCCGCACCTTGGCTTTACCGCGCCCGGCATCTGGTATCTGGCGCGGCTGGACCTGGCGGCAGGTGGCGTGATCGGGGCCACGATCCCCGGCATGCCCACGGTTCTGACCGGGCGGTCCGACGACCTGGGCTGGGGTGTCACGGCGGCCTATGTCGACGATCAGGATCTGTTCATCGAAGAGCTGAACCCCGACAACCCCACGCAATACCGCACGCCCGACGGCTGGAAGGACTTCGAGACCCGCAAGTCGATCATCACCATCAAGGACGCCGAGCCGATCACGCTGACCCTGCGCTGGACCGACAACGGCCCCGTGCTGCCGGGCAGCTTCAAGAACATCGGCACGGTAACGCCTTCGGGCCATGTCGCGGCGCTGAGCTGGACGGTGCTGTCGCCCAATGACACCACGGTCAGTGCCGCGGTCGAGCTGATGTCGGCGCAAAACGTGGCCGAGGCGATCAATGCCGCCGAACTGGTGATCGCACCCGCGCAGAACCTGACGCTGGCCGATCAGGACATCATCGCGATGAAGACCGTGGGCGCCGTCCCGCGCCGCGACGCCGCGCACCAGTCGAAGGGGCGGATGCCGTCGCTGGGCTACCTGCCCGAGAACCGCTGGCAGGGGGTGATGCCCTTCGCGTCGAACCCCGGTTTTGTCGCCCCCCTGGGCGGTATCCTGGGCAATACCAACAACAAGACGGTCGACCGGCCCTTTCCCAATCACCTCAGCTATCGCTGGGGCGACACCCAGCGCATCCAGCGCTGGCAGCGGCTGATGCAGGCGCGCCAGGTGCACACCCGCGACAGTTTCATCGAGGCGCAGCTGGACACGGTCAGCGCCACGGCACGCACGCTGCTGCCGCTGATCGGGGCCGAACTGTGGTTCACCGAAGAGGCTGCCCCCGACGGCACCGCCGAACGCCAGCGCCAGCGGGCGCTGACACTGCTGGCCGACTGGAACGGCGAGATGAACGAACACCTGCCCGAGCCGCTGATCTATGCCGCATGGCTGCGCGCGCTGCAGGACCGGATGGTGCGCGACGATATCGGGCCGCTGGCAAACGAGCTGCGCCACGTCGAGCCGCTGCTGATCGAGCGCGCGTTCCGCGACGTGGACGGTGCCGCGTCCTGGTGCGACGTGCGCCGCAGCGCCCCGGTCGAGACCTGCCCCGACATGGCCCGGCTGGCGCTGGACGACGCGCTGCTGTGGATCGGCGAGACCTATGGCACGCAACTGGAATCGCTGCGCTGGGGCGATGCGCATCAGGCGACCCACGACCATCCGGTTCTGGGCAGTGTCCCGCTGCTGCGGTATTTCGTGAACATCCGTCAAAGCACGTCGGGCGGCGACAACACCCTGCAACGCGGGCTGACGCGCGGTGGCTCGGGTGCCGATGCCTTCGAGAACGTGCACGGCGCGGGCTATCGCGGGGTCTATGACTTTGCCGATCCCGACAGTTCGGTCTTTATCGAATCGACCGGCCAGTCCGGGCATTTCCTGTCGCGCCACTATGACGACATGGCGCAGCTGTGGCGGCGCGGGGAATACATCCCGATGTCGCTGGATCAGGGTCTGGCGCGGGCAGCATCGGTGGGGATCACCCGGCTGGAACCCGCCGCACCATGACGACGCTCTTGTTCAACAAGCCCTTCGGCGTGTTGCCGCAGTTCACCGACAAGGGCAGCCCGACGACCCGGCCGACCTTGTCGGATTATGTCGACGTTCCCCAGGTCTATCCGGCCGGACGGCTGGACCGCGACAGCGAGGGGTTGATGGTGCTGACCTCGGACGGTGCGCTGCAGGCGCGGATATCGCACCCGAAGTTCAAGCAGCCCAAGACCTACCTGGTGCAGGTCGAGGGCACGCCGACCGAAAGCCACATGGCGCACCTGCGCGCAGGTGTGACGCTGAAGGACGGGCCCACCCTGCCCGCCAAGGCCCGGCTGATCGACGCACCCGAATGGCTGTGGCCGCGCAATCCGCCGATCCGCGTGCGCAAGACGGTGCCCGACGGCTGGATCGAGCTGACCCTGACCGAAGGCCGCAACCGCCAGGTGCGCCGGATGACCGCCCATGTCGGGCTGCCGACCCTGCGGCTGGTGCGCGTCAGCATCGGCGAGTGGACGCTGGATGGGCTGGAAAACGGCAGCTGGCGGCGCATCGAGGTTTGAGGCGCGGAGTGTTGAGAGGGCTTTGGGGGGCGCTGCCCCCAAGCGCCTGGCGGCGCTTTCCCCCGGAATATTTTTGGCCAAGAGAAAGCCGGTCTAGACCTGTTCGAACTGGGCACGCTGCCTGGGGGTCCAGCGGACGGTGATGGCAAAGCCCTCTTCGTCCTGCACCTCGTCCACGGCGACGCCTTCGGAGAAGAGCCAGGCGCGTTTCTTGCCTTGGGCAAAGCCGAGGCGCAGGGTTTCTTCGCTGACGCGGCCCTGAAGCGCGTCCGAGATGATCGACATGAAGCTGTCGACACCTTTGCCGGTCAGGGCCGAGATGGCGATGATGTCCGCGTCGCGGGCGGCGCGGGCCAAAGCCGCCTCGGCATCGGCCTCCGGCAGCAGGTCGATCTTGTTCCAGATCTCGAACATCGGACGCTCGTTGCCGACGCCAAGCGTGGTCAGGATCTCGCGGACGTCTTCGGCCTGATCTTCGGTCTCGGGGTGCGAGATATCGCGCACGTGGCAGATGATGTCGGCGGCCAGCACCTCTTCGAGCGTGGCGCGGAAGGCGGCAACCAGTTCCGTCGGCAGGTCAGAGATGAAGCCCACGGTGTCCGACAGGATGATCTCGGGGCCATTTTCCAGCTCGACCCGGCGCATGGTGGGGTCAAGGGTGGCGAAAAGCATGTCCTCGGCCATGACGTTGGCCCCGGTCAGGCGGTTGAACAGTGTCGATTTGCCGGCGTTGGTATAGCCCACGAGGGCCACGATGGGGAACGGCACCTTGGCGCGCGCGGCGCGGTGCAGGGTGCGGGTCTTGACCACCTTTTCCAGCTGGCGGCGCAGGCGCACCAGTTGCAGGTCGATCGCACGGCGGTCCGCCTCGATCTGGGTTTCGCCGGGGCCGCCGACAAAGCCAAGGCCGCCGCGCTGGCGTTCAAGGTGGGTCCAGGCGCGGACCAGACGGGTGCGCTGATAGTTGAGCGCCGCCATCTCGACCTGCAACACGCCCTCGCGGGTGGCGGCGCGGTCGCTGAAAATCTCGAGGATCAGGCCGGTCCGGTCGAGGAGTTTGACCCCCCATTCCTTTTCCAGGTTGCGTTGCTGCACGGGCGTGACGGGACCGTCGACCAGCACCAGCTCGATCTCTTCGGCTTTGAAGCGGGCGCGCAGCTCTTCGATCTTGCCTTTGCCGAACAGCTTGCCCGCGTGCACCTTGGGCAGCGGCACGACAAGATCGCCCGCCACATGCAGATGCGGCAGCGCGTGGGCCAGCGCCACGGCTTCGGCGATTGCCAAAGCGGCACCACGCCGGTTGCGATCGGATTTTATATCGGGATGCAACACGAAGGCCCGCGTCATCCGCGGCCCTTCACTGTCATCCAACTGAAACGGTGGTTTGCTCAAGAGGCGTCTTCGCCCTCGTACAGGCTGATCGGCTGGCTGGGCATGATCGTCGAAATCGCGTGCTTGTACACCAGTTGCGACTGACCATCACGGCGCAGCAGCACACAGAAGTTGTCAAACCACGTGATCACGCCTTGCAACTTTACGCCATTGATGAGGAAAATCGTCACGGGCACCTTGGTCTTGCGCACGTGGTTCAGGAAGGCATCCTGCAAATTCTGTCTGTCCGAAGCCATGTCGGTCTTACCTTTTTTCTTGTTGGCAGGCCTGCGGATCAAGCCGTCCCTCGTTGCGTGAGAGTATGGAGACCAAGTCGCAGAGTTTCCAGCCCAAAATCAGCAAGCTGTGGCCCTGTGGCGACACTGCCGCCCGCCTGTGGCTTAACTGCGCCACAATCCCGGCGACAGCAATGCGATAATCGCCAGTGTTTCAAGCCGTCCCAGCACCATCGCGGCGGCAAAGACCGATTTGGCGGCAGGCCCCAGCTCTTGCAGGCGAATGGGCGCGTCGCCCGCCCAGACCAACAGCGGACCGGTGGTCGACAGGGCCGCGACGGCCATCGTCATCGCATCCTCGAACGCGACGCCCAGGCCTGCCAGCACCGTCGTGACCAGTGCCAGGCTGATCGCGAACAGCATGAAAAACACCCAGGCGATGAACGCCCCGCCCTTGAGCACACGGCGTCCCAGCGTGGTGCTGCCGCTGACCGATGACGGATGCACCAGCTTTTCCATCTCGCGCAGGCCCGCCTGATAGAGCGCAAAGACCCGCAACAGCTTGACCCCGCCTGCCGTGGTCGCCACGCCGCCGCCGATCAGCGCAAGCCCCATCAGGATCATGCCCGGCGTCGCAAGCCCCGACCAGTTCTGCGCGGTGTCCCAATGCGAACTGGCAAAGCCGGTGGTGGTCAGGAACGACAGTACCGTGAACACGCTGCCCCAAAGCGCCTGCCAGGCCGAGATCAGGCGGTCCTGCTCGCCGATGTCGAACGCGCCGAGGAAATGGCGCAGGAACAGGATCAGCGGCACGCCCAGCACCAGCGCGATGCCGATGCGAAACTCGGGGTCGTTGCGCAGACCGCCGCTTTCGGATGTGACGGTGTCGGTGGAAAAGGTCATGCGTGACAGGGCGAACAGCATGAAAAGCGCCATCACCATCTCGCCGCTGATACCGGACCCTGCCCCCGACACCCCGCCCACCGGAGAGATGCCCGAGGTCGCCATCACCGACATCGCATGACACAGCGCCACCAGCGACCGGTCGCCCCCGGCGATCAGCAATATCCACAACAGCAACGTCAGCCCGATGTAGATCGGCACCAGCGCCTTCGTCACCTTGACCAGACGCGCGCGCCCTTCGGGATGCTGATAGCGCAGGTTGCGCTCGTCATAGCGCCCCGGCTCGGCGCGGGCCGTCACCTCGAACCCGCCCAGGTTCAGCGGCGCCAGAATGGCGCTGGCGGCAATCCACATCAGCAGCCCGCCCATCCAGCCGACCTGTGCGCGCCACAGGTGCAGCGTGTCGTTCAGCCGCCCCGGCATGTCGAACAGCGTGGCCCCCGTGGTGGTGAACGAACTGACCATCTCGATATAGGCGTTCAGGAACGACGTGGTGCCAAGCCCTTCGTGGAACGGCACCGCAAGATAGGCAGGCAGCACGGTGAAGGCGGCAAAGAGGCTCATGAGCGGCCCAAGCGTGCCATGACGGGGCGCGCGCCCCGCATGGGCCAGCGCGATCATGACAAAGAGCAGGATGCCCAGCACCGCCGAATAGAGAAACGCCCGCGCCGTGGCCAGTTCGCGGATCACCCCGCCGTGGATCGCGGGCACCAGCATCAGGACCGACGCCGCGCCGAACATCAGCAGAAACAGCGGCAGCTGCAAGACGCGATCCCGAAGGGCGGACGGCTGCGCCATATCAGAAGAAGTCGATGGACACTTGCATCAGCCGCTCGACCTCGGGGACATCCTTGGCCAGGCTGAAGATCGCGATCACGTCGCCCTCGTCGATGCGGGTCGACGATATCGGGCGGATCACTTCGCCGCCCTTGCGCAGGGCACCGACCAACACCCCTTCGGGAAACTCGATCTCGCCGATCTTGCGGCCCGCCAGCGGCGAGGTCGACAGCACTTCGGCCTCGATCACCTCGGCCTCGGCGTCGCCGATGGAATAGACCGCGCGCACCCGCCCGTGCCGGATGTGGCGCAGGATCGACGACACCGTGGTGGCGCGCGGGTTGATATAGGCGTCGATGCCCAGCGGGCCCATCATCGGCACCAGCGTCGGGTCGTTGATCAGCGCGATGGCATAGGGGCAACCTTCGGTCTTGGCGCGCACGGCGGCCAGCATGTTGGTCTTGTCATCATCCGTCACCGCCAGCATCGCATCGGCACGCGACACGCCCGCCTCGTGCAGCAGCGCCACATCCAGACCGTCGCCATTCAGAACGATCGTCCGCTCCAGCGCCTCGGCGGCGCGTTCGGCACATTTGCGGTTTTTCTCGATGATCTTGGTGCGCACGCGGTGGGTGCGTTTCTCCAGCTCGGACGCGACAGCAAGCCCGACGTTGCCGCCGCCGACCAGAATGATGCGCTCCTGCTTGGCCAGCTTCTTGCCGAAAATCTCCATCGTGCGGGCCACGTCGTCCACGTGGCAAAACACATAGCAATCATCGCCGACAAACAGCTGGTCCTTGGCCTCGGGCGTGAACAGCGTGCCGTCGCGGCGCACGCCGACGACGACCGCGCGCAGGGTCGAGAACAGATCCGTCAGCTGCCGCAGGGGCGTGTTCACCACCGGGCATTCTTCCTCGATGGTGATGCCCAGCAGATGCGCCTTGCCGTCCATGAAGCGTTCGGTGTCGAAGGCCGCCGTGGTGTGCAGACGTTGCAGCGCGGCGGCAGCCACTTCGCGTTCGGGGCTGATCACCACGTCGATGGGCATGTGATCGCGACGGTAAAGGTCGGAATAGATCGCATCCAGATAGGATTGCGACCGCAGCCGCGCGATCTTGCGATTGATGCCGAACACCGAATGCGCGACCTGGCAGGTGACCATGTTCACCTCGTCCGAATGGGTCGCGGCGATGATCATGTCGGCGTCGCGCGCCCCTGCCCGGTCAAGGATGTTGGGATAGCTCGCATAGCCCGAAACGCCCTGCACATCGAGCGAATCCGTGGCACGGCGCACCAGATCGGGGTCGCTGTCGACCACCGTTACATCGTTGCGCTCATTCGAGAGGTGTCGTGCGATCTGCCAGCCAACCTGACCCGCGCCGCAAATGATGACCTTCATGCGTCCCTTGCCCCTTTGGGCCCCTATGGCAATCGCAACCAGAGTGATCCGAGACATCTGAATGACAGATGCCCGAAACCGGGTCAATTCAATTGTAAACCCTGTGGTTTTGCGGCAGAATTAGGTCATGAAAACGCGATTTGCCACCCTTCTCATCATGCTTGCGCTGCCTGCCTGCGCCCCGCTGACGCTGTATTACAAGCCCGGCGTGCCGGTTGAAAAGCTCAAGCGTGACACAACCGCCTGCCAGGTGCAGGCCCTGCGCGATGCACCTGTTGCAAACCAGGTGCGCCGCACGCCACCCAGATATGTACCGGCGCGCCGCGTCTGCAATTCGGCGGGATCGTGCAGCACCACGGGCGGATATTATCTGCCCGGCGAGATCTATACCGTCGATGTGAACGCCCCGCTGCGCAAAAGGGTCGAGGATCAGTGCATGGCCGATCTGGGCTATAGCCCCGCCAGCATTCCGGCCTGTCCGCAAGGGATCAAGCAAGCCGCAGCGCCCGCAGCGACGGCGACCCTGCCCCGGCTGACGCCGAAATCCTGCGCGATCCGCAACCCCGACGGCACGTTCCAGATCGTGAACCAGGGCTGAGGCGCGCGGGGCCGGTGGCCCCGCCGCCTGCGGTCTTCAGTCCTCGTCGTCTTCGTCCATATGCGCCACCCGCGCGCCCGCCTTGGACGAGGTGACCACGCCCAGGCTCTTCAGCTTGCGGTGCAGGGCCGAACGTTCCATGCCGACGAAATTGGCGGTGCGGCTGATGTTGCCGCCGAACCGGTTGATCTGCGTCAGCAGGTATTCCCGCTCGAACGCCTCGCGGGCCTCGCGCAGCGGCAAGGTGGCCAGCGACCCGGCCAGCACGACGCGGCCTTCCTCACCGCCCGCGGCTTCCTCGGTCCCCGGCAATTCGCGCGCGTCGATGGGGCCGGTGCCATCGCCCAGGATCAGCACCCGTTCGACCAGGTTCTTCAACTGGCGCACGTTGCCGGGCCAGACCATCGTTTGCAGCAGCGCCTGCGCCTCGTCACTGATCTCGCGCTTTGGCAGGCCTTGGGTCGCGTTGAACTCGGCGATGAAATGGTCGGCCAGAACCGGAATATCCTCGCGCCGGTCCTCCAGCGAGGGCACCGCGATGGGCACGACATTCAGCCGGTGAAACAACTCCTGCCGGAAGGTCTCGGCGGCGATGGCCTGTTCCAGATTGCGGTTGGTCGACGAAATCACCCGCAGATCGACACGCACCTTGTCGTTGCCGCCGACACGGGTGAATTGCTGGTCGACCAGCACACGCAGGATCTTGGACTGGGTGCCCAGCGGCATGTCGGCCACCTCGTCGAAATAGATCACGCCGCCGTGGGCCTGTTCCAGCAACCCCGGCTCGACGCCGCGGTCACTGCCTTCGCGGCCAAACAGCACCTCTTCCATGCGGTCTGGCGCCACACCGGCACAGTTGACGGTGATGAACGGGGCCGACGCACGGCTGGAATGGGCATGGATATAGCGCGCCGCCAGTTCCTTGCCCGCGCCTGCAGGGCCGGTCAGCATCACCCGGCCATTGGACTTGGTGACCTTATCCAGCTGTGAAATCAACCCCTTGAACGACGCACTTGATCCGATCATCTGGGTCGTGCCGTTGTCCTGCCGTCGCAGGCTCTGGTTTTCGCGGCGCAGCCGCGAGGTTTCCATCGCGCGGCGGATCACCACCAGAAGCTGGTCGATGTTGAACGGCTTCTCGATGAAGTCATAGGCACCCTGCTTGATCGCCGCGACCGCGATCTCGATGTTGCCGTGACCCGAGATGATCACGACCGGCACATCCGGATTGTCGCGCTTGACGGTCTTGAGGATGTCGATCCCGTCCATGCGGCTGTCTTTCAGCCAGATGTCCAGGATCATCAGCGCCGGCGCTTCGGTGTTGATCGCGCTCATCGCGTCATCGGAATTGCCCGCCAGCCGCGTGGCAAAGCCTTCGTCCTTCAGAATATCGGAAATCAGCTCGCGAATGTCGCGCTCGTCGTCAACGATCAGAATATCACTCATGTTACCTCACTGTTTTTACGTTGCGGCGTCAAAGGCAGCGTAATCACTGCCATCGCGCCGAAATGCGTCTGGCCCTCGAACACGGGCGCGTCTTCGAGAGTCAGCGTGCCGCCGTGCTCTTCGATGATCTTCTTGACGATCGGCAACCCCAGCCCGGTGCCACTGGACCGCGTGGTCACATAGGGCTCGAACAGGCGTGCGCGGTCTTCGGGAAGGCCGATGCCATTGTCGGCGATCTGGATGATCGCACGGTTGTTATGGGTTTCCAGATTTACGTGCACCTGCGGCTTCAAACCTTCGGGTGGACTATTTTCGATAAGCGATTCAATCGCTTCTCCGGCGTTCTTGATCAAGTTCGTCAACGCTTGACCAATCATCGTCGCATCCAGATCGGTGTTCAGCGGCGCGTCGGGCACATCGGCGTCGATGGTCACATCCGGCTGGCCCGCGCGCTGCAACATGACAGCATCGCGCACGATCTGGACAAGATCGTGGTTCTGCCGGTCGGGTTCGGGCATCCGCGCGAATTTGGAAAACTCATCAACAATGCGCCGCAAGTCATTGGTCTGGCGCACGATTACATCCGTCATCTGTTCCAGACTGTCGCTGTCATCGCCCACTTTCGACGAGAATTTGCGCTTGATCCGCTCGGCGCTCAGCTGGATCGGGGTCAGCGGGTTCTTGATCTCATGCGCAATCCGCCGCGCCACGTCGCCCCAGGCCGCCATCCGCTGCGCACTGACCAGATCGGTCACGTCGTCAAAGGCGACGACATAGCCCTCCAGCCGCCCGTCCTCGGCGCGGCGCGTCGCCATGCGCACCAGCAGGTTCTCCAGATGGCCACTGCGGCTGACCTTGACCTCGCCCTGAGCCACCTCTTGAAGATTGTCCTTCAGGACCTTGAAAAGAGACCCGAATTCCGGAACGGCCATGGAAATCGCAATCGACTGATTGTCGTCCTGCCAGTCCAGCAGCCGCTCGGCCGACCGGTTCACGAACGCCACGCGCCCCTCGGGGTCCAGCCCCACGACACCCGATGTGACCGAGCTCAGCACGGAATCGAACAACCGACGACGGCGTTCGATCTGGCGGGTGTTGTCCAGCAGCGTGTCGCGCTGCGCCTTGAGCTGGCGGGTCATCTGGTTGAAATACCGCCCCAGCATCGCGATCTCGTCGTCGCCGTCCTCCTCGCGCACGCGCACGTCCATGTCGCCCGCACCGACACGTTGCGCCGCCCCGGTCAGGCGACCCACCGGCCCCGAAAGCCGTTCGGCAAACCACAGCCCCAGCCAGATCGCGGCAAGGATCAGGATCACGGCAAAGCCGAGGTACAGAAGCCCGAACTCGAACAGCACCCGGCCCCTGTCGGCCTCCAGCTGTTGATAGAGCCGCACTGTTTCCTGGGTTTCATCCAGCAGCGACAGGATTTCCCCGTCGACATCCCGACTGACATAGAGAAACCGGTCGACCGAGGTGGCCAGCGGCACCAGCGCGCGGAACTCGTTGTTGGGCCAATCCTCGATCACCAGCAGCCCTTCCTCGCGGGCTGCCTCCAGTTGCGCAGCACCGGGTTCCTCGTAATCGAAGAGATAGGACCGGTCGCCACGGGCACGGATCTCGCCGGTGCCGTCAATCAGATAGGCCTCGCGCAGGCCACGCTGAATCTGCCGCTGACCGGCGGCAAGAATCTCGATATCGCTCTGGCTGGGTTCGGTGCGCCGGATGCGGTCAATGAACTCGGCCAGTGCGATGGCATCCTCGACCAGATCGTCGTTCTGCTCGGCCTCATAGGCTTCGGCGGCGGCCAGCGACGATCCGACCACATTGCTCACGCGGTCCGAAAACCAGCCCTCAAGCCCGATGTTCACCGTCAGCCCGGCAAAGACCGCAACCGTCACCGTCGGGATCAGCGCCATCAGCGCAAACACGCCGGTCAGCCGCAGGTGCAGCCGCGAGCCCGCCGATTTCGCCCGCCGCGCCGCGATCAGACGGGCCACCTGGCTCATCACCAATGCCGCAACCACAAGGATATAGACAAAGTCCGCCAGCAGAATCAGCCGCAGGGAAATGTTGTTGGCACCCTGGTCCAGCGGCCCCAGAATCAGGAAGGTTCCCAGCGCCAGCGCAGGCCCCAGAATGACCAGTCCCAGCGTCGCCACGTTGCGAACACGCTTTTTGCGGCGCAAACGCCCCATAGTCGCCCAACGTGATTGCCGTGTCTGGGTTGCCACCCTGCACCCACCTGTTGATGCGGTGCCCGCAGGCACCTACCGCCACATATCGTGGTCCTGATCCGAAAGTGTTCGAATGGCCACGGTTTGATGTGGCAGTTTTACATCATCTTTCGACCGCGTGTCACCTGTATTCCAAGGTCCGTGATCTTCTTGCGCAGGGTATTTCGGTTGATCCCCAAAAGCTCGGCGGCCTTGGCCTGATTTCCGGCGGTGGCAGAGAGGGCAATTTCGATCAGCGGTGCCTCGACTTCGCGCAGGATGCGGCCATGCAGACCCGCAGGCGGCAGCATGTCACCGTGCAGATCGAAATAGCGCTGCAGGTGGCGCGCGACCGAGGCGCCCAGTTTCTCGGTGTCGCCCACCGATTGCAGCGGCTCCATCTCGGGCTGGCTGCCAAGCGCCTGTTTGACCTCTGCGGCGGAAATTTCGGGCAGACGGCTGGTCAGACCCAGCCGGCGCACGGTATTTTCCAACTGGCGGACGTTGCCGGGCCAGGAATAGGTGCGAAACACCTCGGCAGCTTCGTCCGACAGAGTGCGCTGCGCCGCACCGGATTTTTCGCCGCGCGCCAGAAAGTGATGCGCAAGCAGCGGGATATCATCGACCCGTTCGCGCAAGGATGGCACGTGCAGTGTCGCCCCGCTCAGCCGGTAATAAAGATCCTTGCGCACAGCACCGCTTTCCATCGCGGCGGCCAGATCGGTCTGGCTGGTGGCCAGGAATCGCGGCACGTCATCGCCCGTGGCATCCGTCATGCGCACGATGCGGGCCTGAATCTCGTCGGGAATATCGCCAATCTCGTCGATCAGAAGCGTACCGCCCCGCACCCGCGCCATCACCCGCGCAGGCCCTTCCAGATCAACCAGATCGGCGGGCGTCACCGCGACAAAGGGCTGCGAGCGGCGGTCGGAAAAGTCGTGAATGGCGCGCGCGATCAACGACTTGCCCGTGCCGCTTTCACCCCAGATCAGCACCGGAAGGTCGGTGTTCATCACCTGCGCTACCACGCGGTACAGCGCCTGCATCACCGGCGTGCGCCCGACCAGCGGCAGATCGTCGGGGCGGTCGTCCTCGACCGTCTGGATGCGCGGGCGGCTCTGCTTGCTTTCCAGCGCGCGCGCGGTGCGCTTCATCAGGTCGGGCAGGTCAAAGGGCTTCGGCAGGTAATCATAGGCTTCGGCGTCAGCGGCCTGAATGGCGGTCATGATGGTGTTCTGCGCCGAGATCACGATGACCGGCAGACCGGGCCGGTCCTGCCCGATTTTCGGCAGCATTTCCAACCCGTTGCCATCGGGCATGATGACATCGGTGATGACGACATCGCCCTTGCCCTCGCCGACCCAGCGCATCAGCGTCGTCAGCGAGGACGTGGCATGCACCTTGCACCCTGCCCGCGTCAGCGCCTGTGTCAGCACCGTGCGAATTGTGCGATCGTCATCTGCAACCAGAACCGTGCCGTCCATACCTTAAACTTCCTTTTTCAACGCTAACTTGTTGGGTGCGCGGGCCAGCGACAACCGGAACACCGTGCGCCCCGGCACTGACGTGACCGAAATCGACCCGCCGTGGTCCGAGATGATCTTGCTGACCAGCGCCAGCCCCAGCCCGGTGCCGTTTTCGCGCCCCGAAACGAAGGGATCGAACACATCGGCCTTGATCGCCTCGGGCAGGCCGGGGCCGTCGTCGATGATCTCGATCTGAAGCGGCAGCGACCGGCCCGTGCCATCAGATCGGCGCAGGCGGAACGAATGTTCGAAATAACTGTGCAGCCGGATGGTGCCCCCATCCTTGCCCGCCGCTTCCGATGCGTTCTTCAAAAGGTTCAGCACCACCTGCAACAACTGGTCCGGATCACCGTGGGCCATCGGCAGCGAGGGATCGTAATCCTCGATGATCTTCATCTGCGCACCGAACCCCAGCAGCGCCGAGCGCCGCGCGCGGTCCAGCACGTCGTGGATGTTCACCTCGCGAAAGTCGGGCGGCGACAGGTTGCCGAACTGCTCGACCTGCTCCAGCAGCTTGACGATGCGGCGGCTCTCCTCGACGATCAGATCGGTCAGTTCCAGATCGTCCTTGCTGAGGCTCATGCTCAGCAATTGCGCGGCGCCGGTGATGCCCGCCAGCGGGTTCTTGATCTCGTGGGCCAGCATCTCGGCCATGCCGATGGCCGATTTGGCGGCGGATTTCACGCTGTCGTGCTGGGTGATGCGTCCGGCCAGTTCGCGCGGGCTGATCAGCATGATCATCTGCCCCGGCGCGCCCTGCAACGGAGCAATCTGCAGACCGCATTGCAGCGGCGCGCGCTGGCCGCCGCCTACATCGACGTCGTTTACAAAAAGCGGCGTCTCAAAGTTGCGGGCGCGGGCGAATGCCTCCTCCAGCGGCGAATCCACATTGACCTGATCCCAGATCGGCACCCCCACCACGGATTTGGCCGAGACGTTCAGGAACCCTTCGGCGGCGGCATTGATTTCCAGAATGCGGTCGTCGGCGTCGATCAGCAGCGCGGGCACGGGCAGCGAGGCCCAGATATCTGCGGCAGGGCTCATGCGGCGACCTGTCCGGTCCAGGGCGACAGGGCATCGGGCAACAGCCGCATCGCCTCGGGCGCGGTTCTGGCGGTCAGCACGGCGCGGCGCAGATCGGGTGCTGTGCCTGCGGTGTCCATGTACCAGCCCAGATGCTTGCGCGCGACGCGCAACCCCAGGTCCGCGCCGTAAAATTCCAGCATTTCGGCATAATGCGCCATCACCATCTCGGCGAAATCCTGCCCTGTGGGCACTTGCGGCGCGGCTGTGCCGTAAAGCGCATGGGCCACTTCCGCCAAAAGCCATGGCCGCCCCTGCGCCCCGCGCCCGATCATCACGCCGTCGCCGCCCGATTGCGTCAGGGCCTGACGCGCGGTGGCCACATCGACGATATCGCCGTTGGCAATGACCGGAATGCCCACCGCCTCCTTGACGCCGCGGATCGCGGCCCAATCGGCATGGCCCTTGTAGAACTGGCAGCGGGTGCGCCCGTGAATGACGATCTGCCGGATGCCTGCGGCCTCGGCCCGTGCGGCGATCTGCGGCGCATTCAGCAGCGCATCGTCCCAGCCCAGCCGTGTCTTCAGCGTCACCGGGATGCTGACCGCATTCACCACCGCCTCAATCAGGGTCAGCGCATGGTCGGGCGTCTTCATCAGCGCCGACCCGGAATAGCCTTGGGTCACCTTCTTGGCAGGGCAGCCCATGTTGATGTCGATCACGGCGGCCCCCTGCCCTTCGACCATCCGCGCGGCTTCGGCCATGGGCGCTGCCTCGCGACCGGCCAGCTGCACGGCGGTGCCCTGCTGGTCCAGACCCAGCTCGGCCTTTTCGCGCGTACCGGGGCGCGCGTTCAGCATGTCGACGCTGGCAACCATCTCCGACACCACCATGCCCGCCCCGAACCGCGCCACCAGCTTGCGGTACGGCAGGTCGGTGATTCCGGCCATCGGGGCCAGCATCACGGGGGCACTCATCATCAATGGGTCGGTGCGTTGGGGCAAATGCCTAATCCTTGTGCGTGTCTTCGACCTAGCCCAGCCATTGGGCAGCCTCAATCCTGCATGACCGTTTTGCACGCATAGCGGCAGCAAGTGCTTAATTATTAAGCATATGCACTGCCGAATTGCCAGTCTGCGTCAATGCCCCTAAACATCGGACATGAGCGAGACGAAAGCAAAGCCCGCATGACATGCGCCGCCATCATCGTGGCTGCAGGCCGTGGCGTGCGTGCTGGTGGCACCGTGGCCAAGCAATGGCAACCGCTTTGCGGCAAGCGGGTCATCGACCACACGCTTGCCGCGTTTCTGAGCCATCCGCAGATTGCCCATGTGGTTCTGGTGCTGCATGCCGATGATATCGCGGATGCGGAATTTCCGGGCGTCGCCTGCACCACCGGCGGTGCGGACCGCGCGGCCTCGGTGCGCGCGGGGCTGGCCGCGCTCGACGATGCGGAGGTAACCCGCGTGCTGATCCATGACGTCGCCCGCCCCTGCGTCACCGCGCGCACGATCACCGATGTCATCGCAGCGCTTGAAACCTCGGCCGGTGCAGCGCCGGCCCTGCCCGTCACCGACGCACTCTGGACAGGATCGCACGGCCACGTGACCGGCACGCAGGACCGCAGCGGTCTTTACCGTGCGCAAACGCCGCAAGGCTTCGACCGCGCCGCGATCACCGCAGCCCATGCCGCCTATACCGGCCAGGCCGCCGACGACGTCGAGGTCGCCCGCGCCGCAGGGCTTGACGTGGCGATCGTCGCGGGGGACGAGGACAATCTGAAAATCACCCACCCCGGCGACTTCGACCGCGCCGCACGCATCATAAGAGGACGCAATGGACATCAGACTGGGTAACGGCTTTGACGTACATGCCTTCGAGGGCGGCGATCACGTCACACTCTGCGGCGTGCGCATCGCCCACGATCAGGGCCTCAAGGGCCATTCGGATGCGGATGTGGCAATGCACGCTGTCACCGATGCGATCTATGGCGCGCTGGCGATGGGTGACATCGGCCAGCATTTCCCGCCCTCCGATCCGCAGTGGAAAGGGGCCGAAAGCCACATCTTTCTCAAGCACAGCGTCGATCTGGCCCGCGAAAACGGCTTTGCCATCGGCAACATCGACTGCACGATCATCTGCGAACACCCCAAGATCGGGCCGCACAGCGCCGCCATGCGCACGCGTATGGCCGAGATCACCGGCATCGGCGAAGACCGCATTTCCGTCAAGGCGACCACATCGGAACGCCTTGGCTTTACCGGCCGCGGCGAAGGCATCGCATCGCTTGCAACCTGCACATTGGTGAAAACATGACCCGGAAACTCGCAACCGCCATCGGCACCGTTCTGGGCGTCGGCTACATCCGCCCGGCGTCGGGCACCTGGGGGTCGCTGGTGGCGCTGCCCTGGGCCTGGCTCTTGCACATCTTGGGCGGCTGGCCGCTGCTGGTGGCGGGCATCGTCGTGGTCTATGCCGCCGGCTGGTGGGCCACGCGTGTCATGACCGAAGGACAGGACAACCACGACCCGTCCGAGATCGTGGTGGACGAGGTCGTGGGCCAGTGGATCGCGCTCTTGCCCTTGTCGATCGGGGCTGCGAACAGCGGCGTGTCGATGTTGGCGATGTGGCCGGGCTGGGTCGCGGCCTTTGTGCTGTTTCGCCTCTTCGACATCTGGAAGCCCTGGCTGGTGGGCTGGGCAGACCGGCGCGGCGATCCGTTCGGCGTGATGGTCGACGATGTGATCGCAGGTGTCTTTGCCGCCATCTGTGTCGTGCTGCTGGCCGGTCTGGCGCACGGGGTACTGATGCGATGAGCCTGCCAGTTACCGTGCTGGAGGCCGCGAAGGCGCGCGGCGTGATGATCGCCACGGCAGAAAGCTGCACGGGCGGCATGGTCGCGGCGGCGCTGACCGACATCCCCGGATCGTCGGCGGTGGTCGACCGCGGGATGGTCACCTATACCAACGCCTCCAAGGTCGAGATGCTGGGCGTCGCGCAATCCACGCTGGACACATACGGGGCCGTATCCGAAGAGATCGCCGCCGAGATGGCCACCGGCGCGCTGACGCACAGCCACGCGCAACTGGCCGTGTCGATCACCGGCATCGCAGGCCCCGGCGGGTCCGAACACAAGCCCGAGGGGCGCGTGTGCTTCGGGCTGGCGGGCCCCGACGGCGTGCGCACCCAGACGGTCGAATTCGGCGCACGGGGCCGCGCAAGCGTGCGCGCAGCGGCGCGCGATCATGCCCTGGGCCTGCTGCTGGGTGCGCTCACCGAAGCCTAGCCCATCAGGGCGGCGAGCCGCGCCAGATCGGCGCGGGCGGCGGTGGCGTCACTGCGGGCGCGCCCTGCCCGCCGCCGAACTGCGCGCACCGTCCGCGCATCGCGGTCGGGCACGGTGCCTGCAAATTCAACCAGTTGATCCGTGATCCCTGTCGCTGCCATACTGGCGGCCTCCCCCAAGATCTGGCGGAGCGCTAGCCGTAAAGCGCTGCGGCCCGCCGTTCGAACGCGCGGACGATCCGCTGCATCGCCTCGTTGAACACGACCCCGATGATGCCCTGCAACACGCGGTTGCGAAACTCGAAATCGACGAAGAAATGCACGTCGCAGCCGCCTTCGGCCGGTGTGAACGACCAGTTCGACTTCATATAGCGGAACGGACCGTCAAGATATTCGGTGTCGATCCTGTTCTCATCCGGGTAGAGGGTCACCCGGCTGGTAAAGCGTTCGCGGAACACCTTGAAGCTGATCACCAGATCGGCGTCCATCACGCTGTGATCGCCCTTGTCAGTGGTCGACTTCACACGCGCTGCCGAACACCACGGCAGGAACTGCGGATAAGAGCCGACGTCGGCCACCAGATCGTACATCTGTTGGGCGGTATAGGGCAGGAAACGGGTTTCGGAATGTGTAGGCATCACGCTATGAGTTATGGCAAAGGTTCATACCCATGTGTTACGAAACACACCTGAGTTCAAGAGGAACACCATGACTGAACAGCCATATGTGATTGATCAGATGCTTTCGGCCAAGACGATCGCCGCGCGGATCGAAGAGTTGTGCGGCGAGATTCAGTCCGAGTTCGAAGGCACCGACAAGCTGGTCGTGGTGGGCCTGCTGCGCGGATCATTCGTGTTCATCGCCGATCTGGTGCGCGAACTGGATTTGCCGATCGAGGTCGATTTCCTCGAGGCGTCTTCTTACGGTGACGGCATGGAATCAAGCCGCGAGGTGCGTATCCTCAAGGATCTGCGCGGCGCCATCGAAGGGCGCGACGTGCTGGTCGTCGAAGATATCGTCGACACCGGGCACACGCTGCACCACGTCATCAACCTGCTGCGCTCGCGCGGGCCTGCGCGGTTGAAATCCATCGCGCTTCTGGACAAGCCCGAGCGCCGCGAAATCGACATGAAGGCGGATTGGACCGGCTTCGAAATACCCGACGAATTTGTCGTGGGCTACGGCATCGACTTCGCGCAGCGCAACCGCAACCTCAGCTTTATCGGAAAGGTGCGGTTCACATGAATCCGATCTGGTTCGTGCGCATGACCCGCTGGGCGCGCAACCCGCCGTCGCCGGGGCGGATCGCACTGGTGTTCGGCATCATCGCGGTGCTGCTGATGATCTGGGGCATCGAAAAGATGGGCTGGTGGCCGGATTGGGCCACGGCGACGCGCGCGCGGCCCTGAGGTGGTGATTGGGGGCTCTGCCCCCGGTGCCACAAGGCACCTCCCCCCGGAGTTTTTCTGGCAAGATGAAGCTCAGGCGCCGACGCGGCGCAGGCCGGGAATACCCCCCAGCGCCACGGCAAGGCCCGTGGTGGCAAGGACCGCCCCCAGCCATTCGGGGGCTGTGGGGACTTCGCCCGCAAGGGGAATACCCAGGATAAGTGCTACGGCAGGCACCACTGCCGGGAACAGTGCAGCGGACCCGACGCCCAGCATCGCGACCGAACGCGCATAGGCGACCATCGCAAGCACGCCCGCCATAAGGCCGTGCACGGTGACTTGCAGGATCAGCGTTTCGATGGGCAATGCGGCAAGACGCTCGAACGTGCCGAAAAGCAGAACACCCGGCACCATGACGATGGCCGACAGGACCGAGGCCGCCGCCGTCGCCGCGATGGCGCCCAAGCGCCAGACCCGCACAAGGATGGTGAAACCGGCCCAGCACCCGCCCGCGACCATGAACATCAGATGCCCCTTCCACGCGTCGGGCGCGGCTTCGGTCGTGCCGGTCAGCGAAATCAGCGCGATGCCGCCCAGCACCATCGCGATGCCGGTGATGCGCGCCGCAGTCAGCTTTTCCCCCAGGACCAGAATCGCTACTCCCGTCGCCACCAGTGCGGCGGTCGAGGGCTGCATCACGGCACCGTGCGCCAACGGGGCGAAATGGAAACCGCCCGCGCCGAACATCAGGAACAGCGGGCCGACGAACAGGGCCACGACCACGCCACGCCCCCAACCGACGCCGCCTAGATCGCCGAAGCCCTTGCGGATCAGCCAGGGCAACAGGATCAGCGCCGCCACAGGATAGCGCAGCAATATCAGGTCGATGGGCTTCAGGCCCGTCTGCGCCGCCGCGCGGGCATAGACGAAATAAAGCGCCCACATGACCACCGCGGCCAGGCCAAAGACGATCCCGATCAGCCGGGTGCGCGCGGCGTCCTGCGCCGCGGCATCCGTCTCAGCCAAACTTGGCAAGCCGCGCGGCCCGCAGGCGCGCAAAGTCGTCGCCCGCGTGATAGGAAGAGCGGGTCAGCGGGGTCGCCGAGACCATCAGGAACCCCTTGCCATAGGCGGATTTTTCGTAGCTTGCGAATTCATCCGGATGCACGAAACGGTCCACGCGGTGGTGTTTGGGCGTGGGCTGCAAATACTGCCCGATGGTCAGAAAGTCGATGTCGGCGGCGCGCATGTCTTCCATCACCTGAATGACCGACTGGCGGTCTTCGCCCAGGCCCACCATGATGCCCGATTTGGTGAACATCGTGGGGTCCAGTTCCTTGACCCGCTGCAACAGCCGCAGGCTGTGGAAATAGCGCGCGCCGGGGCGCACCTCCGGGTAGAGGCCCGGCACGGTTTCGAGATTGTGGTTGAACACGTCGGGGCGCGCCTCGACCACGACTTCGAGCACGGAAGGATCGCAGCGGATGAAATCCGGCGTCAGAATCTCGATTGTGGTGCCGGGGCTGCGGTGGCGGATGGCACGGATGGTCTGGGCAAAGTGATCCGCCCCGCCGTCGGTCACATCGTCACGGTCGACACTGGTGATGACCACATGGTTCAGACCCAGCTTTTCAACCGCATGGGCCACGCGCCCCGGCTCGAACGCATCCAGCGCCTCTGGCGGTTTGCCGGTGGCGATGTTGCAGAATGTGCAGGCGCGGGTACAGACCTCGCCCATGATCATCATGGTGGCGTGGCCCTGGCTCCAGCATTCGCCAACGTTGGGGCAGCCCGCCTCTTCGCAGACCGTGGTCAGATTGTTGTCGCGCATGATCTTGCGCGTCTCGGCATAGCCTTGACCCCCCGGCGCCTTGACCCGGATCCAGTCCGGCTTTTTCGGCTGCGGATTGTCGGGGCGACGCGCCTTTTCAGGGTGGCGTTGCTCGGGGATTTTCAGATCGCGCATCAGGCATCGCTTTCGTCGGATGGTTTAACGTTCAACTGTCTATAGCATAGGGCGCAACCCAATGAACACCAGCCTGCGCATGGCAGCTATGCGCAGGCGCTGAGTGCACTATTTCGCCGCAGTTCTGCATGAAAAGCCCAGCAATTACAGGCGCACCGCCAGAAACACGATTATTTCAGTGCGATATTTTGCCTGAGGTATTTCACCCTCCGCCCGCATAGTTTAGATTGATTCTAGAAAGACCCAAGCGGCCAGCCAGGGTCACATCGACAGCGACTTAGTTTGTAACAGACGGAGACTTCCTCATGGACGGCGAAATGCAATGCCCTTTCAACAGCAAGAAACAGGTCACCAACCGTGATTGGTGGCCCGATGGTCTGAACCTGAAGATCCTCAGCCAGCACTCGGCGCTGGTCAATCCGCTGGGCGAAGAGTTCGACTACGCCGAAGCCTTCGGCAAGCTGGACCTTGACGCGGTCAAGCAGGACCTGTTCGCACTGATGACCAACAGCCAGCCGTGGTGGCCTGCGGACTACGGGCACTACGGCCCGCTGTTCATCCGCATGGCCTGGCACAGTGCGGGCACCTACCGTTCGGCCGATGGCCGTGGCGGCGCGGCGACCGGCAACCAGCGCTTTGCGCCGCTGAACTCCTGGCCCGACAACGGCAACCTCGACAAGGCGCGTCGTCTGCTGTGGCCGATCAAGAAGAAATACGGCAACGCAATTTCGTGGGCCGACCTTATGATCCTTGCAGGCAACTGCGCCATCGAATCGATGGGCGGCAAGGTTTTCGGCTTTGGCGGCGGTCGCGTCGACATCTACGAGCCCGAGGAAGACATCCACTGGGGTGCGGAAGACGAATGGCTGGCCACATCGGACAAGCCCGGCAGCCGCTATGGCGAGGGCCGCCTGCTCGACAACCCGCTGGCCGCCGTGCAGATGGGTCTGATCTATGTGAACCCCGAAGGCCCCGACGGCAATCCCGACCCGATCGCATCGGGCTATGACGTGCGCGACACGTTCAGCCGCATGGGCATGGAAGACGACGAGACCGTCGCATTGGTCGCGGGCGGTCACACCTTCGGCAAGGCGCATGGTGCGGGCGATCCGATCTATGTCGGCCCCGAACCCGAAGCGGGCGACATGCACCAGATGGGTCTGGGCTGGACCAATGGCCACGAGACCGGCGTCGGTGAATTCACCACCACATCGGGCATCGAAGGCGCGTGGAAACCCAACCCGACCACATGGGACATGGGCTATTTCGACGTGCTGTTCAAATACGAATGGGAGCTGACCAAGAGCCCGGCAGGCGCACACCAGTGGACGCCCAAGAACGTCGAAGAGGCCGATATGGTCGTCGACGCGCACAACCCCGACAAGAAACACCCGCCGATGATGACCACGGCAGACATGTCGATGAAGCTGGACGAGGGTTTCGCCAAGATCTCGCGCCGCTTCCACGCCGACCCCGAGCTGTTTGCAGACGCCTTCGCCCGCGCCTGGTTCAAGCTGTGCCACCGCGACATGGGGCCGAAATCCCGCTATCTGGGCCCGGACGTTCCCGCCGAGGATCTGATCTGGCAGGACCCCCTGCCCGCGCCGACCTTCGCCCCCCTTGGGGAGGCGGACATCGCCAAGCTGAAATCCGACATCCTGGCCACCGGTCTTTCGGTGTCGGAACTGGTGTCGGTCGCCTGGGCCTCGGCCTCGACCTATCGCGGGTCGGATCACCGTGGCGGCGCCAACGGCGCGCGCATCCGTCTGGCCCCGCAAAAAGACTGGCCGGTCAACGAGCCTGCGAAACTGTCCAAGGTGCTGACTGCGCTGGAGGGCGTGCAATCGTCGTTCAACAGTGGCGACAAGGGCGTCTCGATGGCCGACCTGATCGTGCTGGGCGGTGTGGCCGCGATTGAAAAGGCCGCGGCAGATGCGGGCCACAAGGTCGATGTGCCCTTCATGCCGGGCCGCGTGGACGCCACGCAGGAACAGACCGAAGTGAACGGCATGAACCTGCTGGAACCGGTGGCCGACGGCTATCGCAACTATGTGGCCGACGGCATCACCGTAAAGGCGGAAAAGCTGATGCTGGACCGCACGCAGCTGCTGAACCTGACAGCGCCGGAAATGACCGTTCTGGTCGGTGGCCTGCGGGTTCTGGGTGCCAACTACGGCGACAGCACGGCGGGCGTGATGACCGACCGCCCCGGCCAGTTGACCAATGATTTCTTCACCAACCTGCTGGATATGGACATCCGCTGGGGCGCGAAGAACGAGGAGCACTCGGCCTTTGAAGGCATCGACGTCAAGACCGGCAATGTGGTCTGGACCGGCACGCGCGCCGATCTGGTCTTCGGCTCGCATGCGCAGTTGCGCTCGCTGGCTGAAATCTACGGTCAGGACGACGCGGCACCGCGTTTCGTGCGCGACTTTGTCGCCGCCTGGACCAAGGTGATGAACGCCGACCGCTTCGATCTGGCCTAAGCACCGGTCATGCAAACGAAAGGGGCGCTCCGGATCATCTCCGGGGCGCCCTTTTTTTGTGGCGCGATGGCCTAGCCGATCATGCCACCCCCCGGCCCCGAAACCTCGTCGTAATGCCGTTTCAGCCGCATAAGTGCTATCCGCAGCACGATCTTGCCCGACCGTGCCGACCAGCCCAGACGCTTTTCGGCGGTCTCCAGCCCTTCCAGATAGCAGCAACAGCGCAGCACCACATCCGACAGACCGGGACCCAGATCACTCAGCGCAGCCGACACGCGGCGGCGCGCGCCGTCCGGGCCACGGCCAATGCCGCCATCGTGGCGTGCAGAGCCCTGCGTTCCAGCCGTCAGGAACCGGTCCCAGTTCTGCGCGACCTGGGGGCCCATGTTGGCCAGCTCGAAATCCTCGCGCAGACGCTCGCCCGCACGCACCAGATCCTTGCCGAGAAAGCGCGTGCCATCCTTGTCGCGCCGCCGCGCCAGCGCGGTCAGCGGCGATTCCGACAGGGTGTAGCGCATCCGCGGGGTGCCGGCATCATCATCGCCTCGATCGACATCACCCCCTTGCCGCGGCTGCCCCGCAAAATCGGCGCGCGCTTCGGCAAAACCATCGGCCAGCATCGCTTCCTCGCCCGCATCGCGCAGCATCTGCGTCAGCGCCGCACGCCCCGCCGCCGTGATCCGGTAGCGTATGATCCGGCCCTGCCCGTCTGCCGCGATCCAGTCCTTCAGCGCCATCGCCTCGGCCACCGCGCGGTCGACCACGGCGGTGCGTGTGGTGCCGTCGCGCACCACCACGGCCTTGTCCAGATCACCGGCCACCGCCAGGACCGCGCCTTTTTCACACATCCGTCGCAGCACACGCAGCGCGTCGCGGGCAATGTTATCCGCGTTGTCCGCGCCGGAAATTTCGCATTTGTCGCCAGGTTCATTCATGTTCAGACCCTCCTTGATTTTCAAGACACCCGCACGGGCGGCAGGGCCTTCGCGGTAAAATCGGGCACCCAGATTGTGCAGGGCAGCATCGACCAGCGGATCATCGCGCCGGCTTTCCAGCCGCCTGACCTGCCGCAGCACCGTCGAGGCATGGCAGCCCGCGATCCGTGCCAATGCGCGTATGGTCAGCCCCGCTTCGGTGTGCGCCAGATAGGTCTGCGCCGCCTCCGGCACCCAGGCTGGCGTATCTGCGATCAACGACCGTTGATCGGCATATCGGTCGGTCCTCATGTGTCTTCCCCTGACATTTGCCCGCATCGTTATCCACAGACTTATCCCCACAACCTAGAAGTGCACTGGTTACGCATTTCTTAACAAATCGCGATCAGGGCAATCATTGTTGCCAAATCATAAACTCTGGTGACAGGGGCGGACGCTGCTGGGGGGATGCACGCAACACCCTGTGCGGCTGTGCCAATGTGACGGCTCGACGGCTTCCGACGAGCCCCAAACCGGCCCCAGACACGCCAGCGCAAAGGACAAAACCCCATGCAAGATATCCTGTCGATGCTTTCCGCCATTCACCGCCCGCGCCTGCTGATGCGCGCGGCGCGTTTCGGCGCCGACACATACCGGCGCGACGTGCATCTGCCGCGCCTGCTGGGCTACGGCACGCTGCCCCGCTACGGGGCGGCGCTGATGCAATTGATGGAAATGGAATCGGCGCTGAATGCCCAGCGCAAGGCGGATGACACGAGCTATAGCCTGACGCGCCACATCGACGTGCTGATCGCCATCGTGGCCGAGGCCCGTGTAATGCGCGCCGCCCTGAGCTGACAGGGCGGCGCGCGAAGCGGTGTTTACATGAACGAATCCGGTTCAGCCGCCTTGCGCTTGGCCACAAAGGCATCCAGCGCTTCGACAATGCCCGGGTCGATTGCCGGCTGCTGGTAGTCGTTCAGCATCTTCTCGACACGGATGCTGGCCAGCGCCTGCGTGTCGCGCGCGCCGTCGTCCTGCCAGGTCTCATAGGGCTTGTAGTCCAGCAGGTCCGATTTCCAGAACGCGGATTTGAAATTCGCCTGCGTGTGGGCACATCCCAGATAATGCCCGCCGGGCCCGACCTCGCGAATCGCGTCCATCGCCTGCGCGTTCTCGTCGATCTGAACGCCGCGGGCCAGGTGGTGCAGAACGCCCAGCTGGTCGGCGTCCATCACGAATTTCTCGAAGGACGACACCAGCCCGCCTTCCAGCCAGCCACAGGCGTGCAGCATGAAGTTCACACCCGACAAAAGCCCCATGTTCAGCGAGTTCGACGTCTCATAGGCCGCCTGCGCATCGGGCAGTTTCGATCCGCAGAACGATCCCGCCGAGCGGAACGGCAGCCCCATACGCCGCGCCAGTTGCCCCGCACCATAGGTGATGTGCGACGCTTCCGGCGTGCCAAAGGTCGGCGCACCCGAGTTCATGTCGATGGACGTCACGAACGCCCCGAAGATCACCGGCGCGCCCTTGCGGCAAAGCTGGCTATAGGCGATGCCCGCCAGCACTTCGGCCAATACCTGCGTCAGCGTGCCCATCACCGACACCGGCGCCATGGCACCGCCCACGATGAACGGCGAGATGATGCAGGCCTGATTGTTCTGCGCATAGACTTCCAGCGCGCCCATCATCACATCGTCAAAGGTCATCGGCGAGTTGATGTTGATCAGCGAGGTCATCACCGTGTTCTGCTGCACGAAATCCTCGCCAAACAGCACACCGCACATATCCACCGAATCCTGCGCACGGCTCGGCTCGGTGACCGATCCCATGAACGGTTTGTCCGACAGGGTCATGTGCGCATAAAGCATGTCGAGGTGGCGCTTGTTCACCGGCACATCCGTAGGCTCGCAGACCGTGCCGCCCGAATGGTGCAGCCACTTCGACATATACGCCAGCTTCACGAACTTCTGGAAATCCGCCAGCGTCGCATAGCGCCGTCCACCGGCGGCATCGCGCACGAAGGGTGGGCCGTAAACCGGGGCCAGCACCAGGTTGCGCCCGCCGACGACGACATTGCGCTCGGGGTTGCGCGCATGCTGAGTGTACTCGCTGGGCGCCGTCTTGCACAACTCGCGCGCCAGACCCTTGGGGATGCGCACGCGCTCCCCGTCCACATCCGCACCCGCATCGCGCCAGCGTTGCAGGGCGGCCGGGTTGTCGGGAAAGTTCACGCCGATTTCTTCCAAGATGATCTCGGCGTTGGTCTCGATGATCTCCAGCGCTTCCTCGGTCAGCACTTCAAAGTTGGGAATGTTGCGCTCGATGTACTTTGCCGTCTCGAACGACACTGCGCTGCGCTCGGCGCGCCGTGCAGCGCCACCGCCACCGCGTCCGCGCCGTCCAGATGTTGCTGTATCCGTCATGATTCCATTCCCTCGTCTGTGCGGGTGCCTGTCTTGACCCGCTGATTAGCCCAGCACCGTCGCCCGGCGCACGCTCTGAACGGCAGCCAGCGGCAAAAAACGACATATCGCGGGCCGGACCCGCTTCATCTTGCAAAATAAACTCCGGGGTCCGGGGCAGAGCCCCGTCAGGCGCTTGCCACAGCCAGCCCACAGCCTTAACAGGTTCGCATGAAACAAAGCTCCCATGACCGCCTCCTGATCATCGACTTCGGCAGCCAGGTAACGCAGCTGATCGCGCGCCGCCTGCGCGAACTGAACGTCTATTGCGAAATCCACCCGTTCAACATGGTGACCGACGCCTTCCTTGCGGACTTTGCGCCCAAGGCGGTGATCTTCTCGGGCGGCCCGTCTTCGGTCTTTGCCGAAGGTGCGCCGATGCCGCCCATGTCGGTCTTCGATCTGGGCGTGCCGATCCTGGGCATCTGCTATGGCCAGCAGGTGATGATGCATTGCCTCGGCGGCAAGGTGGAACGCGGTCAGGGCACGGCAGAGTTCGGGCGCGCCTATGTCTCCAAGGGGGCCAAGCCCCTCGACTGGCTGAACGGCTGGTTCCTGGAAGAGCGCGAACAGGTCTGGATGAGCCACGGCGACCACGTCAGCGCCCTTGCCCCCGGCTTCGAGGTGTTCGGCACTTCGCCCCACGCGCCCTTCGCCATCACCGCCGATCCTGCGCGCAATTTCTTCGCCGTGCAATTCCACCCCGAGGTGCACCACACCCCCAACGGCAAGACGCTCTATCAGAATTTCGTCAAGTTGGCGGGGTTCAAGGGCGACTGGACGATGGACGCCTACCGCGACGAAGCCGTGCAGCGCATCCGCGATCAGGTCGGCGACGGCAAGGTGATCTGCGCGCTCTCCGGCGGTGTCGACAGTTCCGTCGCTGCCGTGCTGATCCACGAGGCCATCGGCGAACAGCTCACTTGCGTCTATGTCGATCACGGCCTGATGCGCAAAGCCGAAAGCGAACAGGTCGTGGGCATGTTCCGCGAGCATTATAACCTGCCGCTGATCCACGCCGACGAATCCGAACTGTTCCTGGGCAAGCTCGAAGGTGTCAGCGACCCCGAGACCAAGCGCAAGATCATCGGCGGCCTCTTCATCGACGTGTTCGAGAAATACGCCAAGCAGATCGGCGGCGCGGATTTCCTGGCCCAGGGCACGCTCTACCCCGACGTGATCGAAAGTGTTTCGTTCTCTGGCGGTCCGTCGGTCACCATCAAATCGCACCACAACGTCGGCGGCCTGCCCGAGCGGATGAACATGCAACTGGTCGAGCCGCTGCGCGAGCTCTTCAAGGACGAGGTCCGCGCGCTGGGTCGCGAGCTGGGCCTGCCCGACAGCTTCATCGGGCGCCACCCCTTCCCCGGTCCGGGTCTGGCGATCCGCTGCCCCGGCGAGATCACCCGCGCCAAGCTCGACATCCTGCGCGAGGCCGATGCCGTCTATATCGACCAGATCCGCAAGCACGGGCTTTATGACGAGATCTGGCAAGCCTTCGTCGCGATCCTGCCCGTGCGCACCGTCGGCGTGATGGGCGACGGGCGCACCTACGATTTCGCCTGCGCCCTGCGCGCGGTGACCTCCGTGGACGGCATGACCGCCGACTATTACCCCTTCACCCACGAATTCCTGGGCGAAACCGCCACACGGATCATCAACGAGGTGCCGGGCATCAACCGCGTCACCTACGACATCACCTCGAAACCTCCGGGCACCATCGAGTGGGAATAAACGCCACTGCGGCAGCCACGCACGCGGGGCTGCCCGCAACATCCAAGCCTGCATCCAAGCCCCCATCAAAGTCAGGGCCCTGACCCCATGAACCCCATCCTCAAGGCCGCCCTCTGGATGAGCGGGTCCATCGCGTCGTTTTCCGCAATGGCCGTGGCGGGGCGCGAGGTGGCCTACGAACTCGATACATTCGAGATCATGATGTACCGCAGCCTCGTGGGCGTGGTCATCGTCTGCCTTGTGGCGGGGCTGACCGGTACGTGGCGGCAGATCAACACCCAGCAGATGAGCACGCATCTCATCCGCAACGTGGCGCATTTCACCGGCCAGAACCTGTGGTTCTATGCGGTCACCGTGATCCCGCTGGCGCAGGTCTTCGCGCTCGAGTTCACCTCGCCGATCTGGGTGATCGTGCTGTCGCCGCTGATCCTGGGCGAACGTCTGACGCTGGTGCGTGCGCTGGCGGCCCTCATGGGCTTTGGCGGCATCTTGATCGTGGCGCGCCCGGATGTCGGTGCGATCAATGCGGGCGTGGTGACGGCGGCCAGTGCGGCGATCTTCTTTGCGCTGACCATCATGTTCACCAAGCGGCTGACGCGCACCCAGTCGATCACCTGTATCCTGTTCTGGCTGACCGCGATGCAGGTTGTCATGGGCGTGGCCATGGCGGGATACGACGGCGACGTGATGCTGCCCACCGCGGCAACCCTGCCCTGGCTGGTGCTGATCGGGCTGGCGGGTCTGCTCGCACACTTCTGCCTCACCAATGCGCTGAAGATCGCACCGGCGACCGTGGTGGTGCCCATCGACTTCATCCGCCTGCCGACCATCGCAGTCGTGGGCATGCTGCTCTATGCCGAAGCCATCGACGTCTGGGTCTTCGTCGGTGCCGCGGTGATCTTTGCCGGCAACTACATGAACATCTGGTTCGAGACCCGCCGCCGCTGATTGCGCAGTTTTCGGATCGTCCGGGCGTCATCGCATCGCTAGGACTGTGGCCATGACAGATCAAAAATCCATATCCGGCCGTGCATGGGCCGAAATGCTGCTTCTCGGGGCCATCTGGGGCGGCTCGTTCCTGTCGATCCGCATTGCCTTGGACGAGATCGGGCCGTTGACCGCCGTAGCACACCGCACCGGCTGGGCGATGCTGGCGCTGTGGGGTGTCGTGGCCCTGCGGCGCATTCCCTTGCCCCGCGACCTGCGCATCTGGGGCGCGTTTCTGGTCATGGGCCTTCTGAACAACGTCATCCCCTTCGGCCTCATGGCCTGGGGGCAATTGCACATCGCAAGCGGCCTCACATCGATCTTCAACGCCGCCACCGCGATCTTCGGCGTTCTGGCCGCAGCGCTGTTCTTCGCGGACGAACGCATGACGGCGCGCCGCGCCTTTGGCGTGGCCCTGGGCTTTGCCGGGGTGGTCACCGCCATCGGTCTGGACAATCTGCACAGTTTCGATCTGCAAAGCCTCGCACAACTCGCTGTCCTTGCCGGTGCCGCCAGCTATGCGCTGGCCAGCGTCTGGGCGCGCAAGCATCTGGGCGGGTTGCACCCGGCGCTGGCGGCAGCGGGCATGCTGACCGGGTCCAGCCTGATCACCCTGCCACTGGCCTGGACAGTCGAGGGGCCGATCACGCTGGCACTTGCGCCCGACACCCTGCTGGCCATCGCCTATTACGCGATCATCGCCACCGCCGGAGCCTATCTGCTCTACTACCGCGTGCTGCAGATGGCAGGCAGCGGCAATCTGATGATCGTCACCCTGCTGATCCCGCCCGTGGCCATCACCCTCGGCGCATGGGTGCGCGATGAAACGCTTGGTCCGAACGCCTATGCGGGCTTTGGATTGCTGGCGCTGGGGCTCATTGTTCTGGACGGACGCGTATGGAAACGCATCCGCCCCCGCACGTCTGAGCAGAGTGACCACGCGTAAACGCAACCCCTTTCCTTTGCGTCAGGAATTGACGGAACGCGGTTGAATACGCTTTGCTGGCTTAGCTCCGCCCGTACTCACCCTGCGGAGCAGCTTCTGGGGAGGAGTGACATGACAGTAAAGACCATCGCCATTGCGGCGCTGCTGGGCTCGGCTTGCACGGCGCAGGCGGGCGGCATCGACCGTTCCGGCCAATCCATCATGGCCCTGTTCGAGGCCGGCCGCTATGCCGAGTTCAGCCTCGGCTCGATTTCGCCCGACACCTCTGGCACCGCCGTGGCAGGCTTGGGCGGTTTTGGCTCGGGCGACATGACATCCAGCTACCTGCAGCTTGGCGCGGCCTACAAGGCAGACATCAACGACCGCCTGTCCTATGCGATCATTTACGATCAGCCCTTCGGCGCGTCCGTGGATTATCCAACAGGCACAGGCTATTACGCAGCCGGAGCCAGCGCCGATCTGGACTCGCACGCACTTACAGGCCTGTTGCGCTACAAGTTCGCGAACAACTTCAGCGTCCATGGCGGTCTGCGCGTTCAAAGCATCGAAGCGACGGCCGTAGTGCCTTTTATTCCCAGCGGACCATATAGTGTAAACGGTGACCGGGATATCGGCGTCGGCTATGTAGCCGGTGTCGCATACGAAAGACCTGATATCGCATTGCGTGTCGCTTTGACATATAACTCGAGTATCGAGCACGACGTTGAAACGACCGAAAATTCGGCACTTGGATCAAACACTTCAACTACTGAGATTGAAACACCGCAATCGGTCAACCTGGACTTCCAGAGCGGCATCGCGAAAGACACCCTGCTGTTCGGCGGCATTCGCTGGGCCGAATGGTCCGCCTTCGACATCAGCCCGGCGGACTATAGAACGGTCAGCGGCGGCGGCTCGCTCGTCAGCTACGACAACGACGTGTTCACCTATTCGCTGGGTGTCGGTCGGCGCTTGAACGACAACTGGTCGGTCTCCGCCTCGGTCGGCTATGAAAAGTCCAACGGCGGCTTTGCCAGCAACCTCGGGCCCACGGACGGCAACAAGAGCCTCGCGCTCGCGGCAGTCTATACCCAGGACAACATGAAGATCACCACCGGCATCCGCTACGTCAACATCGGTGATGCACAGACCTCGATAGATGGCGGGCTTTCAACCGCCGCAAACTTCGAGGACAACCACGCCGTCGCCATCGGCGTCAAGGTCGGCTACAGCTTCTGATCCCGCCCTTCACCGGCACGAGACCTGAAACCCGCAGCCCACAAGCTGCGGGTTTTTCCGTTTGTGCACGGGGCCGAACTGGCGTCTCTTGCAGCACTCGGGTAGGAACGTCCCCAAACAGATGACGGACCCCGACCGATGCTTTATCCAGATGCCGCAAGCTGGCGTGATGCCAGCGAAAAACGAGTGCTCGTCTATGGCATGTCCGGCCTGGGCAAGACCCATATGTCGACGCTGCTGCGTGCCTCCGGCGCGTGGTTCCACTACTCGATCGACTACCGCATCGGCACGCGCTACATGGGCGAATTCATCGCCGACAACGCCAAGGCCGAGGCGATGAAAGTACCGTTCCTGCGCGATTTGCTGATGACAGACAGCATCTACATCGGCTCCAACATCACGTTCGACAACCTCTCACCCGTCGCCACCTATCTGGGCAAACCGGGCGATCCCGCGCTCGGCGGTCTGCCCATCGCCGAATACACGCGCCGTCAGGAACAGTTCCGCAAGGCCGAGATCAACGCCCTGCAGGACACCGCCTATTTCGCCGGACGCGGCCGCGCGCTTTATGGCTATCCGCACTTCATCTGCGACACCGGCGGGTCGATCTGCGAATGGGTCGATGCAACGGACGATCACGATCCGCTGATGACGGAACTGTCGGCCTGCTGCCTGCCCGTCTGGATCAAGGGCAGCGATGCCCACACCGCAGAGTTGATCCGCCGCTTTGACAAGGCCCCGAAACCGATGGCCTACCTGCCCGCGTTCCTGTTGCAGTGCTGGCAGGAATACCTAGCGGAAACAGGGCTCTCCGAGGCAAAGGTGAACCCCGACGCCTTTATCCGCTGGACCTATGCGCGCGCACTGGCCCACCGTCAGCCGCGCTATCAGGCGATGTCGCGCTGGGGCGTCACCGTCACCGCCGACGCAGTGGCGGCCATGAACAGCCCCGCCGATTTCACCGACCTGATCGCCGACGCCCTTGAGCGGCGCAGCCAAGACCCTATCTGACCCTTCTCCAAACAAGTCCGGACCCAAGCCAATGCCCATCAAGATCCCATCCACCCTGCCCGCCTACGACGTGCTGACCCGCGAGGGTGTGATGGTTGTCGACGAGGAACTGGCCGCCAGCCAGGACATCCGCCCGCTGCGGATCGCTCTGCTGAACCTGATGCCCAAGAAGATCCAGACCGAAACCCAGTTTGCCCGTCTGATCGGGGCCACGCCGCTGCAGATCGAGTTCAGCCTGATCCGCATGTCCGAGCACAACACCCGCAACACCGCCGCCGAGCATATGGAGAGTTTCTACCGCCCCTTTTCCGAGGTCACGGAAGAGAAATTCGACGGGCTGATCATCACCGGCGCGCCGATCGAACATCTCAATTTCGACGAGGTCGGCTATTGGGACGAGTTGCAGCAGGTGATGGACTGGACCCAGACCAATGTGCATTCCACCTTTGGCGTGTGCTGGGGCGGCATGGCGATGATCAACCATTTTCACGGGGTGCAGAAACACATCCTGGACAAGAAGGCATTCGGCTGTTTCCGGCACCGGAATCTGGCACCCGCCTCGCCCTATCTGCGGGGGTTCTCGGATGATTGCGTGATCCCCGTCAGCCGCTGGACCGAAATGCGCCAGGCCGAGGTCGATGCCGCGACCGGGCTGCGCACGCTTCTGGGCAGCGACGAGGTCGGCCCCTGTCTGGTCGAGGATGTAGCGCACCGCGCGCTCTATATCTTCAACCACTTTGAGTATGACAGCGACACGCTGAAACAGGAATACGACCGCGACGTGGCCGCAGGCACCGAAATCAACGTGCCGATGAACTATTACCCCAACGACGACCCCAGCCAGCCGCCGCAGAACCGCTGGCGCAGCCATGCGCATCTCTTGTACGGGAACTGGATCAATGAAATCTACCAGTCCACGCCGTTCGATCTGGCTAAAATTGGGACATAAGGCGTTGATCTGGATTGCCCTTCTCGGGCTGGTCTTCGTGGCCACCGTGCAGATCGCAGCCTATCTGCGCGAAACGCGCGCCGAAGTCACGCATCCCCCGCTGGGACAGATCCTGGACGTGAACGGCACCGAAGTGCACGCGCTGGTGATGGGCGAAGGCCCCGATCTGGTGATGATCCACGGTGCGGGCGGCAATATGCGCGACTTCACCTTCGACTTTGCCGAACGGCTGACCGACCGCTACCGCGTGATCCTGCTCGACCGCCCCGGACTGGGCTGGACCGCCCTGCCGCCCGACGCCTCGAACGGGGCCTGGGCCAGCGAAGGCACCGCGCCGCAGGTTCAGGCAGCCCTGTTGCAGGGCGCTGCCGATCAGCTGGGCGTCAGCAACCCGATCGTGCTGGGCCACAGCTTTGGCGGCTCTGTCGCGCTGGCCTGGGCGCTGGCGCGCCCCGATGACACCGCCGCCGTGGTGATGGTCGCGGGTGTGGCGCAGCCCTGGCCCGGCGATCTGGGGCCGTTCTATACCGTGCTGGGGTCGCCTTGGGGCGGTGCACTGGCCGTGCCGCTGATCACCGCCTTCACCCCGCGCGCCTACGTCAAGGTCAGCATCGACAGCATATTCGCCCCGCAGGCCGCACCGCAGACCTATGCCGACTATATCGGTGCGGGCCTGTCGATGCGCCGCGTCACCCTGCGCGCCAACGTGCGCCAGGTGAACACGCTGCGCCCGCATATGGTGGCGATGAAGCCGGAGTTTCCCACGCTGTCCATGCCGTTCGAGATCATCCACGGCGATGCGGATGACACCGTGCCGCTGCACGTCCACGCGGTCCCGCTGTCGCAGCAGGTGCCGAATGCCAACCTGACCGTGCTGCCCGGCGTCGGCCACATGCCGCACCACGTCGATCCGCAGGCGGTGGTCGATGCCATCGACCGTGCCGCACAACGTGCGGGTTTGCGTTAACCGCCCTTAGACACCATATTGATGTTAAGAGCAGTCACATAAAAGGGAACCTGCGCCGTGAGCAAACCATTCGACGGGGCGATCAGCACCTACGCCACCCAAGGCGCACCCGAACACATCCGCAAGGCGATTTCACGCGCCGACAAGGATGACATCCTCTCGGACAGCTATCCCCATTCAGAACGCCTGTCGGGCAAGGCCTACGACAAGCAGATGGAAAAATTGCAGATCGAACTGGTCAAGATGCAGGCCTGGGCGCAGGACACCGGCGCGCGCGTGGTCTGCGTGTTCGAAGGCCGCGACGCCGCAGGCAAAGGCGGCACGATCAAGCGGTTTCGCGAAAACCTGAACCCGCGCAGCGCGCATGTGGTAGCGCTTGCAAAACCGACCGAGACCGAGGCCGGCGAATGGTATTTCCAGCGCTATGCCAGACGCCTGCCCAGTGCGGGCAACCTCGCGTTCTATGACCGCAGCTGGTACAACCGCGGTGTGGTCGAACATGTCTTCGGCTTTTGCACCGACACGCAGCGCGCGCATTTCTTTCAGCAGGTGCATCCCTTCGAGGAAATGCTGGTCGAAGACGGCATTCACCTGTTCAAGTTCTGGCTGAACGTGGGCCGTGCCGAACAGCTGCGCCGGATGATGGACCGCGAATCCGACCCGCTGAAACAGTGGAAACTCAGCCGGATCGACATCGAGGGCCTCTCGAAATGGGACGACTACAGCGGGGCGATCCGCGAAACGCTGGACCGGTCGCATTCGGACGCGGCGCCCTGGACCATCGTGCGTTCGGACGACAAGCGCCGCGCGCGGCTGACGGCGATCCGCTCAGTCCTGCACGGGCTGGACTATGCCAACAAGGACACACAAGCCATCGGCGAGATCGACACATCCATCTGCGGCGGCCCGGACATCTGGGATGTCTAAACGCGGCTATCATCACGGCAACCTGCGGCAGGCGCTGGTCGATGCCGCGCTTGAGCTGATCGAGGCGAAGGGCCCCACCGGCTTTACCCTGTCCGAAGCAGCCAAGCAGGCCGGTGTGACCCCCGCAGCCGTCTACCGCCACTTCGAGGGCCGCGAGGATCTGATCGCCGAAGCAGCACTTCAGGGTTACGAGATGTTTTCGGACCTGATGGAATATGCCTATCAATCCGGCCAGCCTTCGGCCCTGGCGGCATTCGAGGCGACGGGACGCGCCTATCTGGCCTTTGCCCGCAAGCATCCCGGCCATTACATCGCGATGTTCGAAAGCGGCATCTCGATCAACCGCACCCCGGAACTGGCCGCCGCCGCCACCCGCGCCAACGGGGTGCTGGAAAAGGCCGCAGGTGACCTGTCGCAGCATATCCCGGCGCACAAACGCCCGCCCGCCTCCATGTTCAGCGCCCACATCTGGGCGATGAGCCACGGCGTGGTCGAACTCTTCGCCCGCAACAGCCCCGGCCGCGCCAGCCCCTTTCCACCCGAAGACCTGCTGGAAAGCGGCATCGGCATCTACCTGCGCGGCTTGGGTCTGGTGGCACCGGACAGTTAATGCTTGCCGCACCAATGGGCCTCACCTATCAACTATGAGTAGACCCGAATTTGTGTGATTTTTGAATGCCGAACATCTTTTCGAACGCGACCCTCACCCGCAAGGACCGCCTGCGCGATCTCAAGGCGCGCGAACACGGGTATTTCGATCTGGAATTCATCAAGGCGACCTCGCCCGAATATCGCAGCCGCTGCGTCGACCTTCTGGACCGCTCCAAATCGCAACTGCGCCAGGACCTCTTCGCGCTGTCCCACCTGGACTTCAAACGCGGCGGGTTCTTCGTCGAATTCGGGGCCACCAATGGCGTCGAGCTGAACAACACCTGGCTGATGGAAAACGCCTTTGACTGGACGGGCATCGTTGCCGAGCCTGCGCGCAACTGGCAGGCCGAACTGGTGGCAAACCGCAATTGCGCCATCGAAAAGCGCTGCGTCTGGCGCGCATCAGCCGAGACCTTGCAGTTCACCGAAGCGCCGCGCGGCGAAAACTCGGGCATCTCCAGCTTCGTGCCCAGTTCGCGCAAGCTGCGCGGCACGTCCTATGACGTGACCACGATTTCGCTGAACGACATGCTGGCGGAACACGGCGCGCCGGATGTCATCGACTATATGTCGGTCGACACCGAAGGCAGCGAATTCGACATCCTGAACGCCGTCGATTTCGACCGCTGGTCTTTTCAGGTGATGAGCATCGAGCACAACTATGCCCCGCAGCGTGAAGACATCCACGCGCTTCTGACGTCCGAGGGCTACGCGCGCGTGCATGAGCACGTCTCGCGTTTCGATGATTGGTACATCAAGGCCGACTGACTGCATCAAGATTAGGCGCAAACTTCGACCAACGGGTTCGGCGCGACCGAAGCCGTCGCTTTGGCGTTGCAGGCCGCCCGACAGTACCCTAGTGAAATGGTCACTTACTTATCAGTCCCAGCACATCCTCCCGATCAGCCAGGGACCCTCCCTTAGAAAGTGATATCATGACGATTAAAACCCTCATCTGTGCGGGTGCTTCCGCGATTGTGCTCGCAACTGGCGCATCGGCGCAGGAAAACATCGCAGTCGGTGCCGATCCGATATTTGATCCGGCGCAGGACCGCCCGGTCCTGTCGTGGACCGCAGGTATCGCCGCGACCGCACGCTTTGCCACCTCGGACGATTTCGACCACGCCGAGAACGAAGTCGAAGCCTTTGTCGAACTCGCCTACTCCGGTTTCCACGCCGGCCTGATCATCACCACGCTCTACCAGGACCCGGCAGACGACGTCGAATACGAAGCCAACCTGGGCTACGGTGCCGACTTTGCCAACGGCATGTCGTGGGATCTGACCTATGGCTACATCTGGCTGAACAACACAAACGGTCACGCCGAAGAAATCACCGCATCGCTGGCTTTCCCGATCACTCAAACTGTCGACGGAGCCTTCGCCGTGATCTTTGATCCCGACACTGGCAAGAGCGATCAGGAATTCGCGTTCGAAACCGCCCTGAACGACCGCTGGTCGCTGGTCGGTCTGGTCGGAAATTCCGACCGCGACGATAATGTCTACGGCGAGCTGGGCGCGGTCTATGCGATCAACGACAGCACCGCGTTCCAGGTTCTCTACGAAGACACCAACGACGGCGACGGCCTGCTGGGCCTGACCGTGGCCTATGAATTCGGCGGCTGAACTCGGCCTCGCCGGGTGACGTCGACAGGCGCGCAATCTTGTACAGATTGTGCGCCTTTTTGTACAGAAACGCTAAAAACCCGCGCTGGCCTGACGAAAACGGACAGGCACTCTTGTACAGATTCTGCGTCGTTTCGTACCAAAAACACCCCGAAACGAAAAAACCCGCGCCGGTCTGGCGCGGGTTTTTCCAATCTTGTCCGGCTGAAACGACTTAGCGCTTCGAGAACTGGAAGCTCTTACGGGCTTTCGCCTTGCCGTATTTCTTACGTTCCACAACGCGGCTGTCACGTGTCAGGAAGCCTGCGGCTTTCAACGCGCCACGAAGGCTGGGATCATAAAGTTGCAGCGCCTTGGACACGCCGTGCTTGACCGCACCGGCCTGACCAGAGAGACCACCGCCCTTGACCGTGGCGACCACGTCAAATTCACCTTCGACACCGGCAACGGTGAAAGGCTGGGCCAGGATCATCTGCAGAACCGGGCGGGCAAAGTATGTCTTCATCTCTTTGCCGTTCACGGTGACCTTGCCCGAACCGGGCTTGATCCAGACGCGGGCAACCGCATCTTTCCGCTTGCCTGTGGCGTAGGACCGGCCGAATTCGTCACGGACGGGCTCGCGCGGGGTCAGATCGGTTTCGGTGCCTTGCACGCCGCCGACGTTTTCGGTCACGGCAGCTTGCAGGTCTTCGAGTGTGTTGATTTCGTCAGCCATGCTCATGCGCTCCGCGTGTTTTTCTTGTTCATCGACTTGACGTCGAGAACTTCGGGGTTCTGCGCTTCATGGGGGTGTTCGCCACCAGCATAGACGCGCAGGTTGGTCATGACCTGACGGCTCAGACGGTTGCCGGGCAGCATCCGCTTGACGGCCAGAGTGACCACACGCTCGGGGTGCGCGCCTTCGAGGATCTGCTCTTTGGTGCGCGATTTGATGCCACCGGGGTGGCCGGTGTGCCAAAAATGCTCTTCCTGGCGTTTCTTGCCAGTCAGTTGCACTTTTTCAGCGTTGATGATGATCACGTTGTCGCCCATGTCCATGTGCGGTGTGAACGACGGCTTGTGCTTGCCGCGCAGGCGGCTTGCGACGATCGTGGCAAGACGGCCCAGAACGATGCCTTCGGCGTCGATCAGGATCCATTTCTTGTCGATGTCCGCAGGTGTTGCGGTAAAGGTTTTCATGAGCAGGAGTTTCCTGTTTGCTGTTGCGGGGCACGCGGGACGTGACCCTGGTATGCGATGGGCGGGTTATATAGCACGCGCACGGGCGGTCAAGCGGCGCAAATCTTTTAAAACCATTGCAATTCAAAGACTTGCAAATAAGGTATTATATTACCCCACCATCAGACGTTGATCTGGTCGGGGGGATTGTCCAGAAGCGCGCGCAACCGGCCCACCGCTGCCTCGAAGGTGTGCAGTTGCACGCCCGCATTGATGGCAAAGCGGATCGCATGCGGGCTGCGCGCGTCGCGGCAGGCGTATTCCTCGCCCGCCCGCACCTGCACGCCCTGGGCTTCGGCGGCCTGGCAAAACGCGGTGGCGCGCCAGCCCTCGGGCAGCGGCAACCACACGAACGGCACGTTCTCGCGCCAGCGCAGGTCATAGCCGCCCAGGATGTTCACCGCCGCCTGAACGTATTGGTTGATCCCCGCCTGCACCTGCGCCGTCAGCGCGGGCAATTGCGGATGCGCCAGCAGCGCCGCCGTCAGATCCAGCATCGGCGTCGGCAGGCCAAAGAACGCATGTTCCGCCGCACGGCGCAGCGGCGCCGCCCGCCCGTGCGGGGCAATCGCCGCGCCCACACGCAGCGCGGGCGTCAGCGATTTCGAGATCGACGAGACGTACCAGCCGCGTTCCGGCGCGAGCATCCGGTAGGACGGGGCACGGGCGGCGGCGATCTGATAGCAATCGTCGTCGATGATCTGAAGGTCATGGGCGCGGGCCACCTCGACCAGTTCAAGACGCCGCTCCAGCGGGGTGAAGAGACAGGTGGGATTGTGGACCTCGGGCGAGGTGCAGAACACCTGTGCATCATGGGTGGCGGCGGCGCGGGCCAGCGCCTCGGGAATGACGCCCTGCGCATCCATCGCCACGGGGACCACATCGGCGCGCACCAGTTCGGCCGCACGGCGGAAACCGGGATAGGACAGCTCCTCGACCAGAACCACGGGCTTGCGCCCCTTCAGCAGCGCCTGCAACAGCAGCAGGATCGCGCTTTGGCCCCCGTTGGCCAGAACCACGTCGCCCTGATCCATGTGCCCCAGTTGAGCGGCAGCCAGCCACGTCACCACGGCCTCGCGCGCCGGGCGCGCGTTGGTGCGGTCGGGGTAGTGCATCATCCCCGAGGGCGGATCGCGCGCAATATCAGCCAGCAAGGAACGGATCAGCTGCGCCTGCCCGACGCTGGGCAGATGCGGCGAGACCATGTTGACGCGCCAGCTTTGCGCCTCGCGATTATGAGCGGCGCTGTCGATTTCGATCGGCGGGGCGAAGGCTGCATCGTCGTCCACGGGTGGCGCGACAAAGGTACCGCGCCCGACTTCGGCGTTCAGCAGCCCCTCGTCGGTCAGAATGGTATAGGCGCGGGCCACAGTGCCCGGCGTTATCTTGAGTTGCCACGCCAGATCGCGGACCGGCGGCAGACGCGTGCCCTCGGGCATGACCCCGCCCGACACCGCGTCGCGGATGATCTGCACCACGGCCTTGTACTTGGGTCCGCCGCCGGTTGGCAGGGATTCGGGCCAAATTGTATCCATTACAATGTTTCCGTAGATTCCTTGTACCAGTCTTTGTATCAATAACCATGGCAATAACGCCAAATTGTGTCAATACAATTCATCGGAAAAGCCAAAGGAGATTTCCCATGACACAGACCAACGCCCTGCCCGCCGACATCCTGATGCACCTGCGCGACACGCGCACGCTGCCGGTCGTTTCCGTCGTCGCGATCAAGCTGGCTGTTGTCCTGTCGAAATGGGCCACACGCCGCCGCACACGCCTGGCCCTGGGCCAGTTGACCGATGCGCAGCTGGACGATGTGGGACTGACCCCGCGCGCCGCTCTTATCGAGCAGCGTCGGGTATTCTGGCAGGCGTAACTTCCCTGTGACGCAGGCCAGTCCTCTTCCTTGCCGCCGGGTCCGTCCCGGCGGTCTTTTCATGTGACACCCTCAGCGCGGCGGGATCGCATAGGTCAGCGTCGCCCGCGCCACCGGCTGGTCCATCCCGTGCGAATGTATCAATACATCCGTGACCGAAAGCAGCTTGCCCAGTTTCAGAACCGTGGCATAGGCCACCAGATCGACGCCCGCGATGGGCTTGCGCATGAAGTCGATCGAGCAATTGGTGGTCACCGCCAGCGCCTTGGGCCCGATCAGGGCCAGCGTCGCCAGATAGGCCGACACATCCGCCAGCGCGAACATCGACGGGCCCGACACGGTGCCCCCGGGGCGCAGGTGCCGCTCGCCCACCGCCATGCGCACGCGGATCTTTCCGCCGCCCACCTCCTCGACGATAAAGTCGTTTGCCACCTGATCGAATTCGGCGACCATGAAGGCCATCAGATCTTGTGCGGTCATGACTGTTTGCATGGGTTTTCCTCTGTTCGTCCCTGCCCTAAGGTCCCAGCGACACCGCAGGAGGGCAAGATGGCAATTCTTGAACGTAAGGTCACGGATGGCGTGGCACATTTGACGATGAACGCGCCCGAGCGGCTGAATGCGCTCTCTGACGAGATGATACTGGCGCTGCATACCACGTTGGACGAAATCGCCGAGACGCCAGGCATCCGCGTGGTGGTTCTGTCGGGCAGCGGCAAGGCGTTCTGCGCCGGACACGACCTGAAACAGATGACCGAAGGCCGACAGAAACCCGATGGCGGGCGCGGATACTTCGCCGATCTCTTCAACCGCTGCGCGTCGATGATGGCGCGGGTGCAGTCCCTGCCCCAGCCGGTGATCGCGCAGGTCCACGGAATAGCCACCGCCGCGGGCTGTCAGCTGGTCGCCACCTGCGATATGGCCATCGCCGCCACCGGCACGCGCTTTGGCGTCAACGGGGTGAACATCGGGCTGTTCTGCTCGACGCCGATGGTGGCCCTGACCCGCAATATCCCGCGCAAACAGGCCTTCGAGATGCTGACCACCGGCCAGTTCATCGAAGCCGAGCGCGCCGAGGCGCTTGGGCTGATCAACCGCACGGTGCTGCCCGAGCAACTGACGGCGGAAACCCTGAAACTGGCCGAGACCGTCGCGGGCAAGCTGAGCACGGCGGTTAAAATCGGCAAACAGGCGTTCTACGAGCAGTTGTCGATGACCACCGATGCCGCCTATGCGCACACCGGCAATGTCATGGTGGAAAACATGCTGCACCGGGACACCGAAGAGGGAATTGCGGCGTTTCTGGACAAGCGTGATCCCAAGTGGGAACAGTAGGGCAAAATCGCCGGAATTGTGTAATTACATGATTTTTCACTGCATTTCATGGGATTCCTGATTGTTTCCAAATCGGTTGCGATTGTTCCGGTGGAATCTCTGGCAAATCTGTCAAGACTGTGTCACAAAGTAGACAAGCCAGATGGCTCATACGATTTTGGGTCGCCGTGGGCGGAAGGTCCCTCCAGGTCAGCTCTCTCTGACCGACCATTCCCGCAGCGGCGACCCCAAAATTCCCCTTCTCAGCTTTGCAGACCCTGACCACATGCCGGTGATGCCTGCGCGCGCCCCGTTGCGCATGGCCGCGTGCTGCCCTACATGGGCTGCATGACAGATACCCTTCATATCGTGGGCGGCGGCATGGCCGGGTCCGAAGCAGCATGGCAAGCCGCCAACATGGGCGTGCGGGTCGTCATCCATGAAATGCGGCCCCAGGTCGGCACGTTCGCCCACCAGACTGGCCTTCTGGGCGAAATGGTCTGTTCCAACTCGTTCCGGTCGGACGACAGTGAACAGAACGCCGTCGGCCTGCTGCATTGGGAAATGCGCGCGGCAAATGGGCTGATCATGGCGACGGCAGACAAACACCGCCTGCCCGCCGGCGGCGCGCTGGCCGTGGACCGCGAGCCGTTCGCGCAGACCGTCACCGACACGTTGATGGCGCATCCGAACATCACGGTCGAATACGGCGAGATTACCGAGCTGCCCCGGGACGGCACCTGGATCATCGCCACCGGCCCGCTGACATCTTCAAGCTTGGGTCAGGCCATTGCAGCCGAGACAGGTGCCGAAGCGCTGGCGTTTTTCGACGCGATCGCACCCATCGTCTACCACGACAGCATCGACATGGAACGCGCCTGGATGCAGTCGCGCTATGACAAGGGCGAGACCGAGGAAGAGCGCACCGCCTATCTGAACTGCCCGATGGACAAGGCGCAGTATGACGCTTTCATCGACGCGCTGCTGGCCGCCGACAAGACCGAGTTTCACGAGGGCGAGACCGCCGGGTACTTCGACGGCTGCCTGCCCATCGAGGTGATGGCAGAGCGTGGCCGCGAGACCCTGCGCCACGGTCCGATGAAGCCCGTGGGCCTGACCAATCCGCACCAGCCCGAGGTCAAGGCACACGCGGTGGTGCAATTGCGCCGCGATAACAAGCTGGGCACGCTCTATAATATCGTCGGTTTCCAGACCAAGATGAAATACGGCGCGCAGACCGAAGTGTTCAAGATGATCCCCGGCCTGGAAAACGCGAGCTTTGCCCGTCTGGGCGGCATCCACCGCAACACGTTTCTGAACAGCCCGACGCTGCTGGACGGCCAGATGCGCCTGCGCTCGCGGCCCAATGTGCGCTTTGCGGGCCAGATCACCGGCGTCGAGGGCTATGTGGAATCCTCGGCCATGGGGTTGCTGGCGGGGCGTATGGCCGCCGCCGAACTGCTGGGCGGATCGCTGGAGACGCCACCCGACACCACCGCGATGGGCGCGCTGATCACGCACATCTCGGGCGGAGCCGAGGCCAAGACGTTCCAGCCGATGAACGTGAACTTTGGCCTCTTCCCCCCCGTCGATGGTCTGAAGGGCGGACGCCGCGGCCGCAAGGACCGCTACAAGGCCTACACCGACCGGGCCAAGGCGGATTGGCAGGACTGGCTGGCCCCGCAGGCAGCCATCGCGTGACACCGGACTGGACGCAAAGGCGATCAAACACTAGCTTTGGTGCATGTCCAATTTTCTGAACAAGATCTACGATGCTCGCGATGCGGGCGAAACACGCCGAGTTTACGACGACTGGGCAACCAGTTACGAGGCCGAGCTGGCCGACCAAGGCTATGCCACGCCCGCGCGCTGTGCGGCGGCCCTGCGCAAGTATGCGCGCGATACCGACGCCCCGATCCTGGATTTCGGTTGCGGCACCGGCCTGTCGGGTCAGGCGCTGCAAAAGGCCGGGTTTCAGGTGATCGACGGTGTCGATCTGTCGCCCGGCATGCTGGCCGTGGCCCGCGACAAGGGGGTGTACCGCAGCCTCGATCAGATCGAGGCGGGTGCTGCCTTGCCCTTTGACGATGGTGCCTATCCGCTGATGTCAGCCGTGGGCGCGATCGGCGCGGGCGCTGCCCCGGCGGGTGCGTTCCACACGCTGATGCGCAACCTGCCCAAGCGCGGATTGCTAGTGTTTTCGCTGAATGGCCGCACCTTGCAAGAGCATGCCTATGAGGGGGCGATGTCAGAATGGACCGACTGCGGTGCAGCGCAATTGCTGTTCCGCAAAGACGGGCCGCACCTGCCCGGCATCGACTTGAATGCAACCGTATATGTGATTGAAAAGTCTTGATTTTCACATCCCGTTTTGCGCCCTCTCCAACGGGTCCGTTGCACCTGGGGCACGCTTATTCCGCGCTTTTGGCGCATGACCTGGCGCAGGACCGACAGGGGCGTTTCCTGCTGCGGATCGAGGACATTGATACGTCGCGCGCGCGAGCCGAGTACGAGGCGCAGATATACGAGGATCTGACGTGGCTGGGGGTGACGTGGGAAACGCCAGTGCTTCGCCAGTCAAAAAACATGAAGATATACCGACAAGCTATTGATACCTTATGGAAATCAGGCCTGATATACCCCTGCACCTGCAACCGCCGCGACATTCAGGCGGCGCTGTCTGCTCCACAAGAGGGCGTGGTGCTGACAGGCCCCGACGGCCCGATCTATCCCGGCACCTGTCGCCATGTGGCTGACCCTGACACGCCGATACCGGACGACGCAGCGCTGCGCCTGAACATGGCCCGCGCGCTGCCTCTGCTGCGGGAACTGCGCTATACCGAGACAGGCGAGGCTGCAGGCACAGTGGATTTCACGAATGAAGACCTGACCCAGACCCTTGGTGATATCGTGCTGGCGCGCCGCGACATGGGCACCTCTTACCACCTGTCGGTCGTACTGGACGATGCAGCCCAAGGCATCACCGATGTGGTGCGCGGTGCCGATCTGGCCGAGGTGACGCGCATCCACGTCGTGCTGCAACGCCTGCTGAACCTGCCGACGCCCGTTTACCACCATCACCGGCTGATCCGCGATGAGACAGGCAAACGGCTGGCCAAACGCGACGACGCGCGCGCAATAGCCAGATACCGCGCCGAGGGTGCCACGCCGAACGACATTTGCGCAATGATCGGCCTGCCCGCGCGTCAGGCCTTGGGGGCTGCTTCCAGCGCGACCACTTCACCGCCCCGCACTGCGCGGTAAAAACAGCTTTGCCGCCCCGTGTGGCACGCAGGCCCGGTCTGGTTGACCGTCACCAGCAGGCAATCGCTGTCGCAATCAAAGCGGAAATCGACCAGTTCCTGAACATGGCCCGACGTCTCGCCCTTGACCCAGAACGCCTGCCGCGAGCGTGACCAATAGGTGACCTTGCCGGTCTCCAGCGTGCGGGCCACTGCGGCGGCATTCATCCAGGCCATCATCAGCACTTCGCCGGTAGCCGCATCCTGCGCAATCGCAGGGATCAACCCCGCGTCATTGTAGGTCAGTGTCAACGGATCGAAACTTTGGTCGGACATTCGGGCAAAACCTTTTTGCATCTCGGGCCGGGACGCTTATGTATCAGGGTGCACCGAAAGGAAAGCGGACATGGCTGACAGCGACCTCATCAAACTCTACTCGGGCCAGATCCTCGCGCTGGCAACCGATATTCCACACCGCGAAAGGCTGGCGGCCCCTGGTGCCACGGTCAAGAAACGCGCGCCGCTGTGCGGATCGACGGTGACGGTCGATGTCAGTGTTGAGGACGGCGTGATCGCGGCCTTTGGCCAGGACGTGAAGGCCTGCGCGCTGGGTCAGGCGGCGGCTGCCGTGACGGGCGGCGCCGTGATCGGACGCACCCTGCCCGAGATCGAAACCGCCCGCGACCAGTTGCGTGCGATGCTGAAGGGAGATGGCACAGTGCCCGACGCCCCCTTCGACGGGTTTCGCGTGCTGGAACCGGCGCAGGACTATCGCAACCGACACGCCTCGATCCTGCTCAGCATCGAGGCCACCGCCGAGGCGATGCAACAGGCGATGCAGGCCGACTGCGCCTAGGGCTGACGCGAAACTTGTGAAACTGTGAACCAATCTGCGTGAGCCAAGTCAGGCGCGCCAGCCGTGCGCAGTGGCTGGCCTATGCGTTCCGATCTGCAGCGTTCAAAAAAACGCCGCACATTCCGGTATGGAATGGCGGCGCAAGGGACGCGGTCATCGTGTGGGACCCGGACGATCTGGCCAAGGCGGACCTTGGTTAACGTGGGACAGGCAATCCCGTTAAAACGTGTCTATTTGGGACGGACACGCCAGACAGTCGGCACGAAAAATCGCAGGCAGAAAATCAGACAAAGGCAGGCAGGTGCAATCCGACAAGCAGCATCACCATCAAAGCCGCAGCGCCCACTGCATCTTGCAGCAACGTGCTTTCCGCGCGGGTGGCAATGGATTTGATCATGCGCATGGTGGTCATCTTGGCATCTCCCGTTCCTTGTTGCTCCTTTGTTCTCACATCCTTAACGCTTTGTAAAGAACTTTATGGGAACATTTGTGAACTTACAGGAACATCACGAAGGGGTGCACAGGTTAACCCACTGAAATCAAACGAATGGCCTCGTCCTGCCGCATAAGCCAAAGCAACAGACGTGCCGCCTGTCCGCGTGGCGTCGTCAGCTTGGGATCGTCTGCCAACAGCTTGCGTGCATCGCTTTGCGCGATGGCCATCAATCCGGCCTGACGCTCCAGATCAGCCACGGCGAAGCGCGGCAGCCCGGATTGTGCCGTGCCGATCACATCACCGGCCCCGCGCATCTGCAAATCGGTCTCTGCGATTACAAAGCCGTCTTCGGTCTCGCGCAGAACCTCCAGCCGCTTTTGCCCTGTCTCGCTCAGCGGTGCCTGATACATCAGCAGGCAGGTCGACGCCGCCTCGCCCCGCCCGACACGTCCGCGCAACTGGTGCAGCTGAGCCAGCCCGAAAATCTCGGCGCGCTCAATCACCATGATCGTGGCATTCGGCACGTTCACGCCCACTTCGATCACCGTGGTGGCCACCAGCACCGACGTCTCGCCTGCCTGAAACGCTGCCATCGCCGCGTCTTTCTCCGCAGGCGGCATCTGGCCATGCACCAACCCGACCACCCCTTCGCCCAAGGCGGCGCGCAATCTCTTGAACCGCTCGCCTGCCGAAGTCAGATCAACCACCTCGCTCTCCTCGACCAGCGGACAGACCCAATAGCATTGCTGCCCCTTGGCAATTGCCGCGCGCAGACGGTCGATCACCTCGTCCATGCGTCCGGTGCTGACCAGTGCGGTGCGGATCGGCTTGCGACCGGGCGGCTTTTCGTCCAGCACCGACACGTCCATATCGCCATATTGCGCCAGCGACAGCGACCGGGGGATCGGGGTGGCGGTCATCACCAGCACATCCGCCTGCGCGCCTTTTGTCCCCAGCGCCATACGCTGCCGCACGCCAAAGCGATGCTGTTCATCGACAATCGCCAGCCGCAGATCGTGAAACACCACGTCGTCCTGAAACACCGCATGGGTGCCGACCAGAATGCGAATGCGTCCGTCCGCCAAAGCGGCCAGCTTGGCGCGCCGCTCGGCCCCCTTGTCGCGGCCTGTCAGCAGTTCCAGCACCACGCCCGCGTCTTCTGCCAGGGGTTGCAGCCCCTCAAGGTGTTGACGCGCAAGGATTTCTGTCGGCGCCATCATCACACCCTGCCCGCCCGCCTCGACCGCGACCAAAAGCGCCATGAACGCCACCAGCGTCTTGCCCGCGCCCACGTCGCCCTGCAACAGCCGGTTCATCCGCTGCGGCTGCGCCATGTCGTCGGTTATCTGCGCAATCGCGCGCTCCTGCGCGTCCGTCGGCCGGTAGGGCAGCGCCGCCAGAACCTTGCGCTGTAACGCACCCGTGGCGATGCTGGCGCGCCCCGGCTTGCGCCGTTCGACGGCACGGGCCAGCGCCAGCGTGATCTGATGGGCCATCAATTCGTCATAGGCCAGTCGTTCGCGCGCGGGTGCCGTGATCGCGATATCGCGCAGGGATTGCGGCGCGTGAGCCTGTGCCACGGCGTCTGCAAACCCCGGCCAACCCGCGTGTTTCATCTGTCCGGGGTCAATCCATTCGTCCATCTGCGGCACACGGGTCAGCGCGCCGCGCGTCGCCTTCCACATCACCTTTTGTGTGACGCCGGCGGTCAGCGGATAGACCGGCTCGAACGCGGGGATCTCGCTCGCTTGGACTTCGGGCAGGATGTGTTCGGGATGCAGCATTTGCGCCATGCCGTCGAACATCTCGACCTTGCCCGAGACCACGCGCCGCCCCCCTTCAGGCAGTTGTTTCGTCAGGAAATCGGCGCGCCCGCGAAAGAACACGATCTGAAAGGCGGTCTCCGCGTCCTCGACCGTGATCCGGTAGGCTCCGCCCCGATTGCGCGGCGGCTGATGGCGGCCCACGGTGACGATCACCGTATATGTTCCGGGCAGCAGCGCGTCTTTCAGCGTTGCGCGCGGGGTGCGGTCGATGCCGGTGTGCGGCAGGGTAAACAGCAGATCGCGCGGCGTGGTGATGCCGACCTGGCCCAGAAGTTCCGCAGTTTTCGGGCCGACCCCTTCCAGCGTCTGCGTCTCGGCAAAAAGCGGAAAAAGCCGTTCGGGACGGCCGCTCATGCGCCCTCGATCAGCGCCAGCCAGCCGTCTTCATCCAGTGTTTCGATGCCGAGTTCGCCCGCTTTCTTGGCCTTGGAGCCTGCGCCCGGACCCGCCACCAAAATGTCGGTCTTTGCGCTGACGGACCCCGAAACTTTCGCGCCCAGGCTTTCTGCCCGCGCCTTGGCCTCGGCACGGGTCATTCTTTCGAGCGTGCCGGTGAACACCACGATTTTGCCTGCCACCGGGCTGCCCGAAGTGTCGGGGCGTTCGGCGGTCTGCACGCGCAGGTGCGCAACCAGCCGGTCGATGGCGGCGCGCTCGGTGTCTTGGGCAAAGGCCGCGGTCAACGATCCGGCCATGACAGCGCCCACGCCGTCGATGCCGGTCAGATCGCCCCAGGCCTCGCTTGCGGGGTCGGCGGCGGCGTCCATCGCATCGGCGAAGGCCTCCCAACTGCCGTAGTGCAGCGCCAGCAGGTTCGACGCCGCCTCGCCCACATGGCGGATGCCCAGGCCAAAAATCAGCCGCGCCAGTTCGATATCACGGCGCGCGTCGATGGCATCAAAGAGGTTGGTGGCCGATTTTTCGCCCCAGCCCTCGCGATTTTTAAGCTGTTGCAGGCCCGTGCCATAGCGGTCACGCAGCGTGAAGATGTCGGCAGGCTCGGAAATCCAGCCGTCAGCGTGGAATTGCTCGACCTGTTTTGCACCCAGTCCGTCGATGTCGAAGGCGCTGCGTGACACGAAGTGTTTCAATTTTTCCACAGCTTGTGCCGGACAGATCAGCCCGCCAGAGCAGCGCCGTACCGCATCGCCCGGTTCGCGGATGGCGTCGCTGCCACATTGCGGGCAGGTTTTGGGAAAAACATAGGGCTCGGATGTGTCGGAACGTTTGGTCAGATCGACGTCCGCCACTTTCGGGATCACGTCGCCCGCGCGGTAGACCTCCACCCAGTCGCCGATGCGGATGTCCTTGCCGGCGCGAATCTCGCCGCCCTTGGAATCGCGGCCCGCGATGTAATCCTCGTTGTGCAGTGTGGCGTTCGACACGACCACCCCGCCCACCGTCACCGGGGCCAGCCGCGCCACGGGGCTCAGCGAGCCGGTGCGGCCCACCTGAATGTCGATCGCCTCCAGCCGGGTCCAGGCCAATTCGGCAGGAAATTTATGAGCGGTGGCCCAGCGTGGCGTGGTCGAGCGGAATCCCAGGCGGCCCTGCAGGGCCAGATCATCGACCTTGTAGACCACGCCGTCGATGTCATAGCCAAGCTGGCTGCGCATCTGTTCGATCTTTGCATAATGGGCCAGCATGTCGGCGGGTACGTCGCAAAGCGCTGTCAGCGGATTGGTCTGAAACCCCATCTTCGCCAGCCGCGCAATGGCGGCCATCTGGGTGTCGGCCAGCGGCTCGGAAATCTCGCCCCAGGTGTAGGCAAAGAACCTGAGCGGGCGCGCACGGGTGATCGACGCATCAAGCTGGCGCAGCGATCCGGCGGCGGCATTGCGCGGGTTGGCGAATGTCTTGCCGCCGCGCGCGGTCTGGCGGGTGTTCAGGGCCTTAAAATCTTCGTGGCTCATGTAGACTTCGCCGCGCACTTCCAGCACGGCGGGGGCGCCTTTTACGCTTTGCGGGATATCGTCGATGGTCCGGGCATTCGCGGTGACGTTTTCGCCAACCTGCCCGTCGCCACGGGTGGCCGCAGAGACCAGTTCGCCGTCTTCATAGCGCAAAGACAGGGACAACCCGTCGATCTTGGGTTCGGCAGTGTAGCGCAGCGGATCAGTGCCAAGACCCAGGTATTTGCGCACGCGCGCATCGAAATCTTCCACGTCTTCCGCGTCAAAGGCATTCGACAAGGACAGCATCGACACCGCATGCCGCAGTTTCGAGAATCCCTCGGCAGGCGCGGCCCCCACCTGATCGCTGGGGCTGTCGTCGCGTTTCAGCTCGGGAAAACGCGCCTCGATTTCGGTGTTGCGCCGTTTCAGCGCATCATAGTCGGCATCACTGATCTGCGGGGCATCTTCGGTGTGATAGGCGTGGTTCGCCGTGTTCAGCAGGTCGGCCAGACGGGCCAGTTCGGCGCGCGCCTGCTCCTTGGTCATGTCGGCGATGATGATGGTGTCGGACACGTGGGGACCCGCCTGTTCGTGATGTCGCGCCCTAGAGATAGAAGCGTGACGGGGGCAGGTCCAGTTCATTCCGGTCGGTTTTTTCAGCGTGAGTGGTGGTCTTTGAGGTCCGCACCCTTCCCCTCGAGGATGCAGGCAGAGGATCAGGCGCCGATTGCCAGCCGCTGACCGCTTGTCCCGCCCAGCACGCCCGGTTCAGGATCGCACAGGACATAACCTCGGCCCCAGACGGTTTCGATATAGTTCTGCCCGCCCGTCGCCGTGCTGAGTTTCTTGCGCAGCTTGCAGATGAACACGTCGATGATCTTCAACTCGGGCTCGTCCATGCCACCGTAAAGGTGGTTCAGAAACATCTCCTTGGTCAGGGTGGTGCCCTTGCGCAGGCTCAGAAGTTCCAGCATCTGATATTCCTTGCCCGTCAGATGCACCGACTTGTTATCCACGCTGACGGTCTTGGCGTCCAGATTCACGGAAATAAGCCCGGTTTCGATCACCGATTGCGAATGTCCCTTGGACCGGCGGATGATGGCGTGGACGCGCGCGACCAGTTCCTCGCGGTGGAAGGGTTTGGTCAGATAATCGTCTGCGCCGAACCCGAACCCCCTGATCTTGTTTTCGGTGTCGTCCGACCCCGACAGGATCAGGATCGGCGTTTCGATGCGCGCCAGCCGCAATTGCCGCAACACATCGTGGCCGTTCATGTCGGGCAGGTCCAGATCCAGCAGGATAAGATCGTAATCATACAGCTTGGCCAGATCTATCCCCTCTTCGCCCAGATCCGTCGCATAGACGTTCAGGTTGGCATGGGTCAGCATCAACTCGATGCTCTTGGAAGTCGTGGGATCATCTTCAACAAGCAGAACGCGCATAAAACTCTCCAGATCACGTCAATAATGAGGCAGTTTCCTCACCCTGTAGAAAAAAGGTTAATCAGCGGTTACCAACTGCAAGTTTACGGGCGTCAACTTCTGGTTGTCACCAAGAATTTTACATTTATTCCGGTTTGGCGCATCGGAACCGCTGCAACGCGGTTGCTTTTAACGCTTCTTCGCCGTGCAGACTGACTGCGCGAACCCAATTCTCGAACTCTTCGGCGCTGATGCCATAGCGTTCCAGCGCCGCCCCCTGGCTTATCAGACCATAAAGCACCCCGCGCACCACTGCAGCCTTGCGCGATGCCACCCAGCGCCGCGTTCCGGGTTCGGGCAGGTCGGCCTGTGTCATCACAGATCCGTCCAGCAGTGTGACCGCCCTTGGACCGTCGACTTTTTTCAGATACATGACTGTCTCGTGTTGCGCCTTATCTGGGCAACCCTGAGCGTTTCGATCTTAAGGCCGGATGAAACCGCCCCTTGAGAGTAATTAGGATTTTCCTATATATTGCCTGACCTTCCCGGAGTTTGTCATGCCACTTGATACTGCACACCCGCTCAATTCGCTGGGTTTTGCCAAATCGCCCGCCGACACCCGAGTCGTCGTTGCCATGTCGGGGGGCGTCGACAGTTCGGTCGTGGCCGCACAGCTGGCCGAAGAAGGCTATGACGTGGTCGGCGTCACATTGCAGCTATACGATCACGGGGCCGCATTGGCCAAGAAGGGTGCCTGCTGCGCCGGACGCGACATTCACGATGCCCGCCGCGTGGCCGAAGAAATGGGCTTTCCGCACTACGTTCTGGACTATGAAAACGTGTTCAAGGACGCGGTGATCGACGAATTCGCCGACAGCTATCTGGGCGGGGCGACACCCGTGCCCTGCATCCGCTGCAACGAGCGGGTCAAGTTCAAGGACCTGCTGGAAACCGCCAAGGATCTGGAAGCCGACTGCATGGCCACGGGCCACTACATCCAGCGCAAGATGGGCGATGGCGGTGCCGAACTGCACTGCGCCACCGATGCTGCGCGCGACCAAAGCTATTTCCTGTTCTCGACCACTGCGCAGCAACTGGACTATCTGCGCTTTCCGCTGGGCCATCTGCCGTCCAAGGACGCGACCCGCGCGCTGGCCGCGAAATACGGGCTAAGCGTAGCGGACAAGCCTGACAGCCAGGACATCTGTTTTGTGCCCAATGGAGATTATGCCAGCGTAATCCGCAAGTTGCGACCCGAAGCTGCGGCTCCGGGCGAGATCGTGGATATGGACGGCAAGGTACTGGGCAGCCACGACGGCGTGATCAACTACACCATCGGGCAGCGGCGCGGTCTGGGCATCGGCGGGCTTGCCGATCCGCTTTATGTGGTCAAGCTGGACGCCGATACCGCGCGTGTCGTGGTCGGCCCGAAAGAGATGCTGGCGACCCGTACGGTGCCGGTGCGCGAGATCAACTGGCTGGGGGATGAGCCGATGATGTCACGCAGCGCATGGCCGATTGCGGTGCGCGTGCGTTCGACCCGGCCACCGACCGACGCGATCCTGCGCCCGATTTCGGACACCGAGGCAACAGTCGAGCTGACCCTGCCCGAAGAGGGCGTCAGCCCCGGCCAGGCCTGCGTGTTCTATGACCGTGACAGCAGCCGCATCTTTGGCGGCGGGTGGATACACAAGGGCTGATCAAGAGGCCTGAACAGCCCCTCAGAGCCGCGCGAGCACTGCCCGCGCGGCGCGCAAACCGGGGTCTTCGCCCTGGCGGCCCAGCAAATCCATCGTGGTCTGCATCGCCGCGCGCTGGGGCTCGAGGTCATTGAGCAGGTCCAGCACTCCCCTTGCGATCAGATCGGACCGGCAGTTTGCCCCGATGAACTCAGGGACAGTGCGGGTTTCAGAAACGATATTGATCAAATTGGCGGTATCTATCTGCATCATCCGCTGCACGATGCGGCGGCTGAGCCAGTTCATGTCATAGGCGCTGACCATCGGCGTGTCTGCCGCCGCCAGTTCCAGCGCCACGGTGCCCGATGCGGCCAGCGCCGCGTCCGCCGCGGCAAAGGCCACGCGTTTGGCGGAAGCTGCCGTTTCCACGTCCAGCCCGCGCGGGTCCAGCACCTTGGGCACCAGCGGCCAGCCCGCCACCGCGTCGATCACCATCCCCGCCACGGGGGCCGCGGCGGGCACCACCACGCGCAGCTTGGGGTGTGCTTGCAGTACCGGCTTTAACGCGGCCCCCAGACGCGGGGCCAGACGCGCGACCTCGCCCCGGCGCGATCCGGGCAGGACCAGCAGCAGCGGATCGGCCGCCTCCATCCCGTATTGCACACGAAAGCGCGCGACCTCTTCGGCGGTGGGCTGCGGTTCGGACACCACCGGGTGCCCGACAAAGTCGCAGTCCATCCCGGCAGCCTGCATATAGGGCGGCTCGAACGGGAACAGGGCCAGCACGTGGTCGATCACCTGCGCCATGTGAACGGCGCGCTTGGGCCGCCATGCCCATACCGTCGGGGCGACGTAATGCACGGTGCGGGTGGTGCCAGACGCCTTGACCAGACGTGCGACGCGCAGGCAGAAATCGGGGCTGTCGATGGTGATCATCACATCCGGTGCCGTATCGGTAACCGCCTGCGCGGTCTGGGCGATGCGGCGTTTCAGGTGGCGATACTTGGGCAGCACCTCCATGATGCCCATGATGCTGAGCTCGGACATGTCAAAACGGCTTGTCAGGCCCTGGGCCTGCATCTCGTCCCCGCCGATGCCGTCGAACGTGACGTCCGGCACCAGGGTCTTAAGCCCCGCCATCAGCGCGCCGCCCAGCTTGTCGCCCGATGGCTCGCCCGCGATGATGAACACCCGCATCAGTCGCCCGTCCGCGCCCACAGGACCAGCCCGTGCCTGTCGGCCAGTTCAACGCACTGTGCGCGGTTCAGCACCAGCACGTCGCCCGCGTCGATGACGATACCGGCGAAACCGGCCTTGGCGGCGGCTTCCACGGTGTCGGGGCCGATGGTGGGCAGGTCGATGCGGCGTTCCTGACCCGGTTTGGGGGCCTTGAACAGGATTGCACGGGCGTCGTTCGATCTGTCGGCCATCCGCGCAATCAGCGCATCGGTGCCTGCGGCGTCTTCCATCCCGATCACGCGGCCCCCGGCCACGACACAGGCCTGCCCGATGTCGCGCGCGCCCTCCAGTGCGATATGCTCGGCTCCGACTTCGGCATCGCGACGCATCTGTGCGTCTGGCCAGGCTTGGGAATAAACGCCCCCCTCGGCCAACAGCGCGGGCACCAGATCTTCGACCCCGCGGACGGCAAATCCGGTCTTTTCGAAAATATCCAGCACGATGCGCAGCGCGCCGTCATCGCCCTGCTTCAGCGCCTGCTGGAACAGCGGCACCAGCGGCGCTGTCTCGGCGTCGAGCGCACCTGGGTCCAGTTCAGGCCGCGCGATCCCGCCGACAAAACACACATCCGTCACGCCGCGCGTGCCCAGATCGACCAGCAGAGAGCCCAGCGTTTCCAGACGGAATGTCACGTCCGGCACCAGCCCGTCCGGCGCGTTGCCCTCAAGCATGCAGACCAGCGGCGGGATCTCCTGCGCCTCTGCCACCACCTTGGGCATCTGCCCGGTTCCCGCGATCAACGCCAGCGTCATGGTCTTACTTCGGCGTCAGGAACGAGCGGTCGGATTCGCCGAGGATGAAATCGACGATCTGTTTGACGTAATCGCTTTCGGTTTCCATCCCCAGACGTTCGGCGCGGTCGTGGAACGTGCCCTCGCCTTGTGCCAGCATCTGGAACGCGGCACGCAGCGCGGTGATATCGGCGCGTTTCACGCCCCGACGTTTCAGCCCGACCAGGTTGAGCCCGTCCAGATCGCCGCGCGGTGCCTGTACCAGACCGTAGGGGATGACGTCGTTGGTCACCATCGTGACAGCGCCGATGATCGCGCCCTGCCCGATGCGTACGAACTGGTGGATGCCCGCAAGACCGCCGATGATCACGTCATCTTCCAGCACGCAATGCCCTGCGACGGCGGCGCTGTTGACCACGATCACACGGTTGCCGACACGCGCGTCATGGGCGATGTGGCAGCCTGCCATGAACAGCCCGTCGTCGCCCACGCGCGTTACGCCGCCGCCACCCTCGGTGCCGCCGTTCATCGTGACGTGTTCACGGATACGGTTGCGCTTGCCGATTTCCAGGGCAGAGGTTTCCCCCTTGAACTTCAGATCCTGCGGAATTTCGCCGATCACCGCGAAGGAAAAGATCACCGTGCCTTCGCCCACCGTGGTGCGCCCGGTCACGACCACGTGGCTTTTCAGTTCGACATCGGGGCCCAGAACGACCTCGGGACCGATCAGGCAGAAGGGGCCGACCGTGGCGCTGGGGTCGATCTGCGCGCCGTCCTCGATCACGGCAGAGGGGTGGATGCCGCTCATGCCTCGGCGTCCTTGGCCACCACATCTTTCGGCAGATCCATCATAGCGGTGAAGGACGCTTCGCAGGCCATCTCGCCGTCGACTTCGGCCACGCCCGAGAATTTCCAGACCTTGCCGCCGGGCTTGCCGCGCACCGTTTGCAGCTTCAGTTCCAGAACATCACCCGGAATGACCATGCGGCGGAACTTGCAGCCTTCGATCGCCATGAAATAGACCAGCATGTTGCGGTCTGCCATGTTCAGCGCGGTGCCGACCATAACGGCGGCGGTCTGCGCCATCGCCTCGACGATGGTGACACCCGGCATGATCGGCTTGCCCGGAAAATGGCCTTGAAAGTGCGGCTCGTTCATCGTCACGTTCTTGATGCCGCGCGCGGTCTGATAGCCGTCGATGTCGACCACCTTGTCCACCAGAAGGAACGGATAGCGGTGCGGCAGGATGCGCTGGATCAGATGGATGTCGGCACTCAGAAGCTCGGATGTCATAGGCTGTTCTTTCTATGGTGTATCAGGCCCGTTACCTACCAAGCCCGGTGTGACGGGGCAAGCAAGCCGGGATGCGGCGGCTAGTCTGCCCCGTCGCCCAGAGCCGTGTCGATCCGCGTGATCGCGGCCTCGGTGATGTCGATGGCATTGGCGCTGAGAAACACGTTGCTGCGTTCAAGGATAACCGCGGCGTTGGACTCGCGCATAAGCGTTTCCAGCACCGGTGCCGCTGCGTTCAGAAAGGTAATCTGCTCTTTCTCCAGCAGCTGTGACAGCTCGCGCCCCTTGGCCTCCTGGGCGCGACGCGTCTGTTGCACCTTTTCGTCGAAGGCGTCGGCCAGAACGCGGAATGCATCGGGTTCCATCGTCTTGCGCCTGTCAGTCAGTTCCTGCTCCTCGGCGGCCAGCTCCGCCTCGATGCTGCGGTTCTCGGTGGCCAGTGCCGCGCCACGTTCTTCGATCTCGCGCGCGACACGCAGGCCAAAGGCGCTTTGCGAGTATAGCCTGTCGGTGTCCACGGTCAGGATCGGCGATTGTACGACACCGCGCTGTTGTGGACCCGGCTGCTGTGGGCCGGGCTGTTGCTGGGCGGCAACAAAAGACCCTGCCAGCAGCGATGCCAGCAGGGTCAGAGAGATGCGCGAAAGACGTCGCATCAAGGTCCTCAGAACGTGGTCGAGAGGGTCAGGTCAAAGCTTTGCTCGCGGTCAAAGGATTCCTTCTTGATCGCGTCGGTAAAGTTGAAACGCAAAGGTCCGACCGGCGTGTCCCACAGGATCGAGACACCGATCACGTGGCGGAAAGAGCCGTCTTCGCCGACGACATTGCCCCCGCTCAGATCCACATCGCTGAGATCCCACAGGTTGCCAACGTCGTAGAAGACCGCGCCGCGGATGCCGTATTCTTCCGGCAAACCCAGCGGGAATTCCGCCTCGAAACGCGCCGCAAGATAGAGGTTGCCGCCAAGCGCGTTGTCGAACCCACCGCTTTGGTCGCGCGGACCGATGCCGCCCGGCTCGAACCCGCGCAGAATGCTTGGGCCGAGGATAAAGCGGTCAACCGCGCGGTTCGTGCCACCAAGCCAGCTGAGCGCGCCACCTTCCAGCGTGGCAGTCAGCGTCACCTCGTCGTTCAGGATACGTTTCTGACCAACGATCTTGGCGGTGGTGCGGATAAATTCGCTGTCGCCGCCAAGCCCTGCAAAGTCCTGACCGAACTGCAGCAACACGCCGGCCGTCGGGTCCAGACCCGACAGGCGGGTGTCATAGGTGTAGGTATAGCCCACCGAAGACCGCATTTGCGCACCCGCGGCAATCTCGTTGGTGATGATCGCACCGTTTTCGGGCGGTGTACGCTCCTCCATCTCGATGCTTTCGGCGGTATAGCGCACCTGCAGACGGCCATTTTCGCTGACCGGAAAGCCCAAGGAGGGCTCAATGATGTACTGCTCGGTGTCGTAGGAGGTAAAGCTGCTGTTGGTCGAGCCGTATTGCAGCTTGAGCCCGAAGGCCAGATCGCGTCCCAGAAGGGCCGGTTCGCGGAACGTCAGGCCATAAGCTTCGGCCTCTTCCGCTGTCGAGAATTCCAGCGAAAGGGATTGGCCCCGACCGACAAAGTTGCGCTCGACAAAGGACACTGCCAGACCGAAGCCGTTCGCGGACGAGAACGTACCGCCAAAGCTCAGCGAGCCTGTGGGCTTTTCGACCACATCGACATCGACGATGACCTGCTCAGGGCTGGAGCCTTCGCGGGCGTTGACTTCGGCGCTCTCGAAGAAGTCCAGCGCGCGGATGCGTTCCGCGCTTTCACGGATCTCGCGCGGGTTGAAGGGGTCGCCTTCGGCCACCGGGAACTGGCGGCGCAGAACACGGTCCAGCGTGGTGGTGTTGCCTTCGATGTCGATACGCTCGACAAAGACGCGCGGGCCACGGCTGATGACAAATTCCACGTCCAGAGTCAGATCGCGGTCATTGCGGGTGATGCGCGGCTCGACCCGCATGAAATCGACGGTGTTGCGGATCGCCAGCGCTTCCATGCGCGAGATTTCCTGCTCGACCAGCGCGGGCGAATAGACCACGCCGGGACGAATTTTCGTCACCGCCTGATAAGCGTCGGCATCGACGCCCGGCATTTCGCTGACGGTGGTGATCTGGCCGAACTTGAACTGTTGGCCTTCCTGCACGTTGAACACCAGGAAATAGCCGTCGCGTTCGCGCGTCAGCTCGGCGTTGACCGAGTTGATGCGGAAATCGACATAGCCGCGCGACAGGTAGAAATCACGCAGCATCTGCTTGTCGAACTCGATCCGGTCAGCGACGAATGTGTCGGCCTTGATCAGCGAACGGAAAATGCCTGCCTGCTTGGTGCCAAGTACGCGGCGCAAACGGCGGTCGGAAAAGACGCGGTTGCCGACAAAGCTCAGACGCTCGATCTCGACCACATCGCCTTCGAAGATCTCGAACACCAGATCGACGCGGTTGTCGCGGCGCTTGATCACGCGGGGCGTGACGCGTGCGGCCAGACGACCATCGTTGGAATAGGCCTCCGCGATGGCGGCGGCGTCCTTTTCGGCAAGGCTGGGGTTGAACACCCGGCGCTCGGACGAGCTGACCAACGCGGTCAACGCGTCGTCCTTGATCCGGCGGTTGCCCTCGAAACTGATGCGGTTGATGGTCGGCAGTTCCACCACGGTGATCCGCAAGGTGCTCCCTTGTGGGTTGATCTCGACGCTCTCGAACAGACCGCTGGACAAAAGCCGCTGGTAGGCGTCGTTCAACTGTCCTGCCGTCAATGTCTGGCCGCGTCCGATTCCGGCCTGGCTCAGGATGGCGGACTGGCCGATCCTTGCGTTGCCTTCGATGACCACACTGTCAAAGCGATAGGACTGTGCCTGCGCTTGTGTCGTGCCAATTGTATATGTTGCTGCTATCGCTGCAAAAAAAACGAAGGCTCGCAAAAGCCCCGTGGCGATGGATACACGACTATGTCGCTTGGCAGCACCGCCCTCTAACCCCAGTCTCATGGTTTTGACCCATTCTTTTAGACACCCATTGGTCTTCTGAGTACCCAAGATGCAGAGCCTTGTCAAAACGACAAAGCTCGCCGCGAACGGCGAGCTGTTACAGGTTGTAATGTCGTTTGGCCCAAGGGCCGCCCCTTACAGGCTGCCGATGAAGGCGCCCAGCCACAAAGACCCCGCGATCGTCGCCAGATAAAGCGCGCGATCCCAGTTCAAAAGCATCAGAAGGCTCAGGCCTTTGTACCCAGAATGAAGAGTTTGCATAATCCATATCCCCTTGTCCGCGATCTGGCCTACGCAAGGAATGAGGCGGCAGTTTGTTCAATTGTGGCGAGAATGCGGCAATCGCCGCCTTCCCAAGGGCTCAGGGACAGAACACGTCGTTTCCAAGGGCGAAAATCATCAGCGTCAGCACCAATGTCAGGCCGATCCCCATCAGGATCCGCAAAGCGCCATCGCTGGGCGGGCGTTTCATCACCGCCTCGTAGGCGTAGAACACCAGGTGACCGCCATCCAGTGCCGGGATCGGAAACAGGTTCAGCAGACCCACGGCGGTGCTGAGCACGGCGATGAACCACACGAATGATTCCGCGCCCTGACTGGCCAGCGTGCCCGACGTCTGGGCGATGCCGATAGGTCCCGAAAGGTTGCAGGTGCTGATCGCTCCGGTGATCATGTGACCCAGACCCGAAAGCGATCCGGTGATGATCTGCCAGGTCTGGCCCACCGCACCGCTGAACGCTTCGCCGACACCCCGCGCTTCGGTGCCCAACTCGAACGCCATGCCGCCCTGGATGCCGATGCGCCAATAGGTGACAAAGCCACCGTCGGGGTGCGGCTCGTCGATACGCTTGGCGGTCAGTGTCTTGTCCAGAACTTCGCCGTCGCGCCAGACGCGCAGCGCCACGGGGGCACCGTCCGACGCCTCGACCACTATTTTCAACTGGTCGAAGGCCACGATGGGCGTGCCGTCCACGCCGACGATCACGTCGCCGACCTCAAGATCGGCAGCCACCGCCGCACTGCGCGGGCTGAGGGCGACGATCAGCGGCGGAAAAATATAGGGCCCCTGCACGTCCATTTCGGTGCCGTCACGCACCACGCGGTAGTCCAGCACCTCGGTCTTTGGCAGGTTCTGAAGAAACGCACTATAGGCTTCGTCCTCGATCGACGGCACAGGTTCGCCTGCGATCTCCAGCACCGTGTCGCCGGTCTGCAGCTGGTTCATCTCGGCGGGCAACGGGCGCAATTCGCCCACGGTCAGCGGGTCGCGGGCCACGCCTGCCGTCAGCAGGATCACGGCAAAGACCAGGATCGAAAACACGAAATTGAACACAGGGCCCGCCGCGACTGTGGCCGCCCGCGCCCACAGGGGCGCGCCGTGCATGGTGCGGCGCAGCGCTGCGGCATCTGTGCCTGCAGCCTCCATCGCATCGACGTCTTTGCCCGAGGCCGCATTCGCGTCACCGGCAAACTTCACATAACCGCCAAAGGGCAGCGCCGCGATCTGCCACTGCGTGCCGCGCTTGTCGGTGCGTTTGTAAAGCACCGGCCCGAACCCCAGCGAGAACACGTCGGCATGAATGCCGCTCCAGCGTCCGACGATGTAGTGGCCGTATTCATGGATCGTCACGATGACACTCAACGCCAGAATGAATGCGGCGACGGTCCAGAGCAGGCCACCGACCTGCGGAAGCAATCCAATGATGTCCAAATCTCTACCCTGCTCTTTTTTCTATGATGTCGCGCGCGGCCATGCGTGCCAGATGGTCAGCGGCTGCGACGTTATCAAGTGTCATCGAGGCGTCAATGTGACCACCCGACGCGTCCATCTGCGTCAGAACCTCTTCGACAATCTCGGCCATGGCGGTAAAAGCGAGGTTCCCCGCGATAAACCCGTCCAGCGCGGTTTCCTTGGCGGCGTTGAACACCGCGCCCGCCAGACCGCCGCGCGCCATCACCTCGCGGGCCAGCCGCAGTGCGGGCCAGCGGGCCATGTCAGGCGCACGGAATGTCAGGCTGCCGATGGCCGCAAGGTCCAGCCGTTCGACGGGCAGCACCCGGCGTTCGGGCCAGTGCAGCGCATAGCCGATGGCGTGGCGCATGTCGGGCGGGCCGACGTGGGCCATCAGCGCGCCGTCATGAAATCCGACAAGCGCGTGGATCATCGATTCCGGGTGAACCAGCACTTCGATCTTGTCAGGTGAAACGCCGAAATATTCCCGCGTCTCAATGACTTCCAGCGCCTTGTTGAACATCGAGGCGGAATCAATGGTGATCCGCTGCCCCATGTCCCAGTTGGGATGGCTCGACGCCTGCGCCAGTGTCGCGTTCGGCAGATCGTCCAGCGGCCAGTCGCGAAATGCCCCGCCTGATGCGGTAATCACGATGCGCTCGACCGCCGCCATATCCTCGCCCACCAGCGCCTGGAAGATGGCACTGTGTTCGCTGTCTACGGGCAAAAGGCGCGCATTGTGCTGGCGGGCGGTTTCCAGGATCAGCGACCCCGCACAGACCAGTGATTCCTTATTGGCCAGCGCCAGCGTCGCCCCCTGTTGCAGCGCCACGATGCCCGGTGCCAACCCTGCGGCACCGACGATGGCCGACATCACCCAATCTGCGGGACGCGCGGCAGCCTCGGACAGGGCCGCCTGCCCCGCCGCAGCGGCAATGCCCGATCCGGCAAGCGCATCGCGCAGATCGTCCAGACGGCTTTCGTCCGCGGTCACGGCCACCTGCGCATTCAGAACACGCGCATCGGCGGCCAGTTGCGCGATATTGCCCGCGCCGGTCAGGGCGATGACCTCATAGGCTGGCAGATCCCGCTTGATCAGATCAATGGTGTTCTGCCCGATGGACCCCGTGGCCCCCAGAATGCTGATGCGCCTGCGCGCCATGGCAGGTCAGACCAGTCCGGGCGGAAAGCCAATGATCTGCCCGACGATCAACAGAAACACCGAGGCCCCCATCATGCCGTCGAACCGGTCCAGCATGCCGCCGTGACCGGGGATCAGCGTGCTGCTGTCCTTGACGCCGGTGTGCCGCTTGATCGCGCTTTCGGCGATGTCACCCATCTGCGAGGCCATTGAAATGGCGATGGAAATACCGATCATTTCGCTGGTCGCCCCGGTCAGGATGGCGGTGATCCAACCGACGACACCTGCGCCGATCCAGCCTGCAGCGGTGCCCGACCATGTCTTTTTGGGGCTGACGCGTGGCCAGAACTTGGGCCCGCCGATCAGGCGACCGGCGAAATAGCCCACCACGTCGGTGACCACCACGACCACGACCAGCCATAGCATCCAGCCGAAGCCCAGTTCATCGCGGAGCTGCATGATGCCGAAGCCCGCAAGCTGCACCAGAACCGCGTAGGACATGAAGATTGTGCGGTGCTGCGACAACTGGCCAAAGCCGACCATCATCGGGGCCAACAGGATCGGCAGCGCCCAGCCCGCCGGCAGATAGGCCGACACCAGCAGGGCAACGCCAGATAGCAGCGCCAGTTGCAGCGCGACGGCAGGCGCGCGGGGCGCCAGCATCCGCACCAGTTCCCAAACGCACAGCCCGCAGATCAGTGCGACCAGCACGTTGAATGGATGTCCGCCAATGGCCACGCCGGCCAGGCCCACGATGATCATCACCGAAGCCGACCCCATGCGCACGGCCAGGTCGGACCACTTTGTATCGCTTGTGTTCATGTCTTCACACCTCCGAACCGACGGTCGCGGCCTCCGTAAGACGCACAAAGCTGCGCGAATTCCTCTTTGGTGAAATCCGGCCACAACGTGTCGATGAATTCATATTCTGCATAGGCCGACTGCCACAGCAAAAAGTTCGATATCCGCGCCTCGCCCGAGGTTCGGATCACCAGATCCGGGTCGGGCAGCACGCAGGTATCAAGGTACTTGGGCAAGGTTTCCTCGTTTACGTCGTCGGGGTCCAGATTGCCTGCCGCAACGTCACGTGCCAGCCGCTTGGTGGCGCGGGCCACTTCGTCCCGGCTGCCATAGTTCAAAGCGATGGTCAGATGCACGGCAGTGTTGTTGCAGGTCAGCTTTTCCAGATCGTCCATCAGAGTGACCAGCTTGGCATCCAGCCGCACCCGGTCACCGATGAAACGCACCCGCACCCCGAACTGGTCCAACGCGCGCGCCTCACGGCTGATATACATGCGAAACAGGCTCATCAGGCCCGCGACTTCCACCTGTGTCCGACGCCAGTTTTCGGTCGAGAAGGCAAAGATCGTCAGATACTCGACCCCGACATCGGGACAGCTTTCCACGACTTCGCGCACCCGTCTGGCCCCGGCCCGGTGCCCGAATAGGCGCGGACGCCCGCGCTGGGTCGCCCAGCGTCCATTGCCGTCCATGATGATGGCAACATGGCGCGGGCCGGTTGAAACGGGGTCAGAGATGGCAATGCTCCTTGGGGTTCAATAAGGGGTCTTCAATACGGGATCGAGACTGGTCGCCGGGGTGCAAATAGACCCCGACCCGGCAATAAGGCCGATCAGACCTGCATGATTTCCGCTTGCTTGTTCTCCAGCGCGTCATCGATCTGTTTGATATAGCTGTTGGTCATGTCCTGCACTTCGCTTTCCCAAAGCTTCTGGTCGTCTTCGGACAGCCCGTCGGCCTTGCCCTTCTTGATCTGGTCCATGCCGTCGCGGCGCACGTTGCGGATGCTGACGCGGGCGTGTTCGGCGTATTGACCCGCCACCTTCGACAGATCGCGGCGGCGCTCTTCGTTCAGCTCGGGGATCGGCAGCATGATGATCGTGCCGTTCAGTTGCGGGTTGATGCCCAGACCGCTTTCGCGAATGGCTTTTTCCACGGCGTTGACCATGGATTTGTCCCACACGTTGATCGTGACCATACGCGGCTCTGGCACGTTGACGGTGCCGACCTGGTTGATCGGCGTGCGCTGGCCATAGGCCTCGACCATCACGGGCTCCAGCATCGACGCCGACCCACGGCCCGTGCGCAACGAGGCGAATTCAGTTTTCAGCGACGAAATCGCGCCATCCATGCGCCGTTTCAGATCGTCGGTATCCAGCATAAAGTCATCGGACATGAGGTTTTCCCCTTATTGGTCGCGCGCGCCCTTCCGCGGGCGTGGTGCGGGTATAGATCAACTCAGCGCCCGAAGGCCAGTGGGGTTTCGCTTTTGACGGGCAGTAACGGGTCAACCATGCACGCGGGTATAGGTGCCCTTGCCCGCAAGAATGCCCTTGAACCCGCCCGGTTCGTCCAGTGAAAAAACGATGATCGGCAGGTTGTTGTCGCGCGCCAGTGCGATGGCAGAGGCGTCCATCACGCCCAGCCGTTTTTGCAGCACGTCGTCAAAGCTGACCCTGTCGTAACGTTTGGCATCCGCGTGTTTGGCCGGGTCCTTGTCATAGACGCCGTCGACCTTGGTGCCCTTGAAGATCGCCTCGCAGGACATCTCGTTGGCGCGCAGGGTCGCGGCGGTATCGGTGGTGAAATAGGGGTTGCCGGTGCCCGCGGCAAAGATGCAGACCCGCTTTTTCTCAAGATGGCGCACGGCGCGGCGGCGGATGTAGGGTTCAGCCACCTCGTTCATGGTGATCGCCGAAATCACCCGCGTGTGGATGCCCAGACCCTCAAGCGATGATTGCATTGCCAGCGCGTTCATCACCGTGGCCAGCATTCCCATGTAGTCGGCGGTGGTCCGCTCCATCCCCTGCGCCGAGCCTTGGAGGCCGCGAAAGATGTTACCGCCGCCGATGACCATGCAGATCTCGACGCCAAGGGCGTGCACCGACTGCACCTCGCGGGCGATGCGTTCGACGGTGGGCGGATGCAGGCCAAAGCCCTGATCGCCCATCAGCGCCTCACCCGAAATTTTCAGCATCACACGTTTGAAAGTGACGTCCGAGGCAGGTTGGATCGCGTCGCTCATTGGGTTCTCCGGCTTTTGGGCAGTTTTGTTCGCCCGCAAACTGTCCTAAAACCCGGCTCAGTTCAATGCACAGCGCAAGGGTATCGGCAATAAATGGACGCTTTGGGGCCACTTGATCTGTCTGCCGTGGATCCGGGCCGACCCGTGCTGATTTCAGGGCCGACCGCGAGCGGGAAATCGGGGCTGGCGCTGGCCATCGCCGAGGCGCAGGGCGGCGTGATCGTGAACGCCGATGCAAGCCAAGTCTATGATTGCTGGCAGGTGGTGACGGCGCGCCCCGGTGCCGCCGATCTGGCCCGCGCGCCGCATCTGCTCTACGGGCACGTGGCTTATGATGCGGCCTATTCCGCCGGTCACTGGCTGCGCGAGGTTGCACCGCTGCTTGAGGGCCCCGAACGTCCGATTGTCGTGGGCGGTACGGGGCTCTATTTCACTGCGCTGACCAAGGGGCTGGCGGACATCCCGCACACGCCCGACGATCTGCGCAAGACCGCGGATGGGATCCCCCTGCCCGATTTGCTGGCGGCGCTTGATCCAACGACCACCGCACGGATCGACACCAACAACCGCGCCCGCGTGCAGCGCGCCTGGGAGGTGCTGCACGGAACCGGGCGCGGGCTGGCCGACTGGCACGACGACACGCCGCCGCCGCTGTTGCCTGTGGGCGCTGCCACCTGCATTGCACTTGGCAGTTCGCCCGACTGGCTGAACGCGCGGATCGGGCAGCGTTTCGACATGATGCTGGAGCACGGCGCGCTGGACGAGATTGCGGCGATGCGCGACCGCTATGACCCGGATCTGCCCAGTTGCCGCGCAATCGGTGTGCCGGAACTGATGGCCCATGCCAGGGGCGAAATCACGCTGGACGCTGCCCGAAAGGCTGCGGTGATCGCCACGCGCCAATATGCCAAGCGTCAGCGCACCTGGCAGCGGTCGAAAATGGCGAAATGGCATTGGATCGACCCATCGGCGTGACGAACAAGGTTGCAATATCACCATATTGTTACCGGGCTTCTGGGGATATGCGCCTGAGTTATTGCAATTATAAGATAATTACGCTTTGGTCGCCTTATGACATTGGGCGCCATACGCATCAACACGATCACCCCGACCGGCGGCGCGCAAGACTGGCGCTGGACGCTGGCGCATGATCTGCCCTATCACCTTTTGCTCTGGACCACACGCGGTCAGGGGCGGCTGCTGCTGAACGGCACGCGGCGCGGCGTGGGCGCGCACAATGCGATCTTCGTGCCTGCGGGCGATCTGTTCGCGCTGGAACTGAGCCGCCAGAGCATCGGGATGGTCGCCACCATCCCCGACGGCACCGACGTGCGCCTGCCCCAGACCCCGCGCCAGTTGCGCATGCGCGAGGCCGGACCGATTGCAGAGCTGACGGGATTTCTGGACGCCGCCGGCCGCGAAGCCGCAGCACAGCGCAGCCTGACGCAGGATGCGCTGGACGGGTACATGGCGCTGGTCTCGGTCTGGTTGCGCCGCCAGATGGCCGAAGACGCGCACCTACCGCAAAAGATGAACGGTGCCGCGCGGCTGTCGGCGCGGTTCTGCGCACGCGTCGCGCACCATCATGCAAACGGCATGTCGGCGTCCGAACACGCCGAGGAACTGGGCGTGACCGGCACCCATCTGGCCCGCGCCTGCAAGGCGGCCACGGGCCACACCGCCGCCGACATCCTGAGCCAGCGCATCCTGCACGCCGCGCGCACCGCACTGGTCGACACCGACGTGCCGATGCAGGACATCGCGCGGCACTTGGGCTTTGGCAGTGCGGCCTATTTCACCCGCTATATCCAGACGCAAACCGGCAAGACCCCCAGCCAGTTGCGCAAGGCAGGCATCGCGCGCGGGCACTGAGGCGAGGTGATGTTGTGCCGATTCCCTGCGCCCATGTCGCTTTCAGATGCTGGAAATGTCGTTTTCGTGACGTGATTTCCCAAACCATGCGTTGACGCGCAGGCCGCAGTATTGCCTGATAGGACAACAAGTTTGCATTTCGCCTACTCTGCGCCACTTCGTTCTCAGGGTATATCACCGGCCAGCAATCCGACGCTCGGCGGGGCAATCGAACAGGGGAGCAGGATCGCCACCCATCTGGCGCACAAAAGGTCATCGCGACCATTCCACAACAATTGAACCGGGCCGCGCCGCCAAGGCCGCTCGAAATCACCGGCGGGATCAACCCGCTTCAGCCTACCGACAGGGGCATGCATGGGACTATTTATACTCAGACGTCTGGGCGTGATGATCGTGACGGCCTTGTGCCTGACCTTTATCGTGTTCTTTCTGACCAACCTCTATCCGAACCTCGAAAAACTGGCCAAGACCCAAGGCAATTTTCGCATGTCAGACGAGGCTGTCGCGAGCTATCTGGAAAAACGCGGCTATCTCGACCCGATGCCGGTGAAATTCGGCCGCTGGCTGGGCGTGGTTCCGGGCTGGGTGACCGAAGCGCCCGACGGCACCGTCACCGGGCGCTGTTTTGCCGAAGGCACGCCACCCGAAGACCGCCGCACCTTTTGCGGGGTGCTGCAAGGCAATTGGGGCCAATCCACGGTGTTCAAGGACGACGTGGGCGGCATCGTGCTGGAACGTCTGGGCAAGACGGGCAAGCTGATGGGGTTCGTTCTGCTGGTCATGGTGCCCTCTGCGCTGCTGATCGGGGTGCTGGCGGGCATGCGCGAGGGCTCGCCGTTGGACCGCTCGCTGTCGACATTCTCGATCGCGACGACGGCGACGCCTGAATATGTGTCGGGCGTGATCTTCATCGCGGTGTTTTCCTCCTCCGCCTTTGGGCTGAAGTGGTTCAAGGGGTCGGCGACATCGGCGATGGAAAACGCGACCTTCGAGAATTTCACCCTGCCGGTGCTGACAATCGCACTTTACGGCATGGGCTATATCGCCCGCATGACCCGCGCGTCGATGACCGAGGTGATGACTGCGCAATATATCCGCACCGCGCGGCTCAAGGGCGTCAGCTTTCGCAACATCGTGCTGAAACACGCGCTGCGCAACGCGCTGATCGCACCTTTCACGGTGATCATGCTGCAGATCCCCTGGCTGCTGAACGGTGTGGTGATCGTGGAAACCCTGTTCAACTACAAGGGGTTCGGCTGGGTTCTGGTGCAGGCGGCGGGCAATAACGATATCGAACTGCTGCTGGCGGTGTCGGTCGTGTCGGTGATCGTGGTGCTGATGACGCAGCTGATCTCGGACATCGGCTATGTCATCCTGAACCCGCGCATCCGCATATCATAAGGGAGGTCTGCTAGATGGAACAACTGACCTGGACAGGCGCCCTGAGCGGGCTGAACGTGGTCTTTTTCGCAGTCGCGGCGGCGCTGATCCTATCGGTCATCGCCAGCATCGCGGTGTCGATCTTTGCCCGCGACACCGGGCCATTAGGTGTGAACGCCGATGGCACGCTGATGGCGCCCTTGGGCATGACCGGCATGACGGCGCAGGCGCGATACTACAGCTTTCTGGCGCTGGTGGTGGTCGTGCTGCTTTACGTGGTGGGCGGCATCGCTATGGGCACCGGGGCGGGCATCATCGGGGGGCTTGCGCGCAACATGCTGCCGGTGTGGATCGCGCTGATCGCGACCTTTGCGGTGTCGATCACCTTCAAGCGCAAGTTGGGGCTTTATGGCAAGCTGTTCGACAGCACCATAGGCATGATCGGCTTTGGTCTGGTGATGTTCTGGGTGTTCGCGGGCGTCATGGGCGGGGCGTTCGACATGCTGATTACCCATGATCCGCTCAGCCAGTTTTCGGGGATGAAAAACGCGTTGCCCGGCACACCCCTGCGCGGAGCCGAGCCGGACGATTACCAGTGGTTCCTGCTGGGTGGCGACAACCTGGCACGCGACGTCTTCTCGCGGCTGATCAAGGGCGCGTGGATCGTGGTCAAGATCGCACCCTTCGCGACGCTGTTCGCTTTCATGGTCGGGATCACGCTGGGCCTGCCCGCAGGCTATTACAGCGGGCGGCTGGACACGTTCCTGTCGTTTCTGGCCAACCTGATCCTGGCGTTTCCGGTGATCTTGCTGTTCTACCTGCTGGTCACGCCCGAAATCGTGATGACCGGCATTCCCAACTATATGGCGGCCGTGCTGTTCTCGTTTCCCATCGTGTTCTGCGCAGTGCTGCTGAATTCGCGCTATTACACGCAGCCGTCGCTGCGCACACCGCTGCTGATCGTGGTCTTGGGCGTGTTGATCTGGGGCTATCTGTCGCTGATATCGAACGACGGGGCCATCGTGGCCAATGACAGCTACCGCATCCCCGGCCTACCGGAGTTTGCGGACTGGATCGACATGGACAGCGGGTTGCTGACGGTCTTTGTCGCGGTGGTCTTCGTCAACGCGCCGACAGTGTTTCGGATCGTGCGGGGCCTGGCACTGGACATCAAGACACGCGACTATGTGGCGGCGGCGCAGACCCGTGGCGAGGGACCCTGGTACATCATGCTGTGGGAGATCCTGCCCAACGCCCGCGGGCCGCTGATCGTCGATTTCTGTCTGCGGATCGGATACAGCACCATCCTGCTGGGCACGCTGGGCTTTTTCGGGCTGGGACTGGAAAGCGAAAGCCCTGACTGGGGCACCACGATCAACTCGGGACGGCGGTTGCTGTCACTTTACCCGCATGCGGCGATGGTGCCGGCATTCGCGCTGATGACGCTGGTGCTGGGGTTGAACCTGCTGGCCGACGGGCTGCGCGAGGAATCCTTGCGCGACTGACGAGGGACGGCGTTTCGGGGGCTCTGCCCCCGGAGCCCCCGGGATATTTATAGCCAAAAGAAGCCCAATGGGCGCTGCGGCAAGGGAGAGCGATGATGGTCAAGGACGCCTATGACGGCCCCATTCTGGAGATCGACAAGCTGTCGATTTCGTTTTTCACACGGCTGCGGGAAATTCCTGCGGTCATGGATTTTTCGGTCAGCATACAACCCGGCGAGGCCGTGGGGCTGGTGGGCGAAAGCGGTTGCGGCAAATCCACGGTGGCCTTGGGGGTGATGCAGGACTTGGGCGTCAACGGGCGCGTCGTGGGCGGGTCGATCAAGTTCAAGGGCCGCGATCTGGGGGCGATGACCCAGGACGAGCTGCGCGACATTCGCGGGTCGGAAATCGCGATGATCTATCAGGAGCCGATGGCCTCGTTGAACCCTGCGATGAAGGTCGGGCGGCAGTTGATGGAAGTGCCGATGATCCACGCGGGCATGAGTGAGAAAGAGGCCCACGCGCGCGCATTGCAAGTGGTCACCGACGTGAAGCTGCCCGACCCCAAGCGTATTCTGGATGCCTATCCCCACCAGTTGTCAGGAGGACAGCAACAGCGCATCGTGATCGCGATGGCGCTGATGTCCGAGCCGTCGCTGCTGATCCTCGACGAGCCCACGACCGCGCTGGATGTCACCGTCGAGGCGGCGGTGGTCGAGTTGGTCAAGGATCTGGGCAAGAAATACGGCACCTCCATGTTGTTCATCAGCCACAACCTTGGGCTTGTTCTGGAAACCTGCGACCGCATCTGCGTGATGTATTCGGGCGAAGCGGTAGAGCGCGGCAGCATCGAGGATGTGTTCGACGAGATGCAGCACCCCTATACACAGGCGCTGTTCCGGTCGATCCCCCTGCCCGGTGCCGACAAGAACGCGCGTCCCCTGATCGCCATTCCGGGTAATTTCCCGCTGCCGCACGAGCGGCCCGTGGGCTGCAACTTTGGCCCGCGCTGCGACTATTTTCAGGCGGGGCGTTGCGACCAGGGCGACATTCCGATGTTCCCCGTGCCCGGTGACGACGTGCACAACACCCGCTGCCTGCGGTTCCAGGAGATCGACTGGCAGGCCCCGCTGGCGCTGGCCGAGGTCAAGACCAAGGGCGAGATCGGCGATGTGGTCCTGCGGATGGACAACCTCAAGAAATACTACGAGGTCGCGGCCAACGCGCTGTTCGGCGGCGGTGCGACCAAGGTGGTCAAGGCGAACGAGACCCTCAGCTTTGAAGCGCGCGAATCCGAGACGCTGGCCATCGTCGGCGAAAGCGGCTGTGGCAAGTCGACCTTTGCCAAGGTTCTGATGGGTCTGGAAACCGCGACCGAGGGCACGATCACACTGGGCAACCGCGAGATTCAGGACATCCCCATCGAGAAACGTGACACGCAGACGGTGGCCGACGTGCAGATGGTGTTCCAGAACCCGTTCGATACGCTGAACCCGTCGATGACCGTGGGGCGGCAGATCATCCGGGCGCTGGAGATTTTCAAGATCGGCAAGAACGAGCGTGAACGGCGCACGCGCATGCTGGAGCTGCTGGATCTGGTCAAGCTGCCGCGCGAATTTGCGGGCCGGATGCCGCGCCAGCTGTCGGGCGGGCAAAAGCAACGTGTCGGTATCGCGCGCGCCTTCGCAGGCGATGCACGGATCGTTGTGGCGGATGAGCCTGTCTCGGCGCTGGATGTGTCGGTGCAGGCGGCGGTGACCGATCTGCTGATGGAGATCCAGCGCGAACACAAGACCACATTGCTGTTCATCAGCCACGATCTGAGCATCGTGCGTTACCTCGCAGACCGGGTGATGGTGATGTATCTGGGTCACGTGGTCGAACTGGGCACCACGGACCAAGTGTTTTCGCCGCCCTATCACCCCTATACCGAGGCGCTGCTGTCGGCCGTTCCCATCGCCGACACCCGCGTCAAGAAAAAGCACATCGTGCTTGAGGGCGACATACCGTCCGCGATGAACCCGCCGCCGGGATGCCCGTTCCAGACGCGCTGTGGCTGGAAAGCGCAAGTGCCGGGCAATCTATGCGAGACCGAAGTGCCGCCGATGCGCCGCATGGCCTCGGGCCATCAGGTCAAATGCCATCTGAGCGAAGAGAAGTTTGCGGAAATGGAGCCGGTGATCCAGATCGCTGCAGAATAATACGTGAAGAGGGCCGCAGCATCGCTGCGACCCTCTGGTTTTCAAAGCGCTTTCGGTAAGGTTAGTTGGATCGGTCAGAGCGGACCGTGTCGGGCACGTTCTCGACCACCTTGTCGACCAGCGCCGTGATCATCGCCTCGTAAAAGTCGTCACGACCGGGTGCGATATAGATCACGCCGTCCTCGGGGGTCTCGGCTGTCATCGCTTTGATATAGACCGGGATCGTCTCGGCGTTGATTTCGCGGTTGTCGTCGGTGTAGTTGATCGAGCCGTAAAGCTCGTTGAATTCGGCACTGTCGGGCAGGATGGAATCGCCGTCCAGCATCACGCCCTTGATCTCGACCTTGATGACGGGGTCGCCCGCGTCGCCTGTGATGTCGATACGCTCGGCGATCATACGCGCGATGTCTTCCTCGATCTGCGGGTAATATTGCAGGGCGTTGGCATCGACGTTTTCGGTCAGGTCGGCTTGTACGGTGACCTCGGCGATGGGCGTGGCCGCGAAGACGCCCAGCGGCAGCAGGGCGATGGCGGTGGCGGCGGTCAGTCTTGCGAGTGTCGTCTTCATTATCTTGCTCCTTCCGAAGGCCGTAATGGCCTGCGATGTGCCAACCAACCTTGGCCGAAGCAAAAAGGTTCCACCCTGTGCAGAGATGCCGGAAACGTGAAGCACCGCGGCAGGCGGAAACCCGCCTTTTATCATGAAAACATTGAAAAAAATTTGAGCATCCTGCGGTGCGTGAGGCCGATCACGCAAGGGTCCGGGGCGGGAAAATCAGCTGCCCCAGATCACCTTGACGTAGTTCTGGGTCTCTTTGTAGGGCGGCACGCCGTTGTGCCGTTTCACCGCACCGGGGCCCGCATTATAGGCCGCTAGCGCCAGACGCCAGCTGCCGAAGGTGCGGTATTGCTGGCTGAGATAGCGCGCGCCACCGTCGAGGTTCTGGTTGGGGTCACTTGGATCCACGCGCAGACGGCGCGCGGTGCCGGGCATCAGCTGCGCCAGTCCCAGCGCACCCTTGTGGGATTTGGCGGTCGGGTTCCAGCCGGACTCCTGCTGAATCAGCCGCAGGAACAGATCCTCGGGCACCCCGTGGCGCCGAGCGGCCTCGCGCGCGGCGGTCAGGTACACACCCTTGTACTTGCCGCTGTAGGACGGGTTCACGTCCCATTTGGTCGGTGTGTTGACCGTTGCGGGCTGCAATTTGACCGAGGCCGTGTATTGCTGCGAGGCGCGGTTATCCAGAACCTTCAGCTGCGAGCCGAAAAGCTTGCTGCGGCTTTTGGACGAAAACATGTCCGCCTGGGCAGCCCCTGTCGCAGCCCCCGTCAGCGCGGCCCCGATCACAAGCGTGGAAATCCATACGCGCATATTGTCTGCCCCCCCCCGAAAGAAATACCGGCCCTGGTTTCACCCTGCGCCGCACTATACTTAATTTCGTGCTTTCGGCCACCCCTTAAGGTCCCGATAACCGTTAGCGGTCTGTTTACCAAGGTCCGGCCAATCTGTAGGTTGTCACGACCGTTCGGGAATCGCCTGGACGGGAACGAATGAGTGAGAGGACATCATGGCTGGCTCAGTGAACAAAGTGATCCTAATCGGCAATCTGGGCCGTGATCCTGAAGTGCGCAGCTTTCAGAACGGCGGCAAGGTGTGCAACCTGCGCATCGCCACGTCGGAGAACTGGAAAGACCGCAACACAGGCGAACGCAAGGAACGCACCGAATGGCATTCGGTCGCGATCTTTCAGGAAGGTCTGGTGCGTGTGGCCGAGCAATACCTGAAAAAGGGCTCGAAAGTGTATATCGAAGGCCAGTTGCAGACCCGCAAATGGCAGGACCAGTCCGGTCAGGACCGCTATTCGACCGAGGTGGTGTTGCAGGGCTATGGCGGCACGCTGACCATGCTGGACGGCCCAAGTGGCGGCGGCGGTGGCGGCGGTGGCAACTACGGCGGCGGCGGTGGTGGGTCCGACTATGACAGCGGCCCGTCGGATGACCGTTACGGCGGCCAATCCTCGGGCGGCGGCAATGCGCCTTCGTCCTCGCGCGATCTGGACGACGAAATTCCGTTCTGAGGACAATGCTGTTCTAAGACATGTCTTCTGCGCGGCACTTACCCGTCGCGCAGAACATCCAAGATTGCCTGGGTCGGCACATCGCCCGTGACAAAAGCATCGCCAATGCCCCGCGCCAGCACGAAACGCAGCTGACCCTGAACGACCTTCTTGTCCTGACCCATCAGTTCCAGCAGGGCCTGCGGCCCCGGCAGTTCGCCGTCGATATCTGCCAGATCGGTCTTCATCCCCATATCGCGCAGGTGCGCGCGCACGCGGCTGGGGTCTTCCTGACTGCATAGGCCCAATCGTGCCGACAGCGCGAATGCCAGCGCGCAGCCCACCGCAACACCTTCGCCGTGAAACAGCCTGTCGGAATAGCCCGTCGCCGCCTCGAGCGCGTGGCAGAACGTGTGGCCAAGGTTCAGCAAAGCCCGCTCGCCCTGTTCGGTCTCGTCGCGCGACACGATGTCAGCCTTCATCTGGACAGAGCGGCGCACCGCCTCGATGCGCGCGGGCACGTCACCTGCGGCAAGCTTCGGCCCCTGCCCTTCGAGCCAGTCAAAGAACGCGGCGTCGCCCAGCAACCCGTATTTCACGACCTCGCCATAGCCTGCCAGAAAATCGCGCGGCCGCAGCGTGCCCAGCACCCCCACATCCGCCAGCACCAGGCTGGGCTGGTGAAAGGCCCCGATCAGGTTCTTGCCGTGGCGCGCGTTGATCCCGGTCTTGCCGCCAACCGAACTGTCGACCTGTGCCAGCAGCGATGTGGGCACCTGCACGAAACGCACGCCGCGCCGCAGGATCGCGGCGGCAAAGCCCACCAGATCACCGATCACGCCACCGCCAAGGGCCACGACGATATCGCCGCGCTCGACCTTCTGATCCAGCAGCCAGTCGGTGCAGGCCATCAGATGCGGCCAGCTTTTGGTCGCCTCGCCTGCCGGCAACGTCATCGCGGCGCTGTCGATCCCATTGGCGCGCAGCCCGTCCTGCAAGCTGTCCAGGTGCAGCGCCGCCACGTTCTCGTCCGAGATGATGACCACGCGCGACCGTTTCAGCAGCGGTGCAATATGGGTGCCCGCTTCGGCCAGCAGCCCGGTGCCGATCAGCACGTCATAGGCGCGGCCCGGCAGGTTCACGTTCACGGTTTCATGCATCAAAGCGCTCCAGCACGTCGGACCGCGTCAGCAGCGCCGCGATCACCCGTTCCGCCATGTCGTCGATGCTGTACGACGGCTTGGACGCCACATGCAGATCGGCAAGCTTGTAGATCGGCACGCGGGTTTCATAAAGGTCGGTCAGCTTGGCCCTGGGGTCGGGACTGCGCAGCAAGGGCCGCGTGTCCTTGTAGCGCACGCGTTGCCACAACAGCGGCAGGTCGGCGTTCAGCCAGACCGAGACGCCGCGCCGCGAGATGTTGTCGCGGTTTTCCTGGCTGAGAAACGCACCGCCTCCGGTAGAAAGGATGCCCTGCGCGGTGTCCAGCAGCCGCGAAATCACCTGCGTCTCCTTGATCCGAAAGAACGGCTCGCCATCCCGCTCGAATATCTCAGGCACAGTCATGTTGGCGGCGGCTTCGATCTCGTGGTCGCTGTCGATGAAGGGCACGCCCAGCTTTGCCGCCAGCGCCTTGCCCACCGCCGTCTTGCCCGCACCCATCATGCCGACCATCACAACGGTCTTGTGCAGGGCAAACTGCACGGGAACTGCCGAACTATCTGACGTTGATTGCTGAATTTCGCTCATATTCAGGTGAATGACGTGATATTGCGCAAAAGGCCATATATAAGTTGGTCAAAACCAGAAAACCCGAGGCAGGCGCACACATGGGAAGACTGATCAAGTACTTGATATATCTAATCGTTCTGGGACTGATCGGTTTGGTTATCTATGCCTATGCCGGTCCGTTTTTCGGCGCGGACTTTGACCCGCCGCAAACCGAAGTGCGCGTGCCAGTGACCCTTGATGTCGATTAAGGCTGGCGCATTTCCGCTGTATCTGGGGGCCATGCTCGGCGCATTTGCGCCGGTCGGGCCCACATGGGCACAAGAGGCGCCCCTGTCGGTCATCGACTGGCTGGACAGCAACAGCCCGACGCCCGCAGCACAGCCGCGCCCGTTGACGGATGAGCCCGCAGTCTCGCCAAGCGGCAACGTGCCCGCGATTACCGTCTCTCCGCTGGACGGCCCTGCAGCGCGGCGCGTGGGCCTGGCACCCGCGTCGGTCACCGGCCTGCCCGACACATTGTGGAAAGGCTCGGACGGGACCGAACTGGCCGAAGCCATCGACGCTGCGCGCGCGGTCCGCCTGCCGGCCACGCAATCGCTGTTCTATACGCTGCTGCTGGCCGAGGCCTTGCCGCCCGCTGTGCACGACGACGACTTTAACCTTGCGCGTGTCGATGCGCTTTTGGGGCTGGGCGCGCTCGATCCGGCCTTGGCGTTGATCGAACAGATCGGCCCCGAAACCTCGGCTGCGGTCTTTGCCCGCTATTTCGACGCAAGCCTGCTAGCCGGGACCGAAGACGCCGCCTGCGCGAGGATCATGACCAAACCGTCGCTTGCGCCCAGTTATGCGGCACGGGTGTTCTGCACCGCGCGGGCGGGCGATTGGGACACGGCCGTTCTGCTGCTGGGCACCGCGCGTGCGCTGGGGTCGATGACGGACGCCGAGGCCGGGATGCTCGAGCGGTTCCTCGATCCCGACCTCTTCGAGGGTGAACCGGCCCTGCCCACGCCAGCCAAGACCGATCCGCTGGCGTTTCGCATTCACGAAGCCATCGGCACGCCGATTTCCACATCGCTTTTGCCGCGCATCTACGCCAACGCCGACCTGCGCGAAATCGCGGGCTGGCGGTCGCAACTGATGGCGGTCGAGAGGCTGGCGCAAACCGGTGCGGTTGCCGACAATCGCCTGCTGGGCGTCTACACCGACCGGCAGCCCGCCGCGTCGGGGGGCCTGTGGGACCGCGTTCAGGCCGTGCAGCGGTTTGAGACCGCGCTGAACAGCGACAGCACCGAGGCCGTGGCCAAGACCCTGCCCGCCGCCTGGGCAGAAATGCAGTCCGCGGGGCTTGCTGTGCATTTTGCCAATCTCTTCGGTGACCGCCTGCCCAGCTTGGAAGACCGCGCCGCAAGTTCCGCCGCCTTCGAGGCGACGTTGCTGTCGCCCGCCTATGAACAAGCTGCCACGAAATATCCGCAGGCCGCCGCGCGCGCGCCACTGCTGGTGGCTATTGCCAAGGGCGACACAAGCGATGCCCAAGCCAACGGGCCCATGGAAAAGGCGCTGACCGATGCGTTTTCCGACGCCGCACCAGATGCCACGCTGGTCGGTCTGGCGCGCACCGGCAAGCTGGGCCGTGCGATGCTGGGCGCGCTTGAGCTGGTCAACGACGGCAGCCGGGGCGATCCCGGTGCGCTGCGTCAGGGGCTGGCCACGCTGCGTGCGCTCGGGCTTGAGGACAACTCGCGCCGCACCGCCCTGCAGATCATGCTGAGGCCTGCGTTATGAGCGCCGATACCGACCGCTGGATTTCCACCTTCATCGAGGCGCAGGCGGCCGAGTTGGGGGCCGCGCAGAACACGCTGCTGGCCTATGGGCGCGATCTGAAGGATTTCGCGGCATGGATCACCGGACGCGGGCGCAGCTTTGACAGGGTGAAACAGGACGACATCGAGGCCTATCTGGTGTTCTGCGATGAACAGGGCCTCGCCAAATCCACCCGCGCGCGGCGGCTGTCGTCGATCAAGCAGATGTACCGCTTCGCGTTCGAGGAAGGCTGGCGCGCGGAAAACCCCGCGATCCAGATTTCGGGACCTGGTCAGGACAAGCGTCTGCCCAAGACGCTGGACATCGCCGAAGTTGACCGCCTGCTGGAGGCCGCCCGCGCGTCTGGCCGCAACGAAGCCGACGCCAAGCGCAACACCTGCCTGATGGAACTGCTTTATGCCACGGGCATGCGGGTGACGGAACTGGTGGGCCTGCCGGTCAGTGCCGCGCGCGGCGATCCGCGCATGTTGCTGATTCTGGGCAAGGGCGGCAAGGAACGCATCGTCCCGCTGTCACCCCCTGCCCGCTCGGCGCTGACCGACTGGCTGAAGCTGCGCGACGCGCAGGAGGCCGCAGCCAGAGCCAAGGGCAAGCCCGTCTCGCGCTTCCTGTTTCCGTCGCGCGGGGCTGCAGGGCACCTGACGCGCCACCGTTTCTACCTGATGATCAAGGAATTTGCCGTCGCGGGCGGTGTGTCGCCGGACAAGGTCACGCCGCACACGCTGCGCCACGCTTTTGCCACGCATCTGCTGGCGGGAGGTGCCGATCTGAGGTCGATCCAGGCGCTGCTGGGCCATGCGGACGTCGCCACCACCGAAATCTATACGCATGTGCTGGATGCGCGCCTGACCGAACTGGTGCTGGACCATCACCCGCTGGCCAATGACGGCACGCGCAAGGTTTCGGGCAAGACGTCCTCGGACGGCCAATAGCCGCGCCGCAGCGCACTGTCGTAGCCTTGGGTCAGACCCGCGCTGCACATGTCGTATATGGCCCCCGCCACATCGTAATCCAGCCGCATGATCTGCACGTCGCCGCCGTCCAGCACGGCAAAGCGCGTCTGTTGCCGCCCGTCGTGAGGCGGCATCCCGATCACCCCGGCGTTGATCCAACGCCCCTGCGGCAGCGTTCGGATGAAGGGAATACCGCAATGGCCCGCAATGATGTGATCGACCGGACCGCAGGCCGCCTCGACCGCCACCCATTCTTGGGCGAACACCGCATCATCGCTGTCGGGCCAGATGAACCGCGCGATGTCCGTCGCACCGCCGTGGACCGCCGCATAACGCGCGCCCTGGTGGCGGAACGTGACGATGTCGGGCAACTGGCCCATCCACGCCGCATCCTGTGCCGAAACGCGGGCGCGGGCAAAGCCGTACCAGCCCGCAGACAAAAGATCGCAGGCCGATCCGTCCGCAAACCCGCAGCCACAGTCAGGTGCTCCTGCAGCCAACTGCCGCTCGCAATTGCCCGCCACGACGGCACAGCCTGCGGCGCGTATGGCGGCCACGGTCGCCGCCGGGGCACCGCAATAGGCGACGATATCACCGGTGCACAGCATATGATCGCCACCAATCCCGCGCGCCGCTGCAACTGCCAAAAGCGCCCGAGTGGCCTGCACATTCGAGTAGGGACCGCCGAAAATCAGCAGCGGACCGTCTCTTTGTCCCATATCCGATACAATCATCTGCCTGCCCTCCCTTGAATGCGCGGGCCATCGGCCCCATAACCCTATGAACCCTCAAGGATCACACTCTACCAATGGACCCATCTTCTGCAACGCTGGACAGCGCTTTCTGGATCACCTGCGGGATCATCCTGTTTCTTCTCGTCCTCTCAGGTTTCTTTTCGGGCTCGGAAACGGCCCTGACCGCCGCATCGCGCGGGAAATTGCGCAGTCAGGCCGACAAGGGCTCGCGCGGGGCGCAACGAGCGCTGAAAATCACCGAAGACAATGAACGGCTGATCGGCTCGGTGCTGCTGGGCAACAACCTGGTCAACATCCTGGCCGCGTCGATGGCCACGGCCCTGTTCACCCGCGTCTTTGGCGAAAGCGGCGTGGCCTTGGCGACGCTGGTGATGACGCTGCTGGTGCTGATCTTCGCCGAGGTGCTGCCCAAGACCTATGCGATCACCAACGCCGAAACTGCCGCTGCGGCCGTATCGCGGCCCATCACGCTGATTGTTCTGGTGTTTTCGCCGATCGTGGCCGCCGTGCGGTTTTTCGTGCGCGGCGTGCTGTTCGTGTTCGGCGTGCGCATTGACCCCAACAGCAACGTGCTGGCCGTGCGCGAGGAAATCGCGGGCGCGCTGCATCTGGGCCACTCCGAAGGTGTCGTCGAAAAGGAAGACCGCGACCGTATTCTGGGTGCGCTTGATCTGGGCGACCGCACCGTCGAAGAGATCATGTTGCACCGCTCTGGCATCGAGATGATCAATGCGCAGGACGACCCCGAGACCATCTTCGAGCAGTGTCTGAAATCCAGCCACACCCGTCTGCCGCTGTTTCGCGACGACGTGGAAAACATCATCGGCGTGGTCCACGCCAAGGATCTGCTGCGCGCCATGTACAAGATCGTCGGCGGCCCCGATGGTGACGCCAAGGCGCTGAAGTCGTTTAATATCCTGGACGTGGCAACGGACCCTTACTTCGTGCCCGAAACCACCACGCTGGACGACCAGATGCGCCAGTTCCTGCGTCTGAACACCCACTTTGCGCTGGTTGTGGATGAGTACGGCAGCCTGCAGGGTCTGATCACGCTGGAGGATATCCTGGAGGAAATCGTCGGCGAGATCACCGACGAATTCGACCCCGACGCCGATCAGCCGCTGATGCACGGCGAAGACGGGCAATTCATCGTCGATGGCTCGATGACGATCCGCGACCTGAACCGCGCGACTGAATGGAACCTGCCCGACGACGAGGCGAACACCGTCGCAGGTCTGGTGATCCACGAGGCACAGATGATCCCCGAAGTGGGTCAGGTGTTTTCGTTCCACGGCTTCCGCTTCGAGGTCACCTCGCGCGATGGGAACCGTATTGCGGCGCTGGCTATTCGGCCGCTACTTCGGCGTTAAAGTCATTGGTCAGCGCCACCAGCATGGTCAGGTGATAACCGTCAGCGCGTGCCTCGAGCGCAAAGTCGGCACCGATCTGCAATGCCGCCGCCTGCATCAGACGCTGTCCCAGACGGGTCACTTCGTTCTCTTCGGCGGGGTTGGCATTGCCGATGCCGTCATCGCGGCAGTGCACCCGGAGCGCGCCCTGATCGTCGGTCTGTTCCACCGAAATGGCCACCGTGCCGCGCCGCCCGTCGGGAAAGGCGTGTTTGATCGCATTGGCGGTGAATTCGCTGATGATCATGCCGATGTTGGCCGCCATCGACGAGGGCACCTGCACCTGCGAGACATTCATGTCCAGCCGCACATGCGAGGGTGCCGACGCCTCAAGCAGCGAGGCCACGCGCACCATGTAGGGTGCTAGCGCCACAAGGTTCGACTGGCTGGTCTGGTAAAGCTCCTGATGCAGCATCGCCACCGCATCAATCCGTCGCTCGACGGCTGCCAGCGCTTCGATGGCGACGTCATTGTGCACGCGTGATTTGTACATGCGGACCACCGACAGCACCGTCTGCAGCGAATTCTTGACCCGGTGGTCAATCTCGCCCCGCAGCACTTCGGCCTGGTGCAGGGCCAGCCCCAATTCGACCTGACGCATCAACTGCCCCGCCAGAACCCGCAGGGTCGTCCGCTGCAGATCGGTCAACACGCGCGGCGTCCGGTCCAGCACGCACAGCGTGCCGATCGGCAGTCCGTCGTCTGAAATCAGCGGCATCCCGGCGTAAAAGCGGATATGATCTTCGCCCACCACCAGCGGATTGTCGGCGGTGCGCACATCCAGCGTGGTGTCAGGAATTTCGACCAGATCGCCCTGCAGGATCACGTGGCTGCAGATGGATCGGTCCAGATCGGTCTGCGGGTCATCGGTGCCCACGCGCGCCTTGAACCACTGGCGGTCTTCGTCCACCAGCGAAATCAGGGCCACCGGCACCTCGCAGATCCGAGACGCCAGATCGACGATCTCGTCAAACTGCGTCTCTGCGGCAGTGTCCAGAATGCCCAGCTTGCGCAGATGCGCCAGCCGCTCGGTCTGTCTGGGGTGGAGCTTGGCGCGCATTCGGGCCCCTCTCAACGATTGAAGATCTATTCCTATACAACCATGTCGGTCATTCAAGATGTTAGCGCAAGCCTAAGCGCGCAACCGCTCACCTTCGGGATCGAACGGCGGCGCCGCCAGTATCGTCGCGCGGTGCGGCTGCCCCAGAACCATCACATCGACCACGTCACCGGCGACCCCGTCATTGATATATCCCAGCGCAAGCGACATCCCCACCGTGTAGCCATAGGCGCCCGAGGTGACCCGCCCGATCCCTTGTCCATCACGAAAGATCGGCTCGCCGCCCGTGGCATCTGCGTTCGAGCCTTCGGTGTCGTCCGCGTCCAGCGCCAGCATCACCAGCCTTTCGCGGGCAGGCTGCGCCATCGTCCCGGCCACCGCATCGCTGTTCAGAAATGGCTTGTCCATCTTGCAAAGCCGGTCCAGCGCCACCTCCTGCGGCCAGTACTCTGGGCTGTATTCGCGCCCCCACGAGCCATAGCCCTTTTCGATCCGCAGGCTCATCAACGCGCGGCTGCCTACGGGACCTGCTCCAAAGCCTTTGCCTCTCTCGATCAGCGCCGCATAAAGCTGAGCCTGATCGCCCGCATCGCAATGAAGTTCCCATCCCAAATCACCGGTGAACGACACCCGCAAAGCCAGCACATCGACACCCGCCAACGTAATCCGTTTCGAGCGCATGAAAGGAAAATCCGCCGTATCAAGCGAGGTATCGGTCAGCCCCTGCAACAGCGCGCGGCTGTCTGGCCCCGCCACGTTGAACCCGCACATCGCGTCGGTGCGGCTTTCAAATGTGGTGCCCTGAGGCAGCGGCACGGCGCGGAAAAACCGCTGGTGATAGCGTTCCGCCATGCCCGAGCCGATGATCCAGAACTCATCCGCGCCCACCCGCGTCACGGTGAAATCCCCCGCGATCCCGCCCCGTTTGCCAATCATCGGCGTCAGGCACGAGTGCCCCACGACCTGCGGCATCCGGTTGGCAAAGACTGCGTTCAGCCAGTCCTCGGCCCCCTGCCCCGTGCAGCGGTATTTGGCAAAATTCGAGATGTCGATGATGCCTGCACGGTTGCGCAGCATCCGGCATTCATCGCCCACGGGCCCCCACCAGTTCTGCCGGATAAAGCCGTCGGTGTCCTGCATGCCGGGTGTATCCGCAAACCACAGCGGATGCTCCCACCCCGCGTTCAACCCGAATACCGCGCCCATCTTCCCCTGCATGCTGTAGACGGGCCGCGTGCGTGCGGGTCGCCCCGCGCTGCGTTCCTCGTTGGGAAAGTGTATCTTGAACCGGTTGGCATATTGGTCGCGCACCCGCGCCTTGGTAAAGGCCTTGTCCGCCCAGTCGCCGAACCGCGCCATGTCCCAGGCGAACATGTCGTATTGCGTCTCGCCCTCGATGATCCACTGCGCCGCCAGCAGCCCCATGCCGCCCGATTGCGAAAAGCCCGGAATGATCCCGTTGCAGCAGAAATAGCCGCGCAGTTCCGGCACCGGCCCGAACAGCACATTGGCGTCGGGCGACCAGATCATCGGGCCGTTGATCACCCGCTTGATCCCGGCTGTGCCCACCACGGGCACCCGCGCGATGGCGCGCATCATGTTGTCCTCGATCCGCTCCAGGTCGTCGGCAAACAGCTCGTGGCCAAAGCCCTGCGGCGTGCCCTCTTCGGCCCAGAAGCGCACGTCCTTCTCATAGGCGCCAACCAGCAGCCCCTTGCCCTCTTGGCGCAGGTAGTATTCGCCGTCACGGTCCGCCACCGAAGGCAGGCGGCGATCCAACGCGGCGATCTCGGCAATCGTCTCGGTCACAAAATACTGGTGCTCGGTCGGTTGCAGCGGCAGGCTCAGCCCTGCCATCGCCGCTACCTCGCGCCCCCAAAGCCCGGCGGCATTCACCACCCAAGGCGTCGCGATATCGCCCTTTTCGGTGCGCACGATCCACGTGCCATCCGCCAGCTGCTCCGTCCCGGTCACCGGGCAGAACCGCACGATCTCGGCCCCCATCGCCCGCGCGCCTGCGGCATAGGCATTGGTCACCCCGGATGGGTCCACATTGCCGCCTTCGGGCTCCCACATGATGCAGCGGATGCCGTCGAAATCCACCAGCGGATGCAGCGCTTCGGCCTCGGCCCGGTCGACCTTGTGAAAGTTCATCCCGTAAAGCTTCGCCTTCGCCGCTTGCAACCGCAACTGGTGTTCCCGGTCCTGCGTCTGCGCCAGATACAGCGATCCGGGCTGGAACACGCCGCAGCCCTGCCCGGTCTCCTGCTCCAGTTCCTTGTACAATCCCATCGTGTAATGCTGGATGCGGCTGATGTTGGTGCTGTCATGCAACCCGTGAATATTGGCCGCCGCGTGCCATGTACTGCCCGAGGTCAGCTCGTCGCGCTCCAAAAGAACCACATCGTGCCAGCCCAGCTTGGCCAGATGATAGAGGATCGAACATCCGATAACGCCGCCGCCGATGACGACAGCTTGGGCATGGGTGCGCATGGGATCAGCCTTTGGTTTCGCTCTCCCCACCAACCTGCCGCCCTGGTCCTCACATGATTGATCGTTTCCGACGCCTTATGTCGGCGACGGACCCCGCGTGGAAATAAACCGCCCTTCATCTTGCCGGATAAACTCCGGGGTCCGGGGCAGCGCCCCGGCCTGCCCGCCCGTCACACCGATACGACGCATCCTGTCGCAAACGGACCAGCCCGCCCCTGCTTGCCCCCTAGACTTGGCCAAAATCCAGTCCGACCGGAGGCCATTTCATGCAAACCACAACCCGCGTAGCCGTCATAGGCGGAGGCGTCGTCGGCGCCTCGGTGCTCTATCACCTGACGAAACTGGGGTGGTCGGACGTCATGCTGATTGAACGGTCCGAGCTGACCTCGGGCAGCACCTGGCACGCGGCGGGCGGGTTTCACACGCTGAACGGCGATACCAACATGGCGGCCCTTCAGGGCTATACCATCCGCCTCTACAAGGAGCTTGAAAAGATCACCGGCATGTCCTGCGGGCTGCACCACGTGGGCGGCATCACGCTTGCCGACAATCAAGATCGGTTCGACATGCTGCTGGCAGAACGCGCCAAGCATCGCTTCATGGGGCTGGAGACCGAAATCGTGACCCCCGCCGAGATCGCCAAAATCGCGCCGGTGACGAATATCGAAGGCATCATCGGTGGGCTTTACGATCCGCTCGACGGCCACCTTGATCCGTCGGGCACCACCCACGCCTATGCGCGCGCCGCCCGGATGGGCGGCGCCACGATCCAGACGCACACGATGGTGGTCGAGACCAACCAGCGCCCTGATGGCACCTGGGACGTGGTCACCGACAGGGGCACCATCCACGCCGAACATGTGGTTAACGCGGGCGGCCTCTGGGCGCGCGAGGTGGGCGCGATGGCAGGTATCTATTTCCCGCTGCACCCGATGGAGCATCAGTATATCGTCACCGAAGAGGTCCCGATGATCGCAGACATCGTGGACGCAGGCGGCGAGCATCCGCATGTGATGGACCCCGCAGGCGAAAGCTATCTGCGGCAAGAGGGGCGCGGGCTGTGCATCGGGTTCTACGAACAGCCCTGCCGACCGTGGGCCGTGAACGGCACGCCCTGGACCTTTGGCCACGAACTGCTTCCCGATGACTTCGACAAGATCGAGGACAGCATCGCCTTTGCCTACAAACGCTTTCCGGCGCTGGAGGTGGCGGGTGTCAAATCGGTGATCCACGGCCCCTTCACCTTTGCCCCCGACGGCAACCCGCTGGTCGGGCCTGTTCCCGGCGTGCGCAACTACTGGTCGGCCTGCGGCGTCATGGCGGGTTTTTCCCAGGGCGGCGGCGTCGGCCTGATGCTGGCGCAATGGATGATCGAGGGCGAGCCCGAGCGTGACGTGATGGCGATGGACGTAGCACGTTTCGGCGACTGGATCAGCCCCGGATACACCCTGCCCAAGATCATCGAGAACTATCAGAAACGGTTTTCGGTCAGCTATCCGAACGAAGAACTGCCCGCCGCACGGCCCAACCGCACCACGCCGATGTACGATATCTTTTCTGACATGGGCGCGGTCTGGGGCCAGCAATACGGGCTGGAGGTGGTCAACTACTACGCCCAGCACGGCGAGCCGTCTTACGAAACCCCGTCCTTCCGCCGCTCGGACGCCTTTGACGCAACCGCGCGCGAAGTGCGCGGCGTACGCGGCGGCGTGGGCATCAACGAGGTGCACAATTTCGGCAAGTACCGCGTTACCGGCCCGCGCGCCCGCGCCTGGCTCGACCGGATCATGGCAGGCCGCGTGCCGCAGCCGGGCCGGTTGTCATTGACGCCGATGCTGTCGGAGAAGGGCAAGCTGATCGGCGATTTCACCATGTCCTGCCTTGCCGAGGAGGAGTTTCAACTGACCGCATCCTACGGCAGCCAGAACTTTCATTTCCGATGGTTCACCAGTCACTTGGAAGACGGCGTTCATGTCGAAAACATCAGCGACAAGCGCAATGGCTTCCAGATCGCAGGCCCCAAGGCGCGCGAAGTGCTGGCGGCCTGTACGCTCAGCGATATCTCCGACATGCGGTTTCTGGATGTGCGCCGCATGACCGTCGGCATGACCGACTGCATCGTGCAGCGCGTCAGCTATACCGGCGATCTGGGGTACGAGATTTACTGCGATCCGATGGGCCAGCGTGCCCTGTGGTGGACGCTTTGGGCGGCAGGGCAACCGCATGGCATGGTCCCTTTTGGCATGCGCGCGATGATGTCGCTGCGGCTGGACAAGCATTTTGGCAGCTGGATGGCCGAGTTTTCGCCGGATTACACCGCCGCCGAGACGGGGTTGGACCGTTTCATCAGCTTCAATAAGAACACCGATTTCATTGGTCGCGCCGCTGCGGAGGCCGAGCACAGCAAAGGTGCGGCGCGCAGGCTGGTGGCCTTTGCCGTCGATGCGGATGATGCGGATGTGCAGGGCTATGAGCCGATCTGGCTGAATGGCGCCGTGGTCGGGTTCTGCACCTCGGGCGGGTATTCGCACCACACCGGCACCTCGATCGCCCAAGGGTTCCTGCCGACCGACAAGGTTGCGGACGGTCTTCGCGTCGAGATCGAAATCCTGGGCCAGATGCGCCCGGCCACCGTCACGCTGACCCCGCCCTTCGATGCGGATGGCGCACGGATGCGCGGCTGACTATGGTGGCCGCATGGGCCAGCTCAGCAACATTCCCGCCATCGTTCTTGCCGCCGGGCAATCCGCCCGGATGCGCGGCACCGACAAGCTGTTGCAGCAAGTGGACGGCAAACCGCTGATCCGCAGACAATGCGAGATTGCTCGGCAGGTCTGCGCGCGGGTTCTGGTCGCTTTGCCGCCCGCACCGCACGACCGCTATACCGCGATCACTGGGCTGGACGTGACGCCGATACCTGTGCCCGATGCGACCGAAGGCATGGGTGCGTCCCTGCGCCGGGCCTTCGCCGCCCTGCCGACAGATGCAAATGCGGCTCTGCTGCTGCTGGGGGATTTGCCGGACCTGACGGCAGATGACCTGAGGACCGTTCTGCAGGCCGTTGATCTGCAATCGAGAAACCTGGTCTGGCGCGGCACCACGTCGGATGGCCGCGCGGGCCACCCGATCATATTTGCAAAGTCACTGTTTGCAGAGTTTGCAAATCTGAGCGGCGATGCGGGCGGTCAGTCGATTGTCAAAAAGGCCGGGGATCGCGTCGCGCTGGTCGCCCTGTCAGGCGACCATGCGCGCAATGATCTGGACACGCCGGAAGATTGGGCCAACTGGCGTGCCCAGAGATTAGTCCGGGATTAACCCAAGAGCGATCTGGCTTCGAAGCCTTTCAGCGAACGACGGGCCGCTGTGTAGTCTTCCAGACCTGCGACGGTGTCCAGTTCGGGGAACAGCGACAGGATCTCGTCGCGCTGCTCTGATCCTGTTGGTTTTCATTGAGAACTGACCCGGTAGCCCCATAAATTTTCACTGAGAATTGACCCATGTGAACACATTGCCCTGACGATTCTGATCAGGGAGATATGGAGTGATCGACATGGGATTTTTGA
>NZ_JANKJG010000009.1 GCF_024733015.1 Pseudosulfitobacter koreensis
TCAGAAGCTGCAAAGAAAACACGAAAGGAGACGCAGCCATTGACCAAATCATGACCGCTGATAAACAATAAAGGGTGGGTCAAATCTCGGTGAAAATACCGGGTCAGTTCTCAATGAAAACCAACAGTCCACGCCGTCATGTGCCGAGGTGTAGACCGCGTCGCCCATGCGCGGTGCCTCGCTGTCGATCATCGATACAGGGTCGACGCCGTGCAATCCAAGCGGATTGCCGGTCAACGTGAGCCCGTTCGTGACATTGTATTCGTCGGCGGCCATTGCGACCGAAGCGAGAGACAGCGCCGCAGTCATGGTCAGCGCGGTGAGGTTGAAGAGGGTCTTCATGGGTCTGTTCCTTTCAGACGTTGGGGGTGGGGTCCGTGGGTCGTTGCTTCAGGCAGATCGCGCGATGCGTTCAACGGCGTCGTCCGTCCACCACACGCCGTTGGCGACCATGCGGAAGTTGATGATCGCGGCGAGGTAGCCGTCGCCTTCGGGCACCTTCGCGCCCGCGGTGGCGTCGCGCACCACGGCAACCTCGAAGCCAAGCTCGAGCAGCTCGTAGAGATGCGCCTGGGTGCAGAGGTTGGCCGACATCCCCGCGAGGATAATCTTGTCGATGCCGCGCTTGCGCAGTTGCAGGTTCAGGTCGTTCTGGGCGGGGCTGTAAACCTTGTGCGGCGAACAGATGACCGTCTCGCCGTCCTCGATGTATGTCTTGTATTGCGGCATCCAGTCGGCGCCCGAGCCTTCGAAACCGTCAAGCGACAGGGGGCTCGGCCGGTCGAACATGCCGATGCCGTGCATCGTTTTCTCAAGCGTGCCCTCGAACTCCCATTTGTGGTCGTGCGGGAAATAATAGTGCGGCGAGATGAAAACCGGCATCCCCGCGGCCTTGGCAGCGGCAAAAAGCCGTTCGATGTTGTCGACGGTGCCCTGTTCGGTCACGCTTTCCCCGACGACGCCCCAGGTGACGCCGTCCTCGGACAGAAAGTCGATCTGAGGGTCGGTGACGACAAGCGCGGTGCGGGCCGGGGCGATTTCCATGTCGACCTGGGGCAGGCCGGGGGCGGCGGGGTCGGCATAAAGGGCGCGGGCCTCTTCAGTGGCGGCGGTTGCGGTGCTGCCGGCCACGGCAACGGTCCCCGCAGCGGCGGAAGCTGCCGCCCCCGCGATCAGACGCCTTCGCGCCATGTCGACCCGCTCGGGGGTGACGTCGCAGCCGCAGGCGTGGTCGTGCGTGTGGTGATGGTCGTGATCATGGTCCATTTCATGGCTCCTTGGTTGTGGTCGCAACACGCCGGGCAGCGCGTTGCATGGGTCGTGGGGGGCGATGGTCTCTGGCTGCGGCACAGCTCTCTTTGGCGCAGCGGGGCATGGGGCGCGAAGGCAGAAGCACCGCGTCACTCAAGAGCGAGAACGAAATCTGACGCACCGATGACTGTCGAGCGCTCTGTGAAGGACTTGCCCGGCATCGTGAACGGTAGGGCCAGAATGCCGGTCAAAACGGCGGTGCCGATCGTGATCAGAACCATATGGGTCATCTCGCCCGGCCGGATCGGGGGCTCCGACGGCGGCGCAATGCGGCGATCGTCGCGCGGCTTTGCCGTGGTGGGGTTTTTTCCTGTGGTGTCAGTCATGGCGGTGGCCTCTTGCTTGGCGGTGCGGGCTTGCCGGGGTGTGCCGACGTCCGACCTCTGCGGGGTCAATGACCTGACGTTATGTGATGGGATGCGATCTGGTATTGGCAGGGCCTGCCAAGCACTTGGCCGACCCTGCCATCGGTCGCCCGACCTCCCAGCCTTGTCCGTCGACGGCAATTGGTCGGCGAGATGAGGATACCGTTAGCCAAACCGGTCGCCCAAGGGCGGGTCGTCCCAAGGCCTGCACAGCCGGATCATATCAAAGGTTTGGAGCCCGCCGCCTGAACTGCGCCGGGGCCTGGCCGACCCAACGCTTGAATGCCCTGGTGAACGTGCTCTGCTCGGAGAAACCGGTCAGGAAAGCGATCTCGGCGATCGAGCTTGTACCTTCTCGGAGAAGTTCCTTCGCGAGCGAGGATTGCGCCTCGGTCAGGACGTCGCGAAAGGTCAGCCTCTCCTGGGCGAGACGGCGATAGAGCGTCCGTTCGCTCATCCCCATCTTGCGCGCGATATCCACCGCTTGCGGTACGCCATTGCTGAGCGCAGGCGTCAGGCACCGCAAGAGGGCAGCCCGCAAGGACGTATCGTCCTTGAGCGAGCCAATCTCCGTCTCAAGGTGGGCGGTCAGGAAGTCCGACACCGCCGCATCGCCCAGCCGGTTCGGCAGGTCGAGCATTGCGGGCCTCAATGCGATGGTGTCACGGTCCGCCCCGAAGTGGACGGGGCAGCCGAAATGCGCGGCATAGCGGTCCGGATCGCCACGGCACGCGTGGCGGAACGACACGTGTTCGAGGACCAGTTCCCCTTGTACGATCTGGCGCATGTTGTGCGCGGACCCGGCCAACGCGCCTTCGTTGCGAAATTCCAGCACGGGGTGATGCCCCGTTTTCGCCTCGAAGACAAGAAATGCCGGATCGCCAGAGGCATCGAGGCGGTAAACCGCGGTGTCGGTGACCACCCGCCAGTACCGCTCCACGCGTTCCAGCGACGCGCGCAGCGTCGGCGCCGTCTTCATCGCCAGCCCAAGTACGCCGATATCGTCGAGGCGGATCGCTCGCGCATAGCCTGCGAGCAGTGCAACCTCGTCTTCATGCCCCTGGCGGATCCAGTCCAGAAGATCGAAATAGTCGGTCTCTGCAAGTCGGCCATCCGTGGGCTGCGGCAGACGGCGCACGACGACATCGCCCGAGACAAGAGCCCCGTCGTCCCTCAGCGTCATCCCGGCCGCATGGGCCATCGCGCGCGCAAATGCGGCTGTCACGCTCGGCATGGCCAAAGCTAAGCCGAAAGCGTCGCGGGAACCAGTTTTTTGACGCCGCCCGACACGCCACTGCGTCATTCAGGCGCTCAATTCGCGCTCGGATGAGGTCTTCCTCGCGAGGTCGCGCTCGAGACCCGCGATCCGGTCGCGCAACCGCGAGATTTCACGCTCGCGCTCGGCTTCGGTCAGACGGATCGGGATGTGCTTCGGGCAGTTCCAGTCGAACGCGTCGATCCGGATAATGATGCCGCGCTCGGCCCGCGGACCGTCGACGCCGTTCAGAAGATCGACCACATCAGCGTCCTCGGTAATGCGGACATGCCCCCAGAGCTTCAGACGCTCCCGGCAGGCGTAGTCGACGGCGATGATCGACACGCGGTCGTCGTGGCGCAGGTTGCCGACGCTGATGTACTGCCGATTCCCCCGGTAGTCGGCGTAGCCGATCGTGCGTTGGTCGATGACCTTCAGGAATCCCGGCGCGCCGCCCCGGAATTGGACATAGGGCCAACCGGTTTCCGAAACGGTAGCTTGAAACACGCCGTCGCGGGCGGACAGGAATGCCGCCTCGCGCGGCCCGAGCTCGGCGCCGTCGTCACGCTCGGGCGAGAGCACGCGCGCATAGGCGTCCGCCGACCCGAAGCGCTGCTGTTCCTCGCGGACGAGGGGCGTGAAGGCGATCTCTGCATAGGCGTTCGGCATGGCGCGTCTCCTACAGTCCGAGGTCGGTGAGGCCTGGGTGATCCTCGGGCCTCGCGCCAAGGTCCCAGTCAAACAGGCGCTGCCCTTCGGTGATCGGCAGATCGTTGATCGACGCGATGCGTCGGCGCATCATGCCGCCCGCGTCGAACTCCCAATTCTCGTTGCCGTAGGCGCGGAACCAGGCGCCGCTGTCGTCGCGATACTCGTAGGCGAAGCGTACGGCGATCCGGTTGTCGTGATATGCCCAGAGTTCCTTGATCAGACGGTAATCCAGTTCGCGGGTCCACTTGCGGGTCAGGAATTCGACGATCCTGTCACGCCCTGCGAAGATCTCGGCCCGGTTCCGCCACTGACTGTCGGGCGTGTAGGCGAGCGAGACTCGGTCGGGTTCACGGCTGTTCCAGGCATCTTCGGCCAGCCGGACCTTGATCCGGGCCGAAGCGACGTCGAAAGGCGGCAAAGGAGAACGTGTCATCTGGCGAAACTTTCTTGTGTTGGCAAATTTCGCCCCGGTCGCGGGGCGGGAGGGAGCGTGGGGGGAGGCGCGACCGGGGCGTCCGCGGTGTCAGGCGGCGGTGGCGCTGACAACCGGGAAGTCGATGGGCGTGTCGAACGCCTCGTTCAGGTAGTTGGTGAGGGTGTTGAGCGCGACATGAGCCACGATCTCCACGATCTCGGCGTCGTCGTAGCCCGCCATCCTTACCGCCGAGACGTCGGCTTCGGAGACCTGTCCACGACTGCGGACAAGTTTGGCCGCGAAGCGCACCGCCGCATCGGCCTTCGGATCGGAGGAGCCGCCGGCGCGGTTCGCGGCGATCTCGGCCTCGTCGAGCTTGGCAAGGTTCTTTCCGAGATAGGCGTGCGCCGACAGGCAGTAGTCGCACCCGTTGATCTGCGCGACCGCCAGCGCGATACGCTCGCGTGTCTGCGGCGTCAGGCTGCCTTTGGCGAGCGCGCCGTTTAGGCCGAGATAGCCCTCGAGCGTAGCAGGGCTGTTCGCGGTGAGCCGGAACAGGTTCGGCGCGCTGCCGAGCGACTTTCTGACGCCCTCGAGCAGGGGCTGGGAGGCGGCGGGCGCGGCGTCGATCGAGGCGGGAAGTGGAATGCGGGACATGACGGGGTATCTCCATTTGGTTTGATCCCCCGAATGTAGGGATGGACATCACCGTCGTATTGGCTCGCTCTGCCAGGCATTTGGCTCGATCTGCCATGTCGTTTGTGATACGGATGCCGTGAGGGCCGAAGCCGTGACGATCGACACAATCATCGATGTAGCTGTTCCCGTCGCGGTCTTCGTGATGATGTTCGCGCTTGGCCTCGGCCTGACGGTCGCCGACTTCCGCCTGACGCTGAAACGACCGAAGGCTCTCCTTGTCGGAGTTGCAAGCCAGATCGTCCTCGTTCCTGTCGTGGGCTTCCTGTTCGTGTCGCTGTTGCAGCAGGATGCGGACCTGGCGCTCGGCATCGTGCTGCTCGCGCTCTGCCCCGGCGCCGCGATGAGCAACCTGCTCACCCGGATTGCGGGCGGCGACGTGGCCCTGTCCGTATCCCTGACGGCGGTCAGCAACCTCCTTTCGGCGGCGACCCTGCCGGTGCTTTCGCTGCTGGCGGCGGGACACTTCCTCGGTAGCGAGGCGCCCCGCATTGAGCTTGGGGATCTTACGCTGCGCGTTGTGGCTGTTGCGACGGTTCCCGTGCTTCTGGGAATGGCAAGCCGCCGCCTCGTCCCCCGTCTGGTCGAACGGCACGAGCCTGCTGTCTTCCGCCTGTGTTTTGCTGTCTTCATCGCGATCATCGGCTGGTCCTTCATGGAAGTCGCCGACACGGTGCAATCCGGCCTGCTTTTGATCGGGTGGCAGCTTGCGGTTCTGACCTTCCTGCTGCTCGGCCAGGGCCTTGCCGTAGGGCAGATCTGCGGTCTGTGCCCACCGCAGCGTACAACCATCGCCGTCGAGACGGGTGTGCAGAACAGCGGGCTGGGGCTTGCCGTGGGAGCGATGCTATGGGGTGATGCGACGGGTTTTCCGCTCTTCGCGATACCTTCGGTCGTTTACGGCACGCTGACCTATGCAATGACCTTTCCGGTGGTCATCCTGCTCTCGCGCGCCTGGCAGCGCGTCTGAGGCTGGAACATCGAGCAAGAGCTAACCGGTCAAGAGCCGACTTCGAGAACAGTAACGGTCATTGGGTTAGTGCGCAGCGAATTCACGCTTTCCGCCCTCACTTCAGTTATCTCGCTGATGCCGCACTGATCGGACGGCCGCAGCGTACGACAGACAGATCAACATATCGGCTGTCCTAAATCACCGCGACTTCCTGTCGTTGGCAATCAGGTTTATGTTTTTTTACTTCGCCCGGCAGCTCAATGGCCAACATCTTCACCGCTGTAGCTTCCACAAGGTGAAACCCATCATGAAAATATTACCTGACATCGAAACCTATGCCGCGCTGGACTTCGAGGCTTCCAGCCTTGCGCAGGATAGCTGGCCTATCGAAGTTGGCCTTTCCTGGATGGAAAACGGCGATGTACGGACTTGGAGCTCGCTGATCCGGCCCGCTCCGGAATGGAGTCTCTCTGCCTGGTCCTCGCGGAGCGCTGCGGTCCATGGCGTCACACATGAAGCATTGCACGACGCTCCGACCGCACCGGGGGTCGTTGAAGAATTTTTCAAGATTCTGGATGGAAAATCGCTCGTATCCGATGCCCCCGAGTTCGATGCCCGTTGGTTTTCGCGGTTGTTGCAGGCCGGTGGGTGCTACACGGTACCGACGGTCGCGGATTACCACGATGTGTCCTTTGCGCGGTTTTCCGGCCTGGCGCTTGATATGCTTTATGAAACGCTGGGTCGGCATCCGGCACCTCACCGCGCGGGGCCCGATAGCGCACGGCTCCTCAGGGCGTGGCGAGTTGCCCTGCAGTATTGAGAGACGAGGCGCGGCACGTCAGGACATTTCACCAGAGACCTTCATCGTCCTGTAGCCGGATGGGCAATGTCATCGTCAATACTGGTCAACCGGGTTTCCATTTGCACTGTAACCGTTGGCTGACGATCCGCGGGTTCCACGCGGTCGAGAAGATCGATGACGCCGGGTGCCGACTATCAGCGCCTCGTCAGGGCCATCGGAGCTTGTCCCCCTGAAGATGTGGGTGGCTTTCTCGGCTACGCCGACTTCCTCAAAGTCATCGCCGACCCCAAGCACAATGAGCACGACCGGATGTTGGAATGGTATGCGGGAAAGTTCGACCCTGAAGAGGCAGAGATTGGCCGTATCCTCGACAACTTCGAGCGCCTCGCCAAAAAGTGGGCACCAAAGCCGCGCAAACCAAGGGCCGCACCCAAACGCCTCTGATCAATATAGCACGGCTGCGGCCTTCGGCGGATGCTTACGGCGAACTTTTGCGTTCCGCCCTTCCAAGTTCTGCTCGGATCAGAGGACGCGAGCCGTAATGGGGCCGCTTTGGGCTGCTTGTCGTCACCTGAAGCTTATTTCACCCCTCCACAGCTGGATACATTGGCATGTCTCAGTCACTATCCGGCGCATCCATCATTAGGTCTGCCGTCACCGACACGACGTTACGCATTATCGGGGCGAGTGCGCAGGAAATGGCGAACACCTGCTGCGCAACAATCAGGATGAGCGGTCGAGGTGCAGAGACGTCATCAGCTGATGATGTGAAATCCGGGCTTCGATGGCGCGTTGGTCTCCGAGACGCTCACATCGGTGACCTTCGCTGAAGCTGGACCTCGATGAAAAGCCGCAATTAGCGCCTCGACCATTTCGTCGTCCCCCGCAATAACCGCTTCGACCGACCCGTCTGGTCGGTTCTGGACCCAGCCAGAAATGCCGCGTGCCTCCGCCTGATCCCGCGTCCACGCCCTGAATGAGACGCCCTGAACCCGTCCCGTCACATGCACATGCTTTGCCATCATGATTTCACTTGGCCAATCCCGCAATCATCATCAGCGATCTGATTGTGGGAAAACCTTACCATTAAGACTGTCCCTCCGGAACCCGGCGATAGCGTTCAGGGGGCCATGACATGCCTCACCTGACCGGTCATCGGGAGGAGCCGGGTATGCCAGGTGCAGATTTATCGAAATATTTGCTTCGTCTTGAGGCACATTGGCCAACTTCTTCATCAGTGGTGGTCGGCGAACCAGAGGCGTCGTCACAAAACGTGCTTCGCGCTGTTTCGTGAAAGCGGGTCCGCGCCCCGGTTGATGAGGAGGAATTGAGCATGTTCAGGCTTTTGGAGGGGCGCCGTCGTCGTGGTCGCGACGGTTACCTTGCAGAGACGGATTGCAGAAAAGGCGCCCCGAAATTCGCGAAAACAAGGTGACGTTGCGTCATCCGCGTTATCGCGGGAAGAATGATGACCGCAGATACTGGGAACAGACCGAGCAGTCCTTTCGGTGAAACGCCGACTGCAAGCAAACCCAATCTTTTGGAGCCCTCCCACATGACCATGAACACCACCGCCTCGATGGCGGCAATCGCAAAGCTGCGTGACAAGTACATCAAGACGCAACGCGATATCATCTTTCAGAAGCACCTCGACCTTCTCCTGCAACGCGATGACACTGGTGGTCTCTTGCCGAAGCCGGTGATTTTCACCGCGACTGGCGATACGCACGGCATCGCGCTGGTGGAAGGTTCGGGGGGCGGCAAGACCTCGCTCGTTCATCACGTGCTGGACAATCATCCCGTGCTGCAGAGCGACGACCCCGGCTACAGGCCTGTCATAGGGGTGCGTGTCCCAAGCCCTGCGACGCTGAAGAGCCTCGGCTGGGAAATTCTGCGGGAGACTGGCTACTCTGAAGTGTCCGTATCACGCAAGGAGTGGGACATCTGGCGGCTCGTGAGGGCCCGGTTGCGGATGCTCGGTACGGTCGTTCTTTGGATCGACGAGGCGCACGACCTTTTCAGGGCCGGGAAGGGGATCGAGGATATTCTCAAGATGCTGAAGTCGGTCATGCAAGGGGAGGGCGCTGTCATCCTCGTTTTGACCGGGGTCGACAAGTTGTGGCAGATGGCGTCTTACGACGATCAGGTCAAACGGCGCTATTCCAAAGTCACCATGCCGTCCATCTCTGCGGCAACGCATGAGAAATCGTTGCGCAGCCTTGTTCAGTCCTTCTGCGACGAAGCGGGCCTCCTGCCGCCCCGGGAGGTCGACCTCATTGATCGGCTTGTCTATGCGAGCCGCGGTCGTTTCGGACGCTGCATCGAGAATATTATTGCTGCCCTGGAGATGACTGTTCTGAAAAATGAAACCCAAGTCACGGTTCAGCACTTTGCGGAATCGTGGGCCATGCAGGAGGGTGCCGTTCCCGGCATGAATGTCTTCCTGTCGCCGCGCTGGACGGACATCGACCTCGCGAAACTTCATGAGGCACGCTGAATGGAAAATTCAATGAGCATGCTTTCCCCGCGCCTGGCCTTCGAGAAAATCGAATCCCCATTGGGGTTCGCGGCCCGCCTGGCAGCGTTTCACATTGGCAGTCGGACCGGACCGTTCCTGCGCGATATCGGTGTCAGCCTGACCGATTTGGCACGCGGACAACCTGGTGCCATCCAGCGACTTGCTGACCGGGCCGGCGTTGCGCCTGAGGAACTCAGGGCCAATGCCGCCCGGGGCATCGACCGGCGCCATTTTGATCTGCGCGGTGAAAACGTGTCCGCAGAATTTCTCGCGACGCCGTACACGGTGTTCTGCCCGGCATGCCTATTGGCTGACGATCGAGCATCCGGGGGCAGGGTGGCATTCCGTCACCATCGCTGGACCTGGCAATTGTGTGTGGTGCGCACCTGTCCGGACCACGGGCTGCCACTGTTGCGCCGCAAGGCGAATTTTTCGGGTGACCGCTTTCATGAGTTTGCGATCATGGTGCCCGAGACAGGCGATCGGCTTGAAGATCTGATTGCGCCGCTTGCGTCTCGGACAGTCTCACCCTTGCAAACCTACGCACTTGACAGGCTGGACGGAAAGGTGGGCGCGCCTTGGCTGGACGGGGAAGGGATCGAACAGGCGGTTCGAGCAAGCGAAATGCTCGGAGTGCTGATGGTATTCGGGGCAAAGCCGAACCTCGACAAGCTGACGGCGGATGATTGGGATCGGGCCGGTCGGGTCGGCTACACGGCGACCTCGGAAGGCGAGGACGGCATTCGCCGGGCTTTGTCCAAAGTTCAGGGCGGCGTCGACTACAAAGGCAGCAAGCCCGGTCCGCAGTATGTCTTTGGTCGTCTCTACCAGTGGCTGGCGCAATCACGGGCGAAAAAGGATCCCGGCGACATCAAGCGGATCCTGCGCGAGCATATCTTCGAAACCATGGAAGTGCCGACTGGCACCGTTGTCCTCGGCGAAGAGCTTCCAGAGCGCCGCCTTCACACCTGTGCCACTCTGGCCCGTGAGACCGGGCTCGACCCACGGACACTTTGGGGCGTGCTGGCTGCGAAGGGCATAATTCCGAAAGATGCACTCCCGGGATCACACCACGTGTTCGATGCCGTGCGCGGTCAGGAGCTTGCGCGATCGATGCGCAGGCTTATCCCCGTGACCAAGCTCCCGGAAAGGCTCGGTTGCACATGGCCATTGGCGAAACAGCTCATCTCGGAACGCATCCTGACATCGATTGTCACCGAAGTTTCGCATGCCCCTGGACGCATGAAGAAGGCCGTCGACTCCCAGGATGTCGTGACTCTCATCGGGCGTCTTCAAGCCAGGTCGGAACCCGTAAAAAATCTGCCTGCAGGGATGGTCGATCTCGCGACGGCTGCCATGAAGTCGAACGCCCCGGCCGTCGAGATCGTGCATCTCGTCCTTGGTGGCTTCCTTTCAAAAGTTGCAAGGCTCGACGGGCTGGAAGGCCTTGCCGCGATCCATGTCAACCCTGCTGAAACCAAATCTGTTGTTTCCAAGGTCATGATTGGCCTCTCTCCTGCGGAAGCGTTCGGAAGAATCCCCATGCCCTTCGGGTCGGGGTGGGAACTTGTGACGGAATTTTCTGATCGCGCCCCTTTGCCAATGCTCAAAATTCGGTCCGCGAGCGGTGATCACACGATCCACCGGTTCCGGGCGGAAGATGTCGATGCGTTTCTCGCGGAGTTCACGACAGAGGCACGGATCGCAAATGCCCTTGGAATGAGCCAGCGCGATTTGAAACCGGAGATGAAGGCTGGCGGAGTGAAGCCGGTGTTGCGGAAAGCCGACATCGGCGTCAGATTTTTCCGGCGCCGCGACCTACCGGCGCGTTTCCAAGTGTAAAAAGACCAAAAAAATCAAATCGACATTATCGGCCGTCCTTCGGGGCGGCCGATTTTATTTGTGGCATTCGATCCCTTGTTTTTAGTATGAGACCTCCTGATTCCTGTGGCGGTCACAAATATTTTTTGATGAATTGAATGGCCAAATTAAGCTTGTCAAATGGCCACTTCTCCCGCCGGAGAAGAATTTCGATTAAGTAAAAACAGTGACTTACGGTTTTTGGATGGCCAAAATAAGCTTGCCGCCACACTGCTCTTGCTTCGGCTGCTGCAACGACGGCTCTGACGCCAGCTGATCCTGTCCAGCCGGGCAGGATCGGTTGAGCTTGCACCCTCGCCAACATGGCGTCATCAAGAGGCAATGACACCCCAGGAAAGCCACATCAGGCTTTTGAGCCTGTGTGAGAAAAAGCAGTTCGGATCGGCCGTCAAACTTGGCTTGGAATTGGTTCGCATCTATCCGACCCAGCCTGCGTTCTGGTACCTGCTGGGCTGCGCGCAGAGCGAACTTCTAGACTGGGAGGGGGCGGCGCGGTCATTCGAAAGCCTGCTTGAACGCGACGAGCGCAATGCCGTCGGGCATTTCAATCTTGCCTGCGCGCTGCAAAGACAGGACAGGATCGAAGATGCAATTGCGCATTTCCAGCGCAGCATCGCATTGGCCCCGCAAAACCCGAGGGCGCACAACAATCTTGGGAATGCTCTTTTCAAGCATGGCAGGGTGGACGAGGCCATCGCGTCCCAAAAGAAGGCCGTGAAGCTTGACCCTGCGTATCTCGATGCGTTTTTCAACCTGGCGAACAGTCTGAAAGCGGCAAGGCAGCTTTCGACCGCCATCTCGATTTGCGAACAACTTTTGCAGCGCAGGCCAGATCACGCGCCCACGGTGTCATTGCTCCTGAGTTTGAAATTGCAGAACTGTGATTTCACAGCCCACCGCGATTTCGACAAGCTGCGTGAAACGCTTGGCGTGACCGAGATCGCGCCGCCCTTCACACTTTTGCACTTTGAGGATGATCCGCACAGGCAGCAGGTTCGTGCCCGCAGATGGGCGACTGGTGCCTTCGATCATATTACGCCTGCCAAGCCGCGCCCGCAGCCTGCCGATAAGCTGCGTGTGGGGTATTTTTCGGTAAATTTCCATGACCATGCAAATCTGTTCCTGACATCGGGGATGTTCGCACATCACGACAGGCAGCATTTCGAGATCAACGCATATGCATTGGCCGCACCCCGACCCAGTGCGCTGCGGGACAATCTTGCTGCGAATGTTTCGGCCTTCCATCAGGTTCACGATCTGTCGGAAGGCGATATCGCGGGATTGGCGCGGAAACACGGGCTGGATATCGCAATTGATCTGGACGGCTATACGCAGAACGCGCGCACCGGCATATTTGCGCATCGCGCGGCACCGATCCAGATCAACTACCTTGGCTTTCCCGGAACGATGGGGGCCGGGTTGTTCGACTACATGGTGGCGGACGACGTGTTGATACCGCCCGAGATGCGCGGATTTTACGACGAGAAGATCCTGTTTATGCCGAACACCTATCAGCCGACCGACAACAGCCGCACCTTCTGTGAGACTTTGACCTCTCGCCGGGACTTTGGCCTGCCCGAAGATGCCTTTGTCATTTGCTGCTTTAACAACAGCAACAAGATCGGGCCCGCAGAGTTCGACATCTGGATGAGGGTTCTGAGCAAGGTCGACAATGCGGTCCTGTGGCTTTTGGAATCGAATGCGCTGATGACCTCCAATCTCAGGCGTGCGGCGCAAGAGAGGGGCGTATCGCCAGAGCGGCTGCATTTTGCGCCAAGGGTTTCGCAGGCCGAACATCTCGAACGCCACAGACATGCGGATATCTTTGCCGATACGTTCCACTATAATGCGCATACCTCGGCGTCCGACGCGCTTTGGAGCGGTCTGCCGGTTCTGACAGTGCCCGGACAGCAGTTCGCCGCGCGCGTCGGGGCAAGCCTGCTTGGGGCGGTGGGCCTGCCGGAGCTGATCGCAGAGACGCAATCCCGGTATGAAGAGATGCTGATGCACTACGCGATCGACGCTGATGCGCGCAAGGCGGTCACTGCGAAACTTGCGGCGGTCAGGCAATCCTCTGCCCTGTTCGACACGGCGCGCTATGCGCGTGATCTTGAAGCAGGATTGCAGCAGATCGTTCTGCGGCACCGGGCGGGTCAACCGCCCAAAGACATACGGCTGCCCACTTAGAGACCGATTGGTCGGAATGGCGTGGCACATTCGCCTTTTTTCTTGCTCAGATTGAAGTCAGGGCAGAGGTTTTTCGTGCAATAAGGCCAGCATCCTGTACGTTGAGCACCGGAGCGACAAATTTAAGGGTGTAGGGCGTGCGACAGGAATATTTCGCGAAAGGTCGATCACCTCGCGGTTTTGGCCGTGTATTGGCGATGGTTGCTGCGGGCGTGCTTGCGACAGCAGGTGCCGTTCATGCCCAGACCGCAAGCGAGATAACCCCGCCGACATTGCAGCCTCAATTGCAGCGCCTGAACGGTGCGGTGGTCTTTACCGGGCGGACCGGCACTGAGGCTCCTCCGGGAGCGGAGGAGATCGGCATCACCCTGTCCGGGGTTGATCTGCGCAATCCCCTGCCGCAGCTTGCCGCCCAGAACGCCGCCTTCAGGGCGCGCCTCACATCGGGGCGGATCGCTGTGTCGGAACTCTTCGAGGCCACCGCGGCACTTGAAGAAGCCTATGCGGATGCGGGTTTCGTGCTGACCCGCGTGGTGCTGCCCCAGCAAAGCCTGCGCGATGGCGGGGTGTTGCGGGTCGAGGTCGTGAATGGATTCATCGAGCGGATCGACACCGCCAATGTGCCTGCCAACACGCGAAGCCGTATCGACGGCCTGACCGCGCCCATCGTCAACAAGAAGGGACTGACCCGCGCCGAGCTTGAGCGGCAGTTGCTGTTGGCGGGCGATGTGCCGGGTGTGGCCCTGAAATCTGCGCTGGGGGCTGGGGATGCGCCGGGCAGTGCGGTGATCGCACTTGACCCGGAATACCGCCCGGTGACGGGTTTCGCAGGCTTTGGCAATCCCACGGATGACGGGCTGGGACCGGTCGCGTTCAACGTCGGCATGGAAATAAACTCGCCGCTGAAGTTCGGAGAGACCTTGTATTTGCGTGCCTCGGGCGCGCCCGAGGACTTTTTCAACGACGATCCGCGCAGCCGCATCCTTGCTGTCGGGGCGGTGGTGCCGCTGGGCTTTACCGGGCTTACGCTGAACGTCGAATTTACGTCGAGCGATACCACGCCTGATGATGATCTGGTGGCGACGCGGTCGTCGTTCGACCGCCAGTCGGTGCGGCTGAGCTATCCGTTCGTGCGGTCGCGGCAGTTGAATGTGACCGGCCAGATGTCGCTGGACCTGCAGAGCGATGAACAGAGCCTGATCCTTGGGGGTGGTGCGCTGACGCCGCTTTACCGCGATGAACTGACAGTGCTGCGGTTTGGCGGCAGCGTTTCCTATTTCCACGAGGACGAATCCGTGACGGAGGCTGGGCTGGTCCTCAGCCAGGGGCTCGACGCGTTCGGGGCGCGCACGGCTGCGAATGCGACGGCTTCTGGTTTGCCATTGTCGCGGGCCGGTGCAGATGCCGAATTCACCAAGCTTTCGGGGTCTTTCTCGCACCGACGTCAGCTTCCGGCATCCATTCCGCTGGCGCTGTCATTGATGGGGCGGTTCCAGACGTCTTTCGGTGATCCGCTGCTGACATCCGAACAGATCAGCATCGTGGGCGCGCAGGAACTGTCGGCCTTCGATTCAGGCGCATTGCGGGGCGACAACGGTTTCGTGGTCCGCTCGGAATTGTCGACGCAATCGCGGGTGACGCTGGGATCGGTACCTGTGTTGCTCAGCCCCTATGCGTTCGTCAGCTACGGCATGGTTCAACTTGAGAATCCTTCGGCGGCCGAACAAGGGCGCACAGACGCATTCGCCTACGGCATTGGCATAGATTTTTTTGCACAGACTGATTCAAATTTCCGTTCAAGCAGCTTGCGCGTTGAACTGGGCAGAGGAGAGACAGACGATGGGTCTGCGGATGAAAACAGAATCACCATTTCCGGCAATTTCCGGTTCTGAACCGCGCGCCAGCTGTCGGCGGCTATTGCGGGCATCGGTTGCGGCCTGCATCTGTCTGCCAGCTGCGGTGACTGCTCAGCAGGCTGTTCTGCCGCAGGACGGAACGGTCGTCTCTGGCAGCGCCAGCATCGCGACGCAGACGCCTCTGACCATGACGATCACGCAAGACACGGATCGGGCGGTGGTGAACTGGAACAGTTTCTCGATCGGCAAAGATGCCCACGTGGACATCCGGCAACCCGATCGCAATTCGGCAATCCTGAACCGGGTCACGGGCAGCACCACCTCCGAAATCCACGGGCGGCTGACGGCCAACGGCGAAGTGCATCTGGTCAATCCGAACGGCATTTTCATCGGCAAAGACGGGACCGTGGATGCGGGCAGCTTTGCGGCCTCGACGCTGAATGTCAGCGACGACGATTTCAATGCCGGGCGGCTGCGGTACGAGGGCACCGGCAGCTCTGCGACGGTCGAGAACGCAGGCCGGGTGGTGATCGGGCGTGGTGGCTATGCGGCGCTGATTGGCGGCAAGGTGCGCAACAGCGGGATCGTGACCGTACCTTACGGGCGCATCGGCTTTGCCGCAGGCGAACGTGTGGTGCTGGACGTTTCGGGCGACCAGTTCCTGCAGGTCGCGCTGCCATCCGACATCGAGGACGACGGCGAAGCGCTGATCGACAATTCGGGCACGGCAAGTGCAACAGGCGGCATCGTCGAAATGCGCGCGGCGACCGCGCGGGATGCGGCGCGCAATGCGATCAACCTGTCTGGGGTGGCCGAGGCCACGTCGGTTTCCATGCGCGGCGGCACCATCACGCTGGGCGGAGGCAATGGCGGATCGGTCCGTGTGACGGGCAAGGTTTCGACGCGGTCGAAACCCACCCCCGCGGGGATCGTGGTCACCCAGTCGGCGCGCCCCCCGCAGGCGCGGGGGGGTGACGTCACCATCACCGGGGCGACCATCGCTCTGGATGGCGCGCAGATCGACGCCAGCGGCACGGGCGGCGGTGGCACCATCAAGATCGGGGGCGACTTCAAGGGGCAGGGTATCTTGCCTCGCGCAGAGACGGTTTTCGGCGATGCGCAGACCCTGATCACCGCCGACGCGCTTGAGCAGGGCGACGGCGGCCGGATCGTGATCTGGTCGGATGAGTATACCGAATTCGCAGGCAGACTGTCGGCGCGGGGCGGGGCCGAGGGCGGCGATGGCGGCTTTGTCGAAGTATCGAGCAAGCTGACGCTGAACTATAGCGGGCGGGCAGACGGTCGAGCGCCTTTGGGAAAATGGGGCATTCTGCTACTGGATCCGACGGATATCGTGATCAATCCCGGTGGCGACATCGGCGACGGTCTCAGCGAAGTCGGGCTTGAAAACAACCTGTCGACGATGAACGTGGCACTAAACACCACCGGGGGCTCATCGGAAGCGGGCAACATCACGATCAATGCCGATATCGACTGGACCGAGGCGACGACGCTGACCCTGATCGCAGATGACGAAGGCACCACAAGCGGGACAGGCGGCAATATCGTGCTGAACGGCGCGATCAACGGCACGTCCGGGGGCTTAATCCTGAATTCGGTGAACCAGATCACCACAGGTGCGGGTGGCACGGTCGATGTGGACACCTTCACGCTTGAAAGAGGGACCTGGACGCAGAACACCGCAACTCTGCCTGCGTTTTCGGCAAATGATTTCACCATCAACTTCGGCGCATCCTTTTCACGCTTTACCGGTGGGACAGGAATGGCGGGCGATCCGTTCCTGGTGGCCGACATCTATGGATTGCAGGGGCTCGCTCCGAGCGGGATCGGCAACGGCTTCACAGCGCTTGCGGGTGACATCGACGGCAGCGGCACCGCCTCCTGGACCGAAGGGTTCAACCCGCTGTTCATCTCTGACGGCACGTTCGAGCTGGATGGACAGGGATACACCATCTCGAACGTCTACAGCGCGCCGGACACCGGCGAGGGGCTCGCCAGCTACGGGCTGTTCAGCGATCTGTCTAGCGCGTCCGTGGTGCAGGACCTGACGCTTGAGAACTTCACCATGATCGGCAGTTCGGGCGGCGTACTGGCTGCCTACAACGCGGGCACGATCCGCAATGTGCGCGTCAGCGGAACGTCGTCGGGAACCGGGTTTGCGGTCGGCGGACTGATCGGAGAGAACGCTGGCCTGATCGAGGACAGCATCGCGGATGTGACGGTCACGGCAGATGGCTCGGAAGCCTTTGGCCAAACCTTCGTCGGTGGCTTTGTCGGGTACAACTATTTGGGCACGATCAACCGGTCGCATGCCTTGGGCAATGTGACCGTCACCGACGAAACCTCGGGCGGGGAATTCTTTGTCGGGGGTTTTGTCGGGGTTGAGGATTCCAACCCGGGGTTCACGATCAACGACAGCTATGCGACGGGCAACGTGTCGGTCACGACCGACCCGCTCATGTCATCCACCGAAGTCACCGCCGGCGGATTCGTGGGTGAAATCAACGGCGACATCTTCCGCAGCTATTCGACCGGATCGGTGTCCGTCACCGGCGACGCCAGCGCGACAACAGGCGGCTTTGCCGGGTCGGACCAAACCGGATTTGACAGCGCCGCCACGAATTTCTGGAACACACAGACATCGGGCATTGCCACCTCTGCGGCGGGCACCGGCCTGACCACCGAACAGTTCCAGAACACCGAAACCTTCATTGCCCTGGGCGAAGCGCAGGGTTGGGATTTCGCGAATGTCTGGGCGCCGGGGGACACCGGGTACGATCCCGTCAACTATACCACCAGCGCGGTGATCATGGCGACGCCCGCCGCATTGACCCTGACCTACGGCAGCACTACGACCGCCGAGACCACCACCACGATCAACGGCGGACCGGATCTTTATGTGTTTGACGACGCCACGGATGTGCTGGACACGGACCAGATCGGGACGGCGCTGACATTCGCGGATGAGAACGTGGGCACCACAACATTCACGCTTGATACCACCAGCGTCACGTCGGAACTGGGGGTTGTCTACCGTGTCGTCGACAGGGTGGGCGACGCCGAGATCACCCCTGCCCCCCTGACGATCACCGCCAATGATTTCACCAAGACCTATGGGTCATTGCTGGAATTCGACGGGTCCGAGTTCGAGGTCACCGGGACGCTCTTTTTCAGTGACAGCGTGGACAGCGCCACCTTGGCAAGTGACGGCGCGGCAGCAGATGCCGACACCGACCGTGTCGCGAACGAGGGCGCGCCCTATGAGGTCGCGATCGGTGAAGCCGTGGGCACTGGGCTGAGCAATTACGAGATCGCCTTCGTGGAAGGTGATCTGTCGGTCTTGCCTGCCGCGCTTACCGTTACCGCCGAGGATCAGACCAAGACATTTGGCACCCTGCTGGAATTCGAAGGCACGGAGTTTACGGTCGACGGAACGCTCTTTTTCGATGACAGCGTGGACAGTGTTTTCCTGACCAGCAACGGCGCAGCGCCGTCGGCACCGTTGGAGGACAGCCCCTTCGCGATCGAGATTTCAGAGGTCGAGGGCTCGGGCCTGGAAAACTATGACGTCACGCTGGTCGAGGGGACGCTGACCGTGACGCCGGGCGCACAGAACGACGTGCCCGTGCCGCCGATCTTTGTCGGATTTCCTTTGCCGAACCCGAATGACAGTATCGACAATGATTTTGGAAACGAGGGTGACAGCGACTCCGGCGTTACAACTGTCGGCGGCGGCACCCCTCTGGCAGAGGCCCAAGCGACGTTCGAGGAGGTCGATACAATTTCTGAATCATTGGAGGTTGCGGCGGAATCCTGTGGTCAGAGCAGCGGCGATGTCAGCCGGTATCTGGCCTGCATGTCGGATTCTCTGAATGAATTTGCGGATGAACTGGATGCGATAGCGAGCGATCTGCCGCCGGGTATGCAGAACGTCGCGCGGATCGTGCAGGATGCGCGGGTGCGCGTCGATCAGGCACGGGTGCGCGCCGAGCAACGGCTGGCTGGTGCAACGACCGATGCCGAACGCGAAACGATCCGCCGCGAGGCAGTGGGCGAAGCGCGCGATGCCATGGCCGACGCCGCGACCGAGATTCGCAAGTCGATTGCACTGGTGCGCGTCTCGGACCCCGAGCTGGCAACGGTGCAACGCGCGACGATCACGCGGGTGGCTGGTGCGATGGACAATGTCGGCATCACCATGAGCCGCGCTGTCGGTCTGTAGGTCTGTCAGAGGGAGAGCATGAGGGTGATGCGCGGGTTTTGGGTCTTACTGATCTGGGTGCTGGTCACAACCGGCGCGCTGGCCGAGACGCGGCTGGCCTTTGTGGTCGGCAACTCGGCCTATACCAACGTCAGCCCGCTCGACAATCCGATCAACGATGCGCTGGATGTCTCGGTGGCGCTGGAGGGATTGGGGTTCGACGTAATCCTGGGGTCCGACGCCAATATGGAAGAGATGCGCGAGGGCACGGCGATCTTTGCCGAACGCGCAGCGACGGCGGACGTGGTGCTGTTCTACTACGCCGGGCACGGCTTTCAGGTGAGTGGGCAAAACTATCTTGTGCCGGTCGATGCCGCGCTGCAATCGGTCGAAGATCTGGACGGACAGACCGTGCCGTTGACCGATGTGCTGGCGGCGATGCAGAACTCGGACGGGCTGAAGCTGGTATTTCTGGATGCCTGCCGGGACAATCCCTTTGGCGTCGAGCTGCGCGCTGAAAGCGGGTTGGCACGGGTCAGCACCGCGGCGGATTTCATGTTCGTCTATGCTACGCAGCCCGACAACGTGGCCTATGACGGGACCGGGCGGAACAGTTTCTTTACCGAGGCGGTGCTGAGTCATATCTACACGCCTGGTCAGGACATCCAGGATCTGATGATCTCTGTCCGGCGCGACGTGCTTTCGGCCACCGGCGGGCGGCAGGTGCCCTGGGAAAATTCGTCGCTGACCCAGTCTTTCCGGTTCGACAACAGCCCCGTGACCGCCTCCGAGGAAACGATGCTGTGGCAGGTCGCGGCCAGCGAGCGGGACCCCGATCTGATGCAGCTTTATGCCGACCGCTATCCGCAGGGCGCGCACGTAGACGATGTGCTGGCGTTCCTGCAGACTGGAACAAAGACCCGCACGCTTGGCATTCGCAACGCCGAAGCCGAGGCGGAACGGTTGTGGCAACTGGCGCGGCGCAGCCGGATGCGGCCCTTGCTGGAATATTATCTGGAGCGGTACCCCGACGGGGCAGACGCGTCCGAGGCGCAACGACTGCTGGCGCTGATCCCGCCACAAGAGGACAGCACGCCGGGCGGTGTCTGCGAACGGCTGGCCACCCATCCGCGTGATGCGACGGCGGCGCAATCCGGCGTGCCGTTCGAGCGGTTGCAGCGCAACGCGCTGACGGCGATCCAGGCCTGTGCAGCGGCTTCGGCGCAATTTCCCCAATTGCCGCATTACACGGCGCTTTATGCCCGTGCGGTCGCGGCCTCTGGCGATATCGAGCGGGCGGTGACCTTGTACAAAAGTGCCGCGGACCGGGGGGATCTGCGGGCGATGGTCAGCCTGGCACAGCTGACCGAAACCGGCAATGGCCTGCCGCAAGACCCGGCGGCGGCGCTGGCTTTGTACCAGCGCGCAGCAGAAGGTGGCAGCCCGGACGCGATGATCAATCTGGCGATCATTCTGTTTGAAGGGCAGATGCTGCCCAGGGACGAGGACCGGGCAATCGGGCTTTTGCGGGCGGCGGCCAAGGGTGGGTCGCCCAAGGCGGTTTTCAACCTCGGTGTTCTGGCGCAGGACGGCGTGGTCGACACGCCGGGCGATGCGCTGACCTATTTCCGGCGCGCTGCCGACGAAGGTGAGACCGAAGGCTACCGCGCTGCGGCGATCCTGCTGGACGAAGGGCGCGGCGTGCAGAAGAACCCCGACGAAGCGGCGAACCTGTTGTTGCGCGGTGTCGCGTCGGACAGGGGTGCCTTGCTGGCGCAGCTGACCGAAGCGTCCGAGCGATGGTCCGGCGAGACGATCCGCGCGGTGCAAAGCCGACTGAAAGCTGCGGGATTTTACGCCGCCACCGTAGACGGACTGCCAGGCCCGAGTTTCACCGCAGCGCTGAACCGCTGGCGCGACGGCGGGTTCAACGCGGATGTGCTGGTGAACTGAAGTCTTTCAGTCTGCGGGCTCCATGGGCTCCGGCACGATGGTCAGACGCTGTGTGTCCACAAAGCTGCCCGCCGAGAGGTCGGATGCCAGTTGCGCCCAGGCACCGTTGCCGTCAACCTCGTCATAAAGCGCTTTCTGGGCGGTGAAGAGTTCCAGCGGCTCGTTGGTGATGGCATTGATCCAGCCCATCTCGAACTGATCGCTGCGCACGTTCAAAAGCCGCAGTTCAACACCCGGCGCCAGCGGATTGGCGGGACGGGTGCGCAGGATCGCAAGCTTCATCATCTCGACTGTGACGTCCTGAAGGCCGTGTTGCGCGATCAGCACCTTTTCGCGAAAGGCGGGCCAGCCAAAGCTGAGCCGCACGGTCAGCAGTTCGCCGATCTCTTTCGCAGCGTCAGGCGCGCCCGATCCATAGGCTTCGTCGAAAGACGCGTTGGCGATCTCTTCCTCGTCCTTCCAGTGGGCCATGGCGGCCAGCGGGCGCGCCATCATCCACAGGCCTTCGCCGACGGACAGATAGTTTATCGACGGCTCGATCCGGAACGTGGTCTCGCATTTCGTGCAGGTGTATGACTGGATCGTACCCGCAAGGATTGCCTCGGTCAGGTCGACGCGCCGGTCGCCGTTCACGCTGGAGAACACTTCCATCTCGGCAATGGTGCCGCAATTCGGGCAAGGGGCTTGTTCAATGGTAAAAAGGGACATCTGAAGGGTCCTTTCAATAGGTTGCAGGGGCAGGGGCGTTCAAAGCTTGCTGAGCCACTTCTGCGCCGGGTGAGTGGGTTTGAGTTTTTTGGTGTGATAGGCCGCGTAGAGTTCCGAGAACCATTCGCCGGGCGCGCGGAACTGATAGCCTGTGATGCCTTTGCGACGCGCTGACAGATTGTATGATACCCAATGGTCGGGATAGGCCTCGTGAATCATCCGGCCAGTCTTGGACATGTGGCGTGCGTTCGAATTGGTGGCGCTGTCCCAGATGTCGGTGGTGGTGCGCACCGCGGCCAGCCAGTTGATGAAATTGTCGCGCCGGGTTTCCCAGTCGCCTTGCGAAACGCCATCGGGCGGTGGTGGCAGGTCGGGACTGCCGCCTGACATCTTTCGTTCGACGTAATGCGTGTCAAAATCGAATTCGTCCGCGATTTCGGCGCTGATTTGCGAGGTGTCGCTGCCATGTTCACGCCAGCCCCCAAATTCCGCGCCCGAGCCGTTCGAGCGCATGAAGCCCTTTCGATCATCGACCGCATGGCCGATCTCGTGAAGCGTCGTCCATTTGCCGTATGTCGGTCTTGGCACCTCAGTGTCCGGCACGGGTTTGCATTCGTCGTCGATGACGTCGAGTTGGACGGGGTTGCCAAGAGAGTTGCCCTGCACGTTAAAGTCGTTGAAGCAGGCCATCACGACGGCGCCATTGGTGGATTCGTAATATGATCCGGTTTCGTCCTCGATCCGGTCAAAGCGGGCAAGGCTGGGGTTCAGCTTGGTATCTGTTTCGGGAACCAGGGTAAGCAGTTCGTAATAGGCCTTGAGGTTGGGGGCAGGCGCATTGAGTGCCACGCCGGTCTTGGCGCCGCTGCCATCGTCGGTGCGGGTCGTTTCGTCGGTGAACAGCTTGACGTCCATGTTGAAGCGGACCGACAGCAGCTTGGACATGACCTTCTGCGAGGTGTTACCAGGCAGGCTGGCCACCATCGCGTCAAGCTGCTTTTGACCGTCGGGCAGGGCGATCAATGCGCGGATGTCCGCTTCGTCCATGTCACCACTCGTGCTGGCCAAGGTTGCCAATTTCGCCACTGCCAGCAGCGCCTCGGCGGCGGACAGCGATCCGTTGGCCTTGACCGGGTCAAAGTTGGCCGAATGCTCCTGCGCCTTGACCAGATGTTCTGTGATCTTCGCGCCGGTCTTGGCCTTGTCGGGGTAGGTGGTCTTGTCCAGATCGGTGGCGGCCTTCCGGGTGTCGGCTAGACGAATGCGGAAGGCATCCTCGGCGTCCGCCAGCTTGCGGGCGGCATCGACCTTTGCCTCGCCCTCGACCAGCAGGCCAAGCGCCTTGTCGTCACCGGCCAGTGCGGCCTTGCGGGCCTCCTCGGCCAGTTTGGTGACCACGGCGAGCTTGTCCTTGATATAGTTGGCCTGTTGGTGCGTCGCTTCCAACCCTTCGACACGTTGGCCCAGGTCGTCCGCACGGGTATAGATCTGGTCGATGGTCTGGGCCAGCCGGTACGCGAGTGCTGCCGTGTCGGCCCCCCGGCTGAGCGCCGCGCGGACGTTCGACTGGTCACCGTCCTTGATCGCGGTCTCGGCGGTCTCGATTGATTTCGCCAAGGTCTTGATCTGTTCGTCGATCTGGGCCGCACGTGCATGACCCTCAAGCGTCTTGTGGCTGGTCTTGACGTCGGCCAGCAGCTTGTTCAGGTCGCCCGTCGGCGCATCCTTGAGCAGGTCGGCAAAGGGAGCGGCCTTTTCCGCCTCTGTCACCGCATCGGTGCAACGCTGCGGCACCAGCTCCAGACGCGAGGTGGCGGCAGCATATTTCAGCTCGCTTGCCTGATTGATGCAGGCGTCGCGATAGGCCTCGATCGCCTTGATGTCGGCCTGCACATACTCGGCCAGGTGGTGCTTTTTCAGCTGTTCGATGGCTGTGTTCGCGGGGATCAGCGCCGCCTCGAATTCCTCATATGCGGTGCACAGCGCAAGCAGAGGGGCGATCCGGGCGGGGATCGTCTTCATGATCAGGGAGGCATTGTAATAATCGCGCCGTGTTTCCTCTGTGGCGGCCTGATCGACGTCGGCCTTGATCAGAGGGTATTCCGCGTCAGCGCCTGGGTTCAAGGCCGTCGTCAGCTTGTTGAACTCGGTCATGGCGGTCTGTTTGACCGCAGCATAGTCGTTCTTTTGCTGGATGATCTTCACGGCTGCGTTGATTTCGTGCGTGATGGTTCCGGTCAAACGCGCGGCGAGCCATGCGCTGTGTTCTTCAAGCTTTTGCTGCGCCAGGGCGATCTTGGTCAGGATCGTCGCGCGCTCTGGCGCTACGACGGGATCGGCTATCGTGGGCAGCTTGTTGTTGCAGTCCGTGATCATTTGAAGGACCGTATTGTAGTCGGTCCTGTACTGATCTGAAATAAGCTTGAGGTCGGCGCGCCCGTTCACCACGAAATCGCGCGAGGCCTTGATCGCGGCATAGTCTGGCGGGGCCTTTCCCGCGTCGGTGTCGATGGTCGCAAAGCGCGTCTCAAAGGTGGGCAGTTTGAGTGCAACGCCATGATAGGTCTTGCTGGTATCAAGCGCGGTCTTGGCCTCGGCCTTCTGCGTGGCGATCCAGGTGTCGGACAGGTTGGTGATCTTGAGATCGAGCGCGCCAAGCAGCTGGGTCGCCTGAGCGGCGTTGAAGTTCTTCTTGTCCTTCTCGACCAGTTCCGTGATGCGCTGAATGTCTGAGATCAGTATGCCGCCATCCACGAAGGACGGAATGGCCTGAATGCGCAGGGCGAGACGGGACCGCTCGTTCTGAAAGGCGATCAGCGTGTCGGCCATGTCGTCCTTGTCGGCCTGCGAGGTGCCGGAACGGAACAGTCCGCCCGACTTGAAATGTTTCTTCAAGAATTTCTGACTTGCGGGGGAAAGATCGGCAAAGGGCATGTTTCAAGGTTCCCTGTGAAAGGTTGATGTCCAAAAGGTGCGGAATTATTTTGCGAGCACGTTCGCGATGGCTTGAAGGGATTGGGTCGCGGTGGCGGTCACGGCGACGTTTACAAATCCATTTTCGCCATCCACCTCCTTGAAGAAATCGTCTTGCAGGGCGGCCTGAAATTCGCGGATCTTGGCGTTGGCATCGGCCTTGAGCCTGGTGCGGTCGGGGCCTTCGGCGGTGCCCGTGATCTGGTCCAGAAGATCCTCGAGCTGGTCGTCGAAGATCTGAAGACGCTGGTTCAGCCCGCTTGCCTCCTCGGCGACGGGGGCCAGTTCGGGATCGTCGGCACAGACGTCGACAATGGCCTTTTCCAGCTTCTCCATCTCGGCCTGCATCTTCTTGCGGGTGTTGGACCAAAGCACGCGGGATTTCTGGAAGGGCACCACGTCCTTGGGTATCTCGTCCTGCTGGCCACTGGCTGCGGCATTGGCCGCTTCGTCAAGACGTGGCTTGAGCTTGCCCGCGATGGTCAGCGCGGCAGCATAATCGCCGCCTTCGGCTTTTTCCAGCGCCATGCCCCAAGCCGCTTCCAGTTGGCTGCGGTTGGCCGGGTTGTTGCCAAGCGCCTTTGTGTAAAGCGCCTCAAGCGGGCTTTGCACGGCCTCCCATTTCTTGCGATCGGGGTTACCCGCCTCGTTCGGCGGCGCGCTGTTTGATGCGCCATCAGCCGGACCCGCGACAAGCAGCGGTTTGAGCTTGACGGCAACACCCATGGCGGACTTGTAGTCGCCTTTCCCGGCGGCGGCTTCGGCGGCCGCCCAGGCCTTGACGATCTGTGCGGCGCGCGGGTCTGACGCGCCGTCGAATTTTGCGGCCAGCGGTCCCAATGCTGCGGCGACTTGATCCCATTTGCCAGCGGCGGGATCGGCGTTGTCATTCACGTCGTCGTTGCCATCGTCGTCCGGCGCATCGTGGCCTTGCGTGTCGTCGGTGCTCTGATCGACCGCATTGGCGTCGGTGACCGCATCGTTGTCGTCTTCGTCCTCGTCGCCATCGGATTCCAGCACCTGACCGCTTGGGTCGGTGATGACCACCTTCATCTTGATGCCGTTCTTGGTCATGAACACTTTCATGTTCTTGGCCAGTCCCGGAAGCATCTTGCCCTCGACCATCAGTGTCGCGATCTTGCCCTTAACTCCGACGGTGCCGTATGTCAGCTTGCCGGTCTCGCCCTCGGCCTTGGCCTTGCGCGCCATGACTTCGCCGGATTTCTTGAGGTCGAGGAAAAACACGTTGTCTTCGGGCTTCTTGCCAAGGCACAGGCCGAAGGAGAGATCCTTTTGACGCGCCTTTTTCAGCAGGGTTTGCATTTCATCAAGGTTTTCGGGTGACATTGCCATGGCGGCGTCCTCGCATATGTGGTGGCCCCGGCGGAGCCTGTGTTCGTGTGAAACAGATTTCAGTCGGGTACGGAGAACTCGATACGGCGGTTGCCCCGGCGGCCCTGTTCGGTGGCGTTGTCGGCGACGGGGCGTGTCTCGCCGTAGCCTATGGCGATCAGACGCGCGGGGCCGATGTCGCGGGCCGTCAGATAATCGACGACAGAGCGCGCGCGGCGTTCCGACAGGGTCTGGTTGGCGGCGTCGCTCCCATAGCTGTCGGTATGACCGGCGATCTGTACGGTCAGATCGGGGCAGCGCGTCACGATCTGCGCCACGGCGTCCAGCAACGGTGTCGATGCAGCATCAAGCTGGGCGGAGGCGGGTTTGAAGTAGATGTTGCCTGTCCGCGACAGGATTTCAAACCGTCCGACGCAGGCCTCAAGGGAAAAATCGCCCTCTGCCTCCAACGCAACGGACGCGGGGCGGGCGGCTGGTGCTGCCACCTCTGCGGTGGCGACCGCAGCATCGCTGCGCGCGACCTTGCTGAAGATGAGATCGAAGCTGACCGTGGTGGACGGCACAATTGTGACGCCTGCGGCTTCTTCAAGCTTTTGCAGCCCTTCGGACAGGTTGAAGTCGGCCACCGCCAGCGGCACGGGCTCAGCCGTGGACACCGCGACCAGATCATCCCCAACCAGGGTTAGGGCAAGCTTCGCCTCTAGCGTCTTGGTCACGCCATGCAGCGCCAGGGTGAAAGGCAACGTGACGGTCTTGCGCTTGACCTGCGGCAGGTCTGCAATCAGCGCGGGGTCGATCTGCGCAGTCACTGTCGCCTCAGGGTGCTGGAACGTCTCGAAGAACAGGAAACGCATGCGCACATTGCGCAGGTCGATCTTTGTGTCGACGCTGTCGAGCAGGATGGTCAACGATGCAGCCCCGTCGGGCGCGATTTCACCCGTCATCGTGGCGAAGGACGAGGTTTCGATCGCGGTGCCGTTCTTGATTGACTGGAACTGCAACGAGGACGCTTCGCCCCGAAGTGTCCAGCCGTCACCAAAAGTTGCCGGCTGTGCGGGCGCGCCGGTTGAAAACAAGGCGGACAAAAGGATCGCGTATGTGAAGTGTTTGAAAAATAACATTAAATGCTCCCTGGCAGTGGAGATGGGAAAACTATCGCGCCAAGACTGCTCAAAAGCAATACTCTTGTGTCGGCCCACGTGGGCCAATTGAATTGTCGGTTGATTGGTCTAAGGTGGTGCGACGCCTTCGAAAGGGACGGATGGATGGGACGGCTTTGGGTGTTGATCGTGACGGTCTCGCTTCTTGGTGCGGCGGCGGTGCAGGCACAGGACCGGATCGCGCTGGTCATTGGCAACGGCCAGTATGCGCAGGTCGCACCGCTCGACAATGCGACCAACGACGCGCGGCTGATCACACAGTCCATCCGCGATGCCGGGTTCACCGTGACCCTGCTGGAGGACGCAGCGCAGACCGACATGCGCCGGGCGATTGCCGACTTCGGGCAGGCGCTGCGCGACGGCGGCCCCGAGACCGTGGGCCTGTTCTATTACGCAGGGCACGGGGTGCAGAGTTTCGGGGCGAATTATCTGCTGCCGGTTGATGCGGGCCTGACTGACGCCGCTGATCTGGATCTGGTGGCGATGGACGCGTCAGCCGTGCTGAGACAGATGGCATCGGCGCGCAACCGGACAAATATCGTGATCCTGGATGCCTGCCGAAACAATCCGTTCGAGAACATCCGCGATCTGGACGACAACGGGCTGGCCGAGATGAAGGCGCCGACGGGCACCTACCTTGCCTATGCCACGGCGCCGGGGGCGGTGGCACTTGACGGCACCGGCCAGAACAGTCCGTTCACCGCGGCATTGGCTGAGGCGATCCAGACCGAGGGCGCACCGATCGAGCGTGTGTTCAAGGACGTGCGGGTGCAGGTCATCGCACAGACCGGCGGCGCGCAGACGCCTTGGGACACCTCGTCGTTGACCCGCGAATTCGTCTTTCATCCGACCCGGCAGCTGTCGGCAGAAGAAGTGGCCGAGCGACAATTGTGGGATTCGGTCGCCAAAAGCCGTGATCCGGTGCAGATCATGTTGTTCATGCGGTCCTACCCCGACGGTCTGTTTCAGGAAGAGGCGCGCGCGATGCTGGCAGATGTGCTGGCGCTGGAGCTGGAGGGAGCCAAGGACACGGAGCCGGTTGCCGCAGCACCTGTGCCCAAGGTCGAGACACCCCCTGCCGAGACCGAAGTGCAGATGCTGGAACGGGCGCGGGTGTCCGGGCTGAAGGCCGATTATCAGGCCTATCTCGATGCCTATCCAGACGGCACGTTCAAGGAGCTGGTGCGCATCGAGATTGCGGGGCTTGAGGCAAAGGAGACAGAGGCGCTGGTGGCTGTCGTTGAAGCGCCGACGCAAGCGGAGCCTGTTCAACCTCTGCCTGAGCCGTTCTTTTTCAGTCTGCCTTTGAGGGATGGCCCGCCGGAGATCGTGGGCAAAACGATCCTTGAAATAACCGAACTTTCGCCGCTTTACCCGCCGATCGAGGGGCTGCCCGATGCCGCGTGGAAGAACATGCCCTGCAGCACTTGCCACCAATGGACGCGCGACGCGCTGTGCACCCAGGCGACCACCTACCTCAAGGACAGCGGAGCGCGGGCGCTGAGCAAGGAACATCCCTTCGGGGGCGGCTTGAAGCGCAATCTGAGGCTTTGGGCGCAGAACGATTGCCAATAGCGAACGTGCTTAGGGGGTGGCTGCCCGTGTCGTGATGAAGAAATAGACCCATTCGCCTTTGAAATCGGGGTCGGCAGCCTCGGCGCTAGCGACCTGATCGCGCAACCAGTCTAGATATGCCGCCGCCGGTTCGACCGTCGGACGGGGCCTGTCATAAAGCGGCGACGACGCGGCGAAGGCCACGGCGATTTCCTGACCGAAGGGCGGGCCGATCAGGATCGGCGCAGTGCTGCCGGGCTGGGTCGGCACCACCTGCACGGTCGCGGCAGGGGCGAAGGGGCCACTGCTATCGGTAAGGTTCGGCATCAGATGGATGACCTGCCCTGCGGCATCGAAATAATCGACATAGACATGCGCGGGATAGTCCGGGGCTTGCAGATCGAACCGCAACACCTTGCCCTCGGTAAAGAGGTAATTCTGTGCCTGCGCAGTGTCGCCGATCAGCCGTGCATCGGTGAACTGGTCGGTGGATTGCGGCAGGCCAAGGGCCGCGATGCCCGACAGTGCGCCGCACTGGGGTGCAGGCAGGTGTTGCAGGTTCGCGGCCAGGGGAATGTCGCCGCCGACCTGCGCCCGCAGCGCATCAAGAAGCGGGCCGGCAAGGGCCGGATCGGGGATATGTCCGCGCAGTTCTAGCGTGCCGGTCTCTGGCAGGAAAGTGGCCGAGACGCGGGCACAGTCGATGCCTGTCAGCAGCGCGGACAGCCCGTCGCGCACGTCGGTCGCATCGTCCAGCGCGCCGGGGGCCATGAAGGCCTGGATCGTCGCAAGAGCCTGCGGGTCGGTCACCACCCGGTCGCCAAAGCGCCAGGCCGTTTCGGCCTTGGTGCGGGTCACGGGCAGGGGCGGCTCTGTGGCGGGAGTGCTTTGGTCGGGGGCCTCCCGCGCAGACGTTCCGGTGGGGGCCTGCTCTGCGGTGTCCTCGGCATCGGGTTGCAGCGTTGCGGTGGGCTGTGCGTCTGGTCTGGTTAGGGCCGCAGTCAGTGCAACGGGCTGGCTCGGGATCACCGCAGCACCGTCTGTAGCGGCAGCGGACAGGGCGTCGGGGGCGATCGGGTCGGGGACAAGGCTTGCCTGGATCAGCTCTGCCGGGGCAACAGGGGCCGGATCGGGCAGTGTCGCGGCGGCGATCTGTTGAGGCAGCGCGGAACTGGTGGGAACTGTGCTGGCGGGCGCACGGATCGGGGCGGCGGTCTGCGCGGGGGCCAGGGTGGCGCTTAGGCTTGTGGTCTTCGGCGACGCCTGTGGCAAAGCCTGTGTCGCAGCTGTCTGCGCCTCCAGCGGTGCCGCGCTGGGGCTGAGGGGCTGTGCGTCGGATTGCGGCACGGCCCCGGAATTCAGGTCCGTCCCCTCTACCTGCGCCTCGCGCGCCCTGTCAGATTGCGGATCTTGCGCTGCCGCGCTTTGCGTCGGGGCGGTGACCGTAACCATTTGCAGGCGCGATTGCGGGCCGGGCTGGTCGGGGGTCGCGTCGAATGTGCGGGTGGCAAGGTAAAGACCGCCCGCCGCGAGATGCATCAGCGCGGACCCGGCCAGTCCTGCGGTCCAGAGAGCGGCGCGGCTTGTCACGGGCTTTCCGGTGTGACGACAAGGACAATGTCGCGCGCGCCCAGGGCTTCGATCTCGGCCACGAGGGGCAGCAGGTCAGCCATGACGGCGTCGCGGTGGGCATTGATCCGCACCAGCAGTTCGGGGTCGGCCTCAAGCTGTGCCGAAAGCGCATCAAGCAGGGCGGGCGCATCCTTCTCGGTGCCGTCTAGTGCCAGCGTGCCGGTGATACCGATTGATAGGGTCGCGCCACCTGCGGGCATGTCCGACCCGGTAATAGCGGTGGCTGGGCGCACCTCGAACGGGGCGGTGGCGTCCATGCGCCCGATCAGCATGAAGAAGACCAGCAGGAAGAACACCACGTCGATCAGCGCGATGATGGTTTCGGGCGGGGTGCGGCGCACAGGGCGCGACAGTTTCATGGCTGCCCCTCCAGCCGCATCAGGCGCAGGCGCGTGGCACCTGCCGTGGTCAACGTGTCCATGGTGCCGACCAGTGCCTGCGTCGTCGCGCGCGAAGAGGGCAGCAGCACGACCGACATAAGCGGGTTCTCGGCCAGACCCAGGCGGACCAGGTCCGCAAGTCCCTCGGGTGTCTGCGCCCGCCCCCTGACATAGGGTGCACCGTCCGCGCCGATACGGACCAGTATGGTGGTGCCGCTGCCTGACGCTTGGGATGCGGGCTGCTCGGCCCGGTCGACGACGGGCACCATGTCGAGATTGAGATAGGTCGACGTGACCATGAAAAAGACCAGCAGGATCAGCATGACGTCGATCATCGGCACCAGCGAGATCAGCTGGCGCGGCGCGGCCTTGCGGGTCAGCTGCACGGGATCGGTCCGGGGGGCATGAGCTTGGTCATCACGGAACCGTCCCTGTGTCCTCCAGCAGGAAGAATTCACCTGCGGCGGATTCAATGTCATGAGCGGCGGCTTCGACGCGGGTGGCCAGAAGGGTCGCGGCGATGGCCGCAGGGATTGCCACCACAAGGCCTGCGGCGGTGGTCAGCAGCGCCTGCCAGATGCCACCCGCCAGAACCGAGGCGTTGGCGGCACCCTGAGCCATTTCCAGTTCCTGAAACGACTGGATCATGCCCAGCACCGTGCCGAGCAAGCCCAGCAGCGGCGAGACCATCGCGACCAGTTCCAGCAGGCGGATGTGCCGCGACATCACCTCGACCTCGACATTGCCGCGGCGCAGCAGTTCAGCCTCGAGCGGTTTGCGGGGCATCTTGCGCGCTGCGGCGTTCAGCGCATAGTGCAGGATGCGGCTGGCGGGGGACGTGGCCGAGGCGAGGTTCGCGATGGCGGCCTCGCGATCCCCTTTGGACCAGCGGTCAAGCGCTGCTTGCCGGTCTGCGGCCCCGGCGCGGGCGCGCGACAGTTGCAGTGTCTTGACCACGATCAGCGTGACAGACAGCAGCGACAGCAGAATCAGGATCACGATGATCGGCCCGCCGGTTCCGACCATGGACAGGGCCGCGTTCACTTATTTCACCAGCGGGGCGGAGGTGCGGCTGACCAGCTCGACCAGAGGAAAGCAATCCATGTTGTCCTCGTTCTGGGGTTGGCAGCTGTCGATGGCGTGCAGCAGGATTTCCGAGATGTCATCACAGGCGATCTGCGGGATCTCGAAAAGCTTGAGAGTGGTGCGCGCAACGGGTAGGGGGGCCGCGTCGATGTTCAGCAGCCTGTCGATCACGCCCTGCCCGTCAAGAATGGCCAGAGACATAGAGAAGCCTTCGAAGGCCTTGCCGGTTTCATTGCGAAACAGGAAGAATGCGCGGCAGCCGCCGTCTTCTGCCGGTTCGAACTTGTTCAACTCGACGGTAAGCGCATTTTCCTGCGCAGTGGCGGCGAGCGGCAAGGCAATCGCGGCCGCCGCAAGAAGCGCCGCGCAGCGTGCTGTCAATCTGGAGAACCGGGGCATGGATGTTCCTTTTGAGGAGTATGCATGCCCGATGAAACCGCTTTGTTGCCCTTAGGTCAAGACAAGCTGCGAGGGGGCGCAAAACCGTCCTGCGCCGCGCCGAGAGTTTTTCTAGCCAAAGGAGGAATCTATGTTAAGGTTCCGCTGGGTCAAATAAACTCTGCAGTTATGGCGTATTTTCGCCGGACCAAGATCACCACGCCTGTTCTTAAGGAATTACCATGGATATCGACGCGCTGCTTCAGGAGCATGGAGAAAATCCTCCAAGCGGCGAAGACCTTGAGTACGATCCCGAATTTACCGAGATGGAGATTGCTGCCACGCCCGGTGACGAGCGGCAGGTCGGGAACGAATTCGTGCCTGGTGACGACCCCGATTACAAGGAAGTGTCGCGGCTGGCGCTGTCTGTCATCGCGCGCAGCCATGATTTGCGGGCCGGGATTTTTCTGGCCGAAGCGCAGCTGCGGCTGAACGGGCTGTCGGGGTTCGCGGACGGCACCACCTACATACGGCGGTGTCTGGAAGAGTATTGGCCGACTTGCCATCCGCAGCTGGATGCCGAGGACGATGACGACCCGACGATGCGGGTGAACGCGGTTCTGGCGTTGGCCGATGACGACCGTATCCTGCGCGGACTGCGCAAGGCTCCGCTGACCGCGAGCCGCACGTTCGGAATGATTTCGCTGCGCCATATCGCAGTGGCTGATGGCGAAATCACACCACCTGCCGACATGGAAAACGTGCCCGACGTCTCTGCTGTGGCCGCAGCGTTTCAGGACACGGATGAGGAAACCCTGCGCAAGACTGCAGAGGCAGCCGCGCAGGCGATGGCCGATGTGACGGCGATCGGCGGCATCTTTGACATGCAGACGCCCGGACAGGGCCCGGATCTGGACCCGGTTCTGAAACTTCTCAAGAAAATCAACATGCATCTGCGCAATGCCATCGGTGAACCGGTCGGCGCGGATGTGGACGCGGTTGACGAAAGCACCGGCGACGCAGCCCCAGAAATGCGCGCCGCCGGTGGCGGCAGCGTCGCGGGCGGGGGCGGGGCGATCAATTCTCCAGTTGACGTAGAGAACGCTCTGGACCGTATCATTGGTTATTATGAGCGTAAGGAGCCGTCGAGTCCTCTGCCGATTCTGCTGAGGCGCGCCAAGAAGCTGGTGAATGCCGACTTCCTGACGATCATGCGGGACATGGCGCCGAGCGGCATGGAGAATGTCAACGTGATCGGCGGGCTTGAAGACGATGAAGACTGATTTGTTGACGCAGATGAGCGCAGCGATGCTATACAACTATAACGTGATTTAGGGAGACAGAGGCGATGGCCGGAAGTTCACAGAAATTCATAGCCCGCAACCGCGCACCTCGTGTGCAAATCGAATATGACGTAGAGCTTTACGGTGCCGAGAAAAAGGTGCAGCTGCCCTTCGTCATGGGCGTCATGTCCGATCTGGCCGGCAAGTCCGAGGTCGCGCAGCCTGTCGTGGCCGACCGCAAGTTCCTTGAGATCGACGTCGACAACTTCGACGACCGGATGAAGTCAATGGCACCGCGGGCGGCATTCACCGTGCCCAACACGCTGACCGGCGAAGGCAACATGGCGGTCGACATCACCTTTGACAGCATGGACGATTTCAGCCCTGCGGCGATTGCAGCCAAGGTCGAGCCGCTGAAGGAACTCTTGGATGCGCGCACGCAGCTGAGCAACCTGATGACCTACATGGACGGCAAGTCCGGTGCCGAGGACCTGATCGCCAAGATCACGCAGGACCCGGCCCTGCTCAAGACGCTGGCCTCGCAGCCCGCCCCCCAAACTGACAGCACGGATCAGGAGTAACAGATGGCCGAGACAGAAACAGAAGCAGCAGGCGGCGCCAAGGCGACGGCCTTCGGGTCGTCCGATTTCGAGAACCTGCTGAAAAAGGAATTCCGCCCCAAGTCCGACCAGGCGAAGACGGCGGTTGAACAGGCGGTCAAAACCCTTGCGGAACAAGCGCTGGCCAACACCGCACTGGTGTCCGACGATGCGTTGCGGACCATCGAAAGCATCGTTGCACAGATCGACAAGAAACTGACCGAACAGGTCAACCTGATCCTGCACCATCCCGATTTCCAGCAGCTTGAAAGCGCCTGGCGCGGTCTGCATTACCTCGTCAACAACACCGAAACCGACGAGATGCTGAAGATCCGTGTCATGAACATCTCTAAGAAGGACATGCACAAGACCCTGCGCAAGTTCAAAGGCACGGCTTGGGACCAATCGCCGATCTTCAAAAAGGTCTACGAGGAGGAATTCGGCCAGTTCGGTGGCGAGCCTTTCGGGTCGTTGGTGGCGGATTACCATTTCGACCACAGCCCGCCCGACGTGGAACTGCTGGGCGAGATGTCCAAGATCGCGGCAGCCGCGCACGCACCGCTGATCACCGGGGCCAATCCGACGCTGTTCCAGATGGACAGCTGGTCCGAGCTCGCCAATCCGCGCGATCTGACCAAGATCTTCCAGACGCCGGAGTATGCGTCCTGGCGGTCCCTGCGCGAAAGCGAAGATTCCAAGTACGTGGGCCTTGCAATGCCGCGTTTCCTGGGCCGTCTGCCCTATGGGTCCAAGACCGATCCCGTCGAAGATTTCGCCTTTGAGGAGGACACGGACGGGTCCGACAGCACTAAATACGGCTGGGTCAACGCCGCCTATGGCATGGCGGTCAACATCAACCGCTCGTTCAAGGAATACGGCTGGTGCAGCCGCATCCGTGGCATCGAAAGCGGCGGTGCGCTGACCAATCTGCCGTCGCATACCTTTCCGACGGATGATGGTGGCGTGGATCAGAAATGTCCGACTGAAATCGCTATTTCCGACCGGCGCGAGGGCGAGCTTGCCAAGAACGGGATGATGCCCCTGATCCACCGCAAGAACTCGGACCTTGCGGCCTTTATCGGAGCGCAGTCGCTGCACAAGCCTGCGGAATATGACGACGACGATGCGACGGCCAACGCCAATTTGGCGGCGCGGCTGCCCTATCTCTTCGCGACGTGCCGGTTCGCCCACTACCTCAAGTGCATCGTGCGCGACAAGGTCGGCAGCTACAAAAGCCGTGACGACATGCAGGAATGGCTGCAGCAGTGGATTAACCAGTATGTCGATTTCAATCCGGAAACCTCACCTGAATCCGTGAAGGCGCAGCACCCGCTTGCCGCCGCCGAAGTCGTCATCGAGGAAGTCGAGGGCAACCCAGGTTACTACACGTCGAAGTTCTTTCTTCGACCTCACTATCAGTTGGAGGGTCTGTCTGTTTCCCTTCGGCTGGTTTCGAAGCTGCCGAGCGAAAAGGGCTGATTTACGACCGATACTCTCGGCGACCTAAGACCATAGAAACACCAACAATGAGGAAGACCAAAAATGTCATTTGACGCATTTATGTATATGCCCGGTGAAGGTAAGCTGAAAGGCGAAACCCAAGATGACGATATGTCAAAGTTGGACGCCTTTGAAATCCTGAGCTTTGAAATCGGGGCCGAGAACAATATCAACATCGGATCTATTTCGTCCGGTGGTGGGGCCGGCAAGGCCACGTTCAAGGAACTGACAGTCACCAAAAAGACCGATACCGCGTCTTGCGGCCTGTTCACGCGCCTGTGCGAAGGTGGCCACATCCAGGACGTGCACATCGTGCTGCGCCGGTCTGGTGGCACGGCCGGCAAATCTGGTGCGACCTTCCTGAAGTTCGATTTCAAGCTGGTCATGATCCAGGACATTAGCTGGTCCGGTTCGGACGGTGACGACATCTGCGAAGAAACACTGGTCATGCAGTATGGCGCGATGAAAGTCGAATACAGCCAGCAGGACGTCAAGGGCACCATGAAGAAGCACAGCGATGCGATGTGGAGCCGGGTCAAGAACAAGGCCGAACTTACCGTTTGATCGTCTCGTCTGGCAGCACTGCGTGAAGGCCGGCCCGACTGTGGGCTGGCCTTTGCGAAATTATTACTCAGGGGGGATGCGGTGATAGCCGAGGATCAGTTACAAGCCGGTGATCTGGACGGAGCGCTTGCCGCGTTGCAGGACGCTGTGCGCAAGGATGCCGCCAATCCCGCGCTGCGCGTTTTCCTGTTTCAGCTGCTGTGCGTGCGCGGCGACTGGAAGCGTGCGATTGCGCAATTGAAGGTATCGGCTGAGCTTGATCCGTCGGCGACACCGATGGCGCAGACCTACCGCGAGGGCATCATCTGCGAAGTCTACCGCGAGAAGGTCTTCGCGGGCGAGAAGGCACCGCTGATCTTTGGCGCGCCGCAGGAGTGGACCGCGCTGATCGTTGAGGCGCTGAAAGCGAATGCCGCGGGCGAGGCAGGCAGGGCCGCCGAGATCCGGGCGCGCGCGTTTGACGCCGCACCCACGGTGTCGGGCAAGATCGACGGGCAGCCGTTCGAATGGGTCGCGGACGCCGATATGCGGCTGGGTCCGCTGCTGGAGATCATCGTGAACGGCAAGTATTACTGGATGCCGTTCTCGTCGATCGCCAAGGCCGAATTCGAAGACCCCGCCGATCTGCGCGATGTGGTCTGGACGCCCTGCACCATCACCCTGACCAATGGCGGCGAGTTTGTCGCGCTGATCCCGACCCGCTATGCTGGAACGGCCTCTGCCGAGAATGCGGCGTTGAAACTGGCGCGAGCGACGGAATGGACCGACCTGGGCCATGATACATTCGCGGGCCTTGGCCAGCGGCTGATCGCCACCGATCTGGGCGACACTGCGCTGATGGATCTGCGTCTGCTCGAACTGGACCCGGTTGCCAGTGCCGAGGGGCAGGCGGATGTCTGACCGCATGATTTCCGAACGGCTGCAGCCGTCGCTTCTGGACCGTCTGACCGATCAGTCGCCGTCGGACAAGACAGAGCGGCGCGAAGATCGGGTGATCGACCTGCGCAAGTTGCGCGAGATCATCCAGCGCGATCTGGTCTGGCTGCTGAACACGTCCGATAACGCCACGATGATCGACGCGGAAAAGTACCCCAACGTGTCCCGGTCGGTGCTGAATTACGGCATCCGCGAGGTGGCCGGAGATTATTCAACCGCCGAGCGCGCGGAGCTGATCCGAAAGTCGATCGTCAGCGCGATCCGCACCTTCGAGACGCGGATACATTCGGATTCTGTCGCGGTCGCGCTGCGTGTCGGACAGGACAGCGGCGGCAGCATCGTGACCTTCGACATTCGCGCCGACATGTGGGCGCAGCCCTTGCCCATGGAGCTCTATCTGCGCAGCCAGGTCGATGTCACCACCGGCGAGCTTGAGCTGGAAAGGATCGTCTGACCCGCCATGGATACGCGCCTGCTGAAACATTACGAAGGCGAATTGGCCTTCATGCGCGATATGGGTGCCGAGTTCGCCGAGGCCTTTCCCAAGATCGCGGCCCGGCTGGGCATGGACGGGGTCGAGGTCGTCGATCCCTATGTGGAACGGCTTCTGGAAGGCGTCGCGTTCCTGTCGGCGCGGGTCCAACTGGAACTGGAGCTGCAATATCCGACACTGACTTCGCATCTGCTGGAAATCATCTATCCGCATTACCTTGCGCCGCTGCCGTCGATGATGGTGGCCGCGTTCGAGCCTGACATGCAGAACGCGGCGCTTGACGATGGCTATACGATCCCACGCCATTCGGTTCTGCGCAGCACGCTGGGCGAAGATGATCACACGGCTTGCGTCTTTCGCAGTGCCAGCGACGTCACGCTGTGGCCTATCACCATTACCGAGGCCGAGTATATCGACGGGCGCGGCGAACTGGCCGCGGCGGGCATCTCGCGCGATATCGAAGCGCGGGCGGCAATCAGGCTGCGGCTCAGCCGTTTCGGCAATCTGCCGATTGCCGATCTGTCGCTGGACAATCTTGTGCTGTTCCTGAACGGGCAAGAGGGCAAGAATTGGGACCTGCACGAGCTTTTGGGCACGCAGGTGACGGGATTGGTGGGCCGCTCGACCGACCGGCGGAACGACTGGATCGCGGAACTGCCTGCTGGGCGTGTGGTGCCGCGCGGCTATGACCCCGAAGAGGCGCTGTTGCCGACGCCGCAGCGGTCTTTTGATGGCTATCGGCTGTTGCAGGAGTATTTTGCGATGCCCGAGCGGTTTCATTTCGTGGAACTGCAGGGGCTGAGCATGGCCATCGGTCGCGCCAAGGGGCACGACGTCGATATCTATATCCTGCTGCGCGAAGGCGCGCCCGACATCGCCTCGGGCGTGACACCCGAAGCGTTCACGCTGCACGCGACGCCCGCGATCAACCTCTTTCACAAGCGCTGCGACAGGGTGCACGTGTCGGGTGCCGCCGTGGAGCAGCATGTGGTCGCGGACCGTACCGCGCCGCTCGATTTCGAGATTTTCTCGATTGAGGGCGTGTCGGGCATTTCGGCGGAGGGCGAACAGGACGTGCCGTTCCGCCCGTTCTATTCCGCCGATGATCTGACCGCTGCAGGCGAACGGCACACCGCCTATTACACGCAGTCGCGCAAGATGCGGCAGCGGGCGGAACGCGAGCGGCTCAAGGGGGTGCGGACGTCCTATCTGGGGTCCGAATTGTACCTGTCGCTTGTGGACAGCGCGCAGGCGCCGTTTTCGGCCAGTCTGGACCAGTTGGCAGTGCAGGCGATGGTCACCAACCGCGACTTGCCGTTGTTGCTGCCGACCGGATCGAAGGACGTGTTTCACTTGCCCGAGGGAGGGCCGGTGGCACATGTGACCACGCCGGTCAGTCCCACGCGTCCGCGACCGACGCTGGCACAGGGCGACACGGCGTGGCGGCTGATCTCACATCTGAGCCTCAATTACCTGTCGATTGCCGAGACCGGCAAGGATGATGGCGGTGCCGCCCTGCGCGAGCTAATCGGAATCTATGCACCCTCGGGCAACAAGGTTCTGGAAAAGCAGCTTGAGGGGCTGACCGGCGTGTCGACCCGGCCCATCGTGCGGCGCATGTCGGACGAGGTGCTGTCGACGGCGGTGCGCGGTCTGGAGATTTCCATCACCTTCGACGAAAGTTTTTTCGAGGGCACCAGCGTCTATCTACTGGGCGCGGTGCTTGAGCGATTTTTACGCAAATACGTCTCTATCAACAGTTTTACAGAAACGGTGCTTGTCACCCAGCAGCGCGGAGAGATTACCCGATGGCGCCCCAGGACAGGTCTGGGCCGGATCCTCTGACGCATCTGCAGCGGCTGAGCGACGACCCCGAGAAACATCATATTTTCCATGCTTTTCGCATTTTGGAAGCGGCGTTTCCGGATGCACCACGGCTGGGCGAGGCGCGCCGTCCGCGCGAGGACAAGGTGCGGTTCGGGCAAGAGGCCGAGTTGTCGTTTCCGCCCTCGACCGTCGCCGGATTCAAGCCGCCCGCCGGAAGCAAACCGGGGCGTCTGACCAATCGATTTTTCGGGCTTTTCGGGCCGCAGGGGCCGCTGCCGCTGCATCTGACGGAACATGCCCGCGCCCGGCTGCGCCATCACCGCGACCCGACCTTTGTGGAATTTGCGAACATCCTGACGCACCGGCTGATGACGCTGCTTTACCGTGCGTGGCGGTCGGGGCAGCCCGCGCCCAGCTTTGACCGGGGCAACAACGACGGGATCGAGCGCAAGATCGCGGCCATAGCGGGCTATCACGGCGCGCACCTGCGCGAACGTGATGACCTGCCGGATTTGGCCAAACGTCATTTCGCGGGGCTGCTGGCACAGGGACCCAAGAACGCCGAAGGGCTGCGATCCATCGTCGAGGCGTTCTTTGGCACCAAGGTTCAGGTGCAGGAATTCGTAGGCTGCTGGCTTGAGCTTGAACCGGATGACCGCTGGCGGATGGGCGTGCCTGCCGCACTCGGGCGCACCACCTCGATCGGGGAACGGGTCTGGACGCGGTCCGCCAAGTTCCGACTGCGGCTGGGCCCGCTTAGCCTCGCCGACTACACCCGGCTGCTGCCGGGGGGCGCGTCGCTGCCCCGGCTGCGCGCCATCGTGCGCAATTACGCGGGCGATGCGATGGACTGGGATGTGAACCTGGTGCTGCGCGCTGACGAAATACCGCGCGCCAAGCTGGGCGAGACGGTGCGGCTGGGACAGACCAGCTGGATCGGTGAGAGCAAGATCAAGAAAGATGCCGACAACCTGTTTCTGGAGCCGAACGCCCAGATGCAGATGGCGACAATGACAGGAAGGACTTGAGATGACGGAAATCAGCCGCGTTGCGTTGTTCGGTAAGCTGAACAGCCTTGGGTACAAGGCCATCGAAGGGGCGACGGTGTTCTGCAAGATGCGCGGCAACCCCTATGTCGAGATCGTGCACTGGATTCACCAGATCCTGAACAATCAGGACAGCGACCTGCACCGCATCATCGACCATTTCGATCTGGACATGGGCAAGATCGCGACCGAGATAACCAAGGCGCTGGACAACCTGCCGCGCGGGGCAAGCTCGGTGTCGGATCTGTCGTCACATCTTGAGGACGCGATGGAACGGGCTTGGGTTTGGGGGTCGCTGCTGTATTCATCGAACCAGGTGCGGACCGGGCACATCCTGCTGGGGATGCTGGAGACGCCGAACCTGCGCAACATTCTGATGGGCCTGTCGCCAACGCTGGCGGGGGTGAAGGCCGACGCGCTGGCCGACGATTTCCACAAGATCACTGATGGCTCGCCCGAGGACCGTATGCGGCCGCAAGACGGATCGGTGACCGGCGGCGGGGCCGAACCGGGCGAGGCGTCGGGGGCGATGTCCCCTTCGCAGATGGGCAAGCAAGAGGCGTTGGACCAGTTCTGCACGGACTTGACCGAACAGGCCCGCAACGGCGAAATCGACCCCATCGTCGGCCGCGACGAGGAAATCAGGCAGATCGTCGACGTGCTGATGCGGCGGCGGCAGAACAACCCGATTCTGACCGGCGAGGCGGGCGTGGGCAAGACGGCGGTCGTCGAAGGCTTTGCGCTGCGCATCGCGCGGGGTGACGTGCCGCCTGCGCTGAAGGACGTGCGGCTGCTGGTGCTGGATGTTGGCCTGTTGCAGGCCGGTGCCAGCATGAAGGGCGAATTCGAGAACCGTCTGCGCCAAGTGATCGACGAGGTGCAGGGATCGCCCACGCCCATCGTGATGTTCGTGGACGAGACGCATACGCTGGTCGGTGCCGGTGGTGCTGCGGGAACCGGCGACGCCGCGAACCTGTTGAAGCCTGCGCTGGCGCGCGGCACGCTGCGGACCATCGGTGCGACGACCTGGGCTGAGTACAAGAAATACATCGAAAAAGACCCCGCGCTGACCCGCCGTTTCCAGGTCGTACATGTGGAAGAGCCGGGTATCCCGAAGGCGATCCTGATGATGCGCGGAATCGCGGGGATGCTGGAAAAGCACCATAATGTGCAGGTGCTGGACGAGGGGATCGAGGCCGCTGTCACGCTGTCCGCGCGCTATATCCCCGCACGGCAATTGCCGGACAAGTCGGTTAGCCTGCTGGACACCGCCTGCGCGCGTGTGGCCGTCAGCCAGCACGCGGTGCCTGCCCAGGTCGACGACAGCCGTCGGCGGATCGAGGCGCTGAGCACTGAGCTGGAGATCATCGGACGCGATGAAAGTGCAGGTTTCGACGTGGACGAGCGCCGCGCTTCGGTGACCGCGGCCAAGCAGGAGGAAGAGACGCGCCTCACCGGGCTGAACGTGAACTGGGAGGCCGAGAAGGCGCTGGTGGCCGAGATCATCGCGTTGCGCGCACAGTTGCGCGGCGCGGGTCATGCGGTGGAGCCGACCGAGACGCCGGAAGGCGAAGCGGCGACCGAGGCCGCGTCGGAGGAGACCGGCGTCACGCCGATGAGCGAGGCAGAGCGCGCCGACGTAATGGCGAAGCTGAAGGCAAAGAATGCCGAACTGGTGGCGCAGCAGGGTGACAGCCCACTGATCCTGCCCATTGTCGATCATCAGGCGGTGGCCAGTGTGGTCGGTGACTGGACCGGTATTCCGGTGGGGCGCATGCTGAAAGACGAGATCGAGGTGATTCTCAACCTTGAGGAACATCTGTCGCGCCGGGTCATCGGTCAGGATCACGCGATGAAGATGATCGCCAAGCGCATACAGACCAGCCGTGCGGGCCTCGATAACCCCAGCAAGCCCATCGGGGTGTTCATGCTGGCCGGCACCAGCGGCGTCGGCAAGACCGAAACCGCGCTGGCGCTGGCCGAGGTTCTGTACGGTGGCGAACAGAACGTCATCACCATCAATATGAGCGAGTACCAAGAGGCGCATACGGTGTCGTCGCTGAAAGGCGCGCCTCCGGGCTATGTCGGCTACGGCGAGGGCGGGGTGCTGACCGAGGCGGTGCGGCGCAAGCCTTATTCGGTGGTGCTGCTGGACGAGGTGGAAAAGGCGCATCCGGATGTCCATGAGATATTCTTCCAGGTCTTCGACAAGGGCGTGATGGAGGACGGCGAGGGCCGGGTGATCGACTTCAAGAACACGCTGATCCTGCTGACGTCGAACGCGGGCACCGAGCTGATCATGGACCTGTGTTCGGATCCCGAACTGCTGCCCGAACCCGAAGGTATGGCCAAGGCCCTGCGCGAGCCGCTGCTCAAGGTGTTCCCGCCCGCGCTGTTGGGGCGTCTGGTGGCGATCCCCTATTATCCGCTGAGCCCGCACATGATCGCGGAAATCACCAAGTTGCAGCTGGGCCGGATCAAGAAGCGCGTGACCGCGGCGCATGGTGTGCCGTTCGAATATTCCGACGCGGTGGTCGACGAGATCGTCAACCGCTGCCAGGAGCTGGAAAGCGGCGGGCGGATGATCGACGCCATCGTGACGAACACGATGCTGCCCGACATCTCGGCTGAATTCCTGCGCCGGATGATGGAGGGCCGCGAAATCGACAAGGTGGCTATCGACGTCGCGGACGGGCAATTCACCTACAGCTTCAACTGATCCACCGGAAACGCAACGCAAGAGGAGGACGGACCATGGCCAAGCATACAGTGATGGACAAGAAGAAGGTCGAGATCAGCGTCTCGGGCCTGAAAATGGTGAAGCCACCGGCGCTGAGTTTCAAGGTGGTGGTCGAGCTGGACAAGAAGATGGAGAAGGGGGCTGAGAAGGACCCGCTGCTGATCCAGGAATTCCAGAACGCGGCGATGGAGGTTTACGACCAGACCGTCAAGACGATCGAGCAGAAGTGCAAGGTGTTCGACAAGGGTTTCCTTGAGATGGCCTCGAAGGGGGCCAGCAAGTCCGACATGAAAAAGCAGCTCGACGGGCTGAACAACGCGATCAGGAACGACGTCAAGGTTGCCGAGAAAGCCGCCGAGATCAACGTCGCCAAGGCCTGGGCCAGCCTCCAGAAGAAAAAGAAGGAATGGTCGAAGTTCAAGATCAAGATCGCCACCACCATCATCGGCACGCTGGCAGGGCTGGCGGTGTCGATCGCGGCGATGGCAACCTCGCCTTTTTCCGGGGGGGCGGGGGCCGCGTTGGGCATCATCGGCTTCGTGAAATCGGGCGTCACGCTGGCGACCGAGATCGGCAAGATCGCAATATCGATCGAAGCGGCCAAGAAGGTCGTCGAGCTGAACCTAAAGGTCGTGGAAGCGACCGCGAAGAAAACCGGTGTTTATGCGGCCAACGAGGTGTCGGGCGCGATCTTCAACGAGTTCGTGGGCATCTCCCAGCCGACAATCAAGTCGACCGAGGGGGCCGCCGATACGCTGAGTGCCAAATACGCGCAGATCGTGGTGAAGGTGCATGAATTGAGCAAGGTGCTGAACAAGATCCTCGCGCAGCAGGACAAGATGCAAAAAGAGTTCATGAAGGACGTGGACAAGCGGTTGAAGAACCACCCTGCGCCCAACAAGACCGCGCAGCGCAAGGTGATCGAAAAGCAGCTGGATGATGCGCTGGGGGACAATTACGCCAAGGTCATGAAGGCCCTTGGCGATGTGCAGAAGATGTATGCCGACGTGACCAAATGGAAGGTGCCGGTCAAGACGCTGAAGATCAGGGTCAAGCAACTGTCGATGAAGGACCCCAAGGCGCTGAAGGTGTTTCGCGAGGGGCTGAAGTTCGCCTCACTGGCGCTGGCCCCCATCGACGGCAACTCTGTCGCCACTACGGCCAAGGATCTGGGCATGGGTCTGGGCGGCGCCGTGGGCGGCTATGCCTTTGACAAGATCAGCAGCAAGGCCATCGACGGTACATTCTTCGACGCGGCCTGACCGCGCGGCGGGGCGCTGATCTGTGGTGATGCCCGGCCGGAGCGGGGCGGGGCAAAGCCGTTACAATGAGGATTTGGAACAATGGCGGATGTGGGAAAGACCAAGATCAGCGTCGAGCGCAAGATAAATCCGTTCGGCGAGACCAAGACCAAAAAGGCCCCCGACTGGTTCAAGGCCCGGCCCGGAGCCGAGAGTGCGGTTAGCGATCTGACGTTTAAGCGGACGATGGAGCTGGACCCGCGAAAGTGGAAGAAGAAGGTGATCGAGGACGGTATCTATGCCGTGGCCCGCTATGAGTTGTCGCTGTTCTCGACCGCTTTGGGAGGGCTGGAAAAGGATATCCTGAATGCGCGTCCGAAAGAGCGCAAAAAGGCGAAGTTCCTGCGCAACGACAAGGATGAGACGCCCGACGAAAAGAAGGCGCTCGATGATGCCGAAACTCAGGTCAGGAAGCTGTTCAAGAAAATGTCCAGCCAGATCGACGACAAGGTGTCTGTCGCGCTGGACGAGATCGAAAGCGACAAGGGCGACAACAAGAAGGCGCTTGCCGGCGGCAAGGATGCGCTGAAGAAATTCGATACGCTGAACACGTCCGGCATGTTCTCGAAGCTGACAAGCCAGGTGGTAAAGGCCATCTATATGCTGGGCGTCGAGATCGAAAAATCGGGCGACGAGGCGGACAAGCTCGCGTTCAAGAAGGCCGCCACCACGCTGGACAAGGTCAAGAAGGACTACGACGGCACCGCCAGGACCACGAAGACCGTGGCAAGCTATCTGCTGACGCAGGGCAAGAAGATGGCGACCGACACCAAGGCCGATCCGGAACTGCAGGAGATCGGCAAGATGATTTCCAAATCGGGCAAGGTGAACACCTCGCTGACCAAGCTGTCTGGCACCATCGACACCTATGAAAAGTCACTGGATGGCACGATTGCATTCGTCAAAGGCGGCACATCGACTGCTTCTGCCGCAAAAAGCTGGGCGACGCGGTTCGGAAACGAGCACAAGAGCAAGGACAAGGCGGTCGCGGAAGCGGTAAAGTCGGTGAAGCTTGTCAGCAAGAAATTCAACGAAGCGGCCAGAAAGGTAAAGTGATGTCGAGCCACTCGTCTGTCCATGAGTTGCCGGAGGTGCCCGGCGCCGCCGGAAACACATCTGATGGACCGGCATCGGGCCAGGAGCACGATCCCTATTTCCGCGCCCGCCTGCGCAGGTTCATCGAACGGTCGGCGGTCCAGATGTTCATCATGGGCGTCATCATCTTCAACGCGATCACGCTGGGGCTGAGCACCTCGGACTATCTGCAGGCCCATATCGGTGATTGGCTGCGTGTGGTCGACAGGGTGGTGCTGGTGATTTTCGTTCTGGAACTGCTGATCAAGCTTTATGCCTATGGGCTGAAGTTCTTTCGGAACTCGTGGAATATCTTCGACTTCTTCGTGGTCAGCATTGGACTGTTCCCGCAGACCGACAGCATGTCGGCGCTGCGCGGGCTGCGGGTGATCCGCGCGATGCGGCTGTTGTCGGTGATCCCGCAGATGCGCGCCGTGGTGCAGGCGCTGCTGGATGCACTGCCGGGGATGGGCGCCGTGATCATCATGATCTCGATCGTGTTCTACGTCTTTGCCGTGATGGCGACGATCATGTACGGCAACACCTTCGACGAATGGTTCGGCACGCTGGGCCGCAGTCTCTATTCCCTGTTCCAGATCATGACGTTGGAAAGCTGGTCGATGGGCATCGTGAGGCCGGTCATGGAAGTGCATCCGATGGCCTGGGTGTTTTTTGTGCCGTTCATCGTGATCACCGCCTTTTCGGTCCTCAACCTGTTCATCGGTCTTCTGGTCAACACCATGCAATCCGCAGTGGAAGAGGAAACCGAGGCCGAGTTCGAGACGCTGCGCACGCTGGTGCGCGAAGAGACCGATCAGGTGGGCGCGCAGGTGAACGCCCTGCACGCGGAAATCCGCGAATTGCGGGAAGAGTTGCGCAAGGCGCGGGGAGACAAGGCATGAGCGACAGCCAGAAATTCATCGCGCGCAACCGCGCACCTCGGGTGCAGATCGAATATGACGTCGAGCTTTATGGTGCGGCCAAGAAAGTGCAGTTGCCCTTCGTGATGGGGGTGCTGTCCGATCTGTCGGGCACGTCTCCGCAGCCTGCCGTCGCGGACCGTGGTTTTCTGGAGATCGACGTCGACAATTTCGACGACCGGATGCGAGCGCTGGCACCCAGGGCGCAATTCAACGTGCCAAACACCTTGACGGGGGAGGGATCGCTTGGCGTTGATTTGACCTTCGACAAGATGGCCGATTTCACGCCGCAAGCGATTGCCGAAAAGGTCGAACCCCTGCGCCCTCTGCTTGAGGCGCGGCGGCAGTTGACGGACCTGATGACCTATATGGATGGCAAGGCCGGGGCCGAAGCACTGATCGAGCAGTTGCTGACGCAGCCCGGCCTGTTGCAGACGCTGACAGACGGCGAGACGTCGGACAGCAACACCGAAGCGGCACTTGCATCGCTGCGCGCGGCCTTGCCGACAACGCAAAGCCCGCAGGATACCACGGGCGATGTGCTGTCGGAACTGGCGGCGCGGGCACCTGTTGATGCGTCACCGGATACGTCGGTGGCAGATGTGCTCGGCACGCTGGGCCCCGCGCCGGAGGCCGAAACCCAGGACGACACGGGCGCAGCGCTGGCAGGATTGCGTGCGACCGAGATGAACCAGACGCCCGAGGCGGACACTACCGGCGACGTGCTGGCCGGCATCGCCCGGACCGAGACGCCACAGGATACGGACGAGACGGCAGACGTGTTGTCGGGGCTTGCTGGCAGCGTCGAGGACACAGCGCCCGAGGATACCAGCGACGATATCCTGTCGGGCATCACCCGCGTGATGGACACCGAAGCCAAAGACACGACCGACGCCGTCCTGTCTGGCATCGCACCTGCGACAGAGGTAGAAACCTTCGACACGGTCAGCACGCAGGACATATTGTCCGCCCTCGACCATGTGGCGGATGTGCCTGACGCGGACAATCTTGACGATATCCTGTCCAGCCTGGAAACGGCGGCACCGGATGCGCCCGTGGCTGATGACATCGACGATGTGCTATCGGGGATCGCGCCGACACCCGAAGCCGAGGTGGACGACGACACGCTGGACATACTTGCAGGTCTTCCCGAAACCATGGGCCACCAGCCGGACGCGCCCACCTCCGACGATATCCTTGCAGTGATCGACACGGCGGATGTGGCGGACCCTGCACCTGCGATGGATGATCTTGACGACCTGCTGGCCGATCTGGGCAGCTCGACCGCAGAGACATCCACGGACGGCGATGAGACAGCATCGACACAGCCAGAGACAGATGACCTCGATGCGCTCTTCGCCGAACTGAACGAGACTTCGGACGTCGGCACCGAGGCTGAAATGCCCGAAGTCTTAGACGATCCGCTGGTCGACATTGAAACGCCTGCACCAGAGCAGCCCGATACCGAGGCAACTGCAGGGCTTGACGATCTGGACGACCTGCTGGCCGATCTGGATGGTCCCACGGTTTCTGCGGAGCCTCAGGATACACCCGAAGACGCCGATATGTCGCCGCCAGAGGCAGATGACTTCGATGCGCTCTTCGCCGATCTGGAGGACACTTCGGACGCGGGCAGCAAACCTGCCACGGTGGACGGCCTGGATGATCTGCTGGCGGATTTCGAGACGCCAGAGCCTGCGCAGACCGACCCGCAAGAACCCGACGATCTGGACGCCATGCTGGCCGATCTGGACGGGGGCGCTGCACCTACCGACAGCCCACCGCCGCAATCGCCGTTTGGCACGATCAGCGCGGCGCGGCCTGAACGCGAAGCCTTGAACCGGACAAAGTTCAGGATGGCACTCTTTGGTGATTTCTCAGGGCGTGCGGCGCGCGGTGCGATCGAAACCGGCGCTGCGCTTGCTACGCGTCCAGCCGTCGTTCTGGATCTCGATACGCTGGACGAGGTGATCGCGCGCTTTGCCACCACGCTGACCCTGCCCATTGGCAAGAATGGCAGCGGTGTTTCGCTAGAGCTGTCCGAAATCGACGATCTGCACCCGGATGAGATTTACGACAAGCTGGGGATATTTGCCGAGATCGCAGGTCTGCGCCAGCAACTTGGCATTGGGTCGATGGCCGAAAAGGCAACCGAACGGCTGAAACAATGGTCCGAGGCCTACCGCACGCCGATCCGTCTGCCCAAGCGGTCGGGGGCCACCTCGATCCCGGCGCATGTGAAGCTGAGCGATTTCCAGTCGCTGATCGGTGACACTTCGGGCAGATTGTCCGAACCGGGACCGGCGGATGATTTGATCGCCCAGATCGTCGGCCCGCATATCGTAAAGGCGTCCGATGCCGGGGCCGCAGCGCTTGCCGATGCGACGGATCAGGCGCTGAGCACGGCGATGCGGCTGGTGCTGCATCACCCAGACTTTCAGGCGGTCGAGGCGCAGTGGCGCTCGCTTGATCTGCTGGCGCGGCGGATCGAGACGGGCAGCGATCTGGAGATCGTGCTCTATGATGTCTCTGCCGAGGAACTTGCCGTTGACCTTGCCGCCTCCGAGGATCTGGCGGAGAGCGGGTTCTTTCGGTTGCTTACGGATGTGCTTGACCCCGAGGACGGCGCGGGCGGGTTTTCGGCGGTACTGGGGCTTTACACCTTCGAGGAAACACCGACCCATGCAGAACTGCTGGCCCGGATCGGTCAGGTGGCGGCCCATGTGGACGCGCCTTTCGTGACGGCCATGACCCCGGCCTATCTGGATGTCGCCAAGGAGGACCGCCATCCGTTGACCGCAAAAAGCTGGGACAGGCTGCGTGCCCGGCCCGAGGCGGCCTATCTGGGTCTGGCATCGCCCCGGTTCCTGCTGCGTCGACCCTATGGTGCAAGGTCCGAACCCATTGACGCATTCACCTTCGAAGAGTTCAGCCACGGCGAGGGGCTGAAAGGCATGCTGTGGGCAAACCCAGCGGTTTTGGTGGCTATCTTGCTGGCCGCAACGTACAAGAAAGACGGTGCCGCGCTGGATTTGGGCAGCGTGATGTCGCTTGGGGATATCCCGTTCCACTACGTCATGGACAGGTTTGGCGACCAGGTGGCGCTTCCTTGTACCGAGCGGAACCTGACGACGGACCCGGTGCAGCACACCCTTGGGCGCGGCTTCATGCCCGTGATCTGGCTGAAGGGACGCGATGAAATCCGGCTGGGATCGTTCCGCGCCTTGGGGGGTGAAGAGATCGCGGGCCCCTGGTCGGGAGAAGCACCGGCACCGCGCAAGGCCCCCGATACACCGGCGGGCGACATAGAGATGGAGCTGCCCGTCGCGGACCCGGCAGCACAGGCCGCGCTTGACGATTTGCTTGCGGGGTTCGACGATATCGAAACCGACGACGAGAATGACACCGGCGACGACGGTGACATGGACCCGGAACTTGCCGCCTTGCTGGAGGGATTGTGATGAATGCGCTGACTGGAAAACCCGAACCCGAACCCGAAGAGCCGCCGATCATCATCATGGGGATCGCGCGCAAGTCGTATTACCTGTTGAAGGGCGACGCCCATCTGGATCAGATTTTGCTGGCCGATGGCACGTATCCCACGCCGATCCTCTGCGTTTATTTCGAGGACATCTTCGACACCAAGCGCGTGTTGGGCGACCAGTTCAATCTGGGCGCACTGTGGGGCATTCACCCCGACATCATCCACCGGCTGCGCGAGACCCAAAGTCTGATAGAAACAGAAGCATAGCGCCCCGTTTCGGGCCAGGGACGAATGACATGGCAAACACAGAGATCGACCTTGAAAACCGGCTTGTCTGGATGGAGGGGGACTATACTTGCAAACCGGTCAACCTCAAGAACGCGCGGGTGGTCGAGGGGCTGAGCTTTCTGACCGAAACGACGGTCGAATTCGTGTCATCCAACGTCGAGCTTGATCTGCAGGATATGCTGGGCAAGACTATCCATCTGGGTCTGAAGGACGACAAGGACGAGCCTCGGTTTTTTACCGGCACCTGCACGGCGGTCGAATATGTGGGCGTCTATCAGGGGATGATGCATTTCGTGGCCGAGGTCAGGCCGTGGTTGTGGTTCCTGACCCGCAGCTATGAAAGCCGGGTCTTTCAGGACAAGACCGTGCCCGAAATCATCAAGGCGGTTCTGGATGAATACGGGTTCACCGGCCAGATCAACAAACTGACCGAGACCTACGACAAACGCGTCTATTGCGTGCAGTATGATGAAACCGATTTCGATTTCATCAGCCGGTTGATGGAAGAGGAAGGGATCTATTATTTCTTCGTGCAGTCCGGTGCGAACAACAAGGAACTGAAGATGGTGCTGGCCGACGGCATCTCGGCCCACAAGCCCAATACATCGGGGCCTGCCTTGGACTTCTACTTCAAAGAGGCAGAGTATCGCCGCAAATCGGACCACATCTTTGACTGGGCGCACAACACAAGGCTGACCACCGGAAAGGTCACCCTGAAAGACTATGACTTTGAGAAGCCGCGCGCCGATCTGCAGGCGGTCTCGTCTATCGAAAAGGGCAAGCACGGGCACAAGAAATACGAAAACTACCGTTACCCCGGTCACATGCGGCTGGGCAACCAGCCTGCCAATTTCGCCAAGGTGCGGATGCAGGCGGAAGCCGTGCAACACAAGCTGGCGCGCGGGGCAGGCAATGTGCGCACCTTGGGGGTGGGTCAGACCTTCAAGCTGAAGGGCCATACGCGCACCAGCGTCAACATCGAGTATCTCGTGGTCCGCGCCGAACACCGTTTGCAGATCGAAACCGACTACGAGGACCATGAGACCAAGAAACCCCTGTTCGACGCCACCATTCCGGTCGACGAGGACAACAAGGATACATACCGGATCACCTTCGACGTCATCCCGAAGTCCGAGCCGTTTCGCGCCCCGCAGGAAACCCGCTGGCCGCGTGTCGCGGGCATGCAGACCGCCGTGGTCACCGGCCCGAAGGGCGATGAAATCCATACGGACAAGTATGGTCGCATCAAGGTGCAGTTCCATTGGGACAGGGAAGGCAAGAAAGACGAAAACACGACCTGCTGGGTGCGCTGCGTGATGCCATGGACGGGCAAGAACTGGGGGATGATCTCTATTCCGCGCATCGGGCAGGAAGTCGCGATCCAGTTCGAGGAAGGCGACCCGGACAGGCCGATCTGCACGGGCATGCTGTACAATGCCGACACCATGCCGCCCTATGAACTGCCCGCCAACGAGACGCAAAGCGGGATCGTCACACGCTCGACCAAGGAAGGCAGCGCGCAGACCTTCAACGAGCTGATCTTCGAGGACAAGAAGGATGCGGAGTTCGTCCGGTTCCAGTCCGAGCGGGATTATTTCCAGACGATTAAGAACAACGCCACGGTGACGATCGGCCTTGAGCACAAGGATGACGGCGACCTGACCCAGACGATCCACCGCCACAAGACCGAAACACTTAAAACCGGGGATCACACGTTCAAGGTCGAGACGGGCAATCAGGAGGTCTTTATCAAGACCGACCACACCGAGACGATCGAGGGCAAGGCGACGCAGACGATCACCGGCGACACCATGCAGCAGGTCAAGACCGGCAATTTCGTGCAGGACATCGACACCGGTAATCTGACCCGAAAAGTGGCCAAGGGCAACGAGGCCGTGACGGTCAGCATGGGGGACTACAGTCTCAAGACCGCGTTGGGGTCGATCAAGGAAGAGGCGATGCAGGAAATCGAATTGAAAGTGGGTGCCAGCTCGATCAAGATCGATCAGACGGGCGTTACCATAAAGGGCATGATGATCAAGATCGAAGGCACCGCGACTGTGGAAGCCAAGTCGCCCATGACGACCGTCAAGGGGGATGCGACACTGATCCTCAAGGGCGGGATCACGATGATCAATTGAGGGCGCTTTGATGACGGAACGGTTTTCAGATCTGAAGAAGGTGCCGCGCGAACCCGCGATGCGTCTGCTTGCGGCCAAGCGGATCAAGCTGGCGACGCCGCTCAAGGCGCCCGCCAACGCCCCGGTCGAGACGGTGCTGGAAGAGTTGGGCGCACAACAGGCCTGGGTGTGCATATTGCGGATGCTGTCGGCGGCCCTGCCGGAGCGTGAAGCGGTCTGGTGGGCCTGCCTTGCCGCGCGCGATATCTGCGGCGATGGCCCGCTTACCCCCTCACTCAAGGCGGCGGAGGCATGGGTGTTCGAGCCCAATGACGCCAATCGCGAGAAGGTGCAGATCGCGATCGATACCGCTGACGCCGACGACGACACCGTACTGGCTGCAACTGCCGCCCTTTATGCGCCAGGCAGTCTGGGCATCGGCGATCTGGCGCAAATGGCAGCCCCGCCGGGGGCCGTCGCAGCCTGCGCGTTCGGCATGAACATGACCACGCTTGGCAGTGCCGCAGACCCCATGCTGCAAATGCAACTGATCATCGACCGCGCGGTCAGTGTGGCCCGCGGCGGCAACGGCAAGGTGGACAAGATTACCGAACCCCCGGCCCCCGAACCTATTGCAGTCGAAGGAGACCTCTGATGCCCGGCCCCCCGCAAGCCCGTGTTGGCGACACGCATATCGGCGCGTGCACGCTGGGCGCGCCCATGCCGATCCTGCCTCCCTGCGCGCTGACCGTTCTGGTCGCCAAACGGCCCGCTGCGCGGGTTACAGACATCGTGATGGGGGCCACGGCCACGCCTGCGGGTCCAGTTCCCACGCCGCATCCGCTGGCCAAGGGATCAATGACCGTACTGATCCAGAAGCTGCCAGCGATCCGTATCGGCGACATGTGCGGCATGGGGGGTGTCGTCAACTTGGGTGAATTCACCGTTTTCACAGGAGGATAACCGACAGATGGCGGTTTTGCTGAAATTTCAGTCTACAGGCAGCATCCCCGGCAATGGCGATCCAGTTGCCATGCGCGGACCCAGCCTGACCGTCGGGCGCGGAGACGAAAACGATCTGGTGTTGCCGGACCCGGACCGTGTTCTGTCCAAGCGGCATTGCGCAATCGAGGATCACAATGGCAATGTCGTCGTCGTGGACATCTCGACCAACGGCACCTTTCTCAACTACGGCAAACTGCCGCTGGGCGCGACGCCGACACCTTTGAACGATGGCGATATCCTGTCGGTCGGCCCCTATGAGATTTTGGTGAACATCGTCACCGCAGGGTCCGACAGCCGGATCGCTGAGCCGGTCGAGGACGGTCCCGTATCGCACGGGCTGGCGGACAGCGCGCCCAGCGTTGACGATTTGCTGGATGCCCCCGGCGATGGCGGCGATTTCCTCGACGATCTTCTGGGCGGGCGCGAAGGTCTGGTTGGCCCCGGCAGTGTTGACCGTCGAGAGGACGATGACGACGATCTGTTGCCCCCCTTGGGTGACGACGACCTTTTGCCACCGGCGTCCGATCCCTATGCGGGGCAGGGGGCCAGTTCGGCGCGCCACAACCCGTCGTCGCAGGACAGTTTCAGCGCCCCCCGGCACAGCACCGGCCCTGCGGCGATCCCCGACGACTGGGATGACGATTTTCTGGCGCCGTCTTCGGCCAAGGACGACGCACAGGATCAACCGCCGCCGACGCGGTCGGGCGACGAAGATGACCCTTTCGCAGACCTGCTTGAAGACGGGGCCCATGACACCCCGGCGTTCCTGCCCGACGACATTGGCCCCGAGGCCCCAGACGAAGTTGCAGATACGCCACCACTGCAGCCCACCGTACAGAAGGAAGATCCGGCACCGTCCGTGACCCAGCCCTTGTCTGCACCCACTCCTGAGCCTGCCGCCACCACATCTACACCCACGCACACACCAGGCGACAGTGCCGCCGCCCGCGCTTTCCTCAAGTCGCTGGGAGCGGAAGAGATGCAATTGAACGATGCCGATCTTACCCCGACCCTGTCGCGCATGGGCCATGTCCTGCGTCTGATGATCGAAGGGCTGCGCGAGATCCTGATGACGCGCACCTCGATCAAGTCAGAGTTTCGTATCGAGCAGACGATGATCCAGGCGGGTGGCAACAACCCGTTGAAATTCTCGATCAGCCCTGAACAGGCGATCGAGGCGCTGGTCAAGCCGAAGTCCAAGGGATACCTCGACGCAACCGAGGCGACGACGCAGGCCCTGCAGGACATCAAGGCGCACGAGGTGGCGATGATCACCGGGATGGAGGCAGCACTCAAGGGTATCCTGACCCGGCTTGATCCCAAGGTGCTGGAGGACAAGATCGCCGTCTCGGGCGGGTTCTCCAACCTGCTGAAAAGCCGCAAGGCACGCTATTGGGAGATCTACGAGAATATGTATGCCGAGATATCGGACCAGGCCGAAAACGATTTCCACGAGCTTTTCGCCAAGGAATTCGCCCGCGCCTACAAGGCGCAGCTGGATAAACTGAAATGATCAAAGAACTGATAAGGAACGCCGTCTGATGTCGTGGGAAAGCAAGGTACTCTGGACCGAAGGGCTGTTCTTGCAGCCGCACCACTTTCAGCAGGCGGACCGTTATACCGAAAGCCTCGTGTCGGGGCTGGCCCGACGGGTGTCGCCCTATGCCTGGGGTGTCAGCCAGCTGGACATCGACGAAGAGGTGCTGAAGGTCGGGCAGTTCGCGATCAAGTCGTGTTCGGGGCTGACGCAGGATGGCACAGTCTTTCGCGCGCCCGCCTTCGAGGATCATCCACCCGCTCTGGACGTGCCCGACAACATCAAGGATTGCGTGGTCTATCTGACGGTGCCGCAACGCAGGCAAGGCGCGCAGGAGGTCGACATGACCGGCGCGGAGCTGTCGGCGGCGCGGCTGCGCCCAGCAGAGCTTGAGATCACCGATGTGACCTCGACCGGCAAGAAGGCGGTGACCATGGGCGTAGGCAAGCTGCGTTTGCAGTTCGCCCTGGGTGTCGATGACCTGGCCGACCGGCTGTGCATTCCCATCGCCAAGATTATCGAGGTGAAACCAGATCAGGAGATCGTGCTGGATAAGTCGTTCATTCCGTCCTGTCTGGATCTGCGCGCGGCGGGGCCTCTGGCCGATTTTGTGCGTGAACTCGACGGGCTGCTGGGGCACCGCACGACTGCGCTTGCCGGTCGGCTGAGCGACGGCGGCGGCACCAAGGGCGTGGCGGAGATTTCGGATTTCCTGTTGTTGATGTGCGTCAACCGGATGCGGCCCGTCATTCACCACATGGCACAGATCGAGAACCTGCATCCTGAGCGTCTGTACGAGACCTGCCTGGCGCTGGCCGGAGAGCTTTCGACGTTCATGGCCGTCGAAAAAACGACGCCGAAGTTTCCGGCCTATAAGCACGACGACCTGACCGCCACGTTCAAGCCGGTGATCAAAGCGCTGCGACAGTACCTGTCTTCGGTGCTGGAGCAGACCGCGATTTCCATTCCGCTTGATCCGCGGAAATACGGTATCAGCGTCGGCGTCATCAGCGACCGCAAGCTGTTGTCCACGGCGGGCTTCGTGCTGGCGGTCAAGGCCGACATCGCGGCCGAGAACATTCGCCGCCACTTTCACAACCAGGCCAAAATCGGCCCGGTCGAGGAAATCCGCCAATTGGTGAACTCGGCGCTGCCGGGGATTCCGCTGCGCCCGTTGCCGGTGGCACCGCGCCAGATCCCCTATCACGCAGGCGTGGTGTATTTTGAACTGGACGGAGACAGCCCGCATTGGGGTAAGATGTCGACATCGGGCGGGATCGCGGTTCATGTATCGGGGGATTTTCCGGGACTGAACATGGAACTGTGGGCGATCCGGCAGGGATGACCGCAAAAAGGGAAGCGCCGAGACATGTCTGACAACGACCCCTTTGCAGAACCGGACGATGCCGACCGGACGGTGATCAAGCCGAACCCAGGCGGGCGGCGTCCCGCTGCCGTGGCTCCCCAGGTACAGCCGCAAGCCACCCCGGAGGTGGCGCAGACACCCAGCGGTCAGGCGACCGGTATTCCCGCCGGAAAGGGCGGCACAACCGAGCCCTCGATGGATCAGGGCATGACCGGTATGAACCGGATCAATGCCGCAGCTGCCACGCTGTTCAGCCTTGTCAGCCGTATCCGCAACCGTGCGCAGCACATGGACCCCGAAAAGCTGCGCCGATCCGTCGTCGCCGAAGTGCGCGGATTCGAGACTCGCGCGCTGCAGGGCGGCGTCGATGCGCAGGACGTCAAGATTGCCCGCTACGCGATCTGCGCCACGCTTGACGACGTGGTGCTGAACACGCCCTGGGGCGGGCAGTCGATCTGGGCGCAGCAGTCGATGGTGGGCACGTTCCACAAGGAAACCGTCGGTGGCGACCGGTTCTATGACCTGCTCGCACGGCTGGAGAAGGAACCCGGCAAGAACATCGAGTTGCTGGAATTTCTCTATATGTGCCTTGCCCTGGGTTTCGAGGGGCGGCTGCGGGTCGAACAGCAAGGCTCGGACAAGCATCTGCAAATTCGCGCGGGTCTGGCCCGGATCATTCGCGGACAGCGCGGCAGTATCGAAAAGGATCTGTCGCCGCACTGGAAGGGCGTCGAGCAGCCGCACAAGGTGCTGTCGCTGTGGAAACCGGTCTGGATCACGTCTGCAACCGTCGCCGTTGCGCTGACGGTCACCTTCATGACGCTGAGCTGGCTCTTGAACCGTTCGACCGACCGGGTGCTGGGGCAGCTGTCGGTGCTGGACACAGGGCAGGTGGCGGAACTGTTCCGCCGCGCACCGCCTCCGCCGCCGCCACCCCCGCCCAACGACGGACAGATCGAACGGGTCAAGGGTTTCCTTGAGGCCGAGATAAAGGAAGGCATCGTCGAGGTGTTTCAGGACCAGTCCACCATCACCGTGCGGCTGACCGGCTCTGGCATGTTCGGCTCTGGCTCGGATCAGTTGCAACCGTCTTTCGACACGCCGCTGTCGCGCGTCGCCTCTGCGCTGAACGACGCCGAGGGGCCGATCATCATCGTTGGTCATTCGGACAATGTGCCGATCAAGTCGTCGCGCTTTCCGACCAACATGCACCTGTCGCTGGCACGCGCCGAAAGCGTGATGCGCACCCTGTCCACGCAGATCGACGACATGGCTCGCCTGAAGGCCGAAGGCCATGCCGACAAGAACCCGATTGCCGATAACGGCACCTCGGAGGGTCGCGCCAAGAACCGACGTATCGAAGTTGTCCTGATCAGGAAATCCACATGATTTACATCCGCCGCATGTTCCATCTGCTTGGATCGGCCATTTCGATCGTGGTGCTGGTGTCGCTCGCCTTCAGCCTGATGATCTGGTTTCTGGGGCCGATCCTGAGCTTTGGGGAAAGCGCCCCGTTCCTGTCGGTGTTTGCGCGGCTGATCACCATCGGGATCATCGTGTTTCTGGGACTGTTCACCATCCTGCTGATCCTGCTGGGCCGCGCGCGCAAAGCCCGCAAGATGGAGGAGGATATCGTCGAATCCGCCGCCGAAGCCGAGAACGAGGATGACGAACTGGTCAAGGCCGAGTTGGGCGAGCTGAAAGGCAAGCTGCGGGAGGCGATCACCGCCCTGCGCAAATCCAAGATGGGCCGCAAGTCGCTGTATCATCTGCCGTGGTATGTGATGATTGGACCGCCCGGCGCTGGCAAGACCACGGCCATCGTGAATTCCGGGCTGCAATTCCCGCTGGCCGACACGTTGGGCAAACAGGCCGTCGGCGGTGTCGGTGGCACTCGGAACTGCGACTGGTGGTTCACCAACAACGCGGTGCTGATCGACACCGCCGGGCGCTACACGACGCAGGACAGCGTGGCCGAAGAGGACAACGCCGGCTGGAACGGTTTCCTGCGGCTGCTGAAGAAACACCGCAAGCGGCAGCCGATCAACGGGGCAATCGTCGCCATCTCGCTGTCAGACCTCAGTCTGCAGGACGAGGAAACCCAGAAAAGTCACGCCGCCGCGATCCGCAGGCGACTGCACGAGTTGCGCGAGAAACTGGGCGTGCGCTTTCCGGTCTATGTGCTGTTCACCAAGTCGGACCTGATCGCGGGCTTTTCCGAGTTCTTCGATCATCTGGGCAAGGAAGAGCGCGAGCAGGTCTGGGGCTTTACCCTGCCCATTCCCAAGAAGACCAAGGCCGAAGTGTCGCCTGTCGCGGCCTTTGATGACGAATTTGGTCAGTTGGTGGCGCAGCTTAACGCGCAGTCGCTGGAACGGATGCAGCAGGAAACCGACCACCAGCGTCGCGCGCTGGTCGCCAGCTTTACCTCGCAGGTGGCCTCGGTGCGGGCCACCGCCAAATCGTTCCTGGAAGAAGTGTTTCAGGACAACCGCTTTGAAAAACGTCATCTGCTGCGCGGCATCTATTTCACGTCCGGTACGCAGGAAGGCACACCAATCGACCGGCTGATGATGGGCATGGCGCGCACCTTCGGGATCGGCAGACAGGCCATCGGCACCGGGCGCGGCACCGGGCGCAGTTTTTTCCTGACCCGCCTGTTCGAAGGCGTGATTTTCCCCGAAGCGGGGCTGGTGTCGGCGGATGACAAGGTCGAACGCCGCTATCGCTGGACCAAACGCGCCGCAATTGCCGCCGCCCTTGTCGGCGGCATCGGTCTGTCCGCGCTTTGGGTGCGCAGCTATCTGGGCAACACCGACCTGATTGCCCAGACCAGCACGTCGATCGAGGATTACCGCGCAGCAGTGTCGCAGGTGCCGGGCAGCCCGATCGAGGATTCCGATCTGGTCAGCGTCGTGCCCGCGCTCAACGTGCTGCGCGACATGCCCACCAACCCTGCGGTGGTCGATCCGGCCCCGGCGCGCGCGCTGACCTATGGGCTTTATCAGGGCAAGATCATCGGCAACCAGGCGGCGCAAAGCTACCGCGCGGCGCTGAACGAGCATTTCCTGCCCCGTCTGCTGCTGCGTCTGGAAGACCAGATGCAGGCCAACATGAACAACCCCGATTTCCTCTATGAGGTGCTCAAGATCTATCTGATGTTGGGCCAGCAGGGGCCGATGAACCAGGAACTGGTCAAGGAATGGATGGCGCTTGACTGGTCCGTCGCGTTCGAGGGCCCCGGCCGCGAAGCATTGCGCGACGATCTGACGGTGCATCTTGCCGCCTTGCTTGACAATCCGATGGACGAGATCAGCCTGAACGGGCCGCTGGTCGAACAGATTCAGGGGCTTTTGTCCGAGATGCCGCTGGCGCAGCGGGTCTATAACGGGATTATCAATTCACCTCGGGCCAAGGAGTTGGCGGACTGGCGGCTGACGGATGTGGGCGGACCTGCGATCAGCCGCGTGATCGTGCGCTCCTCGGGCAAGCCGCTGAACGAAGGGGTCGAGGGGATCTTTACTTATGACGGCTTCAACACGGTCTTTTTGGATGAAGCGCTTGGCGTGACCCAGCGTATCCAGAGCGAAAGCTGGGTGCTGGGTCCGCGCGGCGAAAGCGAACAATCGGAAACCGCCCTGATTGCCATGAGCCGCGATGTCCTCGACCTCTATTACAACGACTACATTACACGCTATGACCAGATCCTCGGCGATATCGACATCATCCCGATGGAGAGCCTCAGCCATGCGGTTGAGGTAACCAACGTCCTGTCGGGGCCGACGTCACCACTGGTCAACATCCTCAACGCGATTTCGGACGAGACTAAGCTGACCGAGGAACGCAGCGCTGACAACGCCTCTGCGCTTTCGGCGGGGGTGTCCGAAATCGGCGAGATCGAATTGCAATCCTCGCTGTCGAGCCGCAGCCAACTGTTCCTGCAAGCGCTGCGCAGCAACGTGCAGACCGAGCAGGGACCGCCGCCCAAGCAACCCGGCGCCTATGTCGAGGACCGCTTTGACTGGCTGCACCAGCTGGTCGAAGAGCAGAACGGTCAACCCTCGCAACTGGCCGAGCTGACCGGGCGGCTGACGGAGGTCTATCAGGAGCTCAACAAACTCAGCTTTGCGGGCGGTGTCGGCGCGGCCTCGGGCGAGGCGACAGCCATCGTGCGCTTTCAGGAACTGGCCAATCGTCTGCCGGGACCGATCCAGCGCTGGTCGACCCAAATCACCAGCGGCTCGTCTGGGATCACGGCGGACGGCACGCGCGCATCCATCAACGCCAAGTGGCAGTCGCAGGTGCTGCCCTTCTGCACGCAGGCGCTGTCCAATCGCTACCCCTTCGACCGGCAGGCCAAGGCAGATGTGGCGATCGCCGACTTTGCCAAGCTTTTCGCGCCGAACGGCATGATCGACGGATTCTTTAACGAAAACCTGCGCGAATATGTCGACACGCGCGCGCGACCTTGGGCGTGGAAAAAGGTGAATGACGCGGATCTGGGGATATCCCCTGCCGTCCTGCAGCAGTTTCAGCACGCCACCGAAATCCGCGATGCCTTCTTCACCGGAGGCGATCAGCCGTCAGTCAAATTCCAGATGACGCCCGAGGCGCTGGACCCAGCCGCACAGGAGGTCACGCTTGACATCGACGGGCAGGAGATCGTCTTTGCTCACAACAATGCGCCCAAGCCCGTGGCGATCACCTGGCCGGGTTCCGTCGGCTCGGCGCGGGTGATCTTTCAGCCGGTGGTCAACAACACCTCGAACGCGATGACCCGCGATGGCCCATGGGCCTGGTTCCGCCTGCTCAGCGCCGCAGAGATCAGACGCACCAACGTCTCGGATCGCAACCGCGTGATCTTTAACGTGGGCGGGCGCATCTCGATCTTCCAGCTTCAGTCCGGATCGGTGCTGAACCCCTTTGCCCTGCCAGCACTGGGCCAGTTCAGCTGCCCGAGTTCGTTCTGATGGGGCAAGGCTTTGGCGCCTTCGGCAAGATCCCCGGCATGGGGGATTTCTTGCGGCTTGATCTTCCGGCGTCGTTTCTGGCCGCCTGGGACGACTGGCTGCAACACAGCATCGTGGCAGCGCGCGACACGCTCGGGCAGGGGTGGGATGCGGCTTACATGTCCGCCCCGATCTGGCGGTTCACCCTGCCCGCGCAAGCGGCGGGGCCTGCGGCGGTGTCGGGCATCATGATGCCATCGGTGGACCGGGTCGGGCGACAATACCCGCTGACGCTGGCCTGCACGCATGACGCTGCGGGCACAGCACTGGTGCATTTCGCCAACCGCACGGTTTTCGAGGCGCTGGAAGATATCGCGCTGGCGGCACTGGAGGACGATTTCAACCGCGAGAGCCTGACCGCAGCGCTGAAGACCGTCACCTTGATCCAGCCCGCCGCCGCAACACTGAACGGCCCGCCATACGTAACCGCCCTGCCAGCCGCGCAGATCATCGCCGCCGACGCGATCCGCCGCAGGCACGGTGACAGCGCGCTCTGGTCGGCCTGTCTTGATGGCGATCACCGGCTGATGGCGGTCCCCGGCCTGCCGACCGGGGCCGAGCTGACCGCAATGTTCGACCTGTCGGCGCCGTTCTGGCACGCGGGTGGCCAGGTGGCGGTATCCGCATGACCCATATCCGCTATTCCGCCACCACCCACGTCGGCCACAAACGGAAAGTAAACGAGGACAGCATCCTGACCCTGCCGGATCAGCGGCTATGGGCAGTATCGGACGGCATGGGCGGACACGAGGCGGGTGATTTCGCCTCGCAGGTCGTGGTGGACAGAATTGCGATGATCGACCCTGACCTGCCCTCGGGCGAGTTGATCCGCGCCCTGCGCGAGGCGATCACAGGGGCCCATGACGCAATCCGCGCCGAAGCGGACGCACGTGGCAAGGGCACGATCGGGGCCACGGTCGTGACGCTGGCCGTCGCGGACAATCACTTTGCGGCGTTCTGGGCGGGTGACAGCCGCCTCTACCGTTTGCAAAACAAACGGATCGAAATGCTGACCACCGATCACTCGATGGTCGCGGCCTTCGTGCTGGCAGGGCAGATGACCTGGGACGAGGCGGAACAGCATCCGCAGTCCAACGCCATCACCCGCGCGGTGGGCGTGGGCGAAACGCTGGAACTGGATAAGGTGCGCGGTGAGATCCTGCCCGGCGATCGGTTCCTGCTGTGCTCTGACGGGCTGACGAAATATGCGACTTTCGACACTCTGGAGCGTGTCCTGTCGCGCGAACCCATCGAGACGGTGGCAGATACGTTGCAACAGATCGCGCTGGATGGCGGCGGGGCAGACAATATCTCGATCATCGTGATCGACGCGCTTTAGGCGTCACTCTTCCGTGGTCAGCACCGCGGAATCCAGCGAGGTCACGGTCACATTGCTGGTGTCGCGTGCCGTGATCAGCGCTTCGGCATAGCTTTCGACCGATTCCGTCGTTGGGCGCAATTCGTCGAACAGCGGGCCATCGGAATGCAGGGCAATGATCTTGGATTTGCCCAGCACAGAGCCGTCGACGGTGAACGCCAGCTTGCCGCTGGTCTGCGCTTCGTCGAGGCCATAGGCGACGCGCACGAATCCGTCTTCGGCCTCTGCACGCAAGGCCGCAATGCTGTTGTCGGGGCGGGTCCGGTTGGGCAGCAGGTGGAACACAATGCCCTGCACATCCACCACCGAGACCCACAGGTATCCCTCGGTCATGTCATCGGGCAGGCGAACATCGATGGTCGGGTTTTCGCCAACCTGATAGCGCCCGGCAAGGTTGTCTCCCGCGCGGTCGCCATAGCCAAGGCGGATGTCGAAACCGCCCGGACCGGCCTTGGGTAAAACGCCATCAATCCGGCATAGGCTGGGATTGAGAACCTCGCCCTCGACCCTGACTGGCCTGTCGCCTGCGATGTCGGAAATCGCCGCCTGCAACGCGGACCTGCTTGCTTCCTCGGCGAAGCGTCCGGTGACGATCACCCGGTCCTCAAGCGCATAGCCGACGGGCGGCGGTGACATCAGTTGCAGCGGGCCGCAATCGGCGCGGTCTTCCAGCAGCGGGCGCACGTCGCCGGGCAGCAGGAACCGTGGCCCAAGCCCAATCTCGGCGGTGCCGGTGAACCCTTCGGGAAAGCCTGCCGCGAAGCTGGCCTGCACCGTGGCCTGTTCGTCACGGGTCGCGGCAAGGCCGGTCACCCTGGCCTGAGTGTCGGACACCGCGATGCGAAATTCCTCCAGCGGCAGGGCTGTTTCAACGATCTGCAACAGCCCGGCGCCCCAGGTCGGCGGGATGTCACCGCTGGCCAGCGTCAGCTCCGCCGTGCCGCCCAGCCCCTCGATCCGCTCCGCCAAGGCCACTTCAACCTCGGTCGATGGCACGTTTCCCACCGCCTGCGCAGCGCCGCTCGGCGTCTTTTCGATGACCATTGCGTAGGGGGCGGCTACCGGATAGCGCGGCCCGATCAGCGCATCAAAGGCACCGCCAAAATAGGCGCCAACCCCCACGACCACCACAGCGACCAAGGCCAGAACCGGCAAGAGCGACCGCCGTTCGGGCGCGGCGTCCTTGGCGATCGCGGTCGTCACATCAGGGGCAAGGTGTGTGCTGCGGGCACTGACAGGCGCGATCACCGTCGCATCGTCCAGCATCGCCGTGATGGGGTCGTCCTCGCTCATACTATCAGGATTCTTGAACGCTTCCAAAAGCGCCTCGGCCGATTGGAACCGCAATTCAGGATTCGGCTCGCACATCCTGGCGATCAGGCGGCGCAGCGGGTCGGGCACCCCCTCAAGGTCCAGCGGCTCGGCCTTCTTCTGCACCACTTCCATCGGGTTCGCACCGATGTCCGGCTTCTTGCCGCGAAAGGTCGACAGCAGCAGCGCGCCCAATGAATAGATGTCGGACCGGGCATCGGTGTTGCCGCTCAGCTGTTCAGGCGCCGCATAGGCGTATTTTCCGGCGAACTCGTTGCCGACGATGGTCTGCGCGCCGGGGTTTGTGTCCTTGGCGATGCCAAAGTCGATGATCACTGCCTGATCGGCCTTGTCGTTGCGCAGGATGATGTTGTCGGGCGACAGGTCGCGATGCACGATGTTGCGCCCGTGTGCTGCGATCAGACCCTCGCAGACGCGTTGGCCCACCACCATCAGCTCGCTCGCGCGCATCCCGCCATCGGCCAGCTTGCGGTCAAGGCCGGGACCATCGACGTAATCCATCACCAGATAGACCACGCCATCGGGCATTCTCTGGGTGTCGAAGTAGCGTACGACCGCTTCGTGCTGGATTTCTCGCACGTCTTCCTCGCGGGTCATCAGCACGAGAAAATCCTCGTTGCTGGCAAATTCCGCGCGCAGCGCCTTGACCGCCATAACGCGGCCCGAAATCTCGGATCGGGCCTTGTACACTTCCGATGTGCCGCCACGCCCCAGGATCGCCTCGATCCGGTAGGTATTGTTCAGCAGATCGCCGGGACTGAAAATATCGCCGGGCTGCGGCGCGGTCATGCCGCACCGCCGTGGATCATCGGGTATGAACGCACCTTAGCTGAGCGCCTGAAATTCGACCCGCCGGTTCGCATCTGCAGCTGGGTCCGCCTTGTCGAGCAGAAATGCCTCGCCGACGCCAACTGCTTCCAGCCGCGCGGGCTCGATCCCGCAATCGGTCTCCAGATGGCGTTTAACCTCTTGCGCGCGCAACAGCGACAGCCGCTCGTTATAGCTTGCCGAGCCGCTGGAATCCGTGTGACCGACAATGCGGAACGCCCCGATATCGGCGCTTTGCATGACCTGGCACAATGTCGCCAGCTTGGGCTTCTGGTCGGCCCGCAAAGCAGAGCTGTCGAAATCGAAGCTGATCTGGATGCTGACCTGATCCTCGGGCGCGAGCTCTACATAAGTTTCCTGCGCGGCAGTCCGTGCGGCGGCTGTGTCGTCGGCACCGGTGTTATCCTGCGCATTTGTCGGCGCAAGAACCAGACCGCGTGTTTTCTGCTTGTTGAAAAGCTCTTCAAGCTGCTCTGCGGACATCGTGCTTGCATCGCTGGATTGCGCAAATGCAGCCCCGCCAACCGCCGTGACCCCGGTCACCGCCAAGCCCAGAGCCAGGAAAAATTGCTTAAACATTTATGACCCTTCCAATATCGGACAAGCGAAGGGTACACCAGCGCAGGGGCTGAAACAACGCTGTTGATGGGTCGCTTTGTTGACTTGGCAATGGCGGTGAACCAAGGTTGGCGCATTCAGGTCTTACAGGCATTTCCATGGACAATCGCATCATACCGGCAATCGTCAGCGTCATGGTGCTGATTCTTCTGGGCGTTGCCTTACTGGTCTGGATGCAGTTCCGTCCAGTCGCTGAAATTCGCTATGACGTTGACGGTGATGCCGCGTTCTCCGGTCCTGCCGTCGACAGCGGTGCGCGGATCGAGATCGAAGGCCTGCGCGCTCAGCTCGAGGCATTGACCGAACAGATGCAGCAACTTGAAAAGCAGATCGCCACGGTCGCCGCGAACGTCAACCGCGCGCCTGCCACCTCTGCGCCAGTCGTCGGTCAGGATCAGCCCGCGTTTCAAACCGACGGGCCAAACCAGATCATCGACGCCTATGCCCAGGTGGTGCTGATCGCCAACCGGCGCGAGCTTAACAAGGGTGTCAACATCGCCTCGCCGCGATACCTCGAAGGGGTGTTCGGCAAGCCCCGCGACGTTCTGACCGACAAATGCCAGGGCATGACCAACGAGCGTTTGGCGAGCAAGCTGGTCACGGCAGAGGTCGGCCCGATCCGGGTGACCATGCTGCAGCCCGCAATCGATTCGCTTGGCGTGGTGTTCGACAAGATCAAGGCCGCCGACAAGGATCTCTACGACCGGATCAACACCGCCGGCGCGCTGTGCGTCCGCCACATCCGGGGCGCGCCAAACAGCACATCGACACATGCCTTTGGACTCTCTGTCGATCTCAACATTGACGGCCGCCTGGATTCATTGGGCGATGGTCGAACCCAGCTGGGTCTGACAATTCTGGCCGATTTCTTCCGCAACGAAGGCTGGTATTGGGGCGCCGGTTTCGGGCGCGAAGACAGCATGCATTTCGAGGTAAGCCGGGACCTCGTGGAAAAATGGATCGCCGAAGGCAAGCTTTAGCCAATGCAGTGGCCCTGTGCGTGCCATCAGCCTGAGATGTGACCGTCCTTAAATGTAAGGGTCCTAAAACCCCGGCCACAGACCGGGCGATGATGCGATCTCCAGCAGGTGCCCATCGGGGTCGCGAAAGTAGATGCTTCGCCCGCCGCGTTTCCAGGTGGTTTGCCCTTCGATCTCGATGTCTTTCTCGCGCAGGTGATCCTCCCAGACCGTCAGCATCTCGTGCGTGGCACTGAATGCGATATGCAGTGGCCCCGTGCCGTCGTGGGGTGGAATGATGCCGTTTCCGGTGTCCACAGGCTCCAGCGTGCCGCCCCGGATGAACAGCAGCAACACGCTGGCATCGTTGACATTATAGGCGCAGAGCCGGTCTGACTTCATCAGTGACGTAAGCTGAAGGACGTCTTCGTAAAAGGCGGTCGCGCGGTCCATATCATCGACATAGAGGGCGGTTTCGAGAATGGATTTGAAATCGGGCATAAGCTCCTCGTTGCGAAAACCATATGCCTTGGGAACCCCGCCCCGGCGCGAGGGGTTCCACCAGACGCGAAAGTGAGAGGAATTCAATGCCCCGGTCAGATCAGGTTAGCGCGGCTGAGGCCCAAGTGCTGCAGGATGCGATAGAAAAGGCCATCGCCGCGCATCGCAGCAGCGGGCGCACGGGCATTGCAGCAGCTATCATGCGCGGGGATACCCTTGTGGGACTGGCCGAGAATGCAGTCTTTCAAGACTGCGATCCGACACGCCATGCGGAAATCGTCGTGATGGGCAAGGCGGCGGCGCAGCTTGGCACCACGGACCTCAGCGGGTGCACGCTGATTTCCACGCTTCAACCCTGCGAGATGTGTCTGGCGGCGATGCGGTTTGCCGGGATCACGCGGGTGATCTTTGCCGCGCAGCAGGCCAATGTCGGGTCCAAGTATTTCATGTTCCCCAAGCTGACGATCACGGATTTCCAGGCCGCAGGCGAGGGGTTCACGCATATTGGCGGCGTGTCGGAACAGGACGTTCTTTACCTTTATGCCGATGGGGAAGAATAGCCGCCGAAAAGCAGCGTGAACGGCAGCGCTTAAATTTTTCCTAGATTGCCAGCTTTGAATCGGGGCAGTGTGTTGCCCATGACGCGATTTCAATTCCTGCGCGCCTTATTTGCGCCCCTTCTGCTCTCTTTCTTCCTGGCAGGTTGCAGCGCCACTTTTGCAGAGTTCTGGGAACGGCCAGAGGTGAAGCTGACAGACCGCACGCCTCGTGACATCGAAATGCAGTTTCTGGGCGTGTCCAGCTTTTTGCTGCGTGACGGGGACATGCGGATCATGGTCGACGGCTTTGTCAGCCGTCCGAAGGCTGCGCTCGTCAGGTCGATCCAGCCGGACGCGGATGTGGTGGGGGCGATGGTTGAACGCCTGGGGCTTGCCACGCGCCAGTCCTGCGCAGAGCGACCTGTCGGCGCGGACAGGCTGGATGCGATCCTTGCGATGCATGGCCATTACGATCACGCGCTGGATACGCCGCTGATCGCCAGCATGACCGGTGCCGAGCTTATCGCAGACCCGGTGGTGAGGGAAACCGCCGACCGCACCCGGCGTCTCTACCCTGAACTTTGCCCAGCTGAACGCGGCCCCGACATCCGCGTTCAGGACGTCGGTGACCAGCAGGTCTTGTCTTACGGAGACATGACCCTGCGGCTGATCAAGGTGCCGCATTCCGACAATCCGGCCTCAAGGCTGCTGGAAGCACTGCCAAAGAATGACGATTGGATGTTCCCGACGCGCGCGAAGAACCTGAAGGAGGGCGCAGGCGTCGCGGTGCATATCACCACGCGGGGCGGCAATATCCTGATCGTGCCGACCGCGGGCCATATAAAGGATACGCTGAACCGCCCCGAATTCTCCGCAAAGATACTCTTTCTGGGGATTGGCGGGCTTGGCTGGGGGTCGCGTCGCGACGCGCTGGAGTATTTTCACGGCACGATTGTCGCCAGCGGTGCCAGATATGTGGTGCCGATCCACTGGGACAGACACGCGCCGCCGCTGGTTGCGGGCCAGGACGGGCTGCCCATCCCGCTTTATGAAAACCTCGACCGTTCCTTGGGGCTGCTCCAAGATTACGCCAATAAGCACCCGCAATTCGAACTTGTTTCCGTTCCGGTATTTACGCCTTTCAACCCATTTTCGTCCCTGTCAACCAAGGAGCGGCTCTAGATGCTCATCGCCTTTCTTCCACGACATTTCACGCGATCCATTCTGTTCCTGGCTGTTCTTGCGTTGTCAGCATGCTCCGAAGATTGGCGCGACCAACACATGAACCCGAACGAGGCACCGTTCAGGGCAAAGTTCTGGCCGACACCGCAACTGGTCAGCCAGTATCCCGAAATGGCGGATGAGAAGATCAGCAAGCGGCCTTCGTTCGGCGTCGCTTTCCAGGGGGGCGGCAACCGAGCGGCACCCGCTACGCTGGGCCAGATCCGCGCGCTTCACGATCTCGGCTGGATCGGCGATGTGCGGTACATGTCCGCGATTTCGGGCGGCAGTTGGACGGCGATCCCCTATACCTATCTCAAGACGGGCCCGACCGTCACCGCAAGCGTCGAGGCCGAGGCCCGGTTTCTGGGGCAAAGCTACTCCCCCCAGGAGGTCGCGCGTTACCTTCCCGCACTCGCGCGTGACCCCGAAGGCAATGTCGCCCGCATGCTGTTTCCCGACACCTCCATGCTTGCCGCGATTTCCGACGGGGCGGTGCGCAACCGGATGATACGTGCATGGCTGCGCGGTCGGTTCGACGAAGCCTTTTCCGAGGTGCTCGAAGAGATCTATCTGGCGCCCTTTGGCCTTGGCCGATCAGACCCTGCGCAGCCTGACAGCCTGTTCACTTGGCGCGAGGACGATCTTGACCACATTCGCCAAAGCGGGCGCGATCTGGAGGGCATCAAGGTTCACATTGTCGAGCGGGATCGGCCCTATCTGATCGTGGGCGGTGTGCTTTTGACCCGGCGCACCAACATCCGGGCACAGCATAAATTCCGCTCGGAAATGACCCCGCTCTATTCCGGCGTGCCGCGTGCATTGCTGGGCGACAAGACCAAGCGCCTTGTGGGCGGCGGCTTTGTGGAAAGCCACGGCTATGACCATCCCACGCGGACAGTGATACGGGACGCGGGAAAGACCGAGTTGATCCTTGTCAGTCCGCAGTTCGGCAACAAGACGGACCCGGCGCGTCTGAACTTTTCACTGGCCAATGTCGCCGCCGTTTCGGGTGCGGCACCGGTAGAGACGATCGTGACCAAGCCGCCGTCGGCTGTGGTTCTCTCCAACTTCGGATTCCCCGAGCATTTCGTGCCCATCGACCAGAAACAGGTGCCCTTCGCCAAAGCCTTCGCGCGGCCGGGCGAGTTCTATCAAAAGGAATGGTCCCACGGGGATGGCGGTCACGAAGACAATATGGGCCTTGCGCCGCTTCTGGCGCGCCAGGTCGAAAACATCATCGTCTTTGCCAACTCTCTTGCGCCGCTCGACAAGGATTCCATCAAAAAGTGCAGCAATTTGACAGACACGCTGACGCAATTGTCGGCACTTGATGAGCGGGATCAGGATCACTGCATCACCAAGATGATCGGCGACGACATTGCCAGCTTTTTTCTTGAAACGCCTGCGCACGGGCACAACAAAAGCCTGAGATTGCGCGAAACCCAAGCGGCGCACGGCAACGATGATCTGCGCCCGCTTCGTGATCTGGTAACCGTAGCCAAAGACCTCGAGGATGATCGGCTGAGCTGCAAGCGCTATGATTACCATCCGTCCACAGCCATGGTTGGCGTGCCCTATTCACCGACGATCTGCATTGCCTATTTGGGGTTTGAACCCGAATGGATTGATGCGGTGGTGCAGGCAGGCGAGGCGGCCGGGGAAGACGCCAAAAAGAGCATCATGCGCACCCTCGAAGTTGACGCAAACGGCGATCCGGGGAGAACTTCGGGCTTGGGATCTAACGGATTTCCGCATATCGGGACGTTTTTCGATCAGGGACTGTGGTTTATCAACACCGCGCGGGCACGGCTGTTTGCCCTGTCGAACCTCACGTCTTGGACCCTGAAAGAGCGTCATGCCGCCACCATCAGGGAAGCATTCAGCGAAAACGGTCTGCACCTGCGTTAGCCGTGCCCGGCTTCAGCGCGCAAGCAGGCCCTTCAGCCGTTTTGCAATCTGTTCGCGGGTGAACGGCTTGGAGATGAACTCGACCCCCACATCCAGCCTTCCGTGGTGGACGATAGAATTCTCGGTATAGCCTGACATCAGCAGGACAGGCATGTCCGGTGCCAGTTCAAAGGCCACCTTGGCCAATTCCGCGCCGCCCTTTCCGCCGGGCAGGATCACGTCGGACAACAACAGATCAAACCGCTGCCCCTGCAACAGCTCGATTGCCTTTTCCGCCGTGGTGACGCCGTCCACCGTATAGCCCAGCAGTTCAAGGCTGCGCGTCAGATAGCGAAGCACACCGGTATCGTCCTCGACCAGCAAGATGTGCCCCATCGCGGGCGGCATGCTCTCATGGCTGGTGGCGTCGCCCGTGTCGACGTTTTCCAGTTCTGTCAGGTCACGCGGGAAATACATGCGCACCGTGGTGCCGACCCCGGCCTCCGAGTAGATCTTGACGTGGCCCAGCGATTGCTTGACGAAACCGAACACCATGCTCAGGCCAAGCCCGCTTCCCAGACCAACCTCCTTGGTCGTGAAAAACGGGGTAAAGGCCTCGCGCGCGACTTCGGGCGTCATGCCTTCGCCGGTGTCGCTGACCGCGATCATGACATATTGCCCCGCGCGCACCTCTGAATGGCGTTCGGCATATTCATTGTCCAGCCGGGTATTCGCGGTCTCGATTGTCAGCAGGCCCCCAGACGGCATCGCATCCCGCGCGTTTACCGCCAGATTGAGCACCGCATTTTCCAGCTGGTTCCGGTCTACCTGGGATATCCAGAGCCCTGCAGACGACACGATTTCAAGGCTGATGTTCTCCTTGATCGTGCGTCGGATCATCGGATCGAACTCGCGCAGCAGCCTGTTGAAATCGGTAGGCACAGGTTGCAGCGGTTGCTTGCGCGCAAAGGACAGCAGCCGCGACGTCAGTGTCGCGCCCCGGATTGCCGCTTCGCGTATTTCGCGGGCGACGTCCATGTCGATGCTGTCCAACTCATACAGCAGCAGTTCGGCGTTCCCCAGCACGACCGCCAGGATGTTGTTGAAATCATGCGCGATTCCGCCGGTCAGCTGCCCGATGGCGTGCAGCTTTTGGGCGTGCATCAATTGTGCTTCGATTTCGGCTCTGGCCATCAGGCCGCCGATCGCCTCTGAAATCAGGTCGCTTTCAAGCCGGACGTTGGTGCGGCCCTGCCCGTCGTTTGCCATAAGGCAGATCAGCGCGCCCCGCACCTTGCCCCCCACGGGCAGCGGCATCACCAGCGCATTGGCAAAGCTGACATGGTCCGCCCCTGCGTGCTGCATGTGCGAGACCAGCAGCTCTTTCCAGCGGTCTGCCTGTGCTTCGGAAAAACCGGTGAACTCCGTCAGCGACAGGCCCAGCGTTGGCTGGTTGGGAAAGATGTCCGCAAAGACGCCCGTTGCCGCCAAGACGCGCAGTTTTCCCAGGTTTTCGGCGATGACGGCAGTTCCGTGCGACTGAAACGAACTGCTGATGACGGCAGCGGTCATATCCAGATAATCGCCGCTGGAGACATCCAGTTCGGCAAGCTGCTTGATCACCGAAACGGATCGGTGCAGCGAATCTATGTACTCGGTTTGTCCCTTTTCCGCGGCGACACGGCGGATCACCTCGGCGCGAAGCTCTTCGATCTTGTCGGCAAGAAGCCGGAACCGGCTGGACAGTTCCGGCTCTGCCTCCAGCAGCAGCAAGACAAGTGCCGAGCCATCGTCGAGGCTGAGGCGGCTGCCCTTCGCGCTCAGCGTTCTTTTGTCCGGGGCAAGCGTCACACCGCTCAGCAGCGGGTCGGTCACCGACAGCGCGCCTGCAAGAAATGCGCCCAGATCATTGCCCTCGTTCAGAAAAACATCCCCCAGCGGGGTATCCTCTGTGCGCAGCGTCGGGCCGATCAGATCCATCGCCTGCGGGCTGGCATGTCTGATGATCTGCGCCTTGGGATCAATGATCAGCATGGCGTCATCGGTCATTCGAACGAACGCGCTCAAGGAAAGGGTGATACGATCAGGCATCCGGGTGTTTTCTATATTGTGCCAACAAAGAATTCACTCTCGCCGGGGCCTGACGTCTCGTCGGCTTTGGACAGCGCGATCACCACGCGACAACCGGGGTCGCCCCTGGCAATCGCCTTGTCTATGCGCACACGGGCATAGCCCAGGTTTTCCGCCGTGATATGGCCAAAGACATTCGCGGTCATCCGGCACAGCGACGGGCGGCCAACGACCTTGTCGCCGAAGGGGCAGGCGGTGTTCTCAAGCACGATCTTGTCGCTGTCGATTTCCGTGATCGAAAACCCGCCGTCGATCCGCGCCTTCAGATCGACAAGCGTAGCCGCCACCTGGCGCGCGTCCAGCTTATCGCTTCCGAATGCGGTGCGGTAATCTTCGTTGAGGATGCGGCCCATCGAAATGCCGACATGATTGACATAGGCCTCGGCCTCGCGCTCTCCGACGGTCTGTTCCAGCATTCCCACCAGCTCTCGCAGGATCGAACGCAGGAAATAATCCTTTTGGATGGCGGGTGTCCGAAGAGGTTGGGGCAACGCGTCCGTCATATAACCTCTTTATTTCAGTCAGACACTATCCACGGCCCGATGTTAGCGTTAGGTAAACGGTCGCGTCGGGCCCTGGCATCGGTTCGCAAGGCGCGGCGCGGTTGACAGACACTAGAAGCGGTTTGCCCCTGCGGCAAAGCCTTTTCTCGTATTAAGTGTCTCCATCCCTGTCGTTCGCTGCTTTTTGACCGAAGTTTCGGAGAAACCCGGCCGTGCCGCCCATACTTTCCGCCGTGATGCCGCCGGATACTCTGTATGCAAAGGTATACTGTCGACGTCGCCAGATCCGTCGGCTATGAACGGGCAAATTCTCTTTCAAGGAGCGTCCCATGCCCGATATCATCTACACCAAAGTCGACGAAGCACCGGAACTGGCTTCGGCGTCTTTCCTGCCTATTATTCAGAAATTTACCGCCGCCGCCGGGGTGTCCGTGGGCACCAGCGACATCAGTCTTGCGGGGCGAATCCTTGCCACTTTCCCCGAACATCTGAAAGAGGATCAGCGCCAGTCGGACGATCTGGCCGAGCTGGGCAAACTGGTCAAGACGCCCGATGCCAACGTCATCAAGCTGCCGAATATCTCGGCTTCGGTGCCGCAGCTGGTCGCGGCGATCAAGGAACTGCAATCGCAAGGTTATGCGCTGCCTGATTACCCCGACGCCCCGCAGACCGACGCGGAAAAAGCCGTGCGTGCCAAATACGACGGTATCAAGGGCTCGGCAGTGAACCCGGTTTTGCGCGAAGGCAACTCTGACAGGCGCGCGGCCAAGGCCGTGAAAAGCTTTGCCCAGAACAACCCGCACCGCATGGGTGACTGGTCAGCCGACAGCAAGACCAAGGTGTCGGCCATGTCGGATGGCGATTTCTTCTCGAACGAACGCTCGGCGACGCTGGACAAGGAAGCGACCGCTAGAATCGTTCTGGTCACGGACGCGGGCGAAACCGTGCTGAAAGAGGGCGTGTCCTATCCCGCAGGCACCGTTGTCGATGCCACGTTCATGAGCGCGGCAGCGCTGCAAAGCTTTCTGACCGATCAGATCAACGAGACCAAGGCTGACGGCACGCTGTTTTCGCTGCACATGAAGGCCACCATGATGAAGGTCTCGGACCCGATCATCTTTGGCCACGCGGTCAAGGCGTTCCTGGCGCCCGTGTTTGAAAAGCACGGCGACAAGATGCGCGATCTGGGCGTGAACCCCAATTCGGGTCTGGGCGATCTGCTGACACGGGTGAAGGACGAGGCCGACATCATGGCCGACATCGACGCCTGCATGGCCGCGCGTCCGCCGATGTATATGGTCAACTCGGACAAGGGCATCACCAACCTGCACGTGTCGTCCGACGTGATCATCGACGCTTCTATGCCGGCGCTGATCCGTGCGGGGGGCAAGGGCTGGGGCCCCGATGGCGCTGAGGCGGACACGAATTGCGTGATCCCCGACAATTCCTATGCGCCGGTCTATGACGAATCCATCAAGTTCTTCAAAGAAAAGGGCAAGCTGGACCCCGCCACCGCTGGCACGGTGCAAAACATCGGCCTGATGGCGCAAAAGGCCGAAGAATACGGCAGCCATCCGACCACGTTTGAAATCCCGCAGGCGGGCACAGTCAAGATGATCCTCGACGATGGCACCGTGTTGCACGAGCACAAGGTCGAGACCGGCGACATCTGGCGCTCTGCCTCGGCGCGCAAGGCACCGATCGAGGACTGGGTGAACCTGGCCATCGACCGCCAGAAGGCCGAAGGTTGCCGCGCGATCTTCTGGCTGGACGCCGCGCGCGCGCATGACGCCGAGCTGATCGCCTACGTCAAGCCGATCCTCGAAGCCAAGGGCGTCGCGGACAAGTTCGAGATCATGGCCCCCCGCGAAGCGACCCGCGCATCGCTCGAGACGATTACAAGCGGCAAAGACACCATCGCGATCACCGGCAACGTGCTGCGCGACTACCTGACCGATCTGTTCCCGATCCTGGAGCTGGCGACCTCGGCCAAGATGCTTTCGATCGTCAAGCTGATGAACGGCGGCGGTCTGTTCGAGACCGGCGCGGGCGGCTCGGCCCCCAAGCACGTGCAACAGCTGCAGGAGGAAAACCACCTGCGCTGGGACAGCCTGGGCGAGTTCTGCGCGCTGGGCGAAAGCTTGACGTTCCTTGCCGACAGCAAGGGCAACGCACAGGCGCGGGTTCTGGGTCAGGCGGTGGATGCCGCGACCCAGGGCATTCTGGACCACGGCCGTTCGCCCTCGCGCAAGGTCGGGGAGCCGGACAACCGCGACAGCCACTATTGGTTCGCCCGCTATTGGGCCGAAGCACTGGCCGCTCAGGACAGCGACGCGGGCATGGCCGCGCATTTCGCGCCGATTGCCGAAGCACTGGCATCGAACGAGCAGCAGATCCTGAGCGAGCTTGCCGCAGCGCAGGGCGCACCGGCTGACTTGGGCGGCTACTATCACACCGATCCGGCCAAGACCGAAGCGGTGATGCGCCCGTCGAAGACGCTGAACGATATCATCGGCTAAGCCCGATTGGCGGCCCCCGAACATCGCGGGGGCCGCTTTTGCATCTGCTATCCGCGCAGTGCATGGTGCAGGATGACCGGCACGGCCAGGTCTTCCTCGTCTCCCAGATGACGGTTCAGAAAGGCACGGATCGCCTCTGTTTGTGTCACCAGAATACCTGCTTCCTCGCGCGCGGTTGCCTCGTCGAGCTGCACCAGCTTGATCACGCGGCTGCCGGTATGGCTGAAAGCGTCCAGCACGGCGTCGAGCGCCTCGTGGTCCTTCTCGAGGATCTCCAAACCGCGATCAAAGCGCGGATCGGCTTCCGACAGTTCCGGAAAGAACGAAAGATCCTCGAAATGGTGGTGGCCGTGCAGCGCCCGCACAAGGGCCGTGCCATAGCGCCCCAGATGATCGGCAAAGCCGTCGGGATCGCGGGTTCGGTCCAGAAAACTCTGGGTCTGGTCATGCAGGTGGTCGGACAGCACGCGAAACTTCTCGTGGGCGCGCATCCACTCACGGGTGGACTTGGCAAAATGTGGGTTGGCCGCCCATGCGTCACGGGGATAGTCGTGCAGCAGGACGCCCATTTCAGCGGGCATTGCGGTGGTGCGGACAGGGATGAGATCGGTCATGGCGGTCTCCTTTCCCCTTACAGATAGGCAGGGCAGGTGGCTTTGTGACCTGAGCAAAACTGCACAGGAGCAGGGCCCCAAGTGCACTTTAGGCGGCAAACCTGCGACCAGAAGGACACGTTGCGGGCGCTTCGTGTCGCAAAAGCCGCGCTGGGCGTGGCTTTGATACGGGCATTCAGCGTACCAAAGGCACACAGCCGGGGGGCAGACATGACGGGACCGATGATGTTCAAATATGCACCCGCAGCGCTGCTTGCGTTGCTGCCCCTGAGCGCACAAGCCGAGGATTTCACGCGCCTAGGCTTTGGCTATCTTCTGACGAATGACTTTATCGGCGACGGACAGGACCGCTGGCGCACCGGTTCGATTGCGTCTTCGCGGGTCTGGGGCCGGGGCTGGGATGGCGCGCCGCCGCGGGGGGTCGGTGACCTGATCGAATTGCGGCTGGGTGCCCAGATCATCGCGCCCGCCAACATCGAGGCGCCCGATCCCGCAGACCGACCCTATGCCGGGGCGCTGTCGGTCGGCGTTCACAGTCATTTCGAAACCGGCGGGCTGGATATGGCTGTCGGCGGTGATCTGGTCGTGGTGGGTCCTGCCACGGGGCTCGACAGTTTTCATGGGGCGGTTCACGACCTGCTGGGGATGCCGGAGCTGTCGGACGCAATGCGTGACGCGCAGATCGAAAACGGCGTCTACCCCACGGTCGTCGCCGAAGCCGGACGCAGCTTTGTCATTGGCGACAGCGTGATGCGCCCCTTTCTGGAAGGTCGGGCAGGTGCGGAAACGCTGGTGCGCGCCGGGTTCGACATGCGCTGGGGCGGGCTGGAGCAGGGCGCGCTGATGGTGCGCGATCCGGTCAGTGGCCAACGATACCGCGCGATTGACGGCGGGGCTTCGGGCTATGGCTTTGTCATCGGCGGTGATGTGACCCACGTGATCGACAGTGTGTTCCTGCCCGAAGCGCGCGGCTATGATCCACGCAATGCCCGTGTGCGTGCGCGCGCAGGCGTGGAATGGCGCGGCGAGAACGGTGGCGGGGTGTTTTACGGGCTAAGCTACCTGGGCGAGGAATTCGATGGCCAGGGCGAAGGTCAGTTTGTCGGCAGCTTTCGCGCCCACTTTCGATTCTGAATGAGGTTCCGACTGCAACACATTGCGGACATAAGAAAATAGGCCCTAGGCGGGTCACATCAGTTTTGATAGACTTGGCTCAATAAAAAACGATGAGGCAGGCAAGCAGGAATGGGAACGGGCTTTCGTGGCACGTTTGTCATCTCTTGGTCGCAAACAGAAATAGACGGTCTTGAGGCCGCTCCTATGCAGTCCCTCAACGTAGGGGCCGCTTGGTCATGGTATGGCGATCCCGTGCGCGTGGATGGCCCTGCTGATATTTTGCGACTGGACGGTGCAGACGGTTCGGAGAATTTGCGCAAACGGGCGGCACGTATGGTGCATCGCCTTGTGGGCGCGGCGCTGGATTATGCGCCGGCGGATCATGTCAAATGGGACGAAGACGCGCCGCTTATGGACAGCAGTTTTGTTGTCACGGACGGCGCGCGCACGTTCACGGTGACCGTGATCGAAATCGGTCGCGGCGCGCAGCCGTTGCTGATGTTCCTCGACGACATGCCGCCGCGCAACAGCGATCTTTGGGTGGTGCATCACACCTTGGGGGCCAACCGGGGCAATCCCAGCGGCCGCGATACCGGCGGTGTGATCTGTTTCACCCCCGGCACCTGGATACGCACGCCCGACGGCGCAAGGCCGATCGAGGATCTACGTCAGGGCGATCTGGTCCAGACCAAGGACAGCGGCGCGCAGCCGATCGAATGGGTCGGCAGCCGCCCGATGACGGGCGCCCGCCTGTTCGCAATGCCGCATATGCGCCCGATCCGCATCCGTGCCGGTGCCCTGGGCGTCGAGCGGCCGGACGAATCCCTGCTGGTGTCGCCGGAACACCGGATGCTGGTCAAGGGCAACGCGGCGCGGGCGCTGTTCAACACCTCCGAGGTGCTGGTCGCCGCCAAGGATCTGATCAACGGACGCACGATCACCGTGGACCTGAGCGTGCCGCACGTGACCTATGTGCATCTGATGCTGCCCTGCCACGAGATCCTGTGGGCCAACGGCGTCGAGACAGAAAGCTTTCATCCTGCGAACACTGCGCTGACCACGCTGGCAGCCGGGGACCGCGCCAGGCTGCTGCAACAGTTTCCCGGCCTCGAACGCGACCCCCATGTCTATGGCCGCTTTGCGCGGCGCAACCTGTCCGGATCAGAGGCCGCGATCTTGCGCCACGCGGCGTAAGGGCGCGGGCCGGGCGCATCCGGGGGCGCTGCCCCCCGTCCCCCCGGGATATTTATGGCCAAAAGAAAGGGTCAGGAAAAGCCGGAGACGTTGTCGCCGGGGGGGCAGATCAGATGTTTTTGCTTGATCAGCGCCGTACCTCGGCCGCCAAAGGCGTATTTCAGGCGCTGTCGCCTCAGATGGCCACACTTGCAGGGGTGACATCGGGGCTGCCGATCAGCGCCCGTGCCTCTGGTGTGAGGTTCAGGAATGCTCCGACGCCTTCCAGATCGCGAAATGCCGACGCCGTGACCAGCGGCGCATTGCCCAGCAACGTCACGAACATCCGCCCCATGCCAAACCCGAGATCGCCGGGGGCCAGCAGCGCAAGACGCATCGAAATACCAAGTTTTTGGCGCAAGGCCTTGAGCTTTTCCGCCATCAGGACAAGTTCGGAATGCGTCAGGTCATTGGTGTCGGTGCCGCGAAAATCCTGCAACACTGCGAAGGCTGGATCGTACCCCGGAGCGTGCCAATAGGTCGACATCAGCGTGTTGATTTCAAGGCGGTTCAGGTCACCCCAGAAGCGGAACCAGACAAGGCTGTGTTGGGGAAACACCCGGCAATCACATGGCACGATGAGAACTCGCTGAAAATACAGTGTGGGCTTAGGTTATCACAGCCCTGAGCTCCCCCCAAGCCCCCTCGTGCATGAGGTAGTGAACACGCGCTTGGGGTGGCACAGGCCACCCTCACCGGTTCAGTTCGTCCCGGCCACGGTTTGCCCCGTCAGTTCCGCGATGATCGCCTTGGCACTGTCGGAGTTCCACTCCGCATCCCCGCGAAGACGCGCAACCTCGCGGCCCTTGGGGTCGAGGATCACGGTGATCGGCAGACCGAAGATGCCCATCTGGCTGGCCACGGCCTGTTTTGGGTCCTGATGGCGGGGCAGGTTGTCGATGTTCATGTCGGTGAAGAACTTGCTGATCCCCTCGGGCGAGTTGCGCCCTGTGGCCAGTGTCAGCACTTCGAAATTGTCGCCACCGAATTCATCCTGCAATTCGGCCAGCATCGGCATTTCCTTGCGGCAGGGCGCGCACCACGTCGCCCAGAAGTTCAAGAGTACCCATTTGTCCTGGTAATCTTCCAATGTCGCGTCGCCGCCTCCGTCCTGCAATTGGAACGCGGCACTCGACGTGGCCTGAGGTGCATCATGAAACACCAGCTTTTTCATCGAGCCGTCGCGCAGGCCCATCGCGGCTTCGACATCGGCCAGCGCAGTATTTGCACCCAAGGCAAGGGCCGTATACACCAGCGCAGCAAAGAGTTTCTTCATATTCCCTCCAAAGGTCCAAACCATGACAGACAAGACTGCAAACACCATGTGGGGCGGCCGCTTTGCCGCCGGACCCGACGCGATCATGGAGGCGATCAACGCCTCGATCGGGTTCGACCAGCGGATGGCGGCGCAGGACATTGCAGGCTCGCGCGCCCATGCCGCGATGTTGGGTGCGGCAGGCATCATCAGTACTAAGGATGCCGACACCATTCGGGAAGGGCTGCTCACGGTGTTGTCAGAGATTGAAGCGGGTACGTTCGAGTTTTCCACCGCACTCGAAGACATCCACATGAACGTGGAAGCGCGGCTGAAGCAGGTGATCGGCGAGTCGGCGGGGCGTCTGCACACCGGGCGCAGCCGGAACGATCAGGTGGCGACGGATTTCAAACTCTGGGTCCGCGATCAGTTGGACGCCGCCGAGGCGGGTCTGCTCGCGCTGATCGACGCGCTGCTGGCACAGGCTGACGCGGGCGCGGATTGGGTCATGCCGGGCTTTACCCACTTGCAGACTGCGCAACCGGTGACTTGGGGCCATCACATGATGGCCTATGTGGAAATGCTGGGCCGTGATCTGAGCCGTGTGCGTGATGCGCGGGCGCGGATGAACGAATGCCCCTTGGGCGCTGCGGCACTGGCGGGCACGTCCTTTCCCATCGACCGCGAGATGACGGCGCAGGCGCTGGGATTTGACCGGCCTGCGGCAAACTCGCTGGATGCTGTCAGCGACCGCGATTTTGCGCTCGAATTCCTCGGCGTCGCCAGCATCTGCGCCATGCACCTCAGCCGGTTCGCCGAAGAGCTGGTGATCTGGTCGTCGGCGCAGTTCCGGTTCGTGACGCTGTCGGACAGGTTCAGCACCGGATCGTCGATCATGCCGCAAAAGAAGAACCCCGATGCCGCCGAGCTGATCCGTGCCAAGGTGGGCCGGATCATGGGGGCCAACGTCGGCCTGATGATGGTGATGAAGGGACTGCCGCTGGCCTATTCCAAGGACATGCAGGAAGACAAGGAACAGGTCTTCGACGCCGCCGACAACTGGATGCTGGCGCTGGCCGCGATGGAGGGGATGGTGCGCGACATGACCGCCAACCGCGAGAGCCTCGCCGCCGCCGCAGGGGCAGGGTTCAGCACCGCCACGGATCTGGCCGACTGGCTGGTGCGGGTGCTGGGTATGCCCTTCCGCGACGCGCACCACGTGACCGGATCGCTGGTCGCTTTGGCCGAGGGCAAGGGCTGCGATCTGCCCGACCTTAGCCTTGAAGATATGCAATCCGTTCACGGCGATATCACGAAGGATGTCTTCGACGTGTTGGGGGTGCAAAATTCTGTCGATTCGCGTATGTCTTACGGCGGTACCGCCCCCGCGCAGGTGCGCGCTCAGGTGGGCCGTTGGCGCGAGGTTTTGAAATGATCCGAATGATGGCTGTTTTGTCCCTCCTGGCCTTGGCGGCCTGTGGTGCAGACGGTGAACCGGTGCAACCCACCATGAACGCGGGCATCAGCCTGGGCACCGGGGGCGTGGGCACGCATGTGGGCCTGGGCCTGCGTAAGGGGCCGCTGACATTGGGATACCGGGTGCGATGATGCGCGCCTTTGTCCTTCTCGCGGCATTTGCGTCACTTGCGGCCTGCACGCGCGGCGCGTCGCCTGATGCGCCCGAGGGCCGTGTCAGCAATGTCCGCCAGCAGCCGTCGGTGACCGAGCCGGGGTTACACATCTCCGGTTCGGCCTCGGTCGGCGTGGTAAAGACGTTTTGATGTCGCCGCTGCGTATCGCATATCTGCTGCTGGCCATCTGGGGTGCGATCCACCCGATGTACTGGTTCCTGACGTGGTTCGGGGCCAACGGCTTTGACATCGGCGGCATGGTGGACGCGTGGCACGCGAATGCCGCGTCCAGCGGGCTGGTCTGGGATCTGACCATCGCTGCAGTCACCCTGACGGTGTGGATCTGCGCCGAGGTCTGGGTGCGCCGCAACTGGCTGGCGCTGATCGCCATTCCGGCGACATTCTGCATCGGGGTCAGCTGCGGCTTGCCGCTCTATCTGTTCCTGCGCACGCGGCCTGTGACCTGAACGCGTGGGCGCGCAAAAGCATGATTGATCCCGCACCGATGCTGGCTTAAGCGGTCAGGCATGGATCATTTTCTCTATCGCGATGGCGTTCTGCACGCCGAGGACGTCCCGGTGGCCGACATTGCCGCCGCCGTGGGCACGCCGTTCTATGTCTATTCGACAGCCACGCTGCTGCGCCATTTCCGTCTGTTCGACGAGGCGCTGGAGGGCATGGATCACCTTGTGTGCTACGCGATGAAAGCCGCCAGCAATCAGGCCATCCTCAAAACATTGGGCGACGCGGGCGCCGGCATGGACGTGGTGTCGGGCGGTGAATACCGCCGCGCGCGTGCCGCAGGCATTCCCGGCGAGCGGATCGTGTTCAGCGGCGTCGGCAAGACCGCAGATGAGATCCGCACGGCCCTTGAGGGTGGCATCCGCCAGTTCAACGTCGAATCCGAGCCAGAGATGGAAGTGCTGAGCGCCGTGGCGGTCAGCCTAGGCAAGGTCGCCCCCATCACCATCCGCGTGAACCCGGATGTCGACGCCAAGACCCATGCCAAGATCGCCACCGGCAAGTCCGAGAACAAGTTCGGCATCCCCATCGCCCGTGCCCGCGCCGTCTATGCCCATGCGGCCAGCCTTGCCGGGATCGATGTGATCGGCATTGACGTGCACATCGGCAGCCAGCTGACCGACCTCGCCCCGTTCGAGATGGCCTATCAAAAAGTCGCGGACCTGACCGAGCAATTGCGCGCCGACGGGCATGTCATTCGCCGTCTGGATCTGGGTGGCGGCCTGGGCATTCCCTACGAGCGGTCGAACGCCGCCCCGCCGCTGCCCACGGATTATGGCGCGATGGTCAAGCGCACGCTGGGCCACCTGAACTGCGAGATCGAGATTGAACCGGGTCGCTTGATCGCGGGCAATGCGGGTCTGATGGTCAGCAAGGTGATCTATGTCAAATCCGGCGAGGGTCGCGATTTCCTGATCCTCGACGGTGCGATGAACGATCTGATCCGCCCGGCGATGTATGATGCCTATCATGACATCATACCAGTCAACGAGCCTGACGCAGGTGCCGAGCAGCAGCCCTATGACGTTGTCGGGCCGGTTTGCGAATCCGGTGACACCTTTGCCAAGCAGCGGATGTTGCCGCATCTGGCCGCAGATGACCTGGTGGCATTCCGCAGTGCAGGGGCTTATGGCGCGGTAATGAGCAGCGAATACAATTCGCGGCCCCTGATCCCGGAGGTTTTGGTCAAAGGCGATCAATTCGCGGTTATCCGCCGACGTCCGACCTTTGACGAAATGATAAATCGCGATACCATTCCCGAGTGGGTGTGACGCCATTGCGTGACGGTCACTGTCATACCCTAGTATGAGGTAACGTCGAGACATGGCCATTTCATCCCGACCTGACGCGCCCGCGGGGCTGCGCGCCCTGCGCTGGCCCTTGCGGCTGACATGGGCAGGGATGCTTGCCGAATACCTGACGCGCGCCCTCTGGCCCTTGCTGGCGGTGATCTTCGCCGTGCTGGCGGTGCTGATGCTGGGCCTTCACGACATGGTCTCGATCGAGGCGGTCTGGGGCGGTGCTGTGGTCAGCGGGCTGGGGACAATCGGGGCGTTGGTCTATGCGTTCCGGCGGTTTCGTCTGCCGACCCGCACGCAGGCCCTTGCGCGGCTTGATGCCAGCCTGCCGGGGCGTCCGATACAGGCGTTGATGGACGACCAAGCCATCGGTCACGGCGATGCCGCGTCGGCGGCGGTCTGGGCCGCGCACCAGAAGCGCATGGCCCAGCGGGCGTCGGGGGCGCGTGCGGTGCCCGGCAACCTGCAGGTGGCGCGGCACGATCCCTTTGCCCTGCGCTATGTGGCGCTGACTGCCTTTGTCGTTGCACTGCTGTTCGGGTCGATCTGGCGCGTGGGTTCAGTCGCCGAGATGACACCGGGCGGCGGCGGGTTGGCCACCGGGCCGGTGTGGGAAGGCTGGGCCGAAAGCCCGCGCTACACGGGGCGCCCCACGATCTATCTGAATGACATCCCAGAGGGATCGCTGAAACTGCCCGCTGGCAGCCTGATCACCCTGCGCCTTTATGGCGAGGTCGGCGCGCTGACCGTGGCCGAGACCGTCTCGGGCCGGGTTGGCGATGTGCCGCCCGCCTCGGGGGCTGCGCATGATTTCACCGTAACGCAAAGCGGCAACATCTCGGTCAGTGGTCCCGGCGGGCGCAGCTGGCAGGTGGCCGTTTTGCCCGATGCAGCACCGCAGGTCGAGATTCTGGATGATCCCGAAAGTGCCGCCCTGGGCGAGATGACCTTGCCCTTTGGCGCCAGCGACGACTATGGCGTCGAGGCGGGCGAGGCGCGGATCGCGCTGAACCTCGACAACGTCGAGCGCAGATACGGTCTGACCCCGGTTCCCGAAGAACGCCCCGAGATCATTGTGCCCCTGCCGATGCCCATCGCCGGAGACCGCCGTGCGTTCGAGGAGAACTTTGTCGAGGATTTCTCGGAACACCCTTGGGCCAACCTGCCGGTGACGATCACGCTCAGCGTGCTGGACGCCGCCGAGCAGCAAACGGAATCGGTGCCGCGCGACATCACCTTGCCCGGTCGCCGCTTCTTTGATCCGCTGGCGGCGGCGATCATCGAGATGCGCCGCGATCTGCTCTGGAACCGCAGCAATGCGGAACGCAGCGCGCAAGTGTTGCGGGCCGTCAGCTACAAGCCCGACGAGATTTTCCGCAAGGAAACCCTGTATCTGCAATTGCGCCAGGCGATCCGCCAGATGGAAACGCTGGCCAACTACGGCATGACGGACGAGCAGCAACAAGAGCTGGCCGATGATCTGTGGGACCTTGCCATTGAGTTGGAAGAGGGCGATCTGGCCGATGCGCTTGACCGGATGCGCCAGGCACAGGAACGGCTGGAACAGGCCATGCGCGAAGGGGCGTCCGAGGCCGAGATTGCCGAGCTGATGAATGAATTGCGCCGCGCGACCGAGGATTACCTCAAGCAGCTTGGCGAACAGGCACAGCGCGAGGCGCAGCAGAACGGCGACCAGCAGCAAAGCCCGCAGGACGGCATGCAAATGACGCAGGACGATCTGCAGCGCATGATGGACGAGATTCAGGAGCTGATGGAGCAGGGCCGCATGGCCGAAGCCGAAGAGGCGCTGCGCGAGCTTCAGGAGATGATGGAGAACATGCGTGTCACCCAAGGGCAGGGCCAGAACGGTCAAAGCCCCGGTGAACAGGCGATGGAAGGTCTGTCAGAGACTCTGCGCGACCAGCAGGGCCTGAGCGATGAGGCGTTCCGCGATTTGCAGGAACAGTTCAACCCCGATGCGCAGGCTGGCGAAAGCCAGGGCAATCGCGGCCGCAGCGGCAATCAGGGCCAAGGCCAGCAGCACAGCGAGGGCGAAGGCGGCGAAGGCGAAGGCGGCAGCGAGGGCGCGCAAAACGGCCAGCAGAACGGGCAGCAGCAGGGCCAGGGCGAGAGCCAGGGTGCAGGATCACTTGCGGATCGCCAGCAGGCGCTGCGTGACGAGCTGAGCCGCCAGCAAGGTAACATGCCCGGTGCTGGCACGCCCGAAGGCGACGCCGCGCGCGAGGCACTGGAGCGCGCGGGCCGCGCGATGGAAGGGGCCGAAGAGGCATTGCGTGAGGGCGACAACGCCGGGGCCATCGACAATCAGGCGCAGGCCATGGAAGCGCTGCGCGAGGGCATGCGCGCCCTGGGCGAGGCGATGGCGCAGCAAGAGCGCGACAGCCAGCCGGGGCAGGGCACAGCCGAAGGCGACCGCCGCGCCGATGCGCGCGATCCCCTGGGCCGCACGCCGGGGGCCAATGGCGGCACCGGCACGGAAGAGGGGCTGTTGCAGGGCGAAGACGTCTATCGCCGGGCGCGCGAGCTGCTGGATGAAATCCGCCGCCGCTCTTCGCAGGGGGAACGTCCGCAAGTTGAATTGGACTATCTGGAACGGCTGCTGGACCGCTTCTGAGGACGGGCCGGGGCCTGAGCCGCGTCAACGGGCCCTATTGCTGGGCTTCAGCCGTTGTATCCAGCCAGGTCAGCAGGCTGGTCACCTGACTGTCCAGCCAGACCCGTCCCTGATCGACCGTGCCGACATAACCCGCCATCACCGGTTCGGCTGCGGGCACCGCGTCTATGATCTGCGGGCTGTAGATATAGGCCGCAGCAAAGATCGCCACGATCAGCAATGAAGTGAAAAAACCCCGGCGGAAGCCGCGTTTCTTGCGTTCGCGCACGGGCGCGTCAGAGGCCGTGTCGCCTTTGGAAATCTGGCGGTCGCCGGTGGACCGCAGGGTCGAATTGATCTCTTCGATATCGGGGAGCAGGTCGCGGCGCGTGCTGGCAGCAGCGGCTGCGGCGGCAGCTTCGGCGGCGGATGTATCTGCGGGCGGCTCTTGTCCGCGCATCTTTGCCATCCTGTCGCGGGCTTCGCGGGCACGGCGCGCGGATTCCTGCGTCTCGGTTTCGACAGGGCGTTCTTCGACGCTGTCGCCCAGGCCCAGATCGGGCTGGCTTTCAAGCGCTTCGCTCTGGCGCACACGGCTTTCGGCTTCGGCCTCTTCGCGCAGGATGCCGGAAATGGCAGGGTCCAGCGTGCGGCGCTTCGGCTCGGGCGTGGGGGCGCGTTCTTCCTCGGCCGCGGGCGCATCGGGGTGCGGGGCCGGATCATCATCGCCGTCCATGTCCGAGGGCATGTGGTCAGGATGGCTTTGAAACCAGGTCTGTCCGCAGTCAGAGCATTGCACGTCCCGACCTTCGGACGGAATGACCTCGTCCGGAACCTCGTATTGTGCATCGCAATTTGGACAAACCAGCCGCATACCGCCTAGAACTCCCCGTGTTTCAACCGTTACTCGTCCTGTAGCACAGGATATGGCGTTGATCATGCGCAGAAAAGTGCAATCTGTCCTAGACCCCTATTGCAACGCGCATTGAAACCGCACCGATGCTAAGGCACAACAGGTGCATTATGCGGGGTACGATGTGATCGAGTTAGAAAATGTAGCGTACAGCTATGGCGGCGGTGAGCTGTTGTCGGATGTTTCCGTCAAATTGGCGCCGGGATCGTTCCACTTTCTGACGGGGCCTTCGGGCGCCGGCAAGACGACACTGCTCAAGCTGTGCTACGGGGCCTTGCTGCCTTCGGCGGGAACCGTGCGGCTCCTGGGGTCGGATGTGCGCACGCTGGAGCGAGACGACATTGCCATGATGCGCCGCCGGATCGGGGTGGTGCATCAGGACGTGCAGTTTCTGGACCACTTGCCGGTGTCCGAGAACATCGGACTGCCGTTGACGGTATCGGGGCGCGGCACTGCAGCCGAAAACGCCGATCTGGATGAATTGCTGGCCTGGGTCGGGCTGAGCGCGCGGGCAAGCGGCCTGCCTCCCGAACTTTCTGGCGGCGAGCGGCAGCGGGCTGCATTGGCCCGCGCGGTGATCATGTCGCCGGATATCGTTCTGGCGGACGAGCCGACCGGCAACGTCGATTGGGAGATGTCGCAACGTTTGCTGCACCTGCTAATCGAGCTGAACCGCATGGGAAAGACGGTGCTGATTGCCACCCACGATCTTTCGCTTATTCGTGCGGCCAAGGCGCAGGTGCAGGCGCGCGTCCTGCGCATCGCCAACCGGCGCATCCAGCTTGCGGGGGCGGATCTGTGAAGATGAAACTGACGCTGAATGCCCTGCAATCGCTGACTTCGGTGGACCGTCAGGCCGACCGTGTCGTGCCGCCCTCTGGCTTTACCGCGCGGTTGACCGTTTTCGCTGCCGGTGCGATGGCGTTCCTGGCGGTTTTTGCGCTGGCGCTGTCCATGGCGACGGGCCGTCTGGCCGATCAATGGAGCGCTGAACTTGCGCGCACCGCCACCCTGCGCATTGTGGCCCCGCTGGACCAGCGCGCGGCCCAGACCGAGGCGGCGCTGTCCGTCTTGCAGACCACGGCGGGTGTCGAAAGCGCCCGCGCGCTGAGCGATGAAGAGCAAGCCGAGCTTCTGGCCCCCTGGTTCGGCCCCGAAGTGTCCCTTGAGGGGCTGCCGGTGCCGCGCCTGATCGAGATCATCGAAACGCCCGACGGGATCGACGCGGCAGGCCTGCGGCTGCGGCTGTCTGCCGAAGTGCCGGGTGCGGTTCTGGACGATCACAGCCGCTGGCGCGCACCTCTGGTCAAGGCGGCGTCGCGGCTGCGGTTGCTGGGGTGGATCGCTACGGGACTGATTGTGGCAACGGTTGCTGCGATGGTGACACTGGCCGCGCAGGCAGCACTTGCCGCCAATGCGCAGGTGATCGCGGTGCTGCGTCTGGTGGGCGCGACCGACCGCTATATCGCGCAGGCGTTCATCCGGCGCTTTACCTTGCGCGCATTGGCGGGGTCGGCGGCGGGTGTCGTCGTGGGCATCGTCGCGGTGTTGCTTATGCCATCGGGCAGCGGCGAGATGTCCGGTTTCCTTACCGGGCTGCGGTTTCAGGGGCTGGGCTGGGCTGTGCCCTTCGTGATCCCGCCGCTGACGGCGCTGGTGGCCTTTCTTGCCACGGGAACGGCGGCCCGCCGCACATTGGAGAACCTGTCGTGATTGTAATCCAATGGCTGCGCTCGCTGATCTTCGTGGTGCAGATCTACTTTGCCATGCTGGTGATTGGCATCGTCTTTGCCCCCTATGCAATGTTCAGCCGCGCAGGCGCGCGCGCGGCTTGCAAAACCTGGTGCAAATGGGTGTTCTGGTCGGCGCGTTGGATGGTCGGCATCCGCACCGAGGTGCGCGGCCCCGTGCCCACGGGCGACGTCATGATCGCCGCCAAGCATCAGTCGTTTCTGGACATCATGCTGATCTTTCACGCGGTGCCTAAGGGCAAGTTCATCATGAAACGCGAGATCCTGTGGACCCCGATCATCGGTCTTTACGCCAAGGGCATCGGCTGCATTCCAGTGTCGCGCGGCAAACGTGGGCTTGCGATCAAGAAGATGGTGCGCGACGTCGATGCGGGCCGTCTCGAGGCGGGGCAACTGATCATTTATTCCCAAGGCACACGCGTGGCACCGGGGGTCAAGGCCCCCTACAAGGTCGGCACGGCGGTGCTCTATACCGAACTGGGGCAGCCTTGCGTGCCCGTGGCCACCAATGTCGGCGTGTTCTGGCCGCGCAAGGGGATCATGCGCAAACCGGGGCTGGCGGTGGTCGAATTTCTGCCCACGATGCCCGAGGGCTTGCCGCGCGAGGCGTTCATGGCCGAGCTTCAACAGACCGTCGAAGCGAAATCCGATGCGCTGCTGGCCGAAGCAGGGTTCGAACCCGAAAGGCTCACGCAATGAACTGGATCGCGAATGAAGCCGCCCTTGCGGCGCTCTACGGAACGCCGGGCCAGCCTGCGCTGCGCAAGGTTTCGGATCACCTTACACCGCTTTATCGCAAATGGATCATGGCTTCGCGGTTTTGCGTGCTGACCACTGTGGGCGCGGCCGGCACAGACGGCAGCCCGCGTGGCGATGATGGCCCTGTGGTGCTGGAACTGGACCCGCAGACGTTGGCCATGCCGGATTGGCGAGGCAACAATCGTCTGGATTCGCTGCGCAATATCGTGACCGACGGGCGCGTGTCGCTGATGTTCATGGTACCGGGATCGACCACGGTGGTGCGGGTGAACGGTCAGGCCCGCCTGACCGATGACGCCGACCTGCGTGCGCGGTTTGCGGCAGGCAAGGCTGTGCCTGCCACCGTCATCGTGATCCGCATCGCCGAAATCTACACCCAATGCGCCCGCGCCGTGATGCGCGCGGATCTCTGGGCGCGCGACGACAGCGCCGATTTGCCCCGTCCGGGTGAGATACTGGCCGAGGTCACGGAAGGCGAAGAGGGCGGCGCGGCCTATGATGCTGCATGGCCCAAGCGGGCAAGCGAGACGATGTGGTGAGGTATCGCGGCGTTGCTGCGGTAACGGTTTGCTTACCCTGTTGATGCTAGGCTGGCCCGGTCGCACACCGCGCCGGAGCTTGCCGTTGATATGCTCAATTCATTTTATGCAGGGCTGCTGGCCAGTGGTTTCGTTCTGTCTGCATGCGCCGAAACGGCCCAGGATGTCGCTCCGGCGCAAGTGTCGACAAAAGAGTACGATCGCCTGACCTGCCGCCAGATTGCCAAGGAAGCGATGCGTGTCACCCAGGAAGCCCAAGCCGTTTCGGTCAAGCAGAACGAAGTGGCCAAGCGCGATGCTGTTGCCAAAGGTGTCGCATGGGCGGTGCTTGGGCCTGCCGCGTTGCTGATCAAGACGAACGAGCTCCACGCCACAGAACTGGCCCGTCTGAAAGGTGAGTTGAACGCGTTGGAGCAAGTCTCGGGGCACAAGAATTGCGGCATTACGTTCCAGAAGGCACGGGCTGCCGCCTCCGGGTAGACCGATATGAAAAAGGCGCACCCTCGGGCGCGCCTTTCTCGACTTTCCTCGATAGGGAAAAATCACATGTGGATCGGGCCGTCACCACAGGCCAATGCCGCCTCGCGCACCGCTTCCGAGAATGTCGGGTGGGCGTGGCAGGTCATCGCCAGATCTTCGGCGGAGGCGCCGAATTCCATCGCCACGCAGACCTCGTGGATCAGATCGCCTGCGCCCGGGCCGATGATGTGGCAGCCCAGGATGCGGTCGGTTTCCTTGTCGGCCAGGATCTTCACAAAACCCTCGCCCGCAAACACGGCCTTGGCGCGGGCGTTGCCCATGAAGCTGAACTTGCCGACCTTATAGGCGCGGCCCGCCTCCTTCAGCGTGGCTTCGGTCTCGCCGACATTGGCGACCTCGGGGTGCGTGTAGATCACGCCGGGGATCACGCCATAGTTCACGTGACCATGTTTGCCCGCGACCTGTTCGGCAGCGGCCATGCCCTCGTCTTCGGCCTTGTGGGCCAGCATCGGCCCCTCGATCACGTCGCCGATGGCATAGACGCCCGGCACCTTGGTCTGCCAATCCTTGCCGACCTTGATCTGACCGCGCTGGGTCATCTCGACGCCCAGCCCCTCGAGGCCCAGACCATCGACGAAGGGTTTGCGCCCGGTCGAGACCAGAACCACATCGGCGTCCAGCACGGCCTCGCTGTCGTCCTTGCGCAGTTTGTAATGCACCTTGGCCTTGGATTTGGTCGCCTCGGTCTTTTGCACGGCAGCGCCCAGGATGAATTTTAGACCCTGCTTGGTCAGCATCTTCTGGAACGTCTTCTGAACTTCGGGGTCCATGCCGGGGGTGATCGTGTCGAGGTACTCAACCACGGTCACCTCGGTCCCCAGGCGCGCATAGACGCTGCCCAGTTCCAGCCCGATGACGCCCGCGCCGATCACGACCATGGATTTCGGAACCTTGTTCAGTTCCAGTGCGCCGGTCGAGGTGACGACAACCTGTTCATCGACTTCGACGCCGGGCAGCGATGCCGCTTCGGAGCCTGTCGCGACGATGATGTTCTTGGCCTCGTGGACCTCGTCGCCGACCTTGACCTTGCCCGCCTCGGGGATCGAACCCCAGCCCTTGAGCCAGTCGATCTTGTTCTTCTTGAACAGGAATTCGATGCCCTTGGTGTTGGTGTCGATGGTGGACTGCTTGTAGGTCAGCATCTGTTTCCAATCGACCGAGGGGCTTTTGCCCTTCAGGCCCATGTCGGCAAAGTTGTGCTCTGCCTCGTGCAGCATGTGGGATGCGTGCAACAATGCCTTGGACGGAATGCAGCCGACGTTCAGGCAGGTGCCGCCCAATGTCTCGCGGCCTTCGACGCAGGCCACTTTCAGGCCCAGTTGCGCGCAACGGATTGCGCAGACATAGCCGCCGGGGCCGGAACCGATGATGATGACGTCGTAGGATGCCATGAGGTCTTCTCCTTGGTCGATTTAGCCCCTCTGGCCGGTATCGGGCCTGATGTCGGGGTTTCTCGTGAGGCTGGTAAGCCGTTATTCGTGGGGGCCGTCGGGCCCGGTGTGTGCGGGCGCGTCCCTAGATCAGGGAGGCGATGAAAAGCGTGGCGACCGATACCATGGCCACCAGCCAGATATAGGACCGCCAAGGCTGCCACCCCAGCGCATAGGCTGGGATATAGAGCGCGCGGGCGGCCAGATAGATCCATGCGGTCCACAGGGTGACCGTGCTGGGCTGTTCTGTAAGGTGGATCAGCAGTACGGCGGCAGCGAAGAACGGGAACATCTCAACGTTGTTGTCGTAGGCCCGCAGCATCCGCCCGGTGGTCTTGCGCATCGGACGGCTGGGCTCTCGGTCGCGGGGGCTGGTGGTATAGCCCGGCCCGACATCCATATTCGCCATGGTCGAGGCAACCACGAACTGCGCGATGTGCAGCAGGCCCGCGAGGGCGATGGTCAGCAGGATCGGGGTCATTTCAACATGCTCCTGAAAGGCAGATGCGTCGGCATTGCCGACCAGCGCCTTGCGTTAGATGCAGGGCGCTGGCCTGTGGTTTCATGGTCTTTACAGATCCATCAGCAACCGGCGGGGATCTTCCAGCGCTTCCTTGACGCGCACCAGGAAGGTCACGGCGCCCTTGCCGTCCACGATGCGGTGATCATAGCTGAGCGCCAGGTACATCATTGGGCGGATCACCACCTGACCCTTGATCGCCATCGGGCGGTCCTGGATCTTGTGCATGCCCAGGATACCCGATTGCGGCGGGTTCAGGATCGGCGAGGACATCAGCGAGCCATAGACGCCACCGTTCGAGATGGTGAACGTTCCGCCCTGCATTTCAGCCATAGACAGTTTGCCGTCGCGCGCCTTGGCACCTTTTTCGGCGATGGCCTTCTCGATCCCGGCAAAGGACATTGCGTCGGCATCCCGGATTACCGGAACCACCAGACCCGTGGGCGTGCCTGCGGCGATGCCCATGTGGACGAAGTTCTTGTAGACCACATCGGTGCCGTCGATCTCGGCGTTGACCTCGGGCACTTCTTTCAGCGCGTGCACACAGGCCTTGGTGAAGAAGGACATGAAGCCCAGTTTCACGCCGTGTTTCTTCAGGAACAGGTCCTTGTACTCGTCGCGCAGCGCCATCACCTCGGTCATGTCGACCTCGTTGTAGGTGGTCAGCATCGCGGCGGTGTTCTGGCTGTCTTTCAGACGGCGCGCGATGGTCTGGCGCAGGCGGGTCATCTTCACCCGCTCTTCGCGCGACTCGTCGTCGGCAGAGACGGGTGCACGCGGCGCGGACGAGGCTTGCGGAGCGGGCGCGCTGCCTGCGGCAGCCACGGCCTTGGCCACGTCGTCCTTCATGATGCGCCCGTCGCGGCCTGATCCGGTGACCTGATCGCGGCTGATGCCTGCCTCGGCCATGGCTTTTTTGGCCGATGGTGCGTCCTCGACATCCTTGCCCGGTTTGCCGGTCGCCGTTGCCGCATCTGCGTTTTGCGCAGGGGCGGGTGCCGGCTCAAGCTCGCCGGAGGCGGAGCCCGAGATCACGCCCAGTTTGGCGGAGGCATCGACGGTAGTGCCCTCGGGGGCAGTAATCTCGGACAATACGCCGCCTGCGGGCGCCGGCACTTCGACGCTGACCTTGTCGGTTTCCAGCTCGCACAGCATCTCGTCCTGGCTGACGGTGTCGCCGACCTGCTTGAACCAGGTGCTGACTGTCGCCTCGGTGACGCTTTCGCCCAATGTGGGCACCATCACATCGACGCTGCCTGCGCTGTCGCCCGAGGTTTTTTCGGGGGCGGGTGCGCTCTCTTCTTTGGGCTTGGTGTCGGTCTTCGGAGCCTGCTCACCGGTCGTGTCTGCCTCGGCCTTGCCGCCTTCGGAGATGGTTGCGAGCAGGGCGTCGACACCCACGGTATCACCCTCGGCAGCGACGATCTCGCCCATCGTTCCTGCGACGGGGCTGGGCACTTCGACCGTCACCTTGTCGGTTTCCAGCTCGCACAGCATTTCGTCGACGGCCACTGCGTCGCCGGGTTTCTTGAACCACGTGGCGACGGTGGCTTCGGTCACGGATTCGCCCAGGGTGGGCACGCGGACATCGGTCATTGTTTCGATCCTTTGGTGGTCAGCGCCTCGTCAACGAGGGCGGCTTGTTGTGCTTTGTGCTGGCTGGCCAGACCCGTCGCAGGCGAGGCCGAGGTGGCGCGGCCAACGTATTCAGGGCGCGTGTGCTTGGCCTTGATCCGGCCCAGGACCCATTCGATGTTGGGCTCGATGAAGGTCCAGGCGCCTTGGTTCTTGGGCTCTTCCTGGCACCAGATCATCTCGGCGTCCTTGAAACGCTCCAGTTCCTTGACCGCGGATTGCGCGGGGAAGGGATAGTATTGCTCGAACCGCAGCAGATAGACGTCGTCGATGCCGCGCGCGTCGCGCTCTTCCAGCAGGTCATAGTAAACCTTGCCGGAACACATCACCACGCGCTTGATCTTGTCATCGGCGGCCAGCGTGGTTTCGGAATTGCCATGCTCGGCATCGTCCCAGAGCACGCGGTGGAACGACGATCCGGTCGTGAATTCCTCGGCCTTGCTGATTGCCAACTTGTGACGCAGCAGCGATTTCGGCGTCATCAGGATCAGCGGCTTGCGGAAGTCGCGGTGGATCTGGCGGCGCAGGATGTGGAAATAGTTGGCCGGCGTGGTGCAGTTGGCCACGATCCAGTTGTCCTGTCCGCACATCTGCAAAAACCGCTCCAGACGGGCGCTGGAGTGTTCGGGCCCTTGCCCCTCGAAGCCATGCGGCAGCAAGACCGTGAGGCCCGACATCCGAAGCCATTTGCTTTCGCCCGAGCTGATGAACTGGTCGAACATGATCTGCGCGCCGTTGGCAAAGTCGCCGAACTGCGCCTCCCAGATGGTCAGCGCGTTGGGTTCGGCCAGTGAATAGCCGTATTCAAACCCTAGCACCGCGTATTCCGACAGCATCGAGTCGATGGCTTCGTAGTGCGCCTGACCCTCGCGGATGTTGTTCAGCGGGTAATAGCGGTCCTCGTTGTCCTGGTTGATCAGGGCCGAATGCCGCTGGCTGAAGGTGCCGCGCGTGCTGTCCTGACCGGACAGGCGCACAGGATAGCCTTCGGTCAGCAGGGAGCCGAATGCGATTGCCTCGGCGGTGGCCCAGTCGAAACCGATGCCGCTTTCGAACATTGCTTTCTTGGCGTCCAGCAGCCGTTCGACCGTCTTGTGCAGGGGCACGCCCTCGGGGGCAGTGGTTAGCCCCTTGCCGACATCAGCCAGCGTCTCGGGCTTGATCGCCGTCTTGCCGCGCTGATAGCGCTTTTGCTTCATCTTATCCAGATGAGACCACTTGCCGTCCAGCCAGTCGGCCTTGTTGGGGCGGTATTCCTTACCGGCCTCGAACTCTTCGTTCATCTTGGCCTGGAACGCCGCCTTCATGTCCTCGATCTCGCCTTCGGGGATCAGGCCGTCCTTGACCAGACGGTCGGTATACAGCGTCAGCGTGGTCTTTTGCTGCTTGATCTTCTTGTACATCACCGGGTTGGTGAACATGGGCTCGTCGCCCTCGTTGTGACCAAAACGGCGGTAGCAGAAGATGTCGATCACGACGTCCTTGTGGAACTTCTGGCGGAACTCGGTGGCCACCTTGGCGGCGTGCACCACGGCCTCGGGGTCGTCGCCGTTGACGTGGAAGATCGGCGCCTCGACCACCAGCGCATTGTCGGTGGGATAGGGCGACGAGCGCGAAAAGTGCGGCGCCGTGGTAAAGCCGATCTGATTGTTCACCACGATATGCATCGTGCCGCCGGCCCGGTGGCCGCGCAGGCCCGACAGGGCGAAACATTCGGCAACAACGCCCTGTCCGGCAAAGGCCGCATCGCCGTGCAGCAGGATCGGCATGACGCTGGTACGTTCAAGGTCGCCCCATTGGTCCTGCTTGGCGCGGACCTTGCCCAGCACGACGGGGTTCACCGCCTCGAGGTGCGAGGGGTTGGCCGTCAGCGACAGGTGTACCATATTGTCGTCGAACTGACGGTCCGATGAGGCACCAAGGTGGTATTTCACATCGCCGGATCCGTCGACATCTTCGGGCTTGAAGCTGCCGCCCTGAAATTCGTTGAAGATCGCGCGGTAAGGTTTCTGCATCACGTTGGCCAGAACCGACAGGCGGCCACGGTGCGGCATCCCGATTACAATTTCCTTGACGCCCAGGGCACCGCCGCGCTTGATCACCTGTTCCATTGCGGGGATCAGGCTTTCGCCGCCGTCCAGACCGAAGCGTTTTGTGCCCATGTATTTGACGTGCAGGAACTTCTCGAAGCCTTCGGCCTCGACCATCTTGTTCAGGATCGCCTTGCGGCCTTCCCGGGTGAACTGGATTTCCTTGCCCAGTCCCTCAATCCGTTCTTTTAGCCAAGCGGATTCGTCGGGATTGGAAATGTGCATGTACTGCAGGGCAAAAGTGCCACAATAGGTACGGTTTACGATGTCCATGATCTGGCGCATCGTCGCGATTTCGAGGCCCAACACATTGTCGATGAAGATCGGACGATCCATGTCGGCGTCGGTAAATCCGTAGGATTTCGGGTCCAGCTCGGGGTGCGGAACCTTGTCGCGCATGCCCAAGGGATCAAGATCGGCGACGAGGTGCCCGCGGATGCGGTAGGCGCGGATGATCATCAGCGCGCGGATGCTGTCCAGCACGGCGCGTTTGACCATCTCGTCGCTCAACTCGACGCCCTTGTCGGCGGCCTTGGCCTTGATCTTGTCGCCAGCCCCTTTGACCTCGGGCTCGGGCGCCCATTCACCGGTCAGCGCAGCAGTCAGGTCATCACCCGGCATCGGCGGCCAGTCGGCGCGCGCCCAGCTGGGGCCCGCGGCTTCGGCTTTGACGTTGCTGCCTTCGTCGCCCATCGCCTTGAAAAAGGCCTGCCAGGCTTCGTCCACCGCGCTAGGGTCGTTGGCATAGCGGGCATACATCTGTTCAAGGTATTCCGCGTTATGCCCCTGCATGAAGGACGAAGCGTGGAACTGGTCGTTGGCGGGGTGGTCGGTCATTAAAGTACCTCACGAAGGTTGGGACCGTGTGCGTTGGTGCCGGGTTCGGATGCGACGAGCGTTTGGCCAAGAACGGTCGCTGTCGTCATCAAAGTTACGAAGAGCATAATGAGGTGGAGTGGGATCAGGATAAGTGCGGCAACGAACCACAAAAGCAGAGCGATAAGGCCGCCACCCACCAAGCCGATTGCCAAGCCGGCCCACAGGAAGACCTGATAGCCGAGCCAGAGGATCACAAAGGGGGCGAAGGGGTAAAAAGCCTGTACGCCGTCGAACCCCGCGTCATTGAGACGGCGAGAAGTCGCCAGAAGAAGGGGAAGGGCGGTGACAAACAGTACCGCAAGTTTCGCCATCCCATGCCAAGGATGCACCTCCAGCCAATCGACTTGCGACGCATACAATACAGGCGGCAGCAAGGCTATTGGCAGGAACTGCCAATATGCCTTGCGGGCCACGCGCCCCTTGAAGCGGAACACGGCTAAAATGCCGGAAGGTATGTTGTTTGCGCCCTCCACAATTACCCCTTGTCGATCGCTTCCTTGACCGCTTCGCCCAGTGTCGCGGGGCTGTCTGCCACCACGATCCCGGCTTCGCGCATCGCGTTGATCTTGCTTTCCGCGTCGCCTTTGCCACCGGCGACGATGGCGCCCGCGTGGCCCATGCGGCGTCCGGGAGGGGCAGTGCGGCCCGCGATGAAGCCTGCAGTGGGTTTCCAGCGGCCCTTCTTGCGCTCGTCGGCCAGGAACTGCGCCGCTTCTTCTTCGGCGGAACCGCCGATTTCACCGATCATGATGATCGACTGGGTTTCTGGATCGGCCAGGAACATTTCCAGCACGTCGATATGCTCGGTGCCCTTGACGGGGTCGCCGCCGATGCCCACGGCCGAAGACTGGCCGAGGCCCATGTCGGTTGTCTGTTTCACAGCCTCATAGGTAAGCGTGCCCGAGCGCGAAACAACACCCACCGAGCCGCGCTTGTGGATGTGGCCGGGCATGATGCCGATCTTGCAGGCGTCCGGCGTGATGACACCGGGGCAGTTGGGGCCGATCAGGCGGGATTTGGACCCTTCCAGCGCGCGTTTGACACGCATCATGTCCAGAACCGGAATGCCTTCGGTGATGCACACGATCAGCGGCATTCCCGCGTCGATCGCCTCGAGAATCGAATCCGCTGCGAAGGGGGGCGGCACGTAGATCACCGATGCGTTGGCTTCGGTGACGTGCATCGCTTCGTGGACCGAGTTGAAGACCGGCAGGTCCAGATGGGTCTGCCCGCCCTTGCCCGGTGTCACGCCGCCGACCATCTTAGTGCCGTAGGCGATGGCCTGTTCGGTGTGGAATGTCCCCTGCGAGCCGGTCAGGCCCTGGCAGATGACTTTGGTGTTTTCGTCGATAAGAACGGCCATTTTGGTTTCCTTGCTTACGATCTGTCGGTTGTTTGCGATGTTTCTAGAACGGGCGCCCGACCCTGTGAGGTCGGCGCCCGATGATTGAGGTTGCAGGTGCGTGCGGCCTGCGGGCTGGGCCGCCGTTGGTCGCAGCCGTCTTGAACGGGGTATGCGTGACCGCGTGGATCAGGCTGTGCGAGACGCTCATTTGCTGTCCCCCGGAGCAATCGAGACCGGCAGGCGGTCGACAGCCATGAAGGTGCGGGTCGCTGCCCCTTGGGCCCGTGTGCCCACGTGCACGACGGCCACGCGCCCTTGCAGCAGTTCGCGCCCCTCTATCAATGCGGTGCCTGCCTGTGCCGCATGGGTGTCGGGCAGGGCGGTTGGCTGGCCAAAGACCGGCGGCGTTGCCATTTGGGCGCGCAACGCGTCGATTGCGGTCCGGGGCTGGTCGCCGGGCCACGACACTTCGCACCGCCGCTCGACGCCGCGGGGGGCATCGGCAGGGGCCTTTTCCAGCGTGGCATCCCAGAACACCAGCGTGAACGGCAGCGGCGTGCCTGCCAGCGCCTGCATGTTGGCACGGGCCTGCATTGATGTCTGCCCGGCCTGAAAGCAATAGGCGTTGAACGCCTGCATCGCGGCCTGCCCGTCGGCCATGACCGCGCTGGCCGTCCCGAAGGACAGCGCGACGGCAAGGGCAGCAGGGCAGTGACGGCGCATCAATTCAACGCTCCAGTGGGCGCATGGGAACATAGGAGGGCCCGGTCAAAAGCCGGAATGACGAAAAGCTTGCGCATGACATCGAACCTCCGTTTCGGCAAAAGACGGCTTGCGGGATGCGGTGCCAAACGGACCGCACCCCGCAAGCCTGTCAATCAGCCCTTGACCGCTTGCACGATCTTCTGTGCGCCATCCTTGAGGTCTTCGGCGGCGATCACATCAAGGCCAGAGTTGTTGATGATGTCCTTGCCCTGTTGCACGTTTGTGCCTTCCAGACGGACGACCAGCGGCACCTTCAGGCCCACTTCCTTGACTGCGGCCACGACGCCCTCGGCGATCACATCGCAGCGCATGATACCGCCGAAGATGTTCACCAGGATGCCCTTGACCTGCGGGTCGGAGGTGATGATCTTGAACGCTTCGGTCACTTTTTCCTTGGTCGCGCCGCCGCCTACGTCGAGGAAGTTGGCAGGCTCGGCCCCGTAAAGCTTGATGATGTCCATCGTGGCCATCGCAAGGCCGGCACCGTTGACCATGCAGCCGATTTCACCATCCAGCGCGATATAGTTCAGATCGTATTTCGAGGCTGCGAGTTCCTTGGGGTCTTCCTCGGTCTCGTCGCGCAGCTCGTTGATGTCCGCGTGCTTGTACATCGCGTTGCCGTCAAAGCTGACCTTGGCATCCAGCACCTTTAGGTCGCCGCCGTCGGTGACGATCAGCGGGTTGATCTCCAGCATCTCCATGTCTTTTTCCAGGAACGCCTTGTAGAGCAGACCCATCAGGCCGACGCATTGCTTGACCTGCTTGCCTTCGAGGCCCAGCTCGAACGCGATACGGCGGCCGTGGAATGCCTGATAGCCCGACGCGGGATCGACCGAAAAGCTCAGGATCTTTTCCGGTGTCGAGGCTGCGACTTCCTCGATGTCCATGCCGCCCTCGGTCGAGCATACAAAGCTGACGCGGCTGGTTTGACGATCCACCAGCAGGGCCAAGTAAAGTTCAGTCTCGATGCCCGAGCCGTCTTCGATGTAGATGCGGTTGACCTGTTTGCCTGCGGGGCCGGTCTGGTGCGTGACCAATGTGCGGCCCAGCATCTTCTTGGCTTCCTCGGCGGCCTCTTCGACCGATTTGGTCAGGCGCACACCGCCTTTTTCACCGGCGTCGGCTTCCTTGAAGTGCCCCTTGCCGCGTCCACCTGCGTGGATCTGCGCCTTGACCACCCACAGCGGGCCGTCCATTTCGGCTGCTGCGTTCTTGGCGTCTTCGGCTTTCAGCACGACGCGCCCGTCGGAAACGGGGGCACCATAAGAGCGAAGCAAGGCCTTGGCCTGGTATTCGTGGATGTTCATGACAAAGCGGTCCTGATTAGCTGCGGTTTAATTTGGCTCTATACGACCATGCATGAAGACAGCGTAAACTGCAAAATTGCTGCAAGCGGGGTTTTGCGCAGAAATTCGCGCATTTGTGATCACACGATTTTTCCTGTGATCACAAAAATCAAGGACGCACGCCTGACATCAGGTTTTCCTCTCTGTCGGCGCAGATTCCCCTGTGGCGGCGGAATGTTCAACCTTGGGAGCCAGAAAGATTTCGCCACTTGAACGCCAGCGACACGCCGATCGCGGCGACGGCCAGCGCGGGCCATCCAAGGCCGGCCCCATTCGTCAGGTCGATGATCACCAAGACGGTTGTGGCCAGTCCTGCGCGCTGGCACGACTTGCGGAACCGGCTGCGGGCGTCCTTGTTGGGGCGGGCGGGTGCATCGCGATCAACGCGCGGAGCGACCGCGACCAGATCGTTGGGTGCATTGACCCCTTCGGCCAGAACGCCGAACAACTCGACCTCACTCGCCAGGTTTTTGGGGGTGGAGGGGCCAAGCGGGCGAAAGTCGGCATCTAGCCTGCCGCGCGCATGGTCAACGACCTGACGCGACACCAGTATCCCGCCGACGCAGGCGTTCTCTTGCAGCCTTGCGGCCAGATTGACACCATCGCCCAGCAGGTCGTTGCCTTCGACGATGACATCGCCCAGATGCAAACCGATGCGAAACGGCAGGGCGTCTTTGGTGGCGTTTAGTTCACGCTGGATCGTGACGGCGGCGGCCACGCCTTCGACGACAGAGGGGAGTTCGGCAATCAGCCCGTCGCCAGAGGTGTTGGCAATGCGCCCGCCGCGGGTGAGGATGGCGGCGTCGATCACCCGGCGCGCGCGGCGCAGGGCCTGCACCGTGTCCACTTCGTTGTGGGCCATGCGACCCGAATAATTGGCGGCGTCGGCTGACAGTATCGTGGTCAGCTTGCGTTTGATGTCAGGCAATTGGGACACGTAGACCCCCCTGAGCCCCCCGCGGGCGGGGCGAAGTTGGCGGGCTGCCCTTGCGACAGGGGCAGTCCATAAAATCCGGACACGTCAGACGCGCCCGGACTTGATCATCACATCACGCCCCGACTTAGGCCAGCGAGCTGTCGATACCTTTGCATGCGTCGACCAGTCCCTGGACGGCCGAAACCGAGCTGTCGAACATCGCCTGCTCGTCCTTGGTCATCTTGATGTCGAGCACCTTTTCGATGCCACCGGCACCGATCACGGTGGGCACGCCGACATACATGCCCTTGAGGCCCAGGGCGCCGTCTACGTAAGCGGCGCAAGGCAGCACGCGTTTCTGGTCTTTCAGGAACGCCTCGGCCATTTCGATGGCAGAGGTCGCGGGCGCATAGAAGGCCGATCCGGTTTTCAGCAGGCCAACGATTTCGGCACCGCCATCGCGGGTGCGCTGAACGATCGCGTCCAGTTTCTCCTGCGTGGTCCAGCCCATCTTGACCATGTCGGGCAGCGGGATGCCCGCCACTGTCGAATACCGTGTCAGCGGCACCATCGTGTCGCCGTGGCCGCCCAGCACAAAGGCCGTAACGTCGCGCATTGACACCTGGAACTCTTCGGCCAGGAAGTGACGGAAGCGCGCACTGTCGAGAACGCCGGCCATGCCGCAGACTTTTTCGTGGGGCAGGCCCGAGAATTCGCGCAGCGCCCAGACCATCGCGTCCAGCGGGTTGGTGATGCAGATCACAAAGGCGTTCGGTGCGTGGTCGCGGATGCCTTCGCCCACGGATTTCATGACCTTGAGGTTGATGCCCAGCAGGTCATCGCGGCTCATGCCCGGCTTGCGGGGCACGCCGGCGGTGACGATGCACACGTCCGCGCCTGCAATGTCCTCATAGGACTGGGTGCCGCTCATCTTGGCATCGAAGCCTTCCGAGGGGCCGGATTCCGCGATGTCCAGCGCTTTGCCTTCGGGCGTGCCTTCGGAAATGTCGAACAGGACGATGTCGCCCAATTCCTTGATGGCTGCGAGATGCGCAAGCGTCCCGCCGATTTGCCCTGCGCCGATCAGCGCAATTTTGGGTCTGGCCATGAGTAGTCTCCAGGGTTGCTGTGAATTTGCCGATTGCCTAGTCCTTATCCGCGCGGCGTGCAAGGCTGCTGCGGCGCGGCAAGCCGACAAGCAGCCGCTGGCGGTCTGCAATGTTACGCGCTAACCTTTTGTGCAAGGCAAAGGTTTCCAAGGAGTTAACGTGCTGGAACTGGATTGGGCATTCTTTGCCATAGCAGGGCCCGCGGTGCTGTTCGCAGGCATATCCAAGGGCGGTTTCGGCTCGGGTGCGGCCTTTGCCGCGGCGTCGATTCTGGCGCTGGTGGTCGAGCCTGGGCTGGCGCTAGGGGTGATGCTGCCGATGCTGATGCTGATCGACGTGGCGACCTTGGGGCCCTACTGGGGAAAATGGCGCTGGCCCGAGACGCGGTTGCTGATCTTTGGCGCGCTGCCCGGTGTGGTGCTGGGCGCGGTGCTCTATCAGGTGGCGAATGCGGATGTGTTTCGCCTTTTGATCGGCGCGATCTCACTGGCCTTCGTCGGCTGGCAGGTGGGTCGCGGGCAGGGCTGGATACGGGTTGCGTCTGCGCCGCTGGGGCAGGGCGCGGGTGGCGGGACTGGTGGCCGGGTTCACCAGTTTCGTCAGCCATGCGGGCGGCCCTCCGGCGGCAGTCTATCTGTTGTCGCGCAACATGACGAAGACCGAATTTCAGGCCAGCACGGTGTTGCTCTTTTGGGTGATAAACGTGGCCAAGTTCATCCCTTACGCATTCCTTGGGATGTTCACGCTTGAGACAGGGCTGGCCAATCTGACGCTTGCCCCCTTTGCGCTGGCGGGCGCGTGGCTGGGCGTCAAGGCGCACAGGCTGGTGCCGGAACGCGTGTTCTTTGCGCTGACGTATACTTTGCTGGTGGTGACCGGGACCAAGCTGATCTGGGACGGTCTGACCTGAAACCCTGCACCTCAACGTGGAAAAAAGACGGCCACCGGGGCCGCCATTCGTGTTGCTACGCGATCAGGCGTCATTGCCCGGTGCAGGCAAGGCCTCCGCCAGTTCCTCGAACGCCTGACCGGACGCCACAAGGCAGGTCATGCCCGCCGGCGTGGTCACGGTGATGGTCCAGGTGCCGGTCTCGGACGAGGCGAAGACCTCGATCACCTGATTGCCGGTGCCGAGGCCCATCGACTGCCGTGTCTCGCCATAGGTCGTGGCCAGACGGTCCACCACCAAGGCGCGCGGGCCGCAGTTTCGGGTGTTGGCCTGTGCCGCCGCGTGCCCGGCGGCAGCCAGATAGATCGCAGCCGCCACCGTCAGCGCGGCAAGATGCAGAAATTTGCTTTTGCGTGTCATGTTGTTCAGCCTTTGGTCAAAAAGGCGTCACCCGCAGTCATCTGGCCTGATCCGGTCGCCCGGCGATGACCGGGCGGCCCCGGTTCATGTGTCGTCCCGACATCCCTTCCGCAAAGGTTCGGCGGCCTGCCGAAACGGCCCTCCCGGAAATGTCGGACCAGAACAACCTGCATCCAGAAGCGTAAATTAGGGTTAACGCTGCGTGCGAAGCTGTCGAAAATTTGAGATTTGCTGCATCGCGGCGCGTTTCCCCTTGAACCTTTCGGCAAAAAATGCCCCCTTGAGCGCAACAATATTACCCGACCCGAAAGGCAGGCTTATGGCTCTCGACCGTCCGTTGCGCTCCGTTCTCTACATTCCCGCATCCAAACCCCGTGCCCTCGACAAGGCACGTGGGCTGCCCGTCGATGCGATCATCTTCGACCTCGAAGACGCGGTCACCACCGAAGAAAAGACCAGCGCGCGCGGCATTTTGGCAGAGGCGCTGTCGCAGGGCGGATATGGCCCCCGGATGCGGATCGTGCGCATCAACGCGCTGGACACCCCCTGGGGCATCGACGATGCGCGCGCCGCAGCCGAGATGGGGGCCGATGCGATCCTGTTGCCCAAAGTGTCCAGCCCCGCCGATCTGGACGCACTGGCTGCCCTCACCGGCGACACACCGCTGTGGGCGATGATGGAGACGCCGATGGGCATGCTCAATGCCGCGGCCATCGCGGCGCATCCCAACCTGCAAGCGCTGGTGATGGGCACCAACGATCTGGCCAAGGAACTGAACACCCGCGCGCGCCCCGACCGTCTCCCACTCCAAGCCGGGCTGGGTCTGTGCCTGCTGGCCGCCAAGGCGCATGGGCTGGCGATCATTGATGGCGTCTATAATGCGTTCAAGGACGACGAGGGGCTGGAGGTGGAATGCGCGCAGGGACGTGACATGGGGTTTGACGGCAAGACGCTGATCCACCCCGCGCAGGTTGCCGTGACCAACACCGCCTTTTCCCCGTCCGAGACCGAGATCGACACCGCCCGCCGACAGATCGCAGCCTTTGACGAAGTTGCGGCGTCGGGGCAAGGTGTCGCCGTGGTGGACGGCAAGATCGTTGAGAACCTGCACGTGGATACCGCACGCAAACTGATCGCGCAGGCCGAGGCCATTGCCGCGATGGCACAGGACGAATGACATGACGCTGCTGATCCTTGGGGTTCTGCTTTGGGTTGCGGCCCATTTCTTTAAACGCGCGCTGCCTGCGCCGCGTGCCGCAATGGGCAACGCCGGGCGCGGTGCGGTCACTGTCGCGGTGGCCCTGTCGATTGTTCTGATGGTTATCGGCTACCGGGCCGCCGATGGCGCGTTTTTCTGGGGGCGTCACCCCGCCACCACCGGCATCAACAACCTGATGATGATCGCGGCGCTTTATTTTGTCAGCCCCGGCCCAAGAAAGGGCGCGCTTTTCTACAGTTTGCGCCACCCGATGCTGACGGGTTTCGCGCTTTGGGCTGCGGCACACCTGCTGGTCAATGGCGATGTGCCGTCTTTCGTGCTGTTCGGCGGACTGCTGGTCTGGTCGCTGGCCGAGATGGTGGTGATCAACCGCGCCGAGCCGAACTGGACGCCGCCGCCCAAGGGCAGCATCGCCAAGGACGGGATGTTCCTGGGTGCGGCGCTGGTTCTGCTGGTCGTGATCGGCGCGATCCACGCCTGGCTTGGCTATAACCCGTTCGGGTAGAGGTAACACAATGAAACTATATCGTTTTTTGTCCGAAGATGACACTTCGGCATTCTGCCACAAGGTGACGGATGCGCTGAACAAGGGGTGGGAACTGTACGGCACCCCGACACAGACATGGGACCACGCCGCAGGCGTCATGCGCTGCGGTCAGGCCGTGGTGAAAGAGGCGCCCGGCACCTACACCCCCGACACCAAGCTGGGGGCGCAATGATGAAGACCAATCCGGGCCGTTTCTTTGAAGACTATACGCTGGGGCAGGTGATCGACCACGCGGTGCCGCGCACGGTCAAGATGGGCGAACGGGCGCTTTATCACATGCTCTACCCGACGCGGCATGCGCTGTATTCGTCGGACCAGTTCGCGCAAGGCTGCGGTCTGCCGTTCTCGCCGCTCGACGACATGATCGCCTTTCACATCGTCTTTGGCAAAACCGTGCCGGACGTGTCGCTGAACGCCGTGGCCAATCTGGGCTATGCCGAGGGGCGCTGGAAAATGCCCGTCTGGCCGGGCGATACCCTGCGCGCGCGGTCCGAGGTGATCGGGCTCAAGCAGAACTCGAACGGCAAAACCGGTGTGGTCTATGTGCGCACCACGGGGCTGAACCAGCATGACGAGGAGGTGCTGGAGTACGTGCGCTGGGTCATGGTGCGCAAATCGGATCTGGATGCGCCCGCGCCCGAAACTGTGGTGCCTGAGCTGTCGACAGTCGTGGACCCCGGCACGCTGGTCATTCCCAAGGGGCTGGATTTCACTGGCTACAATTTCACACAGGCAGGCGAGCCGCACCGTTTAGGCGATTACGAGGTAGGCGAGCAGATCGACCACGTCGATGGCGTGACGGTCGAAGAGGCCGAACACATGATGGCCACGCGCCTCTGGCAGAACACGGCCAAGGTGCATTTCGACACGTCGGCGCGGCCCGATGGCAGCCGCCTGATCTATGGCGGGCACGTGATTTCGATGGCGCGGGCGCTGTCGTTCAACGGCCTTGCTAATGCGCAGATGGTCGTGGGGCTGAACGGCGGGGCGCATGCCAATCCGTGCCTGGCGGGCGACACGATCCGCGCCTGGTCCGAGGTTCTGGACAAGGCTAAGACCAGCGCCCCTGGCGTCGGCGCGCTGCGGCTGCGGCTGGTGGCGACCAAGGGTGGTGATCCGTTCAGGTTGCGCGGCGAAGACGGTAAATACCTTCCCGAGGTTCTGCTGGATCTGGACTATTGGGCGCTGGTTCCGCTTTGACCGGTTGGCGGGACTGGGCTAATCCCTATAAAAACAGTCATGTTTAAATCTGTGATCACAGTCTTCAATAGTGTGATCACAAACGTACGAAATCGCCCCGGTGCGCCAAAAAACCACCCCTGATAATGGTAACAAAGCTCTGCATCCACGTGACAGTACCGTAAAACGGTTTAGTAAGTGTACAAGCACCAAGCCAAAGGAGTCGTCATGGCCGACGTGAACCGGGGCAACCGCCCGCTCTCACCACATTTGTCCATCTACCGCCCACAGCTGACATCAATGACCTCGATCCTGACACGGATCACGGGCAATGCGCTGCTGGTCACTGCATTTCTGATCACATGGTGGTTCATCGCCGCGGCCACATCGCCCGAAGCCTTCGCAACGGCAGACGGGTTTCTGACAAGCTGGTTCGGCGATCTGGTGATGACGCTGTCGCTTTGGGGGCTTTGGTATCACACGTTGGCCGGGATGCGGCACCTGATCTGGGACAACGGCATCGGGCTTGAGATCAAGACCGCCGAGAAACTCGGCTGGACCGTCATCGGCGGATCGGTCGTGCTGACCATCCTGACCGTCATCATCATCTGAGGGAGCAACCGATGCGTTATCTTACAGACCGCAAGCGCGCCACGGGCATGGGGTCGGCCAAATCCGGCACCGCCCACCACTGGGCGATGAAGGTCAGCTCTTTCGGGCTGCTTATCCTGATCCCGCTGTTCGTGTTCACCTTCGGCCCGATGCTGGGCGAGCCGCACCTTGACGTGCTGGCCTACTTCAGCAGGCCGTTCCCGGCAATCGTGGCCGCACTGACCTTTGCCGTCACGATGAAGCATTTCAAGGACGGCGTTCAGGTGCTGATCGAAGACTATGTTCACGGTACCGCCGAGAAAATCTCGATCGTGGTGATGATCTGCGTCAGCTACGCCATAGCTGCGACCGGCATTTTCGCCATCGCCAGCATCGCACTTTAAGCGCCAGTCAGAGGAGACATTTCAATGGCTGCATATGAATATGAAACACACGAATACGACGTGGTCGTGGTCGGGGCCGGCGGTGCCGGTCTGCGCGCGACGCTGGGCATGGCCGAACAGGGCCTGCGCACCGCTTGCGTGACCAAGGTGTTCCCGACACGGTCGCACACCGTTGCGGCACAGGGCGGCATCGCTGCGTCGCTGTCCAACATGGGCCCCGACAACTGGCAGTGGCACATGTACGACACCGTCAAGGGGTCGGATTGGCTGGGCGACACGGACGCGATGGAATACCTTGCCCGCGAAGCGCCCAAGGCGGTCTACGAGCTTGAGCACTACGGCGTTCCGTTCTCGCGCACCGAAGAGGGCAAGATCTACCAGCGTCCGTTCGGCGGTCACACAACCGAGTTCGGCGAAGGCCCCGCCGTGCAGCGCACGTGCGCAGCCGCCGACCGGACAGGTCACGCGATCCTGCACACGCTCTATGGTCAGTCGGTCAAGGAAAAGGCCGAGTTCTTCATCGAATATTTCGCCATCGACCTGATCATGTCCGACGACGGCGTCTGCCAGGGCGTGCTCTGCTGGAAGCTGGACGACGGCACGCTGCACCTGTTCAGCTCGAAGATGGTCGTTCTGGCGACAGGCGGTTATGGCCGTGCCTATTTCAGCGCGACCAGCGCGCACACCTGCACCGGTGATGGTGGCGGTATGACTGCACGCGCGGGTCTGCCCCTGCAGGACATGGAATTCGTGCAGTTCCACCCCACCGGCATCTACGGCGCAGGCTGTCTGATCACCGAGGGCGCACGCGGCGAGGGCGGCTATCTGACCAACTCCGAAGGCGAGCGTTTCATGGAGCGCTATGCGCCCCAGTACAAGGATCTGGCCCCGCGCGACTACGTCAGCCGCTGCATGACGATGGAAATCCGCGAGGGACGTGGCGTCGGCAAGAACGGTGACCACATCCACCTGAACCTGTCGCACCTGCCACCCGAAACGCTGAAACTGCGCCTGCCGGGTATCTCGGAAAGCGCGCGCGTTTTCGCCGGTGTGAACCTGAACAAGGAACCGATCCCGGTGATCCCGACCGTGCACTATAACATGGGCGGTATTCCCACGAACTATTGGGGCGAAGTTCTGGCACCCACCGATGACCAGCCTGATCGCGTCGCACCCGGTCTGATGGCCGTGGGCGAAGCGGGCTGCGCGTCGGTGCACGGGGCCAACCGCCTCGGCTCGAACTCGTTGATCGACCTTGTGGTCTTTGGCCGTGCCGCCGCCATTCGCGCGGGCAAGATCGTGGACCGAGACAGCGCCGTGCCCACTCCGAACCCCGCGTCGGTTCAGGCCGCTCTCGATCGGTTCGACAACACCCGCTATGCCAAGGGCCACACGCCCACCGCCGATCTGCGCATGGAAATGCAGCAGACCATGCAAAAAGACGCCGCTGTCTTCCGTGAAGACAAGACGTTGCAGGCAGGCAAGGTCGCGATGGATGACATTGCGGGCAAGTGGTCCGACATTCAGGTCACCGACCGCAGCCTCGTGTGGAACTCGGATCTGATGGAAACGCTGGAACTGGCCAACCTGATCCCGAACGCGGTGGCCACGATCACTGCCGCGGCGGCGCGCAAAGAAAGCCGTGGTGCCCATGCCCACGAGGATTACCCCGAGCGCGACGACGAGAACTGGCGCAAGCACAGCCTGGTCTGGTTCAAGGGCAACGCGGCGTCGCTGGGGTATCGCGGTGTGCATCAGCAACCCCTGACCAGCCACAACGACGGCGGGATCGACCCCAAGAAGATCGCACCGAAAAAGCGGACGTTCTGAATCATGCTTGGTGAAATCCGGCGTACGCTCAAGTCCGAGGGGTTGGCTGTCCATCCCATCAAGACGCGTGCGTTCTATCTGAAAGGATACGGATTTTCCCCCGACGTCGTGTTTGATGTCGGGGTGCATGACGGCACCCCGTGGCTGTACAAATCCTTTGCCGATGCGCGCTTTGTGCTGATCGACCCGCAGCCCGGTTGCGGCGAAACGGTACGCGCCTCGGGGCAGTTGGACGACTTCGACTTTCATGCCGTGGCCCTTGGCGCCGAGGCCGGCATCGCGACGCTGAACGTGCCCGAGACCAAACCGGGCAAGGGCGGGGCCATGGCCTCGTTGATGGAGCGGACGGAGAATCTGGCCCAGACCTTCAACAAGGTCGACACCTACGACGTGCCAGTCAAACGGCTGGACGATGTTGCGGGGGCCTACGATGGCCAGGTCGGGCTGAAAATCGACACCGAAGGGTTCGAGACCGCCGTTCTGGCGGGCGGGCCCGAGACCCTGAAACGCTGTGAGTTTGTCATATTGGAGCTGAGCGTGACTGAACGGTTTACCAAGACAGCACCCCCTTCCGCCGCGATTGCCCTGCTGGCGGATGCAGGGCTGGAACTGCGCGACGTTTTGGCGGTGGCCGACGGCCCCGGCAAACGTGCGCAGCCGCGCCACATGGACGTGATGTTCACGCGGTGGGACGCATGAGGGCGCTGTTGATCCTGTCGCTGCTGGGCCTTGCTGCCTGCGCCGAGACGACCCAAGCCGTCGACGGCGTGGCACGCAAGTCCGCCAAGGCCGCCGTGGCCGAAACCATCGTGACCCGTTTCCCGATGGTGCCGCAGGCCGCCGTGACCCCCTTTACCGACTGCATCATCGACAATGCGTCGGCCCGTGAAATCGGTGAGTTCGCCAAGGATGCCGTGATCGGCGTGCGCGAAACCACCGCCGTGCTGGTTCGAGGTGTGCTCGAACGGCCCGAAACCCAATCATGTATCACCAAGGCGGGCCTTGCAGCCCTGACCGCGTAAAGGAGACACCAGATGGTTCAACTGACGCTTCCCAAGAACAGCCGGATCAAGACCGGCAAGACATGGCCCAAACCCGAGGGAGCCACCAACCTGCGCAAGTTCCAGATTTACCGCTGGAACCCCGATGACGGGAAAAACCCGCAGGTCGACACCTATTGGCTGGACCTCGACGCCTGCGGCCCGATGATCCTGGACGCGCTGATCAAGATCAAGAACGAGATCGACCCCACGCTGACCTTCCGCCGCTCGTGCCGCGAGGGTATTTGCGGGTCGTGCGCGATGAACATCGACGGCATCAACACGCTGGCCTGCATCTACGGCATGGACGAGGTGAAGGGCGACGTGAAGATTTATCCGCTGCCGCACATGCCGGTGGTCAAGGATCTGATCCCCGACCTGACCCACTTTTACGCCCAGCACGCGTCGGTCATGCCCTGGCTGGAAACCAAGACCAACCGCCCTGCGAAAGAGTGGAAGCAGTCGGTCGAGGACCGTGAAAAGCTGGATGGTCTTTATGAATGCGTGATGTGCGCCTGCTGCTCGACGGCCTGCCCCAGCTATTGGTGGAACGGCGATCGCTACCTTGGGCCAGCAGCGTTGCTGCACGCCTACCGCTGGATCATCGACAGCCGGGACGAGGCGACGGGCGAGCGTCTGGACGATCTTGAAGATCCGTTCAAACTCTACCGCTGCCACACGATCATGAACTGCGCAAAGACCTGCCCCAAGGGTCTGAACCCTGCGGCGGCGATTTCGGGTATCAAGCAGATGATGGTCGAACGCTCGGTCTGATTACTTTGTGTGGCGCGCTCCGTTACGGGGCGCGCCGCCAACCTTGAGGCAAGCAACATGCCCAACCCCCCAAAAGATGCCGATGCCCGCCGCGCCATCGCGCCGGTGATCTGTTATCCGGTCGAAACCCTGCCGCAGCCCGATATGGCGCGCTATGCAGCGGCACGTGAGGGCATGGTGAAAATGGACGAGGTCACCGTGCCACCCCGCGACGCGGCGACGTTTTCCGTGCCCGCAGGCCACATCTTTCGCATTTCGTCGGTCGAGGGCCCGCAGGTCGGCGATCTGAACCTTTGGAACGCCGACAATCTGTCCGAGCGGTTTTATTCCGGCAAGACCCGCGCGCTGCACGGGACGCATATCACGACGGGCGACCGCATGTGGTCCAGCATCCCCGCGCTGCGCCCGATGGCGACCGTGATCCACGACACGCTGGACTGGTACGGCATAGACAGCTTTGGAGGATCGGTCCATGACGTGATCGGCACCCGCTGCGATCCCTATACGCACAACCTGCTGGCGGGAGGGCAGTACCACCATTGCTGTCATTCCAACCTGAGCCGTGCGCTGGCGGACCATCTGGGCGTTTCTGTACAAAAAGCCGAAGATTATGTACATGATGTGCTGAACGTCTTCATGTGCACCGGGTTCACCCGAGATACGGGTCAGTATTTCATGAAGGCAAGCCCTGTGCGCCCCGGCGATCACATCGACTTTTTCGCGGAAATCGACCTGTTGGGCGCACTCAGCGCCTGTCCGGGCGGCGATTGCTCTGTCGTGCATTCCAGCGATGTGGCCGAGTGCCATCCGCTGTTGATCGAGGTGTTCAAGCCCCGGCAGGACGCGCTGCAGGGCTGGCAGGCGCCCGCGCTGAACGGCTATGACCGGACGCACGGGCGCTAGACAGCGGCAGGTTGGTCAGGCGAATGCGGCCTCCAGCGCGATTTCCACCATGTCGCCAAAGCTTTTCTCGCGGTCTTCTGCGGGCAGCGCCTCGCCGGTCTGCAAATGGTCGCTGACCGTCAGAACCGCCAGCGCGCGGCGCTTGTGACGCGCGGCCAGCGTATAGAGTTCCGCCGCCTCCATCTCGACGCCCAGAATGCCGTGGCGCACCATCTGTTCGTCCAGATCGGGCCGTTCGGCATAGAACACATCCGACGAATAGATCCCGCCAACGTGGGTCTTGGTCCCGCGCGCCTCGGCTGCGCGGACAGCTGCCGCCAGCAGGCCATAGTCGGCGCAGGGGGCGTAGTTCATTTCGCGGAAGATACCCGAAGAAGGCGAGGTGATGGTGCTGGCGGTCATTGCCACGATCACGTCGCGGATGCCCACATGGGGTTGCATCCCGCCACAAGAGCCGATGCGGATCAGCGTTTGCGCGTCATAGTCGCGGATCAGCTCGTTGGCATAGATCGACAGTGACGGCATACCCATGCCGGACCCTTGGATTGTGACGCGGTTGCCTTTCCATGTCCCGGTAAAGCCCAGCATCCCGCGCACCTCGTTGACCAGTTCCGCCCCCTCCAGAAAAGTCTCTGCCGCCCATCTGGCGCGATAGGGGTCGCCGGGCATCAGCACGGTTTGCGCGATCTGGTCGGGTTTGGCTCCGATGTGGACGGTCATTTCAGTCTCCTGATAGTATCTGGGTCAGATTGCCTTCATGAAGACCGGGCGGCAAGAGGACAAGTCAGGAGTGCGTGTTGATGCACGCGGCTGACGTCAGGTTCCGACTACGGGCTCCCCCGCCAAGGGGGGGACCGTGAGAGTAAGTCAAGACGGTGCATCGCACTGCACTGTCGTAAATACAAATACATGCGAAACGATAAAAAACGATGCTTTTACCGTCTGACCTGTCGCATTGCGTCCGGATCAGATTTCCAGATCGTCAGGCGATTTACCCGCGGAGATTGCCTCGACATACCATTTTGGCTGACGGCCTTTGCCGGTCCAGGTCTGGCTTGGGTTTTCTGGGTTTGCAAATTTCGGCTCGGAGGGGCGTTTTGCCTTTCCCGAAGCTTTTGCACCGGCACCGCCGGACAATTCGTCCAGAGAGAAACCATACTCGGCCGCTGCTTTTTCGGCCGCTTTGCGTGCTTCGCGGCGATCTCGCGTCTGTGCGTTCTTGATCGCGGCTTTCACATCGGCAAGAAGCTTTTCCAGCTCTTTGTGCGACATGGTGTTAAGATCAATATTCATTTAGGTGCCTTTCATAAGGATAGGTGATTTGCATTACCTACCTAATACAGATTAGCAAGATGTAGTTTTGTTTCAAGACATAGAAAAACGCCCGGTATTTCATGAAATACCCGGTTTTTCTCGTGATAATAGAAACAGGCAGCCTATTCGGCTGCAACCGCCTTGGGATCGACAAGGGCTACGATGTCTTTCATGATCGTATTCAGCTCGAAATCTTTGGGGGTATAAACCCGTGCGACGCCAAAACCCTTAAGCCGCTTTGCATCTTCTTCTGGAATAATGCCGCCGACGATCACCGGCACATGGCCCAGACCGGCCTCTCGCATCCGGTCCATCAGATCCTCGACCAGCGGCACGTGGCTGCCCGACAGGATCGACAGGCCGACCACATGGGCGTCTTGCTCAAGTGCGGCTGTCACTATTTCCTCGGGGGTCAGGCGGATGCCGTCATAGGTGATGTCCATGCCGCAATCGCGGGCGCGCACGGCGATCTGTTCCGCACCGTTGGAATGACCGTCAAGCCCCGGTTTGCCCACCAGAAACTTCAGGCGGCGGCCCAGCTTGTCGCTGACGGCATCGACAGCACTGCGCAGATCCTCCAGCCCTTCGGTCTTGTTCGACACGGATGCGGACACGCCCGTGGGTCCGCGATATTCGCCGTAGACGCTGCGCATCTGCGCCGCCCATTCGCCTGTGGTCACGCCCGCGCGGGCTGCCGTGATTGATGCGGGCATGATGTTCTCACCCGCGGCGGCAGCGGCACGCAGGTCGGCCAGTGCCGCGTCTACGGCGGCCTGGTCGCGTGTGGCGCGCCAGTCTTCCAGGCGGTTGATCTGGTCGGCTTCGGTCGCCGGGTCCACGGTCATGATGCCGCCATCTTCGGTCATCAGCGGAGAAGGTTCGGTGTTGGTGTATTTGTTCACGCCAACCACGATGGTTTCGCCCGCTTCGATCCGGCTCAGGCGGTCGGAATTGGATTGTACCAATTGCGCCTTCATATAGTCGATCGCGTCAATCGCACCGCCCATACCGTCGAGATTGTCCAGCTCGGCGCGTGCTCCTGCTTTTAATTCCTCGACCTTGGCGTCGACCGCCGGGTTGCCGTCGAACAGATCGTCGAATTCCAGAAGATCGGATTCAAAGGCCAGGATTTGTTGCATGCGCATCGACCATTGCTGATCCCAAGGGCGCGGCAGGCCCAGTGCCTCGTTCCAGGCAGGCAATTGCACCGCACGCGCACGTGCCTTTTTGGAAAGGGTGACCGCCAGCATTTCGATCAGAATACGGTAGACGTTGTTTTCGGGTTGCTGTTCGGTCAACCCAAGCGAATTGACCTGAACACCATAACGGAAACGTCGGTATTTGGCATCTTCTACCCCATAGCGGGTCGCACATATTTCGTCCCACAGATCAACAAAGGCACGCATTTTGCACATTTCGGTCACAAATCGAATACCGGCGTTTACGAAAAACGAAATGCGCCCAACCAATACGGGAAAATCTTCTGCAGGAACGCGGGGTTTCAACGCATCCAGAACGGCCGTGGCGGTTGCCAAGGCAAACGCCAATTCCTGTTCCGGCGTCGCCCCTGCCTCTTGCAGGTGATAGGAACACACGTTCATCGGGTTCCATTTCGGCACATTCTTATAGCAATACTCGGCCACGTCCGCGATCATCTTCAGCGACGGGGCAGGGGGGCAAATATAGGTGCCCCGGCTGAGGTATTCCTTTATCAGGTCGTTCTGCACCGTGCCTTGCAGGCCGGCCACATCCGCGCCCTGCTCTTCGGCCACCGCGATATATAGCGCCAACAGCCAAGGAGCCGTCGCGTTGATCGTCATCGAGGTGTTCATCTGCTCAAGCGGAATATCGTCGAACAATGTGCGCATGTCGCCCAGGTGTGCCACGGGCACGCCGACCTTGCCGACTTCGCCGCGCGCCAGGATGTGATCGCTGTCATATCCGGTCTGCGTGGGCAGATCGAAGGCGACGGACAGGCCGGTCTGGCCCTTTTCCAGATTGGAACGGTACAGTGCGTTCGACGCCTTGGCGGTCGAATGGCCGGCGTAGGTGCGGATAAGCCAGGGGCGATCTTTTTGTGTCATCGAGGGGCCTCGTTCGTCTGGGTGTGAATTGCGTGGGCAATATTATTGCGTTGCAACCTAGCTATATGAAACTTTCGGGTAGTGTCAATTCGCTGCGTTGCGGCATGGCCCTGCTGCGCGATCTTCGCGCGCGGACAGTTGGCAGTTGTCCTATGGCCCCTTCGCCTGCAAGGGTGACCCTATGACGCAAACCATCGAACTTCCGCTCTGGCTCTTTATCGTGATCGTGTTGTTTGCGACGGTCACGGCGCTCAGCCATTTTCTGTTGCCGTCGGTGCGCTGGTTTTTCCGGCGGCGTTTGGAGAGGGCCGTGGAACGGCTGAACACCCGGCTGACCCGGCCCATCGAGCCGTTCAAGCTGGCGCACAGGCACGACATGATCCAGCGTCTTGTCTATGATCCCAAGGTGACGCAGGCCATCGTCGAACATGCCCGCAAGGAAGGCGTGCCCGAGAACGTCGCGTTCGAGCAGGCCAAGCGCTATGCCCGCGAGATCGTGCCGAGTTTTTCGGCCATCGCCTATTTCGGCTTTGGCATTCGGGTGGCGCGGTTCCTGGCCAATACCCTCTATGATGTGCGCACCGGTCTGCTGAACGAAACCGCGCTGAAGAACGTGTCGCCGGATGCGACCGTGATCTTTGTGATGAACCACCGCTCAAACATGGACTACGTGCTGGTCACCTATCTGGCCGCGCGCGCGTCGGCGCTGTCCTATGCGGTGGGCGAATGGGCGCGGGTCTGGCCCTTGAGCGTGCTGATCAAGTCGATGGGTGCCTACTTCATCCGGCGCAAGTCGCGCGGTGCGCTCTATCGCGGGGTGCTGCAACGTTACGTGCAGATGGCGACGGTGGGTGGGGCGACGCAGGCGATTTTTCCCGAAGGCGGGCTGTCCCTGTCGGGCAAGGTGATGCCGCCAAAGCTGGGTCTTTTGTCCTATGTGGTCGAGGCATGGGAGGAATCGGACCGCGAGGTGGTGTTCGTGCCTGTCGCGATCAACTACGACCGGGTGCTGGAAGACCGCATTCTGATCTCGGCCAACAACGAGGGCAGCCGCCGGTTCCGCGCGCGGATTTCGGTGGTTCTGTTCTATATCTTCCGCAAGGGTTGGCTGCGCCTGTTCGGCAAGCAGGTGCGCTTCGGCGAGGCGGCGGTGGTCTTTGGCCAGCCTGTCGCCCTGTCAAGCTATGCGCCCAAGCCCGACATTCAGGCGCTGGCGGCCGATCTGATGCGCCGGATCGAAAACGAGATGCCGCTGTCGTTCGTGCCGGTGCTGTCGCGGGTGATGCTGAACGCGGCAGAGCCGATGGACGCCGACGCGTTGCAGGCTGCGATGCAGACGGAAATCCACGCCGCCAAGACCAATGTTCTGGCGTCCAGAAGTTCGATCAGCGCGATCAGCCTGAAAGCCCGCGACCACATCCTGCGGCGCGGGCTGATCGTTGAAAAAGATGGTCTTTACGCGATGAACCCCGAAGAGCGGGACGTCCTGGTGTATTATGCCAACTCAATCGCGCATTTCTATGAAAATGCTGCACCTGCGCCCTGAATTTCTGCGCGCGCAAAGTCATAAAATTACAAAAACGGACCAAATGTGGTTGCAATATTACCCGTGCGGAAATATCTCACGCTAAACGGTCGCGATTCTGCACTGCGGCGTTTCATCTATGGTTAAGGAGGCTGGAATGGCTTTGGACACTGGCATCGCGCAATACGACGCACCCGAGAAAGACCTTTACGAAGTGGGCGAAATGCCTCCGTTGGGTTATGTCCCCAAGCAGATGTATGCATGGGCGATCCGTCACGAACGCCACGGCGAGCCTGACAAGGCCATGCTGCAGGAAGTCGTCGATGTGCCCGAACTCGACAGCCAGGACGTGCTGGTTCTGGTGATGGCTGCGGGCATCAACTACAACGGTGTCTGGGCGGCGCTCGGCCAGCCGATCAGCCCCTTTGACGGGCACAAGCAGCCCTATCACATTGCAGGCTCCGACGCGTCGGGGATCATCTGGGCGGTCGGTGACAAGGTCAAACGCTGGAAGGTCGGCGACGAGGTCGTCATTCACTGCAACCAGGACGATGGCGACGACGAGGAATGCAACGGCGGCGATCCGATGTATTCGCCCAGCCAGCGCATCTGGGGCTACGAGACGCCAGACGGCTCTTTCAGCCAGTTCACCCGCGTTCAGGCACAGCAGCTTATGCCGCGTCCCAAGCATCTGACCTGGGAAGAAAGTGCCTGCTACACGCTGACGCTGGCCACCGCCTACCGGATGCTGTTCGGCCACGAGCCGCACGACCTGAAACCCGGTCAGAACGTCTTGGTCTGGGGCGCTTCGGGCGGTTTGGGGTCCTATGCGATCCAGTTGATCAACACCGCGGGTGCCAACGCAATCGGTGTGATTTCGGACGAAAGCAAACGCGACTTCGTGATGGATCTGGGTGCCAAGGGCGTTCTGAACCGCAAGGATTTCAATTGCTGGGGCCAGCTGCCCAAGGTCAACACGCCCGAATACAACACATGGTTCGCAGAGGCGCGCAAGTTCGGCAAGGCGATCTGGGACATCACCGGCAAGGGCGTGAACGTCGACATGGTGTTCGAACACCCCGGCGAAGCGACATTCCCGGTTTCGACCTTCGTGGTGAAAAAGGGCGGCATGGTCGTGATCTGCGCCGGGACCTCCGGTTTCAATCTTACGTTTGACGTGCGCTATATGTGGATGCACCAGAAGCGTCTGCAGGGCAGCCACTTTGCCCACCTGAAACAGGCGTCCGCCGCCAACCGCCTGATGCTGGAGCGCCGTCTTGACCCCTGCATGTCCGAAGTCTTCTTGTGGAACGATCTGCCCGACGCCCACATGAAGATGATGCGCAACGAACACAAACCCGGCAACATGTCGGTTCTGGTTCAGGCCCCCAAGACCGGCCTGCGCACGTTCGAGGACGCTTTGGAAGCCGGACGATAATCTGGACGACCGACCACGGCTGAAATCACGCCCGCGAATCACCGGTTGGTTCGCGGGCGTTTTGCGTTCCGGGCCATGTCTTTTGCACTCAACAGCTTGGCAGCGGCCCTCTCGCGGTTTCTGGGGAGTAACAATCAGTGAATATCTTAAGAGATTTGGCGCATGCTATAGTTGTATTAACCTGCCGTTAACCAGATGAGGGTGACCTTAAGATGAAGAGTGATTGGATTTTGGACGTTCTGAAGGATCTTCGGACCTTTGCGATTGAAAACGGTTTGCCTGTCCTGGCCGAACAGCTGGACGATACCGCGATCATCGCAATGGTCGAGATTGCCGGAAGAACAGAGCTGACGGGCGGGCAACATGACGCTGGACGCGCAGATAGTAGCGTTGCTGGAGAGGTTGGAGCAATCTGACACGCTGGAAGTTCTCCAGAATGTCATAGAAGCGTTCTGCGAGGTTTTCGCGGTCGAGCACATGATCTATCACTGGGTCGACAGCGCGGGTGACCAATATGGCTGCGGGACCTACGCGCCCGCGTGGCGGCAACGCTATATCGAACAGAATTACCTGCGCGTCGATCCGGTCGTCATCGGCTGCTACCAGCGCTTTCACCCCGTCGAGTGGAAGCGTCTGGACTGGTCCAGCAAGGGCGCGCGCGCCTTTCAGGCCGAGGCGATTGCATATGGCGTCGGCAACCAGGGGTTCACCGTGCCGATCCGGGGGCCGAACGGCCAGTTCGCGCTGTTCACCGTGTCGCATACCTGTGACGACGACGCTTGGGCCACGTTCACCGAAACGCACCGCCGCGCGCTGATCCTGATCGCCCATGCGTTCAACCAAAAGGCGCTGGAGTTCGAGCCGGGCCGCAGGCCGGAACAGGCGCGGGGCCTGTCGCCGCGCGAGGTCGACTCGATGACGCTGCTGGCGATGGGCTACAGCCGCGCGCAGGTGGCCGAAACCCTTTCGATTTCCGAGCATACGCTGAGGGTCTACATCGAAAGCGCGCGGTTCAAGCTGGGGGCGATGAACACCACCCACGCCGTTGCCCGCGCGATGAGCAGGGGCCTGATCGTCGTCTAGCGTTGCGTGATTTCGCAGCATACCGCACGCAAGCTTTGAGCGGCGTTAACACGGCCTCAGCTACCCCATTGTCCATTCAGTCAAGGGGGCTTTGCTTATGCTGCGCTATATCTATGGTCACGAACTTCATGCCTTTCCCAAGTTGCGGGAGGACATGTTTCGGGACCGCGCCGACCAGTTCAAAAGCCGGCTGGGCTGGGCGGTCAACGTCGACGAAACTGGCGCCGAGCGTGACGACTATGATGATCAGAACCCGCTTTACGTGATCTGGGAGGAACCTGACGGCAGCCACGGCGGATCAATGCGGTTTCTGCCGACCACCGGGCCGGTGATGGTCAACGACCACTTTGCCCATCTGACGGGCGGTGCGCGCATCGCGAGCCCGCGCATCTGGGAATGCACACGTTTTTGTCTGACGCGCGGGGCGGGTGCGCATGTGGCCGCTGCCCTGATGCTGGGCGGCGGCGAGATCATGCAGAACCTTGACGTCGACCATTTTGTCGGCGTGTTCGACGCGCGCATGGTCCGCATCTACCGCATGATCGGATCGTCGCCCGAGGTGCTGGGCAGCCAGGGCGCAGGCCGCGACCGGATCAGCGTAGGCCTGTGGCAGTTCGACCCCGCGGCCAAGGCGGCGGTGGCGCAGCGCGCAGGCGTCTCGGCCCAACTGTCGCGTCAATGGTTCGACCTTTCGTTTGGCGCAAATCACGAAGAAAACCTGGCCCGCACCGGCTAATCGGCGCCTTCCCTCTGGCCCCCGTCGTAGCCCGGCTTTAGGGTCGCGCCATGACCGATACGGCCCTTACATTCTCCGACGACCAGGCCGTGGCCTATGACGCAGTGACCGAGATGCTGCGCGGCGCGGGTATTGACCTGGACGAACAATTGCTGACGCCGCCAAAATCTTCGGCAAGCGCCGTGATGGCCGTAACGGGCAAGGCCGGTTCGGGCAAGACGCTGCTTTTGGCGCAACTCTACAAGGCGCTGGAGCAGGCGGGGGTCGAGGTGGTCTCTGGCGATTATGAATCGCGCAAGCGCAAGGACAAGCGCACGCTTGCGATCCTTGCGCCCACCAACAAGGCCGCCAGCGTCTTGCGTCTGCGCGGGGTGCCGGCCACCACGATCCACCGCATCCTCTATACGCCCGTCTACGATCCGGAATACGAGCGCATCGCGGAATGGCTGGCGGGCAACGGCGAACGCCCGGACATCGCCGATCTGACCGAACACGCTCTTGACCGGGCGGCAGCGTTCTATGCCAACAACAAGTCCATTCCCGGCGCCCTGGCCGCCGCCGGACTGCGCGGCAGCGACTTTATCACCGGCTGGAAGCGCCGGGAGGAGCCGCTGGATATCGGGTTCATCGACGAATCCTCGATGCTGGATGATAAGCAGTTCGAAGACCTGAAGGAGATCTTTCCCACGCTGCTGCTTTTCGGCGATCCCGCGCAGTTGGCGCCTGTCGGCCAATCGGGTACGATGGTGTTTGAAAAGCTGCCTGCGCCGCGTGTGCTGAACCTCAGCCGGGTGCACCGTCAGGCCGCCGACAATCCTATTCTTGACCTTGCACATGCGTTGGCTGATCCCGCGCTGGAGTTTCACCATTTCGAGAAGATGGTAGAGGACGCGTCAAAGCGCGACGAGCGTGTCGTCTGGGGCCAGCGGGTCGAGGTGGACCTGATGGCGCGCAGTCCGGTTCTGGTCTGGCGCAACGCCACGCGCATCCGCCTGATCAACGCCTTTCGCACCGTCTATGGCGCGCCCGAGGATGCGCTGCTGGAAGGCGAGCCGCTGATCTGCGACGGGATCGAACTGCCATTGAAGCACCGCAAGAAACGGCTGGATCTGGAAGCACGCGGCCTGATCCGGGGCGCACAGGTGGTGTTTCTGGGGGCCGGGCGCAAGCCGGGGTTTTCACGGCTGCACGTCGTGGGGGCCGAAGATCCGCAGATTTCCGCAGCCTCGATCGTCAAGATTGAAAAGCCCGACGAGGAAGAGCCGTTCATTCCCTTTGCCGCGCGGATGGGGGCCACGTTCCTGCACGGTGCGGCTGTCACCATCCACAAGGCGCAGGGCAGCCAGTGGAACACCGTGCAAGTGTTCGCGCCCGATCTGTTCGTCGCCGCCCGCATGGGCCGTGTCGAGGCGGGGCAACCGCTTTGGAAGCGGCTGGCCTACGTGGCGATCACCCGCGCGCAGGAGCGTCTGATCTGGGTCGTGCGCAACCGCTTGTCGAAACCGTCCGAGCCCTTGCGCGTGGACGATCTGAAAGCTGTGCCCGCAGCCCCGCTCGATCTGGCAGCACCCGAAGAATTTCTCTAAGTCGTCAGCGGCGCAGAAGTGTGAAGCCGGCAGAGGCACCCCAACCGGCGGCCACGGCGATAAAGATCGACATCAAACCATAGAGCAGCGGCTGATTGCGCGACAGCATGAACAGCCACCGCTCCAGCCCCACTTTGCGCACGTCGATGGTGGTCTGGTATTGCGATATGACATTGCCGTCACGGGTCAGGAAGATGCGGGTCACATAGCCGCCTTCGGTCAGCGACGCGGGCAGCTGGATCGAGGTGCGGAACAGGGTTTGCTGATCCACGACGACCTTTTCCTCAAGCATCTGGTAGAGATCGACGTCTTCCCGGATACGGATCAACGCGTCGGTGAAGGCCCCGGAATCTTCGATGTTCATCGGCGCGCCCACAGACCGGATCGCCCGCGGTACGGAAATGCTGTAGCGCAGGTCGTCGATGTTTGTCAGCACTTCGCCCAGAGGGCCGCTCGACGCCACAGCGTAGTAGCTGGGTGCCTGGTCCACATCGACCGCATCGGTGTTGACCCAGATGCCAAACCGGCGCTCCTTGCGTCGCACAGTCACGGGCAATGACGGGCCTGCGACAGTGATGACCACCTCCAGCGGCGGGCCCTCGGGAATGGGCTCCTCGCGCCGGACCGCGCCGAAGATCAGAATTTCCGAGCCATCAAAGCTGGCTGTGATCGCGACCTCGTTCTTCGACAGGCCCAGGATGACCTGTTCGGCACATACGGGAAATGCCGTCGCGAGGCACAGTGCCAGTAGCGATATGAGCCGCGCCCGCATCACTCAGCCCTCGTGGCTGCGATGGAATAAAGCTCGGAGGGCATCAACAACAGTTCAAGCGCAAGCTTGCCGCACACGACCATGACCAGAAGCGCCAGCAGCACACGCAGCTGTTCGGCCTTCATCCGCAGGCCGATGTTGGTGCCGATCTGCGCGCCGATCACGCCACCGACCAGCAGCAGAACGGCCAGAACCACATCGACGGTGTAGTTGGTGGTCGCGTGCAGCATGGTGGTGAAACCGGCGACAAAGATGATCTGGAACAGCGAGGTGCCGATCACCACCTTGGTCGGCATCCCCAGGATGTAGATCATCGCGGGCACCATGATGAACCCGCCGCCGACGCCCATGATTGCGGCCAGAACGCCCACCACCAGCCCGACCAACAAGGGCGGGATCACCGAGATATAGAGACCGGAGACGCGGAACCGCATCTTGAACGGCATCTTGTGGACCAGCCCGTGCTTCTTGCGCTGGGGACGCCTGCCAGAAGAGGACTTGCGCAGAGCCGACAGGCTTTCGACGAACATCAACGTGCCGATGACGCCCAGAAACAGCACATAGCAAAGCCGCACCATCAGATCGACCTGACCGATGGACCGCAGATAGTTGAACACGGCAACACCGGCAGCGGCCCCGATCAGGCCGCCGATCAGCAGCACGGTGCCCATCCTCAGATCCACCGTGCGCCGCCTGAAATGGGCCAATACGCCCGAGAAAGAGGACGCGACGATCTGGTTCGCGCTGGTGGCCACAGCCACTGCCGGGGGGATGCCGATGAAGAACAGCAGCGGCGTCATCAAGAAACCGCCGCCGACGCCGAACATGCCCGACAGAATCCCCACCAAACCGCCAAGTCCCAGGAGCAGGAAAGCATTTACCGAGACTTCCGCGATGGGCAGGTATATTTGCATACCCATTCTTATGCCCTGCGTCGGGGGAAACGCAATATGCTACGCCGCAGCATCCCCTGTCAGGACCGACAATTCACGAGAACTGGACCTATCGTTCTTTCACATATGGCTCGCCGCCCGCCCGCGGTGGCGTCGCCCGTCCGACAAAGCCCGCGAGGATAATCACGGTCATGATATAGGGCAGGGCGCCGAGCAGTTGCCCCTGAACCCGCATGCCCGTGAGGGACGTGATGACGTCTGGCCGGGTTTCCAGCGCGCCGAACAGGCCGAAGAGCAAGGTCGCATAAAGCGCGTACCAGGGTCGCCACTTTGCAAAGATCAGCGCCGCCAGCGCGATATAGCCACGGCCCGCGGACATGTCCTTGACGAAGCCGGCCTGCAGCGCGGTCGAAAGATACGCGCCCGCAATGCCGCAGAGCACGCTGCAAATACCGATCGCCGCATAGCGCAGCCCGACCACGGACACGCCCGCTGTGTCCACTGCGGCGGGATTTTCGCCGACAGCGCGCAGGCGCAGGCCAAAGCGGGTGCGAAACAGGATGAACCAGGTCAGCGGCACGGCGGCAAAGGCGATGTAGACCAGGATCGAGTGGCCCGAGATCAGTTCCGCATAGATCGGCCCGATGAAGGGCACATCGGCCACCGCATCGGCGAAGGGCAGGGTGATCGGAGTGAACCGTCCGCCGCCCATCAGCGAGGGGGTGCGCCCGCCCTGCTGAAACCAGCTCTGGGCGATCAGAACCGTCAGGCCCGCCGCAAGAAAGTTGATAGCCACGCCCGAAATCAGCTGATTGCCGCGAAAGGTGATCGAGGCAAAGCCGTGCAGCGCGCTGAGCAGCATCGACGCGGCGATGCCTGCGGCCAGACCCAGCCAGACCGATCCGGTGACCGACGCGATGGCGGCGGAAAAGAACGCGGCGGCCAGCATCTTGCCCTCGAGGCCGATGTCGAAGATGCCCGCGCGTTCGCTGAAAAGGCCCGCAAGGCACGCCAGCAGCAGCGGTGTCGCCAGACGCACGGTGCTGTCGAGCAGCTGGATCAGGGTCAGGAAATCCATGAGGTCACTCCGCAGGCTCTATCGGTTTGCGTTCAGGCTTGGGGCTGCGGGCACGGCGAACGGCCAGGAACATCCGCTCAAGCGGCATCCGCACCATGTTGTCCAGCGCGCCGGTGAACAGGATGACCAGCGCCTGGATGACCACGATCAACTCGCGTGGGATCGACGTCCAGAGCGCAAGCTCGGCACCGCCCTGGTAGAGAAACCCGAACAGGATCGCGGCAATGAATACGCCAAACGGGTGGCTGCGGCCCATCAGGGCCACCGCGATACCGATGAACCCGGCACCCTCGACTGCGTTCAGCACCAGACGTTCCGCCTCGCCCATGACGTTGTTGATCGCCATCAGACCGGCTAGCCCGCCGGAAATGATCATGGTGATCATGGTAATCTTGAACGGTGAAATGCCCGCATATTTCGCGGCGCTCTGCGAATGGCCGTAGGCGCGCAGCTCATACCCCAGACGGGTGTGCCAGATCAGCGCCCAGACCAGCACGCAGGCCAGCACCGCGACCAGCAGGGTGATGTTCGCGGGCGCCGCCTTGGAAAAGCTGATGCCGATCGGCGCCAGAAGCTCGTGCAAGGTTGGCAGTTGCGTCGCTTCGGGAAAGCGGGCGGTGGCGGGGTCCATGCTGCCGGTCGGGCGCAGGACGTTGACCAGAATGTAGTTCAGCAAGGAGGCCGCGATGAAGTTGAACATGATCGTGGTGATCACGATGTGACTTCCGCGCCTGGCCTGCAGATAGGCCGGGATCGCGGCCCAGAACGCGCCGAAGAGGGCGGCCATCGCAATGGCACCCAGCAGCGCCAGCGACCAATGCGGCCATGGGATGTAGAGACAGGCCAGTGCAACGCCCAGACCGCCCAGGGCCGCCTGACCCTCGCCGCCGATGTTGAACAGCCGCGCGTGAAAGGCGACGGCGACGGCAAGGCCGGTGAACATGAAATTCGTGGCATAATAGAGCGTATAGCCCCAGCCGTAGGTCGAGCCCAAGGCGCCCGAGACCATCAACTTGACGGCGGCAATAGGGTCTTCGCCTATGGCGAGGATCACCAGCGCGGAGATGATCGCGGCAAGGATCAGTGAAATCAGCGGCACGAGGATCACCTCGGCCCATTTGGGCATCACGTCCATTGGTGGGCTCCTTGGTGACGGGCAGGCGCGTGGGGGCGCTGCCCCCGTCCCTGCGGGACTCCCCCGGGATATTTGAGGCCAAAAGAAAGCGTGGTCATTGCGTGGCCTCCATTCCTGCCATCAGCATCCCCAGTTCCTTTTCATCGGTCTGGCCGGGCAAGCGTTCGCCCATGATGTGTCCGTCGAACATGACCGCGATGCGGTCCGAGAGTGAAAAGATCTCTTCAAGCTCGACCGAGACCAGCAGGATCGCCTTGCCCTGATCGCGCAGGGCGACGATCTGCTGGTGGATGAACTCGATGGCACCGATGTCGACGCCGCGGGTGGGCTGGCCGACCAGAAGCAGGTCCGGGTTGCGCTCGATCTCGCGGGCGAGGACAATCTTTTGCTGGTTGCCGCCGGAGAAGTTCTTGGCTGCCAGTTTTGGATCTGGCGGGCGCACGTCGAAACGCTTCATCTTGGCCTCGGTGTCTTCGCGGATCGCGGCGTTGTTCATCAGAAGCCCTGATTGATAGGACGGATCGTGATGGTAGCCGAAGGCAGTGTTTTCCCAGGCGTGGAAATCCATGATCAGCCCCTCGCGCTGGCGGTCTTCGGGCACGTGTGCGATGCCTTTCGCGCGGCGCGACTTGCCGTCGGCATATTTGCCGCTGAGGTCGATGGCGGTGCCGTTCAGCGTGACCGTGCCGGTGCCACGGGCATAGCCGCCCAGCAGTTCCAGCAGTTCGGACTGGCCGTTGCCCGCCACGCCCGCGATGCCCAGAATCTCGCCCGCGCGTACCTGCAGGTCAATACCCTTGAGCCGTTCGACGCCAGCCTCGTCGGTGACGTGCAGGTTCTTGATGTCCAGCACCACCTTGCCCGGCGTCGCAGGGGCCTTGTTGACGCTCAGCAGAACCTTGCGGCCGACCATCAGCTCGGCCAGTTGCTCGGGCGAGGTCTCTGCGGTCTTGACCGTGGCGGTCATCTCGCCGCGCCGCATGACGCTGACGGTGTCGGTGATCTCCATGATCTCGCGCAGCTTGTGGGTGATCAGGATGATCGTCTTGCCCTCTTCGCGCAGACGTCCCAGGATGCGAAACAGCTGGTCCGCCTCGGCGGGGGTCAGCACGCCTGTGGGCTCGTCCAGGATCAGGATATCGGCCTGGCGGTAGAGCGCCTTGAGGATTTCGACGCGCTGCTGCATGCCCACGCCCAGATCTTCGATCACGGCGTCGGGATCGACGTTCAACCCGTATTCCTGCTCGAGTGCCACCAGTTCCTTGCGGGCCTTGCCCAGCGAGGTGGTCAGCGACCAGCCGTCTTCCGCGCCCAGAATGATGTTTTCCAGCACGGTGAAGTTCTCGACCAGCTTGAAGTGCTGGAACACCATGCCGATGCCCGCCGAAATCGCGGCCTGGCTGTCGGGAATTTCCGTCTTGGTGCCGCTGATGAAAACCTCGCCCGCGTCGGCCTTGTAGAAGCCGTAGAGGATGCTCATCAGGGTCGATTTGCCTGCGCCGTTCTCGCCAATGATCCCGTGGATCGTGCCGGGCATCACCCGGATCGAGATATCCTTGTTCGCCTGAACGGGGCCAAAGGCTTTGGATATACCTTTGAGCTCGATTGCGGGGGCAACGGTCGTTGCGGTCATGGCGGGCAAACCCTTTGTCTTGCGAAAAGGCCGCGCCAGTGTGAGTGGCGCGGCCCTTGGTGGTCAGAGTGTCAGATCAGAACGTAAGCGCAGGGCAGCTGTCGTCCGAGGCATAGTCGTGCACGACGATGTCGCCTGCAGCGATCGAGGCTGCAGCCGCGTCAACTTCGGTCTGCATCTGCTCGGTCACCAGCTCTGCGTTGTTCTCGTCCATCGCATAGCCGACGCCGCCGTTGGCCAGGTTGAGGACTTCGACGCCGCCTTCCAGATCTTCGCCTGCGGTCATTGATTCGTAGACCGCGACATCAACCCGTTTGAGCATCGAGGTCAGGACCTTGCCGGGGTGCAGGTGGTTCTGGTTGCTGTCCACGCCGATCGACAGGATACCTTCGTCCGCGGCAGTTTGCAGAACGCCGACACCGGTGCCGCCAGCTGCGGCATAGACAACGTCAGCGCCCTGGCTGATCTGCGCCTTGGTCAGCTCCGACCCCTTGACCGGGTCGTTCCAGGCCGCAGGCGTGGTGCCGGTCATGTTGGCGATGATGGTCGCATCGGGGTTCACGGCCTTGACGCCCTGGGCATAGCCGCAGGCGAATTTGCGGATCAGCGGGATGTCCATGCCACCGATGAAGCCGACGGTGCCGGTTTCCGATGCCTGTGCCGCCATCATGCCGACCAGATACGAGCCTTCGTGCTCGGTAAAGCCGATAACCTTGACGTTGGGCGCATCGACCCAGCCGTCAATGGTGACGAATGTGGTGTCGGGGTAATCGGGTGCCACGACTTCCAGCGCGCTGGAGAAGGCAAAACCGGTGGTGATGACCGGGTTTGCACCCGACTCTGCGAAACGGCGCAGGGCCTGTTCACGCTGTGCTTCGGACTGCATCTCGATTTCGCGGAAGGTGCCGCCGGTTTCTTCGGACCAGCGCTGCGCGCCGGCAAAGGCGGCTTCGTTGAAGGACTTGTCGAACTTTCCGCCCAGATCGTAGATCAGTGCCGGTTCGGCAATGGCGGCGCCGGCAGTGAGGGCCAGCCCGGCAGCGGCGCCCAGAAATTTTTGCATTAGGGTCATTTGGTATCTCCCAGTTTTCGTGTTTGGAGCCTGCGTCCCGTGGTTGGGGCTGCGGGGCCCGACGCCCGTGCATTTCTGTGTGCATGACAGGCAGATCAGATTGATCAGATGCAAATAAGGCCGCACCGCTCGGGCGGGGTCAACCGGTTTTTCCATGGCCGGGGCGGGATTCGCATGGCTGACCTTGGGTGAGGTCAGCCAAGAGGCGCACGCATAAGCCATGCGTCCACCGCCTGTGCGCTCGACCGCTGATAATATCCGGCGCGACGGCCCGCGATCACAAATCCGCAAGCGGCGTAAAGCGCGCAGGCGGGGGCGTTGTCAGCGGCAACTTCGAGGAATGCCTCCCCGGCGGTGTGGGTGGCGCGCGCCATCCAGTCGGCCATGAGTGCACGCCCGGTGCCCTGTCCCTGATGGTCGGGGTGGACTGCGATTGTCAGCAGTTCGGCTTCGCCTGCCACGACGCGGACAAGAGCAAACCCTTGGGACGCGTGGCTGGCAAAGACATATGGGCTGTCGAGAAGGCTGGCAAATTCCGCAGCGGACCAGGCCCGCGCATCGGTAAAGGCGGCGGCGTGGATTTGCGCCATGTTTTGCGGGGTCATGGGGCGTTTGCGGGCAGGATCACGGGCGGCACATCGCGACCGGGGGCTGCGTCTGCGGGGCGCAGATAGCAGGGCGCGGGGGCAGGTGCCACTTGCGGGTAGAGCTTGGCGGCACGGGTCGCGATGGCTGCAGCGAGTTCTGCGGGCGCTGGGTCAGGGGCGAGGGTTACGCCATCTGCGGCAAGTGCTGCGCGGGTCACCAGTGCGGGGCCATCGGCGCGCTGCACATAGACCGAATCGCGCGGGGCCGGAACATAGACCGGGGCCGCTTGCAGGCCCTCGCGCTGCTCGAAGCCGGTTATGCCGTAAGCCGGCACATCCAACCCCAGCGCCAGCCCCCGCGCGGCGGAAACGCCGATGCGGATGCCGGTGAAATTGCCGGGACCTACGCCCACTCCCAATGCGTCAAGGTCGCGCCACCCCAGACCGTGGCGCGCCAGAATTTCTTGAAGCAGACCCATCAGGTGTTCGGCCTGTCCGCGCGTCATTTCTTCGGCGACTGCTTCAATCACCGTGTCGTCCGACCACAGGGCTGCGGCACACCAAGGGCCAGAGGTGTCAAAACCCAATACCGTGGTCATGCGTCACCGCGCAGCGCAGAAACGATCAGGGCGCCGCAATTGCAGCGCCCATCGGGACTTGAGATGCCGCTCACCGGGGTCAGACCGCGACGGGGCGGACTTCGGTGACTTCGGGGATGTAATGGCGCAGCAGGTTCTCGATGCCCATCTTCAGCGTCAGCGTGGACGAGGGGCACCCGGCGCAGGCGCCCTGCATGTGCAGGTAGACGACGCCACGGTCAAAACCGTGGAACGTGATGTCGCCACCGTCCTGTGCCACAGCGGGGCGCACGCGGCTGTCGAGCAATTCCTTGATCTGGCCGACGATGGCACCGTCTTCGCCGGTGTGTTCGGCATGGCCCGAGGCGGGCGCGTGGCCCTCGTCCATGACGGCATCACCCGACTGGAAATGCTCCATGATCGCGCCCAGAACGCCGGGCTTCATGTGGTCCCATTCGGTCGCGTCGTCCTTGGTCACGGTGACAAAGTCGGTCCCGAAGAACACGCCGGTCACGCCGGACACGGAATAGATCCGCTGGGCCAGCGGCGATTTCGCGGCGGCGTCGGCGGTGGGAAAGTCGGCTGTGCCCATGTCCAGAACGGTCTGGCCGGGCAGAAACTTCAGTGTCGCCGGGTTCGGCGTCGATTCGGTTTGAATGAACATGGCAAGCGCTCCTCGTGGGCTGTTGTTCCTGATATGCGGATCAACGGGCCGCAAGTCAAGGTTTGGAACCATTCTAAACTGTGGCAGCAGCTATGCGTCAGGTGATCGCTTCCAGCTTTTCCTTGCTCAGATCGCCCGGAACAATGGTGATCGGAATGGGCAGGGACGCGGCATTGCGAGACAGTTGCGTAACCAGCGGACCGGGGCCCTTGTTGTCGGCGCCGGCACCCAGCACCAGAACTCCAATCTCCGGGTCATCGGTGATCTGTGCGACAATCTCATCGGCGGCATTGCCGTTGCGGATCACCAGTTCAGGATTGACGCCCTGCTTGTCGCGCATCCACTTGGCAAAGACTTCGAAATGCGCCTCGATCCGCTCGCGGGCCTCCTCGCGCATGATGTCCCCGACGCCGATCCAGTGATTGAACTCATCCGGCGGGATCACGGACAGCACGGTGACACCACCACCGGTCTTGGCCGCGCGCATCGCGGCAAAGCGCATTGCGTTCAGGCATTCTCGGCTGTCATCCAGCACGACCATAAATTTGCGCATTAGGTTCTCCGTTTCACCTTGCAGCATGGCCCAAGGCAAGGCGCCGCGCAATCTCGATCAATCACCGGCAGCCGCATGTTTCAGCGCCATTTCCATGCGGTCATGCCCCCAATAGAGTTCCTCCCCGACGGTAAAACTGGGCGCGCCGAAGATGCCACGCGCGATGGCGTCTTCGGTCAGGTCGCGCAGGGCCTGCTTGGACTCGGGCGTGGCGGCGTTATCGATGATGCTGCCTGCGTCCTGGCCAAGGGCCTCCAGCACTGGGCCGATCACCTCGGGTGCGCCGACGTCCAGATCTTCGGCGAAATTGGCGGAATAGACGGCGCGGATGAAATCCCCGATCCACTCGGCATTTGCATTTGCCGCACAGATCCGTGCCGCCAGCATGCTGCCGCGTGGAAAAGTGGTGGGCTTGTGGAACGGCAAATCGGAGGCGGCGCAGATGCGGGCCATGTCGCGCCACATATAGGCTCCCTTGACCGGGAACATGTTGAACGGCGAATCCGTCATGCCCTGCGCACCAAACACCGGGCCAAGCAGGAACGGCCGCCAGATCAGCGGGACGCCATGCGCGGCGCAGGCGGCCTCGACCTGCATCGCGGCGGGATAGCTGTAGGTGCTCGCAAACTCGAACCAGAATTCCAGTGGTTTGCTCATCGTGCCGTCTCCGACGCGGCCCAGTCCCAATAAAGCTGCCGCGCGCGCCGTGTGATCGGGCCGATCTGGTACTGCGTGTCGTCGAATGCGGTGACGGGCGTGACCTTCATCATGTTGCCGCTCAGGAACACCTCGTCGGCGTCGTGGAAATCGTCGAACCCCAGCACTGCCTCGTGGACGGCGACGCCGTCAGCGCGCAAGTTGCTGATGTGACGCGCCCGCGTGATGCCGGACAGGAAGGTGCCGTTCGGGACGGGTGTGAACACCTCGCCGTCGCGGACCATGAAGACGTTGGCGGTTGCCGTCTCGGCCACATTGCCCAGAGCATCGGCGACCAGCGCGTTGCCAAAGCCCTTGGACCGCGCCTCGACCAGCATCCGCGCATTGTTGGGATAGAGGCACCCGGCCTTGGCGTTGACCACTGCGTCCTCCAGCACCGGACGGCGGAATTGCGTGCGCGTCAGCGTGGTCGATGCCTCGGGTGCGGCCATCGGAATCTTTTCCAGCGATATCGCAAAGCCGGTGCCCTCGGGCTGCGGTACGATCCCCGACGCATCGCCGTCGATGGCCCAGTACATCGGGCGAATGTAAACAGGCTCGGCGGGGTCGTAAGCCTTCAGCCCCTCAAGCACGGCGGCGACCATGTCGTCGGTGCTGACGGTCGGCGTGATCATCAGCGCGTTGGCCGAACGGTTCACGCGGGCGCAATGCGCGGCCAGATCCGGCGCGTATCCGTCAAAATAGCGCGCCCCGTCGAACACGGTGCTGCCCAACCACGAGCCGTGGTCCGCGGCCTTCATCACGGCAACGTCGCCCTCGTGCCAATTGCCTTCGAAATATGTTCTGATTTCCGTGCCAACGGCCATCTTTCGCCCTCCCTGAATTAGGCAGGACGTTATCAGGATCGTGCGGAGGGTCCAGCGTCAAAGACGCGCGTTACGTCGCGCTGCGGTCGTCTTTCTCGCGGATCGCATAGACGCCTTCGGGCAGGTCCAGTGCCGCCGACATGTCGCGCACCTGCGCATGGCTCAGCGTGATCTTCATCACCCGGTCGGTGCGCGGATCGTATTGTTCGACCGTCACGCATTCGGTGAAACTGTTGACGATCACGTCTTCCTGCAATGGCGCGCCGCCATCATCCACCAGGGTGATCACGGTCGAGTCGAATTCATGCTCAATGGTAAACATGGCCCAAGCCTACCCGCGCAGGCAGGACATGCAAGCGGTCATCCGCCCCCCGGCGATCAGAGCCTCGTGACCAGGCGGGTTCGGGGCTGGAAGCAGGCGGCGGACATGCTAAGTTGGCTCCCAACGCGGGTGGCGCATCGAGCCGCCCAAGCCAAGGGAATAAAATCTATGTTCAAGAGACTGGTTCAGGTTCTGGTGCCTATCGTGGCATTGGCGGCCTGCGACGTGACCACGACGATGCCGACCCCGGTTCCGCAGACTGCGGGACAAACCTCGCGCTCTGTGGCCACCGATCAATTGCGCACCTCGGACCAGGCCGAGCGTGCCTTCGTGCAGGTTCTGCAACAGTTGGAACCCGTGGCCGAGCGCGAGTGTCGCAACCGAACCACGCAGAGCGTGAACTGCGATTTTCGCATCGTCGTCGATGATCGTGCGAACCAGCCTGCCAACGCCTATCAGACGCTGGACAAAAGCAACCGCCCGGTGATCGTGTTCACGCTGAAGTTGATCCAGGATGCCTACAACGCCGACGAAATCGCCTTTGTTATGGGCCACGAGGCGGCGCACCATATTGCGGGACATATCGCGCGCCAGCGTCAAAATGCGGTGGCCGGTGCCGTGATCTTTGCGGGTCTGGCCACGTTGACTGGCGGTGATGCGGGTGCGGTAGAATCGGCGCAACGTCTGGGCGAGCAGGTCGGGTCACGCACATATTCCAAGGAATTCGAGCTTGAGGCAGATGCGCTGGGCACGATCATCACCCACCGCGCGGGATATGACCCCCTGCGCGGGGCCGAGTTCTTTACCCGCATCCCCGATCCCGGCAACCGCTTCCTAGGGACCCATCCGCCCAACGCATCGCGTCTGGACGTCGTGCGCCGCACTGTGGCTGGTTTGTAAGCGACTGAGGCAGCACCGGGCTGACAAAGGGGGATGCTGCCTGATGCGGCTTTTGGGGCATATCGTGACGGATCGCGGGTCGAAATACGCGGTGTCAGGCGTGCCAGTCAGCAGCCGCGATGACATCGACGCCGCCCTCAAAGAGCTCAAGCGCGACAAGTCTTATGCCAAGGCCACCCACAACACATGGGCCGCAATCCTGTCGGATGCGGGCCCGGCCAAAGGCGACGATGGCGAGGCGGGGGCGGGAATGGTGATTATCCGGATGCTGGAACGTGAAGACCTGAGCGATCATCTGATAGTCGTAACACGTTGGTACGGCGGCAAACATCTGGGCGGCGACCGTTTTCGCCACGTGCAGACCTGCGTGCGCGCCTATCTCGACGCGCTCTAGACGCTGAGCGCGATAGCGGCGAAAAAGCAGGTCGAGGCGACCAGCACGAAGACATGCCACAGCGCCATCTGGAACCGGAATTCCTGCATCGCGAAGAAGACAGCGCCGGCGGAATAGGTCAGGCCGCCCGCCGCGACCAAGGCCATGGCAGGGCCGCTCAAACTGGACCACATCGGCCAGATCAGCAGCACGCTGGCCCATCCCAGCGCCAGGTACAACGCCAGCGATCCGCGCCCGTCGGTGGCCCAGAAAGACAGTTTCGCAATCGCTCCGCCCAAGGCCACCAGCCAGACAAAGCCCAGCACGATGTACCCCGTGACCGACCCCAGCACAAAAACCAGCGGCGTATAAGTTCCTGCGATTTTCAGATAGATCGCCGCATGGTCCACCCGCGCCAACATCGGGCGTGGCCGGTCCCAAGGCAGCAGGTGATAGGCAGCCGATGCGGCAAAGCCAAAGACCAGCACCGCCAGATAGACACTGACCGATGCAACGGTCGCGGCGGGCGCGTCGCTCGCGACATGGCCCAGCAGGATCGCGGCACCGATAACCGAACCCGTCAGCCCGATGACATGCACCGACCCGTCGGCAAGCGTTTCTGAAAGGGACCGTGGATAAGCCATGACGCCAAATTAACCTGTTCCGGCCCTCAGGCTAGACAAGTTTTGTAAAAATCCTGTTGACGTCACGAAAGCTTCTTTGCCCTGCGCACCCGCGCCAAGTGCCAACGATAGAGGATCGGGGCCAGCACGTAGTCATAGAGCGCAACCGCCACGGGCCGTACCAGTGGCCACGACACCACCCGCGCCAGCCAGCGATAGCGCGGCATGTCCTGCCAAAGCAGGATAAATGCGGGGATGCCGGAATAGACCTGATCGCCCTTTCGCACGTGCAGCCGCTTTGCGGCCTCGTCAGCGCTTATGCCCCAAGCTTCCAGCGCACTGCTGTTAAGATCGTCGAAGCGGATAGGAAGATCGTGGTCGCGGCTGTAAGCAGCGTAATGGTCGATCTCGGCACGGCAGACGGGACATTCTGCATTGTACAGAACACTGGTGTCGTCATTGGTGATCTCGGTCTGATCCATGCCCGAAAGATAAGGCGCAACCACCGGCTGGAACAGGCGTCAAAGCCGCACAGGGGTCAGCGCGGCTTGTTTCCGTCGATCCAGCGCGACATCAACTGCTTGTCCTTGAAGCACTCGCGCGGCACGTCCTGCCGTTTGATCCGGGCGATCCGCTCGGCAAAGGCGACCTGCTTGCCCGACGGATAGTTGCTGAATTTGCCCTCGATAGGCTTGACCTTGTGCGCATCGATCCACGCCGACAACGCCCGGCGGTCGCGCAAGGTGGCTTGCGGCAGTTCTTCGCCCCTCCGCTTGGCAATCGCCATCGCATAGGCAACCTGCTTTTCGGTTGCCGCCTCGGGCGTTTCCAATGGCAGATCGGGTTGAACCGGAACAAACAGTCCGGGCAGGGCGGGTTCGTAAACAGATGCATGGGCCATGACGGCGTTCCTTTGTTCCTGTTGAGAACAACATAGAACAAAGGCGGAACATTTTCAAGAGCGGCGCGAATTTGCCCCCTTCACATGGCTGCGATCAGACCAGCCGCCCCCATAGGTCGTATTCGCCGGCCTCGTCCACTTCGACGGTCACGATCTGGCCGGGCGTCAGCCCTTCGAACCCTTCGTCGATGAACAGGTTGCCGTCGATCTCGGGCGCGTCGGCCTTGGTGCGGCAGGTGGCGGCATCTGCGTCGACCTCGTCCACGATCACGTCGATGCGGGTGCCGACCTTGGCCTCCAGCTTGGCCTCGGAAATCGCCTGCGCCTTTTCCATGAAGCGGTCCCAGCGGTCTTGCTTGACCTCGGCGGGCACATGGTCGGGCAGCGCGTTCGAGCGCGCGCCAGCAACGTTTTCATATTGAAAACAGCCCACACGGTCCAACTGCGCCTCGTCCATCCAGTCCAGCAGGGTCTGGAACTCGGCCTCGGTCTCGCCGGGATATCCGACGATAAAGGTCGAGCGCAGCACAATCTCGGGGCAGATATCGCGCCATTCCGCGATGCGGTCCAACGTCGCTTCGGCCGCGGCAGGACGCGCCATGCGTTTCAGCGTGTCGGGGTGCGCGTGCTGGAACGGCACGTCCAGATAGGGCAACACCAGACCATCCGCCATCAGCGGGATCATCTCGCGCACATGCGGATAGGGATAGACGTAATGCAACCGCACCCAGGCCCCCAAGCTGCCAAGATCACGGGCCAGAGTGGTGATCGGCTGCTCGGTCAGCCCGCGCCGCACCTCGCGGTCCCAGTCAGTGCCATAGGCGGAGGTGTCCTGCGAAATCACCAGCAGTTCCTGCACGCCTGCCTCGACCAGCTTTTCAGCCTCGCGCAGGACCGCCTTGTGCGGACGGCTGGCCAGACGGCCGCGCATGTCGGGAATGATGCAGAACTTGCACTTGTGATTGCAGCCCTCGGAAATCTTGAGATAGCTGAAGTGGCGCGGCGTCAGGCTGACGCTGCGCGCGGGCAGCAGATCGACAAAGGGATCGGGCGAGGGCGGCACGGCGGCATGCACCGCGTCCAGCACCTGTTCGTATTGATGCGGGCCGGTCACGGCCAGAACCTTGGGGTGCGCGCCAGTTATATACTGCGGGTCCGCGCCCAGACATCCTGTCACGATCACCCGCCCGTTTTCAGACAAAGCCTCGCCGATGGCCTCAAGACTTTCGGCCTTGGCACTGTCGAGAAATCCGCAGGTGTTCACGATCACCGCATCGGCACCGGAATAGTCGGGCGAGATGCCATACCCTTCGGCGCGCAGCCGCGTCAGGATGCGCTCGGAATCGACCAGGGCCTTGGGACAGCCCAGACTGACCATGCCGATGGACGGCTGGCCGGGGCGTGTCTTGCCGTCCATGCGGGCGGCAGGGGCAATGTCGGGGCGCAGATTGGGTGGGTTTGTGCTCATGATCGCTCCTTTAGTGCAAGGCGGGCGCGGCGAAAAGGGTTCATCATTGAGAATGGGCGGCAAGGCGCGTAGCAATAGCGTGAGTGTAGCAAGGGGATGTTTGGCATGAAATGGATCGCGCGTCTGATCGGATTGGTCGTTGTAGTCGTGCTGGTGATCGGCGTGTCGCTGTTTTTCCTGCCCGCCGACCGGATCGCGCGTATTGCAGCCGACCAGTTGCGCGTGGCCACGGGGCGCGATGTGACGATTTCGGGGGATGTGTCGCTGTCGATCTGGCCGGTGCTGGGGGCATCCGTTGGCAGCATCGAGATCGGCAATGCCACATGGTCCGAACAGGGGCCGATGCTGACCGCGCAAAACGCCGCCATCGGCGTGGATGCGGCGGCGCTGCTGTCGGGTGAGATCCGCATCACCAACATCGCGGCCACCAGCCCCACCATCCGGCTGGAACAGCGACAGGACGGGCGCGCCAGCTGGCAGTTCACCGATGCCTCAGGTGCGGCCACGATCGAGACGCAGGTGACACCAAACGAGGCACCGCGCCCGTTTTCCATCCAAAGGATGAACATCACCGACGCCACGCTGATCTACGACGCCGAAGGGGCGGATCTGGTGCGCTACGAAGGGGTCGATCTGGCGCTGGACTGGCCAGAGCGTCTGGGTACCGCCGACATCCGCGCGACCCTGCGCCCTGCCGGAACGGCGGTGAACGTCAACGCGACCATCGGGTCATTCGCCGGGTTCCTCGGCGGGCAGGTGCAACCGATCACTGCCACGCTCAGCGCGGGAGGCGGCTCTGCGTCCATCGACGGGCGCGCCGGCACGGCGGGCGAAGTCGCGGGCAAGCTGACGCTCGATCTGCCTGACACCGGAGCTTTTCTGCAGGCGCTGGGCGCGGGCGGTGTGGATCTGCCCCAGGGGCTTGGGCGCAGCATCGACCTTACCTCTGATATCACCCTGACCAAGGATCGCCGCCTGTCGATGCGCGACCTCGTCGCCGAACTGGGCGGCAACAGGCTGACGGGGGCCGCCGACATCGCGCTGAACGGCACGCCGACCGTGAACGCGCAACTGAACGCAGGCGCGCTGGACCTGACCGGGGTGACCGGTACCGGCGACGCCAGCCCCGCAGGCGCCGCCGCGTCCGGAACCACCACGGCAGGCTGGCCGAAGGAGACCATCGACGCTTCGGGGCTCGCCGCCTTCAACGGTCAGATCGCGCTGACCGCCACATCGGTGGATCTGGGTACTTTTCAGCTTGGGGCCACCCGCGCCTTGCTGACCAACGACAACTCCCGCGCGGTCTTCGATCTCCGCGAGGTCGACGCCTACGAGGGCAAGATCACCGGGCAATTCGTGATGAACAACCGGAACGGCCTCTCGGTGGGCGGCAAGCTCTTTGCCACGTCCATCGCCATGCAGCCGCTTCTGACCGATGCGCTGGGCCTGACGCGCCTGACCGGCGACGGCAATGCGGAGCTGAACTTTCTCTCCTCGGGCAATTCGGTTGATGCGATCATGAACGCGCTGTCAGGCTCGGGTGCCATCGCCATCGGCAAGGGTACCATCCAAGGCATTGACCTCGACAGGCTGATGCGCTCGGGTGCGACGGGCAGCGGCACGACTGTCTTCGACAGCCTTGGCGCGACCTTCGACATGACAGCGGGCAACCTGCGCAATGATGATCTTCTTCTGAGCCTCGCGAGCTACCGCGCACGCGGCCAGGGTCGCGTCGGACTGGGCCAGCAGGACATCGACTATACATTCACACCCATCGCCCTGAACGCCAACGAAGGCAATGGCATCGCGATCCCGGTGCGCATCACCGGCCCATGGTCGGACCTGCGGATCATCCCCGACATCGAGGCCGCGATTGACCTGAACTTGGGCGAAAAGAAGGAAGAACTGAAAGACGCCGCCGACGCCAGGCTGAAAGCGGCCGTCGAGGAAAAACTGGGCGTGACCGCGCAGCAAGGGCAAAGCCTGGAAGACGCGGCCAAGGACAAGGCGAAAGAGAAGCTTGCCAAGGAGCTGATGAAGATTTTCGACTGAACCTGTTTCTTTTGGCCACAAATATCCCCGCCGGAGGCTCAAAACTCTTCTGGAGCGCCAGAAAAGATTTAATGCCTCCGGCGGGGATATTTTCCAGCCAAAAGAAAAAGACTAGAGCACGACCGGATTGGCCTTGGCCACCACGTCCAGCTGCATCAGCACGTCGATCAGCCGGGGCATGTCGTTCAGGTAGATCATGTTTGGTCCGTCGCTGGGCGCATTGTCGGGATCGTCGTGGGTTTCGATGAACACGGCACCCACACCCAAAGCCACAGCCGCGCGCGCCATCACGGGGGCGAACTCGCGCTGTCCACCGCTTGATCCGCCCTGACCGCCCGGCTGTTGCACCGAATGGGTCGCGTCCATCACCACTGGATACCCGGTCTGTGCCATCTGCGGCAGGCTGCGCATGTCCGCGACCAGCGCGTTATAGCCAAAGGTCGTGCCGCGTTCGGTCAGCAGGATGCGCCTGTTGCCGGTGCTTTCGATCTTGGTCACGATGTTGGGCATTTCCCAAGGGGCCAAAAACTGCCCTTTTTTGACGTTGATTGCGGCACCGGTGTTGCCTGCGGCCAGCAGCATGTCGGTCTGGCGGCAGAGGAACGCGGGGATCTGCAGGATGTCGGCCACCTCGGCGGCAATGGCGCATTGGCTTTCGGAATGCACGTCAGTCAGCACCGGCACGCCGATGGCCTTGCCCACGGATTGCAGCGCTTTCAGCCCTGCGTCGATACCCATGCCGCGCTTGCCCGAGAGCGAGGTGCGGTTGGCCTTGTCGTAGGAGGCCTTGAACACGAATTGCGCGCCTGCCGCATCGCAGGCTTCCTTCATCCGGCCCGCGATCATCTGCGCGTGATCGACGCTTTCCAACTGGCAGGGGCCTGCGATCAGGGTCAGCGGGAGATCGTTGCCGATGGTCAGATCGGCGACTTTTACATGGGTCATGAGGTTACCTGTTCACGTAGGATGGATGCGGTGAGCGAGATCATCAGGTAGATGCCTGCGAAAATCAGGAAAGCCAAGATCGTGTTCTCGAACTTGCGCGGATAGCTGGCCTCCTGGCTTGCGACAGGCTGCACCGCGACGGTCAGATAGCGCACCTGGCGCGAGGCTTCGACCCGGCTTTGCTCCATTTGTTGCAGGGCCGACTGCAGCATCATGTCGCGGCTGGCAAGGTCGGCCTGGGCCAGTTGCAGGTTCACCGCCATCTGCGCCAGCGAGTTTTCCCCTTCGGAGGCATCGTTCATCCGCTGGTTCAGCTTTTCCAGCTGGTCGTTCAGGCGGCGGATGTCACCTTCGACCCCGTCGACCTTGGCACGGTTGGGCCGTGCGTTGTCCAGCAGCGCGGCCAGTTCCAGCTCTTTTTCCAGCAGCAGGGTTTCATAGTTGGTGATCTGGGCACGCACGGCAGCGATCACCGCCTGCGGGTCCAGCGTGCTGCTTTCGACCTGCAGCTTGACCAGCGCCTCCTGGGCCGCGCGGCGTTCCGTTTCGGCCTTCTCGAACCCTTGACGCGCGTCCTTCATCTGGTCTTCGCGCTTTTGCTGGCTCAGGTTGTTGACGCGCTGTTCGGCATAGCTGATCAGACGCCGGGCAAATTCCGCCGACACTTCCGGCTCGGCCGCGACGACCTCCAGGCGGATCATGCCCTCGGTCGGATCATAACCGATCTTCACGTTCTTGCGGTAGGTCTTGTAGGCTTCTTCGTTGGTCGGGTCGGTGTTCAGGCGCTGGATCGGGTCGATCCAGTCCTGGGTGAAATGCGCCTTGAAGCCCAGATCGTCGTCCAGCCGCAACATCGCGTCCTTGGATTGCAGATAGCCTTGGGTCGCGATCGCGTCCGAATTGGTGGCGAATTGCGTGGGCAGCAGGCCGCCAAGCGGGCCCGCGCCGCCGCTGCCTTCGTTCTGGATGATCAGAAAGTCGGCCTTGGTCGCGTACATCGGTGTGGCGATCTGATAGAAGTACCAGCCGGCCAGAAAGGTCGGCAAAGCCACGAAGAACGCCAGCCGCACCAGCAGCAGCCCCAGTTTCTTGCGCCGACGCTTGCCGATATCGCGCTGGATCTGCGAGATTTCGCGCATCCGCTGGTCAGCAGGGCTGAGGTCGGTCGAGGGCAGGGTGCCGCGCCCCACGGGCACGGTCTGCGGCAGCTGATGGCGGTTCTGGTCGGTGCGTGCGGGCAGGTTCTCGAACCCGTCAGGCTCTCCGGGCTGGCGGTTGCTTTCGCTGGGCACCACCAATTCCAGCATGTTCGACCGCTCGAACGGGTCGATGCCCTTGGCGCGCAGCAGGCGCACGGCGTCGAAATCAGAGGTGGGCGCAAGCCCGTGTTTCTGCGCCACGCGCCGCGCCATGCGCAACTGGCGGCCGGTCAGGCCTTCCTGGCGGATTGCGTCCATGTCGTTCTCGCTCGCGACTTCGCGGGCAGAGGACACTTCGCCCTGTCGGGACTGCGACTGTTCGCTCGGCGCGGGCGGGGCAGGCCGCTGCGGCACCTGGCGTTCCGCTGGGGATGTGGGATTTGGCGTGGGCGTCAGGGATCTGCCGGGCGTGGGGCGTGCGGCGTCGCTTGCCTCGCGCCCTGGGTGCTGAGCTGAGCTGTCGCGCTCGGGGTGCGCCGAGCTGTCGCGTTCGGGGCGCGGGGCTGCATTTGCTGCCATCGGCATGCCGTCGGATGTGCCACTCAAATGCGGCGTCGTCCGCTTGATGCGAAACTTTCTAGCCTTGGGTTTGGTAGTCATAAAGCCTTTTCGCCTCTTCCAGCGTATCGAACATATACAATTGCCCATCCAGCAGTACGGCGGCGGAACGGGCGAACTTTTCAAGTGTCTGCGCCTGGTGCGAGACGATCACGATCGTGGTGGTGCGCAGGCGTTCCTGCAGGATCTGGCCCGCCTTGCGGTTGAACTCGACGTCGGTGGACCCCGGCATGCCTTCGTCGATCAGATAGATGTCAAAGTCCAGTGCCAGCATCAGCGCAAACGAAAACCGTCCGCGCATGCCGGACGAATATGTCCCCAGCGGTTGATCGAAATATTCGCCCAGGCCACACAGCCAGCGGCAAAAGCTTTCGACATAATCAGGGTCCAGCCCATAGAGCCGCGCGATATAGCGCGCGTTTTCCATCGCCGAGACCTTGGGCACGACGCCGCCCATGAAGCCCAGCGGGAACGAGATGTTGCAACCTCGGCGGATTTCGCCCTCGTCGGGTTTTTCCAGTCCGGCCATCATGTTGATCAACGTGGTCTTGCCGGTGCCGTTCGGTGCGAGAATGCCCAGCGAATGCCCCAGATCGACGCGAAACGACACACGGTCGAGGATCACCTTGCGGTGACTGCCTGTCCAAAAGGACTTGCTGACATTTTCAAACTCAAGCATCGCCTGCTCCGGTCACGTGGCTCCGGTTGGAGGACATCCCATATCTGGGCACGCCCGTCCCTCATTATCAGAGGGTTGCACACGGTTTAACCATAGATTTTGGCCATATTATGTCGTGTTGGATAACAAAACTATACGCAATGCGTGTATTGTCCCTTTTACTTGAACGGGCAAGAGCAGGCGCCTGTGCGCATCGGGAATTCAAAGCGCGGACCCGAGCCGACTGCATTTGATGCCCGAACCCTGACGCAAAGCCCCCTCAGGCGTGACCGATCCTGACGCTGTCGGCGCATGCGCTCTGCGGTGTTTCGACTTCCAGAGTGCTGTGTCCGATGTCAAACGTCGCCAGCACATCGCGTACCGCCGCTCTTGTTGCATCGGGGGGCGCGACGTCTTCCAGCACCAGATGCGCGTCCAGCGCCGGTTCGTTTTCGCCCATCATCCATAGGTGCACATGGTGCGCCGATGCCACGCCCGGCGTCTCTTCGATGGCATCAACAACTGCGTGCGTGTCCAGTCCCGGAGGGCTGCCCAGCATCAGAACGCGGATGACCCCCGGCATCTCGCTCCAAGATTGCCACAGGATATACCCCGCGATCAACAGCGTCACCAGCGGATCGACCCAGTTCCAGCCAAAGAGCAGGATCACCGTCCCCGCAACGATCACCGCGACCGATCCCAGCGCGTCCGCCACATTGTGCAGGAAGGCCGCGCGCATGTTCATGCTGCCCGCCTGCATCCGCCAGACCAGCGCTGCGGTGATCAGATCGACCAGCAGCGCAAATCCAGCCACCGCCACGATGACCCATCCCGCGACTGCTGCGGGTTCGAAAAACCTCAGGATCGCCTCATAGACCAGATAGAGACCGATGATGATCAGTGTTGTGTAGTTGATCAGCGCAGCGACCACCTCGATCCGGTCATAGCCGAAGGTCATCCGTGCATCTGCCGGTCTACGCGCGATCTTGCGTGCACCAAAGGCGATGATCAGCGCGATTGCGTCAGACAGATTGTGCAGCGCGTCGGCGATCAGCGACAGGCTGCCCGCAACGATGCCCCCGATGATCTGCGCCAGCGTCAGCAGCAGGTTGACCGCGATCGCCCCTGCGACCCGCGCATCGCCTGCGTCGGGGTCGATGTGGTGGTGGTGCCCGCCGCTGCCCTGTGCATGGCTGTGATCATGTGGCATCAGTCATTCCTGCTGGATTGGTCTGGTAGAGCATCCCAGATGGCAACGCGGGCGCGCGCCTTGAGGTTTCATGAGTGGTTGCGATGATGAGGAGAAGGCTGCTGCCTGTCAGGCCACATCGGCCAGCATCGGGCCGAGGATCGCAAAGCCCGCGATCAAATGGGCCAGCGTCAGCCAAGGAAACGCACCGTGGGTCCGAATTGCGGCGTATCGAGGATTGCCACCAAAAGCAGCGGGATCAGGGATGCACTCGGGGCGCTGCGCAGATGTCTCAGCCAGCGGCGCGGAGTCCGGGGGGCAGGGGAGGCAGACGGCGAGGTTTGGGAAAGATCAGCCATGGTCATGGTCCTTGCAAGCCGATGCGCTGACCGCGCAGCAGGCGTTCAACAGAAATTCCGAAAGATGCCGCACCTGCTCATAGGCGACGGCGGCGCAGATGATCGACCGGCCCTGACGCGACTGCGTGACCAGCCCGGCCTGCGCCAGGATCTTGACGTGATGGGTCAGCGTGCTGCCGGTCACGCCCGCACGTGCGCCCAAGGTGCCGATGGTCAGCCCCTCGGGTCCGGCCCGCACAAGCGCGCGCAGCACGCACAGCCTTTGTTCGGACCCAAGTGCCGCAAAGCTGCTGGCGGCAAGGGTCAGGTCCAGATCATCGGTCAGGACGGGGATATGCGAATCTATTTTCATGTTTCTAGAACTATCGAAACGACATCGCTTTGCCAAGCCTCATTTCGAATAAATTCGAAATAACCCCGACGACCGGCTTGCCTGCGCAGATGTGTCACCTATACCAACCCTATGGCCGTGACTGACGACATCCCCAAATGCACGATCTGCACCCAGCGTTTCGCCAGCACCGCAACCGGGCACAGCCCGCGCCCCGTGGTCTGGTTCGGTGCCGATGCGCGGATCATGGTGGCCGGGCAGGCGCCGGGCGCGCGGGTCCATGCCTCGGGCAAACCCTTCGACGACCCTTCCGGCGACCGCTTGCGCGACTGGATGGGCATTGACCGCGCGACCTTCTACGATATGTCCCGCATCGCTGTCCTGCCGATGGCCTTCTGCTTTCCGGGCTACAGCGCCAAGGGCGCAGACCTGCCGCCGCCCGCGATCTGCCACCAGACCTGGCGTGATGCGGCGATGGCGCACATTGGCCCCGTGCCGCTGACCCTGCTGATCGGCGGCTATGCGCAGAAATGGCATCTGAACACGCGCGCTTCGGTCACCGATACCGTCGCAGGCTGGCGCACCCACGCGCCTGCAGTCTTTCCGTTGCCGCACCCGTCGTGGCGCAACACCGGCTGGCTGCGCAAAAATCCGTGGTTTGAAACCGACCTCTTGCCAGAGCTGCGCAAAGCGGTCCAAAAGGCGCTGACATGACAGAACACACCCCCATAGACGCCGCCCACGCGGCAATGACCGCAGCGCCGGACGACGACAAGCCGCGCATGCGGTTTTATGAACGTCTCGCCGCAGCCGAGCTTTTCGTTCTGCTGGAAGGCGAGGCAGAAGGTGACAAGATCACCCCGCAACTCTTCGAGGCGGAGGGCACGCAATACGTGCTTGCCTTCGACCGCGAGGAACGTCTGGCCGGTTTCGCAGGCCCCGCCGCCCCTTATGCCGCGCTTTCGGGTCGCGTCACGGCGGGATTGCTGGCGGCCAATGGGCTGGGCCTGGGGCTGAATCTGGATGTTGCCCCTTCGGCGATCCTGTTGCCTGCGGACGCGATGGCGTGGCTCGACAGCACGCTCGGCAACGCGCCGAAGGACGTCGAGGCCAAGATCGAAAGCCTGACGGCACCACGGGGCCTGCCCGACAGCCTGATCGAGGCTATCGACGAGAAGCTCGCCAGCGCCACGGGGCTTGCGCGTTATGCCTGTCTGGTCGGCGTGACCTATGCGGGCGGCGGATCGGGGCACATGCTGGGCTTTGTCGGCGCGGTGCCCCATGCCGAAACCGCTTTGGCCCAAGTCACCTCCGAGGCGCTCACATTCTCTGGCATCGAAGCGGGCGCGATGGATGTGGCGTTTTTCCGCGCCGATGATCCGATGGCCGAAAGACTGGCGCGGGTCGGTCTGCGGTTTGATCTGCCCCAGCCCGAGGATCTGTCAGAGCGTACCCGCCCCGCTCCGGGGTCGGACCCGGCCAAGCCGCCGATCCTGAAATAATCGGGCACGGCGCGGTTGCGTTCAAGACGGTAATAAACCGGCCCGCCGCTCACGAAATCCGGCGTGGCCCTTCACATCCGCGTTTGGCGGGATGCTTTGCACGGCGTTCTGTGGCTTGGTTGGGTCACTGCCCCTGCGCAAGGGGCGATCCCGCCCCAAGCAAAGGAACCGCCATGTCCCGCTTCAGCCTGATGTTCCCGGCCACTGCAGCCGCAATCATACTTGCTACATCTGGCCTCGCCGGTCCGCAATATGTCGATGGCACGGGCTATGCCGCGTCTGGCCATGACGTCGTCGCCTATTTCGACCTTGCTCAGAACCCCGTGGGCACCGACCAGCTCGCAGCGGTCGCGGGACGCGCGGACATCACCGCCGACTATAACGGTGCGACCTTCGCCTTTGCCAGTGCAGAGAACCGCGCGCGGTTCCTGACCGACCCTGCAGCCTTTGCGCCGCAATACGACGGGCACTGCGCCTACGGCGTGGCCAAGGGCGGCAAGGTGCCGGGCAATCCGAACCTGTGGCGCATCGTGGACGGCAAGCTGTACCTCAACATCACGACGGACGTGGTGGGCTTCTGGGAGGAAGACATTTCCGGCAATCTGACCTCGAGCGAGGCGAACTGGGTGTCGCTTGACCCCAAACCGGCATCCTCTTCGCGTATCCCCAAGTTCACGTCGCCCGCGCCGGAAAAGAACTAGACGCACAGCATCGGGCGCGCAAAGGTCCGCAGAGATGGCACATACCACTTCCCTCTGGTCGCGCCGCCGCATCATCGGCCTTGGCGCTGCCGCAGCGCTGACCGGCGGTGCGGTCTACGGTGGGCGCTGGTATAACGTCGCCGCGCAGAACGGCACCGGCACGCTGACGCCGCTGCAGGCCCACGCGGGTGTGCAGGATGGCACGCTGCTGTTGATAGACATCCGCCGCCCCGACGAATGGGCGCTGACCGGGATCGGGCAGGGTGCGCATCCGCTGGACATGCGCAATGTGGATTTCATGGCGGCACTCCGCTCGCTGGCGCAGGCACGAGGGCTGCCCGTGGCGGTGATCTGTGCACGTGGGGTGCGGTCGCGCTTTGTCACGCGGCAGATGCAGGCCGCAGGGCTGGCCCCGGTGACCGACGTGCCCGAAGGGATTCTTGGCTCGGGTGCCGGGCCGGGGTGGATCAAACGTGGCTTGCCCCTGGCGCGCGTGTGAGGGACAGCAAATGAGGCACACAGAGATCATGAACAGTTTTCGCAGTCTTGCCGCCGCTCTGGCGCTGATGGGCACCGCGCAGGTGGCGCAGGCCGGGTGTGGCGCCGCGCCGGAGCCTTGCGCGATTGACACTGGCACCTATCACATCAGCTTGCCCGACGGGCCGCCCAAAGGTGCGATCATGTTCCTGCATGGCTACGGCGGCACCGGGAATGCCAGCCTGCGCCCCGACGGGTGGGCGGGCAGAGCGCTGGCGCGGGGCTATGCGGTGATCGGCCCTGATGGCACCGAAATGGCGGGCCGCAACGGCAGGCGCTGGTCGTTTCACCCGGATTTCCCGCAGGACCGCGACGAGGTCGGCTTTCTGATGGCAGTGCGAGACGATGCGGCCAAGCGCTTTGATCTGGACGCAGGCCAAATGGTGCTGGGCGGGTTTTCCATTGGCGGGTCAATGACCCATTACGCCGCCTGCGCCGCGCCCGACGCCTTTGCCGCCTATGTGCCCGTCGCCGGTGCGTTCTGGCGGCCCGATCCCGCCACCTGCGCGGGGCCGGTCCGGCTGTTGCACACGCACGGATGGAGGGACACGACCGTCCCGCTTGAGGGGCGCGTGCTGCGCGGCGCCGATCTGAATGATCCTCAGGCGGTCGCGCAGGGCGATGTGTTTCATGCGATGCGGCTGTGGCGGCAGGTCAACGGCTGCGTGCAGCTTCGTGCCGACCGTTTCGTGACCGAAGGGCCGTTCCTGCGCCGCGCATGGGATCGTTGCACCCCCGGAACGGCGCTGGAGTTTGCGCTGTTCGAGGGTGGCCACCGTGTGCCTGATGGCTGGATCGACATGGCGCTGGACTGGCGCGAGGGACTGTGACGCCCTGGCTTTGACGCTTACTCGGCCACCAGCTTGCCACGTCCTTCCAGATCGGCGCGCAACGCGGCGCGCAGGGCGCGGGCACGGCCCACGATGGCAGGCTCATGCAGCGTCAGCGGGCTGTCCATGCGAAAGCCCGCAGGCGCATGGCGCGCCAGATTCAGCGAACTGAGTGCCGAAAGCGGCACCGCCAGCAGCAGGCTTGTCACGATGGGCACCAGCCACCACGACACCAGTCCCGAAAGAAGGCCCACCGAAAGCAGCACGCCCAATGTGGTCTCGACCCAGTGGAATTTCAGCAAGACCGCCACCGGCTGACGCGTGCCCTCGCGGTTCTGTGGGGCCCATGCCTCGCGGCGCGACAGCAGGGCGCGCAACACGGCCTTGCTTTGCTGGATCATCAGGATCGGCGCATAGGCCACCGACAGCGCCACTTCGGTCAGGAACGCAGTGCCAAAGGCGCGCTTGCCGCCGAACATCCGCACCGCGCCGGGGCGCATGGCGATGACCAGCGCCGAGGTGATCTTGGGCGTCAGCAGCATCGCGTACATGATGACCAGAAAGCCCACGCTGTCGATATGGCTCATCTCGGGGGGCCACGAGGGGAACAGAGGGTTGGCCTCGTTGAAATAGCGGATCACATTGGTCTCCGCGTCCTTGCCCAGCAGGGTCCAGAACACCAGCAACAGGAACCACGCGGGGCTCATCAGATAGGCCATCGCCCCCTGGAACAGGTGAAAGCGGCTGACCGGGTGCAGCCCTTTGGTGCCCAGAAGCCGCAGGTGTTGCAGGTTGCCACGGCACCAGCGGCGGTCGCGCAGGACATAGTCAACGAGCGTTCCGGGCGTTTCCTCGAAACTGCCCGCGACGCGCGGCAGAAACTTCACGGTCCAGCCTGCACGACGCAGCAGCGACGCTTCGACAAAGTCGTGACTCAGGATCAGATCGCGCCCGCCGCGGATGTGCGGCAGACCTGCAGCAGAGGCAAAGGCTTCGACGCGGATGATCGCATTGTGACCCCAATAGTTGCCCTCGGCGCGGGCCCAGCGGGCCAGCCCCTCGGCCAACAGCCAGCCATAGGCCATGTTGGAAAACTGCTGGATGCGGGCAAAGACGGTCTCGGCCCCGATCAGCTGGGGAAAGCTCTGGATCAGCCCCGCCTGCGGGTCGGCGGCCATTTCGTCGGACAGGCGCACGATGGCGCGGCCCGTCATCAGGCTGTCGGCGTCCAGCACCAGCATCGCATCATGGGCGGCACCCCAGCCGGTGATCCAGTCGGCCAGGTTGCCCACCTTCTTGTCGACGTTCTGCGCGCGGCGGCGGTAATGGACCGTCATGCCCTCGGGCACGTCGCGGCGCAGCACCTCGAAGGCTTGCAATTCGCGCGCGGCAATCGCGGGGTCCTGCGTGTCGCTGAGGATGAACAGCGCATAGCGGTGCATCGGCTTGCGCGCCGCCACGTCGTTCAGCATCGCGGCGGCATTGCCGAAGACGTCCCAGGTGACTTCGTTGTAGACCGGCACCAGCAGGGCCACGTCCATCGGCGCGCCGCGCCGCGCGGGTTCGCGTGCTTCGAAGCGTCCCGCAAGGGCCACGCCCACCGTGCTGACGGCCAGCGACACCCAGACGAAGGTCAGCCCGATCATCGCCAGCAGCGCCCATTCGACGACGCTCATGCCGGCCTGCGACAGCACGCCATGCAGACCCCACAGCAAAAGCGCCGTGATGGTCAGCGCCGGGGCAAAGACCGCCAGCCGCCAGCCGAACCCGTCCTGCGCACAGGGGCGCGCGCCGGGCGCGCGGTGCAGGTCCTGTTCGGGCATCGCCAGAGGCGCACGCGGGGGCATATGGGTCAGATCGGTCAGTGTCATGCGGTTGTCCAGCGGTAGAGCCAAAGCTCGGAAAGGGCGGCATCGCCCTGGCGAAGTTGCACCCGGAACTCGGCCAGCTTGACCTCTTCGGGGAAGAACGTGAAGGCCAGGCGCAGGCCACCCGTGGCAGGGTTGCGCTGCAATATGCCTTCGCTGACGCTGCCCGCACTGGTCGTGACGATCTGTGTGATCGTTTCCAGATCGTCGGGCAGGTTTGAGCTTGGGGCGAAGTCGATGGCAAAGACGCGACCGCCTTCGGGGCGTGCGCCCGCTGCGGTGTTGATCACGCGCATGGGTTCCGCCAGAGACACCGGCGCAGGATCGGCACCCCAGTCCAGCTGATAGCTCATGACGTGCTCGGACCCTGCAGGGATCGCTTCGGCGGGACGCCAATAGGCGACGATATTGTCGTAGATTTCAAGATCGGCAGGGATTTCCACCAGCGCGACGGACCCATTGCCCCAACCTTCACCGGGGGTGACCCACAGGCTTGGACGGTTGTGGTAATGCGCCTCAAGGTCGTTGAAATTCTCCAGCTTGCGCGCGCGCTGCATCAGGCCGAAGCCCTTGGGGTTCACGTCGACGAACGAGCTGACCTGCAAGGTCGCGGGGTTGGCGAGCGGTCGCCAGATCATCTCACCGCCGCCGTTGTGGATCAGCAGTCCGTCGCTGTCGTGGACCGCCGGGCGGAAATCGTCAAAACGCTGGCGGTCGGTGTCGTCGAACAGGAACATCGAAGTCAGCGGCGCGATGCCCAGATGCGCAAGGTCGGTGCGCGCAAAGAGATGCGCGCTGACATTCATCCGCAGCACTGGGCCGGGCGTGATGTGGAACGTATAGGCGCCGGTGACGGAGGGGCTGTCCAGCAGCGCGTGCACCACCACAGTGTCAGAGCCGTGCGCAGGGCGTTCCAGCCAAAGGCCGACGAAGTCGGGGAATTCCTCGCCCTCCGGGTCGCCGGTGTTGATCGCAAGACCGCGCGCCGACAGGCCATAGCTTTCGCCGGCCCCGAGGCCACGGAAGTAGCTCGCGCCCTGAAAGACCGCGTATTCCTCGAAGATGCCGGGTTTGTGCAGCTCTGCCCGCAGGCGCAGACCGCTGTAGCCCAGCGTCTCGTCCAGATCGACCTGCGGGAACTGGTCGGTCTTGTCGAACACGCCCATGTCGAAGGTCAGGGGCCGCGCTGCGCCGTCCTCGACCTCGAACATGGCCACCGCCTGCGGAAAATAGAGACCCGGCGGGAACACATCCACACGTTGGGGCGCGTCCGTGCCTTCCCACAGGGCATTGCGGCTGTCGAACCAGATCTTGCGGTACTGGTCATAGGACAGGTTGCGCCAGCTTTTCGGGATCTGCGGGCGGGGCGTATAGCTTTCGGCAGCCATCTCGCGGGCACGCCGGATCAGGCTTTGCGCGTCAAAGCGTTCGGGTGCGCCGACCTGCAAGCCGGGCTCGTCCGCCCATGACCGGGCAGGGGCAGCAGCGGCAAGGGCCGCGAGGGATGCAAGGAATTCGCGTCGCAACATTATAATTGGGCCTTTTTCCAGGGTTGGCCTTTGAACCAGCCCGCACCGTAGGCGGTGGCTATCAGCACCGCCGCTCCGGCCAGATTGATCATAAGAACGGGAAGAACGCGGTGGCCGGACACGTCGATGCCAAAGCCCATGAGCCGCGCGATGAACATGCTGACCACGAAGACGGCCAGAGATTGCTGACCCACTTTCAGGATGATCGTGACCAGGGCGTCCCAGACGCGCGCCAGCGCGCCGGTGCCCCGCGCCAGAAGCCTGCCACCCTTGTCGCCTGCGATGACCCAAGCCAGGTAGGCCAGCGCCAGAAAGTGCAGGTACCGCAGGACAGCAAAGGATGACTTGTCGTACCAAGCGAGGTTTTCCGCACGCCACGTCTTTGCCCATGCCCATCCGAATTCGCGCAATGCAACGTCAGAGACCAAGGTGTTGGACACCACAAGCACCGCCGACAGCACCACCAGCGTCATCGACACCGGCGGCTTCGGCAGCCAGCCGCGCATGAAGGCAAAGCCGGTGAAGAAGATCAGCTGCCAGCCGAACGGGTTGAAGAACCAGTTCCGGTCGCTCCAGGGTTCTGCCGGAAGCGCCAGATGCCACGCGCCAAGGCCAAGGGTCTGCATCAAGCTCTCCTGCGCCATCAGCCATATACAGACCACGAACGCTGCAACTGCAGAAAAGTTCATTCGCACCAGCAGCATTATGATCGGCATGAACAGCAGCACGATCATGTACATCGGCAGGATGTCGAAATAATTAGGTACATAGCTCAGCGTCATGAAGCTGAGGAAGATGTCGGGGTTCGCCCATTTTTCGCTTTCGACAAAGAGCGGCCACAGGTTCAGCTGACCCCAGTAGTTCATTCCGGTGATCTCCAGATCAGTCAGCCATATGGTCAGCGCGAGAGTGGCGCAGAACAGCCCGACATGGGCCCAGTAGACCTGCCAGACGCGGTACAGCACGCGCGCGCTGCCCAGCTTCCAGCCCGCGCGGTCGAACCCGCCGCCGAATGCGATGGCGCTGGCCATGCCAGAGCAGAACACGAATATCTCGGTCGCATCGGAAAAACCCCAGCGGGCGGGTATCCAGCTGGCCAGAAAATTGCCCGGAGTGTGTGCGATCAGGATGATGAACATCGCGATGCCGCGAAAGAAATCAAGCCGCAGGTCGCGGACACGCGCAGTACCGGCTGTGATCGTTGCAGATGCGGGCGCAGCGTTGCGCGCAGAGGGCGGGGTCATGGTGTCGGTCGCGGCCGTCGAGTATGTCATCACCGCCTCTTAATCCGCATCGTGTCGGTTGTCTTCATTGGGTTTTCTCATTGGGCGGCAATACGCCGTGCGCTGGAAATCGACGCCGCGCGGATCTGTGCGAAACGGTCCTGATGACCACCCCGCATGTCCGTCCGCTGCGCCAGAATCAGCGCTGTACGCTCAACCCGACCGGCGCGCAATCCGGCATCTATCGTCATGCGTTCAAAGACATCGCGCTGTGCATGGCTGCCGCCGATCGACTGCATCGACGCGCGTGCTGCGGCCAGATTTTGGAACGCCTGATCCCAGCGTCCTTCAGCGAAAGCATGCAGTCCGGCGACCGCCGCCAGACCGGGGTCGGCGACCCTCTGGGCCATTTCGCCATGGCGGATCGCGTCGCGGGCAAAGCGGGCGCACATGGCATCGGCGGCGGCCCCTTTTCGAGCGCCCGAAAGTGCCAGCATGTAGTGCAGATCGGCAAAGACCAGACAGCCATCCTCGACCCGCGCCTCGGAGAATGCAGCCAACTCGTCCCAGCGGTCGCCCACGTCCATGCCGTCCAGTTCCAGCCGCATCAACAGCGAGGTCGCGTTGGCGATGTCGCGGTAATCGTCGGTCTTGTCGGCGCGAATCTGCTGATCGTAGAGTGCCAGCACCACGTCCATCTCGCCACGGTCCAAGTGCAGCAGCGCCTTGTGCCACCAGACGTGGTGCCGAAAGTTGTTGCAGTGGTCCCATGCGCTCTTGTGGTCGTCGATCAGCGCGATGCCCGCATCGGGCCGGGCCGTCATGTCGTACACATGCGCCACAGCGTGCAGTCCCCATGCGTCGTCGGGCGCGTGTTCCAGCCCCCGCAGCCCGGTGCGCTCGGCGGCGGCATAGTCGCCGGTTTCCTCAAGCGTGAAGGCATGGCAGCCCAGCAGATAGCCGCGCATCGGGTGGATTGTGTGCGCATCCAGAACCGCCTCTACCGAGGCGCGCATGCCGCGCGCATCGCCCAGCACGAAGCGGATGGCGTGGCTGACCTTGGCCGACAGCGTGTCACGCGGTTGCAGGCGAAGTGCCGCCTCCATCGCGGCAATTGCCCCCGAGGGCCGCCCCTGCAGCCATTCGCCAAGTGCCTGCACCCACAGCTTTTCGCGGGGCGCGGCACTCTCCCGGCTCAGCGCCGTCAGTGCCGCCTCGTGCGCCTCGCGCGCCACGGCGATCAGTTCTGCGCGCCCCATCATCAGCGAGAACAGCCCCCGCGCGGCGTGGCCCATGGCGAAATCGGGCGCGCCCTCCAGCACCTTGCCCAGATGCACAGGCGTCTGAGTGCCGTGCGACAGAAATCCAGTGATCACGCCGTTCCAGTGGTCCAGCAGAACCGGATCATCCAGAGAGATCGGGCTGTCACAGATGTCGCTTTGCATATGGGGGCACCTTTCCAGTGGCGCAGGAGCGTCCCTGCGGGGTGCCCCCAATTTACGCGTCTTTTGGGCCTTCGGGGGTGCCTTACACGCAGGTGTGACATGCGCTGCGCGTTTTCGTGAGCATTGGGGCGGATTTGCAATATTTTTGGGCTGTAATGCGCAAATCCGGTAGGATCACTCCTGCGCGTCGGGGTCGGTGCGCAGCATCTGTAACACCGCTGCCGTATCCTGCCCAAAGGCGGGCGGCGCACGGCGGTAGGTGACGGGCGTCGCCGACAGCTTCAGCGGATTGCCCAGCAGGCGCAGATGGCCCCCGGCGACCCCTTCGCAGGGCAACTCGACCACCGCACCGCGTGCCTGCGCCTGATCCGATGTCAGCGCTTCGGCGACATCGTGGATCGGGCCCACGGGCACCTTGACCGCATGCAGGCGGGTCATCACGTCATTACGGGCCAGGGCCTTCAGCGCCGGACGCATCTGCGTCATCAGCGCGGCGCGGTTCTCGATCCGGTGCTGGTTGGTGTCAAAACGCGCATCTTCGCTGAGCCCCGCCAGCCCGACCGCGTCACAGAACCGCGCGAATTGCGCATCATTGCCCACCGCCAGCAGGATATGGCCGTCGCTGCATTCAAAGGCGTCATAGGGCACGATGTTGGGGTGCGCATTGCCGCGCCGTTCGGGGATGTCGCCGCTGGTCAGGTAGTTGGTGCCCTCGTTGACCAGCCAGGCCATCTGCGTGTCCACAAGGCTCAGGTCGATGTGCTGCCCCTCGCCGGTGCGGTCGCGGTGGCGCAGGGCGGCCAGAATACCGATGGTCGCGTACATCCCGCACATCACGTCGGCGATGCCAACGCCCACCTTCATCGGCGCACCTTCGGGCTCTCCGGTCAGGGACATGATCCCGCCATAGCCCTGCGCCATCAGGTCATAGCCGGGCTGGCTGCTGTTCGGTCCGGTCTGCCCGAACCCGCTGATTGAGCAATAGACAAGCGCGGGATGCCTTTGCAGCAATGTCGCATGGTCCAGCCCGTATTTGACCAGCCCGCCTGGTTTGTAGTTCTCGATCACCACATCGGCGCGTGCGGCCAGTTGGCGCAGGGTGTCTTGCCCTGCGTCTGTGGACAGATCGACGGCGACCGACAGTTTGTTGCGGTTGGCGGCCATGAAGTAGGCCGACAGATCAGTGGCTTTGCCAGCCGTGTCGCATGCGTAGTTTGGTCCCCAGCCACGGGTGTCGTCGCCGCCGGTCTTGGGGTTCTCGACCTTGATGATCGTGGCGCCGAGGTCGCCCAGCAGTTGCGTCGCGGTCGGGCCTGCGAGGATACGGCTTAGGTCGAGGACAAAGAGACCGTCCAGTGCACCCTTGGTTGCGCCGCTAGATTCGGCCATCGTAGGCTCCCTTTTCGATATGGGCGGCGATGACGGAAAAGGTGTCGGCGGCTTGCGCCCGTGCCAGAGCATCGTCCAACTCGGCCCGGCTGCGCACATCCACGCCCTCCCCTCCGAAGGCGCGACCAATGGCGGCAAAATCATGCGTACCGAAGTCGACGCCGTGATTGCTCAGTTGCCGCTGGCGCTGTTTCAGTTCGATCAAGGCAAGCGCGGCATCGACGAAGACCACGAAGATACAGCGCAGGCCCAGCTCCTTGGCCGTCGCCAGTTCGCCCGCGACCATCAGAAACCCCGCATCTCCGCTGAAGCTGACCACCGTGCGGTCGGGCGAGGCGAGTGCCGCGCCCATCGCCAGCGGCACGGCACAGCCCATCGTGCACAGCGCAGAGGATTGCATCAGGGCGCGCGGCTCATGGCAGGTCCACATCTGGCTGAGCAGGATGCGGTGTGCACCGCTGTCTGCGGTGGCCAACGTTCCGCGCGGCAATGCGCTGCGGCAAGTGGCGACGATGGCGGCTGGGCCCCAGTCTTCGTCTGCGGGAAAGGCTGCGGCCAGCGATGCCTTGGCCGCTGCGACTTCGCTACCCGACCATGTGTCGCGCGGGGTTGCGGCCTGCATTAACGCAGTGACTGTGGCGCTGACCGATCCCACGATGTTGATGGTGGACTGGTGCATGTAGTGGTGGTTCGGCACCGCGGTCACCTCGACCACGCGCTGCGTGGTGCTGTCCCAGGCATCGCGCCAGCCGGGGCGCATCTCGATCGGATCGTAGCCCAGACAGAGCACCAGGTCGGCGGATTGCACGAAGGGCAGCAGCGTCTTGTCCGCCAGTGGCGAAAGGCCCGCACCGCCCAGGGCCAGCGGATCGTCTTCGGGCAGCATCCCCTTGGCCTTGTAGGTGGTGATGACCGGCATACCGAACTGCCGCGCCAGGCCCGCCACGTCCGCCACTTCGTTCAGCGCATCGACGCCCGCGATGATGACGGGCCGCGCTGCTTGCGACAGCCAGCCCGCGATCTGCGCCAGCGTGTCGGCATCCGGCACCACTTGTGCGGCAACGGCACGTGGCGTGGGTGCGGTGACAGGCACCTGTGCATCGGCGACGCGGATGGGAATGTCGATGAACACCGGACCGGGCTGGCCTTCTGTCGTGATGCCGACCGCCTTGTCGATGATTGTATGGGTTGCCCCTGCATCCAGCAGAAACGTGGCCTTGGTGATCGGGGCGAAGACAGCGCGCTGGTCCAGTACCTGATGGGTGTAGCTTTGCGCCTCGTCGGCATCGACGGCCCCGGCCAGCACGATCAACGGCACGCGGTCCTGCAGGGCGTTGGCCACCGCGTTGACCCCGTTCAGCACACCGGGGCCGACCGTGGCCACCAATATGCCCGGCGCGCCGGTGCGATGCCACGCGCCCTCGGCCATGAAGGCCGCGGCGTTCTCGTGTTTGCACAGCACGAAGGTGATCCCCGCCGCCTCAAGCGCGTCGATCATCGTCAGAACCTCGCCTCCAGGCATCCCGAAAGCCATGCGGCACCCGGCAGCATAAAGCCTGTGCGCTACGGCATCTGCGGCCCTTATCGTCTTGGTCATCTTACCCTCAACTCCGGTTTCCCCGGAGCTTGCCTTCGCCCCATCGGCGGCGCAACTCACCATAGCGCCAGCAATGTGACAATTAATCTGGAAATGCCGCTTGACCTTCCAGTGGTGGGAAGCCTTATATGCCCTGTCATGACATTGCATTTTGACATTGACGGGATGAGCTGCGCGGGTTGCGCAGGCCGTGCCGAACGCGCTCTGGCCGCCATTCCCGGCGGGCAGGACGCCCGTGTGAACCTTGCCACCCACTCCGGTCAGATCGACGGCGTGGATGCGGCACTGGTGCGCGAAACCCTCACCAAGGCGGGCTATCCCGCGCGCACGCATGACGTGACCCTGCAAGTGGACAACATGACCTGCGGATCGTGCATCGGGCGGGTCGAAGCGGCGGCGCTGAAGGTGCCCGGCGCGCTGACCGCTCATGCGAACCTTGCCGACATGACCCTGCGCGTGACCACTCTGTCGGGCCGCGATACAGGCGCGCTGCGTCGTGCGCTGGACACGGCAGGCTATCCTGCCGCCGACATTCAGACCGATGCGGAGATGCCACAGGATCAAGACCGCCACAATACCGCAAGCTATCGGCGGCGGTTCATGATCGCGGCTGTGCTGACCCTGCCGGTGTTTCTGGCCGAGATGGGCGGGCATATCTATCCGCCGATCCACCACATGATCGCGCGCACCGTCGGCATGCAGGCCAGCCACCTGATCCAGATGGCGCTGACGCTGGCAGTTCTGGCCGGCCCGGGTGCTGGATTTTTCCGGCGTGGCATTCCGGGATTGCTGAAGGCGCGGCCCGACATGGATGCGCTGGTGGCGCTGGGCACCTCTGCGGCCTTCGCCTATTCGACGGTTGTCACGGTGATGCCCGAGGTGCTGCCCGCAGACGCGCGTTCGGTCTATTTCGAGGCGGCCGCCGTCATCGTCACCCTGATCCTGCTGGGCCGCTGGTTCGAGGCGCGGGCCAAGGGCCACACCGGCGACGCGGTGCGCAAGCTGATGGCGCTGGCGCCTGACACCGCGATGGTGCAGCGCGGCGATACTTACGTCGAAACCCCGCTGTCTGACATCGTCAGCGGCGACACGCTGCTGGCCCGTGCGGGTGACAGGATCGCCACGGACGGCATCGTGACGACGGGCAGCGGTCACATCGACACCGCCATGCTGACCGGGGAGCCGGTTCCGGCCTTCGTCACCGTGGGCGATGCGGTCAGCGCGGGCTGCATCAACGGCACCGCGCCGCTGCATTACACCGCCACGCGCACCGGGTCCGACACCATGCTGGCCCGCGTCGTCGAGATGACCCGCGAGGCGCAATCGGCACGGCTGCCGGTGCAGGCGCTGATCAACCGGGTTACGGCGGTCTTCGTGCCGGTGGTGATCGCGGTTGCCACGGTGACCGCGCTGGTCTGGTTGCTGGTGGGCGATCCGACGCAGGCGCTGATCGCGGGTGTTGCCGTACTGATCATCGCCTGCCCCTGCGCGATGGGGCTGGCCACACCAGTGTCGATCATGGTCGGCACGGGGCGTGCGGCTGAATTGGGCGTGCTGTTCCGTCAGGGCGATGCGCTGCAAGGGCTGCAATCGGTGAAGGTCGTGGCCTTCGACAAGACCGGAACCCTGACGATGGGCGCGCCGACGCTGACTGACATGCACGTCACCGACGGGTTTGACCGCGCGGCGCTGTTGCCGCAGGTCGCCGCCATCGAGGCGCAGTCCGAACACCCCATTGCCCGCGCCATCGCCGTCGCCGCCGAGGGCTCACACCCTGCGGTCAGCGACATCACCAGCACCACGGGGCAGGGCACCTCCGGCACCGTCGAAGGCACACGCCTGCACATCGGCAACGCGGCATACATAAAGGCCCAAGGTGTCGACCCTGCGCCGCTGCAGTCGCTGGCGACAGATTGGGCCGCCACAGGTGCCACACCTGTCTTCGTTGCCGAAGGTGAAAGGCTCGCCGCCCTGATCGCCGTCACCGATCCGATCCGCGACGGGGCTGCGGAGGCCATCGCCGCGCTGAAAGCCAGTGGCGTCACACCCGCCCTGATCACCGGGGATGTCGCCGCCACTGCGCAGCATGTTGCCCGCCAATTGGGCATCGACGCGGTCACCGCCGCGGTTCCGCCGGGGGGCAAGGTCGCCGCGCTGGAGGCCCTGCGCGCGGCGCACGGGCCAGTGGCCTTTGTCGGGGACGGCATCAACGACGCGCCCGCATTGGCGGCGGCAGACGTGGGGCTGGCCGTGGCTAGTGCGTCAGATATCGCGATTGAGGCCGCCGACGTGGTGCTGATGTCACAGAGCCCCGACGCCGTGCTGCGCGCCCGCGCGATCAGTGCTGCCACCTTGCGCAACATTCGGCAGAACCTGGTCTGGGCCTTTGGCTACAACGCGCTGCTGATCCCGGTGGCGGCGGGCCTGCTGGTGCCTTTCGGCGGGCCGCAACTCTCACCCAGCCTGGCCGCGGGGGCGATGGCGCTCAGCTCGGTCTTTGTGGTTACCAACGCGCTGCGCCTGCGCCGTCAAGGAGACACCCGATGAACATTTCCGAAGTTGCATCAGCGGCGGGCCTGCCTGCCAAGACGATCCGGTACTACGAAGACATCGGCCTGATCCGCCCTGCGCGCAGCGCCAACGGCTACCGCGCGTTCTCGGACCAGGATGCGCACAAGCTGGCGTTCCTGTCGCGGGCGCGGTCGCTGGGGTTTTCCATCGAGGACTGCCGCACCCTGCTGGCGCTTTGGGAGGACCGCAGCCGCGCCAGCGGCGATGTCCGCAAGCTGGCCAAGGATCATCTGGAAGAGATCGACCGCAAGCTGGCCGAACTGCACCAGATGCGCGACACGCTCGCCCATTTGGTCAAGTGCTGCGCGGGCGATGACCGCCCCGATTGTCCAATCATCGACAGCTTGGCCAAAAGCTGAGGGTCGGCTGGGCAGGCGTTACAGCGGAAAGGTCGCGTCTACGATCAGCCCGCTTTCTTTCCAGTGCAGGTCGATGGTGCCGCCGACGGCGGTGATCAGATTGCCGATGATCTTCGACCCGCTGCTGCGCTTGGGCGGCGACACCGGCGGTCCACCCGTCTCGGTCCAGCGCAGCGCCAGCGTCTCTGCGCCCTGCGACGTCTCTATGTCCCAGCGCAGGTCGAGCAGACCCTGAGCGGCCCCAAGGGCACCGTGTTTCACCGAATTGGTTGCCAACTCGTGCAGGGTCAGCGCGACACATGACAGCAGGTGGTGCGGCAGGGGAACGTCCCGTCCTTCCAGCTGGAACTGCGGCGCGCCTTTCGGGGCATAGGCCGCAAGGATCGTGCGCCCCAGATCGCCGAACGTCAGATTTTCATCCGCCGCCCAGTTGATTGTGTCGAAATGCGCATCGCTCAGCGCCTGCAACCGTTCGTTCAGGATCTGCGCCAGCGCCGAAGGATCGTTCTGTTCGCGCACGGTCATCCTGATGACGATGCTCATCACGTTGACGATGTTGCGCAGCCGGTGGATCAGCTCGCGCTCGGTCAGTTCGCGCGCCTCGCGTTCCGCTTCGCGCTTGGCGGTCACATCCAGTTGCGAGCCGAAGAAGAAGATCAGCTTGCCGTCGTCGTCCATGATCGGCCCCAGCTGCAGGGCATTCACGAAACTGGTGCCGTCCTTGCGGTAGTTCACGATCTCGACGGTCTCGACCCTCTTTTCGGCAATCGCCTTGCGCAGGGCGTCCAGGCTTTCTGGGGTGGTGTCGCGCCCCTGAAGGAACCGGCAGTTCCTGCCGATCACTTCCTCTTCGGTATAACCGGTCAGTTCCAGAAACGCCGCATTCACGAAAACGATCGGATTGTCGGGCGCGTTCGGGTCGGAAATGCACATCGGAATGCGTGAGTGTTTGACGGAATGTTCCATCGCCCTGTCGTCCATCAAGTTCCAGCGCGGTCGGGCGTCCGCTACAGTCGTATTCTGTTCCAAGCTCTCGATTACCTTCGGTGTCTTCTTACTTAACCTGGTTATTTAATTTCAAAATTTAGTTTGGCCAATATATTATTGCGGCGGCAGATTTTGGCACGGATGACCTTGCGGCAAGTTTGACTGAGCCTCTAAATGGAAAACGGCCCGACAAAGCCGGGCCGTTTCAAAATCCTGTACCTTCTGACAGGTCTCAGCGGCGGCGGTCGCGCCGTGCCGACATCGGCTGGAACGCAACGCCGACGTGGGCCTCGCAATAGGGCTTGCCCGCTTGCACCGGCAGACCGCAAAACCAGAAATCTTCGGTTGCAGGGTCGCCCACGGGCCATTTGCAGGTGCGTTCGGTCAGTTCCATCAGGCTCAGGCGCTTGGCCTTTTTCTCGATCTCGCTGACCTTGGCCAGCGCTTCGGGGCTGATTTCATTGGCCGAAGGCTGCGGCGGCAGCGGCTGGCCCGCCGGAATGATCTTGGCGCGCGGCGGCATCACCGCGACGCGGGTTTCGGGCTCCGGCTCTTCTTGCGGTTTGGGCTTGGCCTCGACCTTGGGCTTGGTCTCTGGCTTTGGCTTGGCGTCCGCCTTGGGGGCCGCGGGCTTGGGCTTTGGCTCGACCTTGGCCGTGGTGCCGGACCCTGCGCGGTTCGACAGGCCCAGGCGGTGCACCTTGCCGATCACGGCATTGCGGGTGACCCCGCCGAGTTCCTTGGCGATCTGGCTGGCCGACTGGCCCTCGCCCCACATCTTTTTCAGAGTTTCAACGCGTTCGTCTGTCCAGGACATGCAGGCTTTCCTAGCTAAAAAGCGGCGCATCGAGGATGGCCGCTCGTGTATCAATATCAGCGCTCTATTCTAATCACTCAGCATGGAGTTACAAGGCAAGAACCCGCGCGGCCACGTGAAAGAGCTTGTGCGGCCTTCTCCAGCCACATGCGAAACCGCTTTCCTTTGCGTCAGCGCTGCGCTAGACGCACGCCATGACAGCGATGGCACATATCATTTCGATCCGACGACGCTCCGCGTAACGTCCGCTCTCGAGACACCTTGTGTCGCAGGGCCATGCCCGCCTGTCCACCGCCAAACGGCACCCCCCATACTTCAAATCTGTTGACCCCGCGGCCCGCGTCATGCACCAAAGTGCTTCGCACCGCCCGTATCAAAGGACGATCGCCATGATCCCCTCCGTTCTGCCGACCTATTCCCGTGCTCCCTTGAGCTTTGTCAAAGGCGAAGGCGCCTGGCTGACCGAGGCGGACGGCACCCGATATCTCGACCTTGGCGCGGGGATCGCGGTGAACGTACTGGGCCATGCGCACCCAGGTCTGGTCAACGCGCTGACCGATCAGGCGGGCGCGCTGTGGCACACATCGAACCTCTACCAGATCCCGCAGCAGCAGGCGCTGGCCGACAAGCTGGTCGATGCGACGTTCGCCGACACGGTGTTCTTCACCAACTCTGGCACCGAGGCCTGCGAACTGGCGGTCAAGATGGCGCGCAAGTATTGGTACGACAAGGGCCAGAAGGACCGGGTCGAGATCATCACCTTTTCCGGCTCGTTCCATGGCCGGTCGGCTGCGGGCATCGCGGCGGCAGGCTCCGAGAAGATGATCAAGGGCTTTGGCCCGATCCTGGGCGGTTTTGTGCATGTCGATTGGGCCGATCACGATGCGCTGACCGCCGCCATCAACGACAACACGGCGGCGATCATGATCGAACCGGTGCAGGGCGAAGGCGGCATCCGCCCGCTGCCAGATCAGTGCCTGAAAGGTCTGCGCGATCTGTGCGACGAGCACGGCATCCTTCTGATCCTCGACGAGGTGCAATGCGGCGTGGGCCGCACCGGCAAGCTCTTTGCGCACGAATGGTCCGGCATCACACCCGACATCATGATGGTCGCCAAGGGCATCGGCGGCGGCTTCCCCCTGGGCGCGGTGCTCGCCACCGAAGATGCGGCCTCGGGCATGACCGCAGGCACCCACGGATCGACCTATGGCGGCAACCCGCTGGGCTGTGCGGTGGGATGTGCTGTGATGGACATCGTCAGCGACCGCACCTTTCTGGACGAGGTGAACCGCAAGGCGGGCCTGCTGCGCCAGAGGCTTGAAGGGCTGGTCGCAAGCCATCCGGACGTGTTCGAGAGCGTGCGCGGCGCGGGCATGATGCTGGGTATCAAGTGCAAGGCCGCCAACACCGACGTTGTCGCCGCAGGTTACAGGAACCACGTGATCGCGGTGCCCGCCGCCGACAACGTGATCCGCCTGCTGCCCCCACTCAACATCTCCGACGATGACATCGGCGAGGCGATCAGCCGTCTCGATGCCGCTGCCGCCAGCCTCTCCTGACTGGCTCTACGGCTTCAAAATATCCCCATGGAGGGCGGAGGCACATGTCCCCGTCCTTTGCCAATACAGAAAATGACTTATGAAACACTTCCTTGATATCCACACCACAGATCCCGCCGAACTGCGCAGCATCATCGACACCGGACGCGCCATCAAGACTGCGCGCGAAGGCCGCCCCAAGGGCACGCCCGACGACGATCAGCCGCTGGCGGGGCACATGGTGGCCCTGATCTTCGAAAAACCGTCCACCCGCACCCGCGTCAGCTTCGATGTGGGCGTGCGCCAGATGGGCGGGCAAACCATGGTGCTTTCGGGGGCCGACATGCAGCTGGGCCACGGCGAAACCATCGCCGACACCGCCCGCGTGCTGTCGCGCTATGTCGACTTGATCATGATCCGCACCTTCGAAGAGGCGACCCTACTGGAGATGGCCGAACACGCCACCGTGCCGGTGATCAACGGCCTGACCAACCGCACGCACCCCTGCCAGATCATGGCCGACATCATGACCTTCGAAGAACACTCAGGCCCGATCAAGGGCCGCAAGGTCGTCTGGTCCGGCGACGGCAACAACGTCTTCGCCTCTTTCGCCCACGCAGCGAAACAATTCGACTTCGAATTGGTGTTCACCGGCCCCGAAACCCTGCAGCCCGAAGCGGCGCTGAACGGCCTATACACCACCGAACGCGACCCGAACAAGGCGGTGCAGGGTGCCGATCTGGTGGTCACCGACACCTGGGTGTCGATGCACGATCCACAATCCGCCCGCGAACGTCGCCACAACCAGCTGCGCGGCTATCAGGTCAACACGGCGCTCATGTCCAAAGCGAAACCTGACGCGCTGTTCATGCACTGCCTGCCCGCTCACCGCGACGACGAGGCGACCTCCGAAGTCATGGACGGCCCCCATTCGGTCATCTTCGACGAGGCCGAAAACCGCCTGCACGCGCAAAAGGCCGTCATGCGCTGGTGCCTGGGTAAATAACACCAAGCCATTCCCTCGGGACCCGGCTTCTTTTGGCCAAAAATATCCTGGGGGAGACGCGCAGCGTCGGGGGCAAAGCCCCCGCCTTAAACAATTCGGGCAAAGCCCCCGCTGTAAACAATTCGGGCAAAGCCCTTAAACCGCCCTCAATCCAGCGCCGGAAACCAATCGGGCAATGCACATTTGCAGTCCAGCTTGAACGACCGCGACCGCACCAGCCCGATTTTTTGATCCACGACCGGCCCCTCGGCCAGCGCATCCCGTGCCATCTGCGCAGCTGCAGCCCAGTCCAGCGCCTCCATCCGCGACACCTGCGCCTGCACCTTGCGCGCCTCGTGCGCGGGGTCTTCCCAGGCCTTGCCGGGCAGGCCGTCTCCGGGGCCTTGTGCCACTTCGGCTCGGTGCCGGTTGGCCTCCGCCAGCGCATCGCGGTTGGCAAACTTCAGATGCGCCAGATACACACCCTCTGGCAGCACATAATCGAATGCGGCCACCCGTCGTGGCCGCACCTGCACCCCGTGGCGTTTCATCGGAATGCCGCCGCGCACTGCCCAGGCCTTGCTGTAGTGTCCTGAAAACACGCCGAAGAGACCCTCTTCCGTGTCCACTATTTCCAGTCCCGTCGCGAACAGCGCCTGCCCGCTCTGGCCCTCGAACACGCTTGCCAGCCCGTCATGCACCGACGGATCGAGGCAGATCAGCTCGTCGGTATCGGTGCGGATCACCCAGTCGTAAACCTCGGCCAGCCCCGCCTGTATCCCGTTCAGCATCCGCCCGCGCGCGGCGTCAAAGCCGGAAAGATCGTCGCGCGGCACGGTCAGAATGCTGGCTTCGGGACATATCTGCGCAATCTTCGGGTCAGCGCCATGTGCCACCACCACCAGATGCGCAAAGCCCACCAGCGCACCGTAATGGCGGTACCACTGCGCCAGCGCCCAGTAATCGCGGTAAACCATCGTGATCGCACAAATCTTCATGCCTGCATCTAGCCATCCCAGCCATGGCTGGACAAGCCGGAACATCGCAGGGCAAACCTCGCCAAGGCTTGCCCCCGCCAAATGTGCGGGTATGTTCGCCGCAACGACCACAGCATGGGCAGAGCAGATGGCGCAGCACGACAATCGGGCACAGATCGGCGTTTACGGACTGGGCACAATGGGCAGCGCTCTGGCGCTCAACCTCGCCGACAATGGCTTTGACGTCGCCGTCTCGAACCGCGAGGCGGACTGGATCGACAGCTTCCTGCCCGAAGCCGTCGGACTGTCCGGCAAGGTCACGGGCCACGCCGATCTGGCGGAATTCGTCGCCGCCATCGCCACCCCGCGCACGATCCTGTTCATGATCCCCTCGACCCGGCCGATGGACCTGATGATCGCCGCGATCACGCCTCTGCTGTCGGATGGCGACACCATCATCGACGGCGGCAACGCCGATTTTCACGACACGCGGCGGCGCGGTGCGGCGCTCGAAGGCACCGGTATCCACTTTGTCGGCGTGGGCGTCTCTGGCGGGGAAGAGGGCGCGCGGCGCGGGCCTTCGATGATGGTCGGCGGCTCGGATCATTCGTGGCAGCAATTCAGGCCGATGGCCGAGGCGATCGCGGCCAGGTTTCAGGGCGATCCGTGCGTCGCCCACCTCGGCCCCGACGGCGCGGGCCATTTCGTCAAGACGGTGCACAACGGCATCGAATATGCGGACATGCAGATGATCGCCGAGCTTTACGGGCTGATGCGCGATAAGGCAGGGATGGATGCGGGCCGCATCGCTCAGGTTTTCGACAGCTGGCGCAGCGGTCCGCTCGCCTCTTACCTGATCGATATCACTGCCAAGGCTCTGGCGACCAGCGATGCTGCCACGGGCCAGCCGGTGATCGATGTGATCCGCGATCAGGCCGGACAGAAGGGCACGGGCCGCTGGACCCTGATCGAGGCGCTGGAAATGGGGCAAAGTGCCTCGACCATCGAGGCTGCGGTCGGCGCGCGCGGCTGGTCGTCCGAGGGCGACACCCGCCGTGCGGCGCATGATCTGCTTGATCCGGGCACGCAACCCGCGGACATACCCGGTGCGGACGACATGGAAAATGCCATGCTTGCCGCGCGAATCTTGGGCCATTCGCAGGGCTTCCGCGTGCTCTCGGCAGCCTCCGAGCAGTTCAAATGGGACCTCGACCTTGCCCGCATCGCCGAGATCTGGCGTGCGGGCTGCATCATCCGCTCGGCTCTGCTGGATGAATTTGCCGATGCCGTGCGCGAGGGGTTGCCGCATGGCCACCTGATCCTTGCGCCGTCGATGCGCAAACGGCTGGCTCAAGCCTTGCCGGGATTGCGGCGCGTGGTCTCTGCGGCGGTACTCAGCGGTCAGCCGATGCCCGCGCTGTCGGCGGCGCTGGCGTGGCACGACACGATGGCGCTGGGCCGTGGCACCGCCAACATGATCCAGGCGCAGCGCGATTATTTCGGTGCGCATGGGTTCGAGCGGATGGACATCGAGGGCGCGCATCACGGCGACTGGGAACGCTAGTGCTCTGAGTCTGACGTATCTTACCGGTTCCCTCGGATTTGATCGAGCTTATCCAAGGCGCGGCGTTCCCGGGTGAGAATATCCTCGGCGGTTTTGGTCCATTTGAAGGGCTTGGGGCTCTC
>NZ_JANKJG010000010.1 GCF_024733015.1 Pseudosulfitobacter koreensis
CTCAGAAGCTGCAAAGAAAACACGAAAGGAGACGCAGCCATTGACCAAATCATGACCGCTGATAAACAATAAAGGGTGGGTCAAATCTCGGTGAAAATACCGGGTCAGTTCTCAATGAAAACCAACAAACAAACAGCGGCCGGATGACCTTTTTATACCAGCGGAGCGTTTCCAGACCCCGCAAGCGGCTGGACGCCGATATGGTCGCATGGAGCGTCTTTCGGTTCTTCACGTATGCAGAGGGGATCGTAATGCGCCCGTCGTCCGTCTTGCGTTGTCCGAGGTGAAGCCAAGCGGCGCTGCCGCGGAAGGTCGTCTTCAAGACGCTCGAGACGCGCGCCGGGATCGCGTCGGTTTCCAGGGCCGCGAAGGCCGCGCATGTCCCGAAGCGACGCGCCTTCTCGAGTTGCTGCTCGGCTTCACGGCCCGTTGTCATCTGGGCAGCTTTCAAGTGCAGGATCGCCTTCTTCCTGAGCTGGATGTGGAGTGACAGGAATCGAATTCGCGCGTTCATGTCGGTTACCACACTCCGACAGAAGGAGCGGACGTGTGGGGACATTTCGGTCCGACTGCGGCTGCCCGTCTTGAGCCATCGATCCGTGTCGAGGATCATTCTTACGGAAGAAGTATCTTCGCCGTTGCGCTCTAAAAGCGGAATGAGGCATTCGAAATAACCCCGAGCGGTGCGAGGCGTGATGGCGCCGACTCCATCATTTTTGTTTAGGTCGCGTAGCATTTGAACGACAGTAACCAAAACCCGCTCATCGAAGGCCGCCGCTATGGTGTTCAGTTCAGTGAGCTTCAAAGCGTCGGCACGTTCTGCCGTTGTGATGATCTTCTTGGCGGCATTGAGGTAGGGTGTGGGGGAGACGCCGCCCGTAAAAGCGTTGTCTGTTATCGACCAGCGTCCTCGAGATGCAAGGTCAACCCAAGTGTCCAGTTCCTGCATCAAGGATGCTGGAATTGCGACTTTCTCAGCCCGTTCTGGCCGGACGAAGCCAATGATCTCCGCTGGCAGGATACGCTGTATCCGCCGATCCGTTATGACGCGTGACTGATCGACGAGATCGAGCGCTGCTACGACAGCGTTCTTTGCCGCTTTCGTAGGTGCAGCTCGGTAAAGACAAAAAGCGACGTCCGGATCAATGTCGCTTACCCGGATCTCCAGCTTTCTGGCTGTATCCGCGCAGCTTTGGATACAGATGAGCTGCTTCGGATGAAGCTCGAACGGAGAGGGTCGGCCCTTCTCTGCAATTTCCCGCAGCACAGCCAGAAGCCAGGCCCAATCGTCGCGCCGCGACCTGCGCTCCTTCTGAGCCGCGATGGTGCCGGTCGCGCCATTGATTGCCGCCGAGACGTTGCGCTTCCAGCGCTTGGCAGCGCAGAAGGACTTGCCCCAGGAACGAACATATTCCTTGTTTGGAAAAATGCTCTGAAACTGCGTCGTGCAAGCTGGAATTTGGTCAGGCGTCCGACCGATCAGCCTTGCTGCTTTTCGGACGGCTTGCGCATAGGTTCGCCGAGCGGCATCCCCGAGAGGGCATTCGTCGCGTTCGAGCCACGCGAGCACTCCCTGGAGATTCTTCTCTCCGGATGTCGCTTTGTCGCCAAGGCCCTGGAAATTATCTTCAAAGGGATTGAAAGTCATGGGTCTCACTTCCTTGATTTGGCCGTTCATCGTTCAGATTGGCCGTTCTTCGTTATGACGAAGCGGAAATTGACAGGCAGTCTGCAAGAAAAGCCGGAACAATCTTGCCGGGTGTTTGTCATCTTTTCCGTTCTTCGTCGGGGGTGTCACTTAATCGTTCCCGGTGGCCGCAGATCGCACGGCAGCCCACGGATCGAATGAGTTGCAAACGGGCTTCTGCTGCCGGGCCTTCGAGGCTTCCGGCGAGAGCATCGGTGTCGTCGAGACGCGCTTGTAGTGAGGAACGGGCAATCCTGCTTGCCAGGCGCGTAGCTGTGCCCTTCGCCAAAGCATGGGTTTTTTCCGCAGTGGGATCGGATCTGGAAAACCCGCATCGGGCTTCGCCAAGTTGCGCCGCCGGGCGGAGCGCGGCGACTCCCCCAGGATGCCCGCGACGTCGTCAGCCGTGCAGTGTAGCAGCTTCAGTTCGTCCCAGCGCGAACGTGGCGGTGGGGCAAGACCCTCGGACGCCCAAATGGAATACCACGCGTATCGGCCGCCGAAGTGGCGAACGCCGACCTTTCGTGCCAGCTCACGGGCTGCCCTGGCCGAAGGCAGTCTCCAATACTTGGCAAGCTCTTCAGCACTCGCCGAACCTGGGTCCTTGCTGATGTTTTTCATGTCTGAGCCTCCTTCTGAGAAGGAGATCGGATCGCGCAGGATCGGGGGGAAATGGCCGTGGCAGGTTCAAGGACGCGTTCGGTCTGCGCCGCCTCACAAACCACTTGACGCGTTCGAGGGCGCTTTTGCTGTAAGGGAAATTGACCAAATCTTGCCCACACTCGGTGCCGTTCAGTGCCTCTCAGTGCCACTTGAGTCGATTTTCGGGTGTGGTAAGGTTTTTCAGCAGAAGGGCAGAATCGCCTTGTAATCCCTATGTTTGCTTGGCTATACGCGTCGACGGAGATGTGGCCGAGTGGTCGAAGGCGCTCCCCTGCTAAGGGAGTAGGCCCGGAAGGGTCTCGAGGGTTCGAATCCCTTCGTCTCCGCCACTACCCCCGTTTGCCGGTCCGAACAAACCTGCGTAAAAGTTCGCTCATGCCGCGCGCGTGGCTTGCAGTCGGGGTCGCGCGGCTTAGGTCCACCGAAATGAAATACTGGATCATACTCCTTCTGAGCCTGCTCACTGCCTGCGGGCGTGGCGTTCCTGACGATGCGCGGATTGTCGTGGCGGGGGATTCCGTCATGGCGTGGAACCGCGCGGCGGGGGCTTCGGTGGCCGATGTCCTGCAGGAGCGGCTGGGCGCGCCGGTGGGGGATGTGTCGCTGTCCCTGGCGCAGGTTGCAGGTGGACGCGGTCCGCTGAACATTCCTGCGCAGCTTGACGGGGTCCGGGCAGATTGGGTGGTGCTGAACGGCGGCTCGAACGATCTGAGCGGGGGGTGCGATTGTTCCGATTGCGGTGCCGTGCTGGATCGGCTGATCTCGCAGGATGGCACCCAAGGGGCGATCCCAGCGCTGGTGGCCGATCTGAGGGCGCGTGGCTCGAATGTGATCTGGGCCGATTATTACACTTCTCCGCGCTATGCGGGCACCACCTGCGAGCCGCCCTACCGGGTGCTTGAAGAGCGTGTGGCCCGGATGGCACAGGCCGATCCGGGCGTCACGCTGGTCGACATGGACGATGTGTTTCGCCCCGACGATCCGTCGCTTTTCGCAGCCGACCGGCTGCACCCGTCGCGCAAGGGCTCTGCCCGCATCGCCGCCCAGATCGCACCGCTGCTGACGCGCGGGGAATAAGCGTCGCCGTGGGCCTGTCTCAGACGCCGGCGACCCGCTGACCCGGCCTCAGAAACCCGACCGCCACTGCCGATGCGGCCACCATGGCCGCCGCTGTGCCGAACATCAGGGGCAGGCCGCCCAGCTGATAGGTCAGTCCCGACAACAGCGTTCCGGCCAGGCGTCCGGCGGCATTGGCCATGTAGTAGAAACCGACGTCCATTGTCACGCGCTCGGCCTGGGTGAACGACAGGATCAGATAGGAGTGCAGGGACGAATTCACCGCAAAGATCGCGCCGAAGGCCAGCAGTCCGGCAACCACGGTGACGGTCAGCCATGTCTGCGGCGCAGGCGCAATTGTGGCCGCGATGGTCAGCACAACCGGCACCACAAGAAGCGTCCAGGCCCAGCCGCGCGCTGCGGCAACCAGCTCGGGTTCCGGTCGGCTTTTGGCGCGCAGGATGCGGGGCGCATTTGCCTGCACCAAACCATAGAGGATCACCCAACCGGCCATGAACGTGCCGATCTGAAAGAACGCCGCACGGTTGCCCTCGACCGTGCCATCTGACAGCACGGCGTAAAAATAGATCGGGATGCCTACGACGAACCAGACATCCCGTGCGCCGAACAGAAAGACACGAGCGGCGCTCAGCCAGTTTACGTTGGCCGATTTCGAAAACACTTCGGAGAATTTGGCACCCCTGCGCCCCTTCGGCAGTCCGGGCGGCATCGCGATCAACACCGCCACCAATATCGCGCCAAGGATCGCAGCCATCCCAAGCACGGCCCAGACGAACCCAAGCGTTGCCAGCAAGGTGGCCCCCAGAAGGAAACCCGCGCCTTTCACCATGTTCTTCGAGCCGGTCAAAAGCGCCACCCAGCGAAACAGCCCTTCGCCCTCGGGTGCCAACAGCTTGACCGCGGATTTCGACGACATCTTGGCCAGATCCTTCGCGACACCGCTTGCGCCCTGCACCAGCATGACGAACAGAACCGAGACACTGACCGTCCAGGCGGGATCAAGCTGCGCCAGGGCAAGCAAGGCCAGCACCTGCAATCCGAGGCCCGCATAAAGCGTCGAGGTCAGACCGAACCGTGCGGCGATCCAGCCTGCGCACAGGTTGGTCACCACGCCCGCGATCTCGTAGAACACGAAGAGATAGGCAAGCTGGACCGGTGAAAAGCCCAGCGTATGAAAATGCAGCAGCACCAACATGCGCAGCGCGCCATCGGTCAGCATGAACGCCCAGTAGGAGGCCGTGACCGCAATATAGGCGGACAGGCCTTCGGGCCGTGCAGCAGCCTGGGTCACAGCCGGTCACCCACCATGCAGGCCACATCGACCAGCCGGTGCGCATAGCCCATTTCATTGTCGTACCAGGCGTAAATCTTCACCTGGGTGCCATTGACGACTTTGGTCGAAGGCGCATCGACGATGCCGGAACGTTTGTCGTTGGTATAGTCAGTCGACACCAGCGGGCGTTCTTCATATCCCAGAATGCCCTTCAGGGGCCCCTCTGCCGCCGCCTTGAACAGGGCGTTCACCTCTTCGGCTGTCGTGGCGCGTTCCACCTCGAACACGCAGTCGGTCAACGAGCCGTTCAGCAGTGGCACCCGCACGGCGTGGCCGTTCAGCCGCCCCTTAAGGTCGGGATAGATCAGGGTGATGGCGGTCGCACTGCCCGTGGTGGTCGGGATCAGCGAATTCAGCGCCGAACGGGCGCGGCGCAGATCCCTTGCCGGGCGGTCCACGATGGTCTGGGTGTTGGTGACATTGTGGATCGTGGTGATTGACCCGTGCCGGATTTTCAGGGCCTGGTGGATGACCTTGACCACCGGTGCCAGACAGTTGGTGGTGCAGCTTGCGGCGGTCACGATGCGGTGGCGGTCAGCGTCGTAGATGTCTTGATTGACACCATAGACGATGTTTGCGGCATCGCCGTCCTTGACCGGGGCCGACACGATCACCTTTTTCACGCCCGCCTCGAAATAGGGCGCAAGCGCTGCTTCCGACTTGAAGACGCCGGTGCAGTCGATCACGACATCGGCACCCTCCAGCGGCAGGGCAGAAAGGTCGCGCGTGCCGATGAACGGCAGGCGCACGCCGTCAATCGTGACACTGTCCGCATCATGAGCAAAATCGGCCTGCCACCGCCCGTGCACCGTGTCGAATTCGAACAGGTGGGCGTGCATCTCGGGGTCGCCGACCGCGTCGTTGATCCATGCAATTTCAGCCCCCCGCGCCAGCAGGGGTTTCAGCGCCAGCTTGCCGATGCGGCCAAGGCCATTGAGGGCATAAACGGTCATGTAAGCAGTCCTTCCGTGGTGGATTGGCCAATGTCATCGACAGCCCTTTGCAATGAAAGACGGTCAAGTGCAGCAAAGGGCAGGGCGGTAAAGGCGATCATGCGGTTGCGCAGCGCGCCGTATGTGTGCTGGAACGCCAGGCTTTTTTCCGCGTCCGACCCTTCGGCCTTGACCGGGTCGGGCAGCCCCCAATGCGCGCTGATCGGCTGCCCCTGCCACGCGGGGCAATCCTCGTTTGCGGCCTGATTGCAGACGGTAAAGACAAAATCGAAATCGGGCGCGTTTTCGGTTTGAAACGCCGCCACGTTCTTCGAGTGCAGGACCGACAGGTCGTGCTTCTTGTTCCTCAACACCTCAAGCGCAAAGGGATTGATCTCGGAGCGTGGTTTGGTGCCTGCGGAATATGCGTTGAACCGGTCGCCTGCCAGATCACGCAGGATCGATTCCGCAAAGATCGAGCGGGCGGAATTGGCCGTGCAGATGAACAGCACATTGTACTTGCGGTCAGGCATGGGCCGGTTTCCGGTCAAGACAGGAAAAATGTTCGGGGTGCAAATTTCGGGCCGACCCCTGCAACAGTCGAGCAGGAGAAAATCAATCGTTTCGCGCGCCGCAGCCATGTCGATGGCATAAAGCAGCGAGGTTCCCACGCGGTCTTGCGTGATCAGACCCGCCTGCCTGAGCGCGTTCACATAGGTCGAAAGCGTGTTCGGCTTCAGGCCAAGCGCCTGCGCCAGTTCGGTTGCGGGCACCCGGTCGGGATAGCGACGCATCAGCAGCCGGAACAGGGCCAGACGCTGCGGATGGCCAAGGGTGGCGAGTCGGGATGAGAATATTGATTCCATAATTCACGAATATATGAACTATGAAGTGAGGCAAGTGAAGTTTTTGCGATGCCCGTGCTGGCCATTTCCGGGTGCTGGATGAAAGGCGTCAGTCCTGAAATGGCCAGGGTCCCGCAAAGTTGCCCACCGGGATCACATCCGACACCAGACCGGGGCCCGGATGGTCGATCCAGCGACAAACTGAGAAGCCGCCCGGTTCCAGCACCAGGTGCAGCGCGGCATCAGGCAGGTGATCGGTTAGCACCGCATGGCAGGTGGCGGGCGCGATCTGGCAGGTCACACGCCCGATCTGGCCAGTCATCGCGCGGTGGACATGGCCCGAAATCATCCGCACGGGGGCAGGGTGCGCCTGCAACCGTTCGATCATGGCAGCGCCATCGCGCAGGTTGTCGGCATCCATCGCGGGTATCCCGCTGTGCATCCACGGGTGGTGCGTGGCGACAACGACGGGTTGGTCGCCACGCGCCGCAAGCGAGGCGTCGAGAAAGGCCAGCCCGTCGGGGCCGAGTTCGCCGTGATGGGCACCTTCAAGCAGCGTGTCGAGGGCGATCACTACGAACGGGCCAAAGTCGCGCACCCAGTGAACCGGGCCGCGCGCGGGCATCCACGGCGCGTCGGCAAAGGCTGTGCGCATCGCGTCGCGCTGGTCGTGATTGCCCGGAATCGCCAGCCAGGGCAGGTTCAGCCCTGCCATCAACGTTGCGAAATGCGCATATTCCTGCGGCGTCCCATGATCCGTCAGATCGCCCGTGACGATGGCGCAGTCAATCCCGTCGAACAGGGACAGTTTGGCGTTGATCGTCTCGATCGCTCGGCGCAGGGCCGAAGCGCTGTCGGAACGTTCGCAGACGAGCGCGCCGGGCTCGACGATATGGGTGTCGGTGATCTGGATGAAACCGGGCATCAGGCTGCCACTCCCTTGGGCAGGATCAAAAGCGCTTCGGGGGCGATAGACAGGCGCACGTTCTCGCCCTGCTGCGGCGCGCTCAGGCCCGAATGCAGTGCGATCAGCAGCGTGTCCGACGCGCCCGACAACGCGATCCGGTAGTGCGTGCCGAGAAAGGTAACGGTCTCAACGCGGGCCGTGATAGGCCCCTGCGGGTCGAGACGAATGTCTTCTGCACGAACCAGAACCTCGCTGCCGCGCGCAGGCCCCGGCAAGGGCAGGATACCGCCCGGCAGGTGCAGCCGGTCGCCCTCGATCCGTCCCTCCAGTGGCATGGCATCGCCGACGAAACGCGCGACGAACCCGGTGGCAGGATTGCGGTAAAGCGCCTCGGGTGTGCCGATCTGGGCCACTTCGCCCAGGCTCATCACCGCGACACGGTCGGCGATGGCCATCGCTTCGTTCTGGTCGTGGGTGACGAAAATCGCGGTGATCCCGAACTGGCGCAACAGCAACGCCAGCTCGTCGCGCAACTGGCTGCGCAGGGCGGCATCCAGCGCCGAAAGCGGCTCGTCCAGCAACAGCACCCGCGGGCGCGGCGCCATTGCGCGGGCCAGAGCCACGCGCTGCCGCTGCCCGCCCGACAGTGCGGTGATCGCGCGGTCGGCATACCCGTCCAGACGGCACAGCGCGATGACCTCGTTCACCCGCGCCTCGATCTCGGTCTTGGGCAGTTTCTGCATCTTCAGCCCATATCCGATGTTGCCGCGCACGGACATGTTGGGAAACAGCGCATAGGATTGAAACACCATGCCGATCTTGCGGGTCTCGACCGATTGTCTTGTCACGTCTTCGCCGTCGAAAACAATCTTCGCGCCTGCATCAGGTGTCTCCAGCCCGGCGATCATTCGCAGCAGCGTGGACTTGCCGCAGCCCGACGGCCCCAACAGCGAGACAATCTCGCCCTTCGCGATTTCCAGATCGGTGGGCAGCAGCGCCTGAACGCCGCCCGGAAATGTCTTGGCGATATTGGTAAGCGTCAGCGTCATTGCATGATCCTTTGGGCGCGGGCACTGGCCCATTGCATGGCCATCAACAGGGGAACGATCATCACGAAGAAGACCAGCGTATAGGCCGAGGCCACTTCGAGCCGCATCGAGGCATAGCTGTCGGCCAGCCCCACGGGGAGGGTTTTCAGATAGGGCGTGTGCAGCATCCATGTCAGATTGAACTCGCCGATCGACAGGGTGACGACGGTCAGCGCTCCGGCGAGAATACCCGGCAAGGCGTTAGGCACCACGATGTCGAAAAAGCGTCGCGCAGGGCCGGCACCAAGCGAGGCTGCCCCTTCTTCAAGCACCTTGAGATCAATGGCGGCCAGCACCGACAGGACCGACCTTACCATGAACGGCAGCGTATACAGAACATGACCCACAAGGATGAAGGTCCAGCTGGTTCGGAACCCCTGCAAAGTGCCGTAAAGCTGCAAAAGCGCCAGCGCCAGCGCCAGACCGGGGATGGCCAGCGGCAGCGAGATGAATTCCTCCAGCACCCGCGACGCGCGGCCCGGATTGCGCGCCAGCGCATAGGCGGCGGGCACGCCCAGGATCAGGGTGACGACCAGACAGGCCAGCGCGATCCAGATCGACAGCAGGATGCTGCCGGAATAAAGCTCAAGCACCCTCGCGACCCATTTCAACGTCAGGCCAGAAGACAGACCGCGGAAATAGTTGACGGTCAGCCCCGCCAGCACCGACTGGATGATCGGGATCAGCAGAAAGGCGCAGGCCAGCAGCGTGACGATCAGCGGAATGGCTTTGCTCAGGGATTTCATCGCTTCAGCCTCCCGCCGCGACGGTGCCGCCAGAGAAGCTGCGCGCGATCAGCAGCATGGTCCAGGTCACCAGCCCCAGGATCACCGACAGCGCCGAGGCCATGGCAATGTTCGCCGACAGGGTGAATTCGGTGTAGATCACCATCGGCAACACGTCGATGTCGGTTGCCAGCGTGAATGCGGTGCCGAACGCCCCCATCGCGGTTGCAAAGGCGATGGCCCCCGCCGCGATCAGCGCAGGCGAAAGTGCGGGCAACAGAACGTCGATGACAATGCGGTGCTGCGGCGCGCCCAGCGTCTGCGCGGCCTCTTCCAGCGCGGGGTCGATCTTTTCGGCGGCGGCCATGACGGTCAGCAGCACGCGCGGGATCGAGAAATAGAGATAGCCCAGAAATAAGCCCGTAATCGAATAGGCAAAGACCCAGTGACCGGGCAGGATCTGGTTCACCAAGCCCTGACGCCCGCCCAGCAGGATGATCATAAAGCCCACGACCACCCCCGGAAAGGCAAGCGGCAAGGTCAGGATCGACAGCAACGTATTGCGCCCGACAAAGCGGTTGCGCACCAGAAACAGACCTGCCGTGGTCGAGATCGCCAGCGCCGCTGCCGTGACGGCCAGCGATACCACGACCGTCTGCACCAGTGTCGAGACATAGCGCGGGGTCTGGATGATCTTGAGGTAGATCGCCCAACCCGCTTCGCTCTCGCCCGAGGCAAGGATCAACCGCCCAAGCGGGATCGCCAGAAACGCCAGCGTGAACACCGCCAGCGGCAGCAGGCAGAGCATTAAGAATTGTCGTTGGCCCATAACGGCGGCTCCGATGCCAAAAAAGGGGACCGGGCAGGCATATCCTTTGCCCGGTCCGAACGGGTTTGGGGAGTTACTTGACTTCGTTCAGGTAACGCTCGCCAAAGGCTGCTTGTGCGCGTTCCATCTCGGCGTAATCCACGGCAACCGCACGCTCGTAATCAGAGGCGGGCAGGAACTTGTCGGCCACATCCGCAGGCAGCTCGACAGGGCGGGCCGGTTGCAGATAGGCGTTGGTCCAGATCGCCTGACCCTCATCCGACAGGATGAAATCCAGCACACGCTTGCCGGTGTCCGGGTTCGGCGCGTCTGCCACCAGGCTCATGACATAAGGCACGCGCACCGAACCTTCGCAGGGCAGCACGAATTCGAAATTGCCGTCTTCTTCGTATTTGCCGCGATAGGCGTTGAAATCGTAATCGAAAAGGATCGGGATTTCCCCCGAAACCACGCGCGCGAACGAGGTTTGCTTGGGCACGATGGGGTCGTTTTCGGCAAGGGCATTGAAGTATTCGATCGCAGGATCGAAGTTGCCCAGATCGCCGCCATTGGCCAGGTTCACTGCCACGGCACCGGCATAACCGACAAAGGCGGACGACGGATCAAGATAGCCCACCATGCCGCGATATTCGGGCTTGGTCAGGTCCGCGAAACACTGTGGTACTTCGGCACCGCCAAGCGCATCGACGTTCACGAAAAAGCCCAGCGTGCCGTAGTGGATGGCAAACCAGCGGCCTTCGGGATCTTTCAGGCCATCGGGGATATCTTCAAAGCCTGCTGGTTTGTAGGGCTCAACGACACCTTCGTTGCCAGCCTTGATGCCTGTGGTCACACCGTAATAGGCCACATCGGCCACGGGCGCGGCGCGCTCGGCCAAAAGCTGGCTGAGGGTCTGGCCCGAGTTCTTGTTGTCGTGCGGCATTTGCACGTCAAGCTTCTCGTCGATGGCTTCCAGCATCGAGGCCCAGTCAGCCCACTGTGGCGGGCAGTTGTAGCAGATGGCGTCGTCTGCAAAGGCCGGAGCGGCAATCGCGGTTGCAAGAAGCGCTGAGAGAACAGTATGTTTCATGGGTTCATCCTTGTTTGAGATCGGTCTTGAGCGAGTGAACAGACGGCGGCCGGGGGCGAACCTGGTCGTCGTCACGGCTTTTCGTGCGCGGGGGTGCCAGCGTGGCACCTGCACGAAAATCAAAGGGCAGGGGCGGGCGCTGCACGCCGGGATTTCCCTGCATCATATCCAGAAGCGTCTGCGCGGCCTGTCGGCCCATGGCGTCCGGCGCGGTCTCGATGGTGGCCAGCGGCACGTCCAGCAGCCGCCCGATTTCGATACCGTCGAAGCCCACGACCGACAGATCCCTCGGCACGCTCTTGCCCATCAGGCGCGCGGCTTTTTGAACCGCGATGGCCAGAAAGTCGTTCGACGCAAAAATCGCGGTCAGTCCTTGGTGTGCAGCAAGGATCGCGGCCAGAAGCTCGGGCGTATTGGCCTCGGCCTCGCCCAATTCGATCAGCGCCGGATCTGGCATGCCGCGCGCACGGCATCCGGCGTGAAACCCGGCATAACGGTTGCGCGACCGGTCCGAAGTGGAAAATCGCAGCGCCAGAAACGCCGTCTGCCGGTGGCCAAGGTCCGCGAACCGCCGCGCCACCTCGCGCGCCGCCTCGAAGTTGTCGACATGGGCGGTGAGAAAGCCATCGATGGGATCATGAAACATCAGCGAAACCGGCAGCCCTCGCTGGCGCGCCTGCTTCAGCGCCGCACTGCGTTCGGGCGCGACCATCGTCACGATCAGCCCGTCGACTTCTTTGGCGGCAAGCGTCGCGATGGCCTCGTTGTCGGCCTCGCCGTCATAGTTCGAACTGGCGATCAGCAGTTGGTATCCTGTGCCTGCCAACGTCTCCTGCACGCCCTGCACCGCTTCGGCAAAGACCGGGTTGGCGAGCGATGGCACCAGGCAGCCGATTGTCATGCTGCGCCCCCCTTGCAGCGCCCGCCCAAGGGCGCTGAAGGAAAAACCCAGATCCTGTGCCGCGGTCTCGACACGGGCGCGAACTTCGGGGCTGGCGGGGCCGGATTTGTTCAGGACCCGGCTTGCCGTGGCGATACCGCACCCCGCCTCGCGTGCGACGTCCTTGATCGTGACTTTCTGCCGGTTGTCCATCTGATGTACCCGCGTGGAAACGTTTCCACATGAGTACCGAAGATTCGCAACAGGATTATGACAGGCGCCGCCGCACGGGATCGGGCAGAGGGGTTTGCCCTGAAAAAATTTGCGCAGTAAGCAGGGGAGGCAATTGCCAAAACTGGATCGAACCATGCCCCATTTCATCATCGAAACCGTCGGAACACCGGACACGCCCCAGGATCGGCAGGACCTCATGCGGATCGTGGCGGAAACGGGGGCGGCGCAGGACACGATCAATCCGCAGGACATCAAGGTACGGCTCTATCCCTGCGCCGACGCCCTGGCGTTGGATGGGCGCACAAGTTTTATCCACGTGACCGCGCGTTTGCTGGCCGGGCGCACGTTCGCGCAAAAGGATGCGCTGTCATGTGATCTGCGCGACGCGCTGGCGGCCCGCTGGCCGGAGGTTCAAAGCATCAGCATCGAGATTTGCGACATGGACTCCGAGAGTTACCGCAAGCGGCTGATCTGACGGCTTCAGACGCCCGTGCGGCTGCGAACCAGCTCGTTGGCGCATTGCTGCAAGGTGTTCAGCGCATGTGTCTTGAGGTCGGTGCCCGTCAACCGGGCCAGCGGAACAGAAACGCCGATGACCATCGTGGCCCCCGCCACCGGCCCGACCGGCACGGCCAGACCGGCCACGCCCGCCTCGAATTCATTGTCGACCAGCGCGTAGCCCTGGGCGCGGGCATCCTGTACTTTGCTCAGGATCGCCTCGCGGTCCATCAGGCTCTGGGCGGTGTAGGGGCGCAAGGGCGCGGTGCGCACAATCTGCGATAGGGTCGCGTCATCGCAGGTCGCCAGCAGCATCCGGCCAATCGCCGTTTGCAGGATCGGCAGGCGGCTTCCGACGGTGAAACCGAACGAGATATCCGCATCGCTCAGGATCGACTTGGCGATATAGACGGCTTCGGTATCCGCACGCGCGGCCAGCGAAATCTCTTTCAGCAGATCCTTTGAGTGTCGGTTCAGGATCGGCTGGACGACCGTGCCCATGGCATTGCCGCGCATGTAGCTGCCGGTGAGTGTCAGGATTTTGGGCAGCAGCCCGTAGTGTTTGCCGGTTTTCTGCACATAGCCGAATGCGACCAGCGTGATCATCAGGCGGCGCACGGCGGCACGGTCCAGCCCGGTGATCTGCCCGATCTCGGCCATGGTCAGGCGCGGGTGATCATCATCGAATGCCGACAAAACCTGCAAGCCCTTGAAGAACGTCGAAGATATGTCGCGGTGCGGTGGGCCGTCGGGGCCGGATGCTGTTGTCACGTGAGAAATTCCTTTGCGGTGGAACGCGTGCATTTTTCAAATGCGGAACCTTGGACGCACGACGATTCAGGCTTGACATATCGCCCCTGTTCGCGCTCGATATATAAACAATTGTGCGATATATGAACATATTGGGGCCGCACTGCCAATAGGGAAATTCGAAGTGACGACTTTGCCAAGGCAGCCGCCGCGCATCTCGCGGCAGCCACCGCAACGTGAAGGACACGCGACATGATCAGTCAGGAACTCAACGATACGCTGACCCGCACCGGACCCGGCACCGACGCCGGGGCAGTGATGCGCCACTATTGGCAACCCGCGGCACTTTCGGATGAACTGAAAGGCCCGCGCCCCGTGGTGCCAGTCAAACTGCTGGGCGAGGATCTGGTGCTGTTTCGCGACACCGAAGGCAAGCTGGGCCTGATCGGGCGCGGCTGTCCGCATCGCGGAGCCGATCTGTGCTTTGGCCGACTTGAGGACAACGGGTTGCGCTGCCCGTTCCACGGCTGGCATTTCGACCGAACCGGTCAGTGCGTCGAACAGCCCGGCGAGCCCGAAGGTTCGAAAATGCATGAGCAGATTAAGAACACCGCCTATCCGGTGGTCGAAAAGAACGGCATCATCTTTGCCTACATGGGCCCCGGTGAGCCGCCAGAATTTCCCAACTTCGACTGCTTTCGCGCGCCTGAAACCCATGTTTTCGCGTTTAAGGGGCTGTGGCAATGCAACTGGCTGCAAGCGATGGAGGTCGGCATCGACCCCGCGCACGCGTCGTTCCTGCACCGCTTTCTCGAAGACGAAGACCCCGCCGACAGCTATGGCAAGCAGTTCCGCGACAAGGCCGCCGATACCGACATTCCCATGACCAAGCTGCTGCGCGATTACACGCGGCCCGACATCTCGGTCGAGGAGACGGATTACGGCATGCGCATCATCGCGCTGCGGCATCTGGACGGGGGCAAGACCCACGTGCGCATCACCAACCAGATCTTCCCCGAGGCGATCTCGATCCCGATGAGCCGCGAGATGATCATCACCCAGTGGCACGTGCCTATCGACGACGAAAGATGCTATTGGTATTCGATGTTCACCAGCTTCGACAAACCCGTCGACAAGGACCTGATGCGCGCGCAACGTCTCAAGGAACACCGCTTGCCGGATTACGCCCCGATCAAGAACAAGTCGAACGATTACGGCTTTGACCCTGACGAGCAGCGCACCGAGACCTATACCGGCATGGGCCTCGACATCAACGTGCATGACCAGTGGGCCGTCGAAAGCCCCGGCCCGATCTTTGACCGGACCAAGGAGCATCTGGGCAAGACCGATGTGGCGATCATCAAATACCGCCGCATGATGCGCGCTGCCATCGCCAGCCTGAAAGAGGGCAACACCGACGCGCTGCCGATGCTGAACGGGGTCGATCCCAGCACGGTCTATGGCCCGATCTCGAACGACACCATCGGCGACCGCCACGCATGGCACGACGCCTTCGAGGCGAGCGACCGCGCCCGCCGCGCGGGTTGCAAGGGCTGGGACGCGACCACGTGACCGACACCCGTTCCGCAATCGCGAAGGGCGCGCTGGCGCAGGCGGGATTGATCGGTGATGCCGACTTGGACAAGGTCGCGGCGCTGGTCGATCGGGTGGCGCAAAGCGATCTGGAAACGATCCGCGTACTCTTCGCCGACCAGCACGGCATTTTGCGCGGCAAGACCATCGTGGCGGGGGCCTTCGCGTCGATCTTCACTTCGGGGCTGGCCGCACCGTCGTCGCTGCTGCTCAAGGATACCGCACATCGTACCGTCTTTCCGATCTGGTCCGACGATCCTGGTGTAAGCGGCGGCATGGGCGGGGCGGGCGACATCCTGATGCTGCCCGATCCCGACACGTTCCGCATTCTGCCGTGGTCGCCGCACAGTGCCTGGATCTTTTGTGATCCTCGGTTCAAGTCGGGCGCGGTCATGCCGTTTTCGCCGCGCGACGTGCTCAAATCCGCCATTGCAAAGATGGAGGTGCAGGATATGGCGCTGGTCGTGGGGCTCGAGGTCGAGTTTCATGTGTTCGAGCGGATCGACCCAAGGCTGGACCATGCCGACGCCACCATGCCGGGGAAGCCAGTGCAGACGCGCAATCTGGCGCAAGGCTATCAGTTCCTGACCGAGACGCTTTATTCCCAAGCTGAGCCGCTGCTGGACGATCTGCGCCGTCATTGCCAAGCGCTGAACCTGCCGGTCCGCTCGATGGAGATCGAGATGGGGCCGAGCCAGTTCGAGTTTACCTTCGACCCCGCCGACCCGCTGACCCACGCCGACAACATGATGATGTTCCGCACGATGGTCAAAGAGGTCTGCGCGCGGCAGGGGTTGCATGCGACGTTCATGTGCAAACCGAGCGTGCCGAACGCGGCCGCCAGCGGCTGGCACCTGCACCAGTCTGTCGTGGATGCAAAGACAGGCCGCAACCTGATGATCCCCGACGAGCCCGACACCTTGAGCGATGTCGCCAGCGGCTGGATCGCGGGGCTGCTGGCCCATGCCGAGGAAAGCTGCCTGCTGACGACGCCGACGGTCAACGGCTACAAACGCTATCGCCCGCACCAGCTGGCCCCAGACCGCATTCAGTGGGGCCGCGACAACCGGGGCGCGATGGTGCGGGGGCTGATGGCGCCCGGCGACAATGCCTCGCGGGTGGAGAACCGCGTCGCCGAGACGACGGCGAACCCCTATTACTTCTTCGCCAGCCAGATCCTGTCGGGCCTCGACGGCATCTTGCAGGGTATGAAAGCACCCGAACCGGTCGAGACGCCCTACGATGCCGATGCTGTCCACTTGCCCGAAAGCCTGCTGAGCGCGATACAGCATTTTGCCGGGTCGGAGTTCTACCGCAGCCAGCTTGGCGACGCCTTCGTCGATTACCTGACCACCATCCGCAAGGCCGAGTGGGACCGCTATCACCTCACCATCTCGGAATGGGAACAGACCGAGTATTTCGGGCTGTTCTGAGCCCTGCCTATCCCCTAGCCGCGCAGCAGCTGCAGGATCATCGCGCGGGTCGAGGCCAGGCAATGCTCCCGCGTGATCCGGTGGGGTTGCAGGTGCAGCGTCTGCCAGAACCCGTCGGTCAGCGTGTCGATCCATTCCGCGAAACGGTTGACGTCGTCGTCAGGCGCGCCTGCCAGAAGATCGCGGCAGATGCTGCGGATCATGTCGCCCCGGTCCTTGTCGAAGGCGCGTGAAATCTCGGCGTATTGCGGGGTAAAATTCTGTTCGCCCCAGAAGGCGAACCAGATCGACAGCGCCTCGGGCGTGCAGACCTCGGGCGAGAAATCCGCCGCGATCAGGGCCATCAGTCGGTCCAGCGGATCGGGGCCAGCGCTTTCCATCGCGGCGCGCCAGGTGTCCGCATAGGTCTGGTAATGCGCGCGCAGCGTTTCCGTCAGCAAGCCGTTCTTGGATTTGAAGTAGAACACCGCGACGCCCTGTGACAACCCGGCCTCGGCGGCGACCGTGGCAAGCGTGGTCTTGGCCAGCCCGTGTTGCATCACCGATCGCTGTGCCGCTTCAAGCAATTGCCGCCGCCGCATGTCGGCGTTGTCCTTGCGTTCCTTGCGGGGCTTCGATGCGCCTGCTGTTGCTTTTTCGGTCAAACCCGTTTCCTCCGTCGCGTGTCGTTCTCTTTTTCACAATGTCTGGGGGATGTCATTTCAATTGTTTTTATTTGAGCGCTCAAAAAAACTTTACGGGCGTGGGTGGCTCGGCTAAGACTTGGGGCAATCTTTGGGAGAAAGCGCATGGGCGTGGCATCATACGACGCGATCATCGTGGGGGCGGGGCACAACGGGCTGACCACCGGATGCTATCTGGCCAAGGCGGGGCTGAAGACGCTGATCGTGGAAAAGAACGACTGGATCGGCGGTGCCGCTGTCAGCCGGTCGCTGCACGACGGCTGGACCTATTCCAATTGTTCCTACGTCTGTTCCCTGCTGCGCCGCGAAATCGTGCGCGATCTGGAACTGCCCCGCTTTGGTTTGCAGGTGATCCCCTATGAGGGCGGCGCGACCTTTACCGAAGACAACGATTATTTCGCCTATATGTCCGACCACAACGCGCTGGAGCGCGAGATCGCCCGGCACAGCCCGCGCGATGTAGACGCCTATGCGCGCTTCTCGCAGACGGTGATGCGTCAGTGCCGTTTCATCCGGCCCTTCCTGCTGCGCCATGCCCCTGATCCCACCTCGCTGCACCCGCGTGATTTGGGCGAACTGGCCTTTCTTGTGAAAAAGGCGCACGGGCTGGGAGCGAAGGAGTTGGGCGAGACCATCCGCTTCTGGACAATGTCCATCGGGGATTTTCTGGACGAGCATTTTGAAAGCGACCTGATCAAGGCGCATCTGGCAGGTTCAGGCATCATCGGAACCGGCCTTGGTGTCTATTCACCCGGCACCGCCTATGTGCTCTTGCATCACTACATGGGCGACGTCGACGGGGCCATCGGGGCCTGGGGCTTCGCGCGCGGCGGCATGGGCTCGATCTCCAAGGCGCTGGGCATGGCGTTCGAAGAGGCGGGGGGCGAGATCAGGACCGGATCGGGTATCGACAGTTTTCGGGTGAAGGACGGCAAGGTCGTGGGCGTGGCGCTTGAGAACGGCGACACCTTCGATGCGCCTATTGTCGCGTCGAACATGGACATCAAGCGTACCTTTCAGCGACACGTGGACCCGATCCATGTGCCCGACGATTTCACCAAGGCGGTCAACCGCTTCAAGATACGCGGATCGTCGGCCAAGCTGAACATCGCGCTGGACCGGCTGCCCGAATTTCCCGCAGCCCCAAAGGACGCGCCCTTCCTGCGCGGCGATCTGCATTGCTCGACCTCGCTGGCCGAGCTTGAACGCGGCTATGATGACTGGAAGGACGGGCGTTGGTCCTCCGAGCCCTATTTCGACATGCTGATCCCCAGCCAGATCGACCCCACGATGGCCCCGCCAGGCAAGCACATGATGACGGTCTTCGTGCAATACGCGCCCTATGATCTTGAGCGGGGTGGCGTCCGCTCGGGGCAGAACTGGACCGACGAGACGCGCACGGCACTGGCCAATTGCGTCTATGACAAGATGGAGCAGGCGATGCCCGACATTCGTCAGCGTATCGTCCATGCCGAGGTGCGCACGCCGCTCGACATTGAAAACGAGGTCGGGCTGACCGAGGGCAACATCTTTCAGGGCGAGTTGACCTTCGACCAGTTGCTTTTCAACCGTCCGGTGCCGGGATATTCCGACTACAGCACGCCGGTCGAGGGGCTGTTCATGGTCGGATCGTCCAGCCACCCCGGCGGCGGTGTGATGGCAGCGCCGGGTGCGAACGCCGCGCGCGAGATCCTGCGCAGGGCGGGCAAGGGCAAGTCGATGCCGAGGTTCGCCGCATGACCGATACCTATGATGCAATCGTCGTGGGCGCGGGCCACAACGGGCTAACAGCGGCAACCGTGCTGGCGCGCCGTGGCAAACGTGTGTGCGTGGTGGAAAAGTCCGGGCAGGCGGGCGGCATGGCACGCACGGTGGACTATGCCGAGGGCGCGCGCGGCCCCGAGATTGCGCATCTGCTCTACAACCTCAGCCCGAAGGTGGCGAAAGACATCGCCTTGCGCGTCGAGACCCGCAAGCTGCCGACCATCGCCATGTCACCCGATGGCAAGCATGTGGAGATGGCGGGCGACACGCTGCGCTTTGCCGATGGCACGGCCCACCCGGAGGCCGAAGCCTATGCTGCGTTGCGCAAGCGTCTGGTGAAATTCGCACGCCTGCTGGGCCAGCTTTCGGATGCGCCGCCGCCATCGCTGGCCGAGGGGCTTGCGGGCCTGCGCGATATCGGTGGGTTGGCCAGGCTGGGGCTGAACGTCAAACGGCTGGGCAAGCAGGACATGCGGGAATTCCTGCGCATCATCCTGTCGAACGCCTATGACCTGCTGCTTGACGATCTGGCCGATGGCCCGGTCGCCGGCGCACTTGCCGCCGATGCCGTGCGTGGCTGCTGGAGCGGGCCGCGCGGGCCGGGGTCGGTGTTCACGCTGCTCTACCGTCTGGGGCAGGGCGGCGACGTGCTGTTGCCGATGCGGGGCATGGGCGCGTTCGAGACGGCGGCGAAGGATGCGGGCGTCGAGATGCGCACAAGAAGCACCGTGGCCTCTGTCATGGTCGAGCAGGATCAGGTGCGCGGTGTCACGCTGGACGACGGTACGATCCTGCAGGCCGCCGCCGTCCTGTCCAGCCTTGCCGCGCCGCTGACCATGCAACTGGCGGGCGCGCGGCACTTCGACATCGAGGCAACCAGACGGCTGCAAAGAATGCGCGCCAAGGGCACCACCGCAAAGCTTAATCTTGTGCTGAGCGCGACACCCGACATGCCGGGCCTGAGCGATGCGCAAAAGGCGGCGCGCCTGATCGTGGCCCCCTCTGCCACCCACGTTGAAAGCGCCTTCAACCCGGTAAAATACGGCGAGGCTTCCGCTGCACCGGTGCTCGAAGCTGTGCTTCCGTCGCTCAGTGATCCGTCGCTGTGCAAGGATGGCAGGCAAGTCATATCGGTGATCGCGCAATTCGTGCCGCACGCGCCCGATGGCGGCTGGACGGCAGCGCAGCGCGACGACTTGAGCAAGCGCATCATTCAGACGCTTGAGGTGCATATGCCTGGCCTGCAAGACCTGATCACCCACAGCACCCTGCTGACGCCTGACGATATCGAAACACTTACTGGCGCGCCTGGTGGGCACTGGCACCACGGTGAGCTGAGCATCGATCAGTTGTTGACGGTGCGCCCCGTGAACGGTCTGTCGCGCTATTCTTTCGGGGTCCGGGGATACTACCTCTGCGGTGCCTCGGCGCATCCCGGCGGTGACGTAACCGGATCACCGGGCCGCAACGCCGCCCTGCAGCTTCTGGCCGAAGGAGTGTTGTCATGACGCACGAAGCGGTGCCTATCGGCCTGATCCCTGGTCCCTTTCACCCACGCCTCGAGGCTCTGAGCCGTGCCAAGGGTTGGATGGATTGGGCGGGCTACATGTCGCCCTCCGTGCTCGACACGGCAGAGTTCGAGTATTTTGCGATCCGCAATCAGGCGACGCTGTTCGACATCTCGCCGATGCACAAATACCGCATCACCGGACCGGACGCGCTGGCGATGATCAACCGCGTCGTCACCCGCGACGTATCGCGCATCGGCGATGGCCGCGTCGGTTATGTCATGTGGTGCGACGAGGAGGGGATGCTGATCGACGACGGTACCCTGTTCCGGTTTTCGGAAACGGACTTCCGGCTGTGTTGCCAGGAACGCATGTTCTTGTGGCTGCTGGACGCCGCTTGGGGCTTTGACGTGACGGTCACCGACGAAAGCGATGCGGTTGCTGCCGTGGCCTTGCAGGGACCGACCGCCTATTCGGTGCTGCGCGATGCGGGGCTGGACGTGGGCCAGATGAAACCCTTCGACTGGCACGAGGTCGAGACTGACCTGTGGATATCGCGCACCGGCTTCACCGGCGATCTGGGCTACGAAATCTGGGTGCCTTGGGACGCGGCACTGCCCTTGTGGGACAGGCTCTGGGCCGCAGGAAACCACTGGGGCCTGCGTGCCATCGGCTTCGACGCGCTGCACATCGCGCGGATCGAGGCGGGGTTTATCGCCGCCGGAATGGACTTTCAGCCCGTGCACGCCGCCATGCGCCTGCACCGTGGCCGCACCCCGATCGAGTTGGGCTTCGGCCGCATGGTGCATTTCGACAAGGGCCATTTCAATGGCCGCCGCGCCCTTTTGAAACAGAGGGACGGCGGGCAGCGCTATGCGCTGGTGAAGATCGACCTGGGCGGGTTCAAGCCTGCGCAGGACGCGCTGATCTACCATCGCAAGCGCGAGGTCGGCCACGTCACGTCCGGTGTCTGGTCGCCCACGACCAAGCGCAACATCGCGCTGGCCGAGTTGAAAGCCCCCTACGGTATTTCCAGGACCGACGACCTGATGGCCGAGATCTACGTCAATCAGGAAGGCCGGTGGGACCGCCGACTGGTCTCTGTCACCATTCAGGACAAACCTTTTTTCATCAATGCCCGCGCCCGCACAACGCCGCCCGCCGCATTCTGAGCCCCCGGAGAGCATGACCATGACGACCTTGCCACGTAATTTGTCGAACGAACCCTCGGCCGAGACCCTGAACGAGTGGGACCGCAACCATCAGCTGCACCCCTGGGCCGCGATGGATGCCTGGCAGGAAAGCGATTACCAGCCTATCGAGCGGGCCGAGGGCATCTATCTGTGGGACGCGAGCGGCAAACGCTACATCGACGGGCCGGGGGGGATGTGGTGCGTCCAGATCGGCTATGGCCGCAAGGAGATGGCGACCGCAATCGCCGATCAGGTTCTGCGTCTGCCCTATACATCACCGTGGACCACGACGACCGATCCGTCGACGCTGCTGGCGAAGAAAATCGCCGATCTGGCGCCCGGTGATCTGAACAACGTTTTCTTCACCACGGGCGGATCGACGGCGGTGGACACCGCCATACGCACCATGCACTTTATGAACAACGCTCTTGGACGGCCCGACAAGAAGATCGTGATCGCCCGCGAAAAGGGCTATCACGGCTCGACCTACCTGGCTTCGACAGTCACCGGCAAGGAACGCGACAAAAGCCGTTTCGACGTCGAGGACCGGCTGGTGCGGTTCCTGCCCGACGTCAATCCGTACAATCGCCCCGAGGCCATGAGCGTGGCCGACTGGTGTGATGCCAAGGTCGCCGACCTGGAAAACCTGATCGCCGAGGTGGGACCCGAAAACATCGGGGCCTTCATCGCCGAGCCGATCCTGTGTTCGGGCGGTGTGATCATCCCGCCCGAAGGCTACCACAAGCGCACGCATGACATCTGCAAGGCGCACGACATTCTCTATATCTCGGACGAGGTGGTGACGGCCTTCGGGCGTCTGGGCCACTGGTTCGCCTCCGAGGATGTCTTCGGCATCGTGCCCGACATCATCACCTGCGCCAAAGGGTTGACCTCGGGCTATCTGCCGCTGGGCGCCTGCATCATTTCCGATGCGGTGATGCAGCGGATGACCGGACCGGACGAAAACGTGCTCTTTTCCAACGGCTATACCTATTCCGCCCATCCGGTCTGCTGTGCCGCCGCGCTGAAGAACATCGAGATACTGGAGCAGGAGCGCATCCTGGAGCATGTGCGCGAAATCACGCCCTATTTCCAATCGCGTCTGCAGGCGCTGCACAAGTTTCCCATCGTCGGCGACGCACGCGGCATGGGCTTGCTTGCGTGTATTCAGGGGCGGCCCGACACGCCCGGCACCTCGCTGGCGGCAGAGCGCAAGCTGGGCGAACTGCTGGATATTGCTTGCGAAAAACGCGGGCTTCTGGTGCGGCCGTTGATCAACATGGCCGTCTTTTCGCCGCCTCTGGTGGTCACGCGCGCGCAGGTGGACGAGATGTTCGACCTGCTGGAGGACGCGCTGGAAGAGGTGACCGCGCAGATGGCTGGGGAGTGATCTTTGCTGGCGCTTTGTTCATCAGGGGACGCCTTCAAATGCCATATATTGTTTGAGCGCTCATATAAAACTTGTAACAAGCAACGTTCCCGCTTAACTTTTTACCCAGGGTCCTGCCCAAAGCTTTGCCGGTAAGGGCCGACAAAAAATAACAGGGAGAATTTCATGACCACTCTACGATTGAAGGTCGCGGCGCTTGCCGGGATTGCCGCGCTGCTCGGTACGTCCACGCTGGCGCAGGATGCGGAACTGACGGTGTTCGATTGGGCGGGTTACGAAGACCCGGCCTTTTATACAGCATATAACGAAAAACACGGCACCGCCCCCACGTTCGCCTTTTACGGCGACGAGGAAGAGGCGTTTCAAAAACTTCGCTCGGGCTTCACGGCCGATGCGGCGCACCCATGCTCTCAGTCTGTCCCCAAGTGGATGGAAGCGGGCCTGTTGGAACCGCTGGACCCCTCCCGCATCGACCGCTGGGACGATCTGAACGCCGAGTTCCGCGAGATCGAAGCCTACAAGAAAGACGGTGAATATTATTTCGTGCCGGTCGACTGGGGCAATACCGGCCTGACCTACAACACCGAAAAGCTGACCGAGGATCAGGTACAGTCGCTGCAGATCTTTGCCGATCCGTCGATGGCGGGCAAGGTCTCGATGAGCGACAATGTCGACGACGCCTATGCGCTGGGATTCCTGGCAACTGGTGTGCAGGACTGGACCAAGGCCACCGACGAAGACTTCCAGAAGGCCTCGGATTTCCTGCGCGAGGTACACAAGAACGTCCTGAGCTATTGGGATTCGTCGTCGTCGCTGGCGCAGTTGATGCAATCGGGGCAGGTCGAACTGGCTTGGGCGTGGAATGAAACCTCATCGACGATGAGCGCCGAGGGTCTGCCGATTTCGCTGAAACGCGACACCGACGAGGGCGCGTCGAGCTGGGTCTGCGGTTATGTCAAGCTGAAGGACGGCGAAGGCTCGGACGACAAGTTCTATGATTTCATCAACGCATGGCTCGAGCCCAAGACGGTCGATTACATTGTCACCGCTTGGGGTTACGGCCACTCCAATTCGGCGGCCATGGCCGAACTGGATCAGGAGATGCTGAAAAGCGTCGGTCTGGACAGCAACGAATCCCTGCGGGCTAACACGCTGTGGCAGTCCCCTCCGGGACCTGAACTGCGCGAGAAGATGATCGCGGAGTATGAGAACATCAAGGCAGGCTTCTAAGCATCTGGCAGACAGATCGCCGCCGTATCCGAAAGGGTGCGGCGGCATTTTACTGCGGGTGTTACCGTGACGCGGTCAGGCTGGTTTTTGTGCCAGCAGGTGATGCGGACAATGCTCGCCCGTCTCCAGAACCTTGATCATCGCGGTCCATGTCACGATGGACTCGGCGATCAGATCCGCGCCGTGCGTGGCCTCCCACTCGGGACGCTCAGGCCCCGACATCCGCGCCAGCTCTTCGCGCGCGACCGCCGTATACCAGGCATTGCGATTGGTGAGCGTTATGTTGTCAAACCCCGCCTGCTTCAGCGCCCTATGATAGCGTGCGGGCGATGCCATCGCGAAATCAAGATCCTCCTGCGCGATATAGGCTGCCATTTCGGCCGAGGGCGCATCGTCATGCGCGATCAGCCAGTCCGAGGCGGCAAACCATCCGCCCGGTTTCAGCACGCGGAAAGCATCGGCAGCCAGCGCTTCCTTGTCCGGAATGTGGATGATGGAATCTTTTGAGAATACAACGTCGTAGCTGGCGGCGTCGAAAGGCAGGGGGCCGGGCGTCACCTGCCGGATGGTGATGCGATCGGACAGGCCAGCCTGCGCCACGCGGCGTCTGGCAGCGGCGCACACCGGTTCCTCTATGTCGATGCCGGTCACATGGGCGGCCCCGTGATCGCGCACGAGCGACACAGCGATGGCACCTGACCCGCTGCCGATATCCAGCATGTGCGCCCCTGCGACGGGTGCGTTCTCGACCACGCGGGCGACTTCTTCGGGGCCGCCGGGCGACAGGTATCCTTCGCCCCAAAGCGCTTCGAGCAAGGCGATGTGGCGGTCGTCATAGTTCAGTTCAGCGCTCATCCGGTGGCCTCCGAGACGCGATGTGGTACATATTCGGCCCAATTACGTACATCATGCTGTTGGGCCGTCTCACTCCTTGAAAACGACGATGGAATCCGCCCCCCATCCGACGGTAACCTGGCTGCCCGGAGGTACGACTGACCGGCCGGCGGTGTTGCGCATCGAGATGGTGACGGGCGTGTCATGGCCAGCCAGCCGCACCGAATAATAGGTCATGTCGCCGTAATATTCGGAATCGACCACCTCGCCCTGAACCTTCATCTGCGCGGTATCGTCCGCGTCGGCCAGCAGCGTAAACATCTCGGGACGCACGCCAATGGTGTCGACCGCTTCGATGTCGAACGCGGGGTCGATGTCGTGGCGCGGCACGTCAATTTGTCCCAATGCTGCGATGTCCAGTTTCACATGCTGGTCGGTTACGCCCAGAACCTTGGCGGGCAGGAAGTTCATCACGCCGATGAAAGATGCCACCCGTCGGTTCACGGGACGCCGATACAGCCCCTCGGGCGTATCAAGCTGTTCGATGCGCCCGTCGAACATCACCGCGATGCGGTCCGACATGATCAGCGCCTCTTCCTGGTCGTGGGTGACCAGAATGAAGGTGATCCCGATGCTGCGTTGCAGGCTGCGCAATTCGACCTGCATCTGGTCGCGCAGCTTTTTATCCAGCGCCGAAAGCGGCTCGTCCAGCAAGATCACCTCGGGCCGCATCACAAGCGCGCGGGCCAGGGCGACGCGTTGCCGCTGGCCGCCCGACAGCTCGTGCGCCTTGCGCTTGCCATAGCTTTCCATGTCGACCAGTTTCAGCACTTCGGCGACGTCGCGGGCGATGTCCGCCTTGGACATCTTGCGGGTCTTCAGCCCATAGCCCACGTTTTCCTCGACGTTGAGATGGGGAAAGATCGCATAGCTCTGGAACACCATGTTGGTGGGGCGGCTGTTGGCAGGAATGCCCGACATGTCCTTGCCGCCGATCGCGACCTTGCCTTTTGTCGGCGGCTCGAACCCCGCGATGACGCGCAACAGCGTGGTCTTGCCGCAGCCCGATGGCCCCAGCAGCGAAAAGAACTCGCCCTCGCGGATTTCGGCAGAGATGCCGTGCAGCGCGGTGAACGATCCGAACTTCTTGACCACCTGGTCGATCACGATCATCGGTTTGGTGTGGGTGTCTTTCATGTCAGCCTTTCTGGTCATGCGTCACAGCCCCGCCAGCGTGGTATCGACACCTTGGCGCGCGGCACTGCGGCGGCGCAGCGCCTCGGCGATGATCAAGAGCACCACCGACACCAACAGCAGGATCGTCCCCAGCGCCATGACCGAGGGCAGCTTGGCCGGAAAGCGCAGCTGGCTCCAGATATAGACGGGCAGGGTGACGTCGGTGCCGGTGAGGAAAAACGCGATGATGAATTCGTCGAGCGAGATGGTGAAGGTGATCAGCAAGCTTGAGATCACCCCCGGCAGCACCAGCGGCAGCGTCACGCGCCGAAAGGTGCCCCAACGGGATTCGCCCAGGTCGAACGAGGCTTCCTCAAGCTCGCGGTCCAGCCCGCGATAGGATGAACTGAGGATGGCGATGGCGAAAGGCGTGCAGATCAGCACGTGCCCACCCACCACGGTCCACAGCGACAGCGGCATGCCAAGCTGATTGAGCATCACCAGCAGCGCCACCGCGATGATGATCTCGGGCAGCACCAGCGGCAACATGATCAGTCCGACGATCCCGGTCTTGCCCGGAAAGGCGAACCGCGCCGAGGCCCGCGCGGCGAAGGCCCCCAGCAGCGTGCTGAGCAAGGCCGTGGTCACCCCCACGAACATCGAATTGCCAAGGGCGATGTGCAGCGTGTCGGTGTACCAAAGCCCCACGAACCATTCGGTCGTGAACCCCGACAGCGGAAAGGCGATGATCGTCGAGGTGTTGAACGCAAAGAGCGGCAGCAGGATCACGGGCGCGTAGAGAAAGATCATGTAGACCACGGCATAGACCGCGAGCCATTTGGACGAGAGCCATTTCATCGCACACGGCCCCCCAGTTTCTTGCCGACCAGAAAGATGCCGACACTGATCAGCCCGATCACCACCATCGACGACACGGCGAGCGCCGCGCCCAGCGGGGCATTGTTCGCCTTGCCGAACTGGATCTGGATCATGTTGGAAATCATCAGCCCGTCGGTGCCGCCCACCAGCCGCGGTGTGATGAAATCACCCACGGTGGGGATCAGCACGATCAGGGTGGCCGCGACGATGCCGGGCATGGCCAGCGGCAGGGTGATGCGAAAGAACCGCCGCAGCGGGCTGTCACCCAGATCGGTCGCGGCCTCGAGCAGGGAGCGGTCGATCTTTTCCAGCGCCACAAAGATCGGCAGGATCGCGAAAGGGGCCCAGGCATGGGCCAGCGTGATCACCACCGCATTCAGGTTGTAGAGGATGAAGGTCAGCGGCGCGTCGATGAACCCCAGCCCCAGAAGCGCCGAGTTGAGCACGCCGTTGTAGCCCAGGATCACCTTCCACAGGAAGACGCGCAGCAAGTAGCTGGTCCAGAACGGCACGGTGATCAGGAACAGCCACAGCGCCTTGCGGCGGGTGACATGAAACGACAGGTAATAGGCAATGGGAAAGGCCAGCAGCACCGTCACCACCGTCACGATCAGCGAAATCTTGAGCGAGCGCCACATCAGCACCTGGTAGATCGGCGTGCCCCATGCCTCGCGGTAGTTATTGAGGGTCAGCGTGGTGTCGATGGTCAGGTAGTCCTGAGTCCAGAAGCTGAAGGTGATCACCATCAGCAGCGGGGCCGCCAGCATGACCAGCACATAGGCAAGCGTCAAGCTGATCAGCCGCAGGCCCTGACCCGCTTCACGGTCGAACCGGAGCGCCATCTAACGCGCATCCCTTGCGGTTGATCGCCTCATTCGGCGGCTCTTGCGGCCAGCAGTTCGGCGTTGCGCGCGGCAACCGTGCCCTTGGGTGGCTCATCCTCGTTCAGTACCGGGAAGTGCGCGCGCAGGCAGTCGTGATAGCTGCGCACGGTGTTTTCCAGATCGGACAGGATCACGCCGTCATAGCCGCTGGAAAAGGCGGCCTCCCAGGACCAGCGCACCAGCTCTTCGTCCTCTTCGGATGTCAGCCGGTCGATCCGGCTGCTGAGATAGCGCGACAGCCGCATGCGGCGGTCTTCGTTTGCCAGCCTGTAGGTCGTGCCGCGTTGCATGGTCTTGCCGTACTCCACCGGGAATTCCTGATAGAATTTGACACAGTCGGGATAAATGCCAAGCACGCAATTTGGAAAGAGACCGATGTAAAGCCAGGCCTTCGCGTGGCTTTCGTCCAGCTCGGGCGGTGCCTGCAGGATTGAGGTGTAGGCCTGAACGCTCCACAGTCGGTGGTTGGCTTCGCGAAACTCCGAGTAGGAGCGGGATGCGCCGTCTTTGAAATCCTCGTCGTAGTAGTTGCTGCCGAACAGATCCTGAAGGCCGGGGTGGGCCATCGGCACGTGATAGCCTTCGTTGTCGACGTCGCGGATGCATTTCCAGTTCACTTCGGCGGTTTCAGAGTAAAACCCTTCGCCCGAGGGCATCAGCCCTTCGAGGTCGTATTGGTCGATCTCGGCGTCGAAACGCTTGAGCACTTCTGACATGGGCGGCTGCGGGCCGGGGCGGAAGCGCACGAAGACGAAGCCGCGCCAGATGTCGGTCTCGATCGCCTTGAGGCCAAAGGCGACCGAATCAAGCTCGGGTAGCTTTTCTGGCTGCGCGGCACCGCGCAAGGTGCCGTCGAGATTGTAGACCCAGCCGTGGAACGGGCAGACGATGGAGTTGCGGCAGTTGCCCTGCTCGGCGGCGACCACGCGCGATCCGCGGTGGCGGCAGAGGTTGTGAAACCCGCGCAACACGCCGTCCTTGCCCCGGATCACCAGCGCGCGTTCACCGACGCAGTCCAGAGTGACGAAATCGCCCGCGTCGGGCAGGTCGTTGACATGACAGACCAGTTGCCAATGCGACCGGAACAGCAGGTCCTTTTCCATCTCGAGCATTTCGGTGTTGAAATAACTCCACGCGGGCAGGCCCTTGCGGTCATGGTCGATGGGCAGATCTTGCGCTTGTGCGACAGAGGACGTCATGAGGAGGCTCCCGGTTGATGGCTCGGGAGCACTCTAGCAAGTTTTATTGAGCGCTTAAATAAATATTTTGAAGCGGGGTTTGGCGCGGGTCCTTTGGCGGCAGAAAAAGCGGGCGAGGGAGCTGAGTGCGGGTCTGTTCCGCGCGCGCCGCGACGAGCGCTTGCTGTTACTGATTGATAGAAAGTGATTTCAGTTCAGTGGCTTACGGCACGTACTCTTCTCTGGCCCGGACGGCGATCCGCGAACGCCTCCTCACGAGGCATCCGGCGGATTGCCAGCCTGACCGCGCTACCCTGCCAGTCGCGTGTGCCGCGCCGCAGGCTCTGTCACGCCGCCAGAGCAGTTGAAGAAACCGACATTGGAAGTCATTGAATCGATCCCCGCCTGCAGCAGTTGTACCGCGTTCGAGCTTTCCCCGGCCATCGCGGCATTTTGCTGAACGGCGCGGTCCAGGTCGCTGACGGCGCTGTTCATCTCGTGCAGACCACTGCTTTGCTCAAGCGCTGCCGAGGCGATCTGCAGGATGCTGTCGCGTATCTCGGTCACGGTCATGTCGATGGATTGCAGCGATTGACCCGCTTGCCCGACCAGTTCGACGCCGTGTCCGACCTGTCGCTTGGAATCCTCGATCAGTTCCGCAATCTCACGTGCGGCGGCGGACGAGCGCTGGGCCAGTTCGCGCACTTCCGATGCCACCACCGCAAAGCCGCGACCGGCTTCGCCTGCGCGCGCGGCCTCGACGCCCGCGTTCAGTGCCAGCAGGTTGGTCTGAAAGGCGATGTCGTCGATGACGCTGGTGATGCGCGAAATGGATTGCGAGCTTTCCGCGATCACGTTCATCGCGCTGATCGCATCGCCCACGACCACGCTGGACCGGTCCGTCTGCTCCTTGGCCTTCTGGACCTTCTTGCTTGTGTCATTGGTCATTTCGGTCGCGCTTTTGACGGAAAACGTCAGCTCCTCCAGTGCCGCGGCGCTTTCTTCCAGCGTGGCCGCCTGCCGTTCTGATCGGTTCGACAAATCGTTCATTCCGGTTGAAATCGCGGCGACCTCCTGGTTGACCTCGCCGGATTGGCGCAGAACGGAGGATAACACGCTGTCCAGCCGCTCGACCGAGGCGTTGAACTGCACGCGGATGTCGTCGAACTCCCCCAGGTCTTCGTGCAGTCTGACGGTCAGGTCGCCTGCGGCCAGTTTGCCCAGCCCCGATTGCATCGCACTGGCGGTTCGGACGTAGGGGGTCGTGTCCACCGCGAACTTGACGACCTTCACCACTTCGCCTGCGGCGTTGCGGATCGGGTTATAGCTGGCGCGGATGTGTACCGTGCTTCCGTCCTTGCCGATCCTCTCGAAGGCGCCGTCGTTCGGCTCGCCGCGCCGCAGGCCTTCCCAGAATGAGATATATTCAGGACTGCCTGCATAGGTCTTGTCAACGAACATGCGGTGCATCTTGCCGACGATCTCGTGCTGCTCATAGCCCAGGGCCTGACAGAAAAGATCGTTTGCGCTCAGGATCTTGCCATGGGGGTCAAATTCGATGACCGCCTGCACCTTCTGGATTGCGTCCACCTTGCCCTTGGCGTCCGCCTCCATGTCGCGGGCGGCGGTGATGTCGAAGGCGTATTTGACAACCTTGAACGCGCGCCCCTCGGGGTCGATCAGCGTCTCGTACGTCGCCTGCAGCCAGCGGATCTTGCCGTCCTTGCCGATGCGCTTGACCTGCCCGGTTTTGGACGCGATCTGTGAAAGACCATCCCAGAAGTCCTTGTAATCTTGGCTTTCAGCTTCTTCGCGGGGCATGAAAATTCGGTGGTTCTTGCCAATGATGTCATCCTGCGCATAGCCCATCGTTTTCAAAAACAGGTCGTTTGCGGACAGAATATTTCCGCTTAGATCAAATTCGATCACTGCCATGGAGCGATTGACGGCATCCACCTGGCTTCGGTTGTCGCGCCGGCGCAAATGCGCCGCCGTGATCTCGCGCGCGGCGACGATGGTATAGTCATGGGTGCCGTCGGGCTTCATGATGGGGGTATAGGTGGCGTCGAACCAGACCTCGTCGCGCTGTTTGTTCAATCGCGGCACAATCTGGTTGATGGGCCGCCCGTTGTCGACATGCCGCCAGATGTCGATGAACTCTGCGCTGTCATAATCCTTTTCGCGCACGATCTGTTCATAGTCCTTGCCGATGATATCGACCGCCTGGACGTTCAGAAACGTGCAGAAACTGTCGTTGACGGACAGGACCGTGTGATCCGGGGCCAGACGCGCAAAAACATGCGATGTCTCAAGCGCCCGCAATTCCCTGCGCAGGGTGTCCAATTCCAAGTTCTCTTTTTTGAACCAAGCCATGTCGAATCCCTGCCAACCTTTGATGAACCGATTTCAGCCACACTGCCGTGCAATGGCTTCGAAACCATTAAGGCCGTCAGGGGAATCTGCAGCAGGCCCGTTCTGTCGCAGCGCAGCAGGCCCACGTCCACACTGTCCCGGCGGCCCGGACCGCCGGAGTTTTGCCCTGTTTCCAAGCGTCTGGTCGCAATTGCCGCAACCGCGCGCTACAATGACTGCAAAACCACACCTAACACGTTGCCGCGTCCAATACGCGGCGCGATGGTGTGCGAAAGGAGACGCCCATGTCGATCACCGCCAGCATCTATCACCTGACCCACTATAAATATGACCGTCCCGTCACCCTGGGGCCGCAGATCATCCGGCTGCGACCGGCGCCGCATTCGCGCACGCGGGTCATCTCGCATTCCCTGTCGGTGTCGCCTGTGGATCATTTCGTGAACCATCAACAGGACCCCTATGGCAACTGGATGGCGCGGCTGGTGTTTCCCGAACCTGTGCGCGAATTCAAGATCGAGGTGGATCTGGTCGCGGACATGTCCGTCTACAACCCCTTTGATTTCTTCGTCGAGGACAGCGCCAAGGACTTCCCGTTCACCTATGGCGACGAGATTGCCGACGATCTGTCGATCTACCTCAAGACCGAGCCGATGACGCCGAAACTTGAGGGTTTCCTCAAGTCGGTGCCGCGCGACAAGATGGTCACGATCGACTTTCTGGTGGCGCTGAACATGCGGCTTGCCTCCGAGATCAACTATGAAATCCGCATGGAGCCGGGGGTACAGACGCCCGAGGTCACGCTGGGCCGCGCGTCAGGCTCGTGCCGCGACAGCAGCTGGCTGTTGGTACAGATCCTGCGCAATCTCGGGATCGCGGCGCGCTTTGTCTCGGGCTATCTGATCCAGTTGAAGCCCGATCTGGTGGCGCTCGACGGTCCTGCGGGCACGGATCACGATTTCACCGATCTGCACGCCTGGGTCGAGGTTTACCTGCCCGGTGCCGGCTGGATCGGGCTGGACCCGACGTCTGGCCTGCTGGCGGGCGAAAGCCATATTCCGCTGGCCGCGACGCCGCATTATGCGAACGCGGCACCGATCACCGGGGTGGCCAGCTTTGCCGAGGTCGAGTTCTCGTTCGACATGCAGGTCAAGCGTACCGCCGAGCATCCACGCATCACCAAGCCGTTCTCGGACGCCTCGTGGGACGCGCTGAACGCGCTGGGCCAGAAGATCGACAAGCGGCTGGAGGACGGCGATGTGCGCCTGACCATGGGCGGCGAGCCCACGTTCGTGTCCATCGACGATTTTGAAAGCCCCGAGTGGAATTCGGACGCCGTGGGGCCCACCAAGCGGGTGCTGGCCGACAAGCTGATCCGCCGCTTGCAGGACAGGTTCGCCAATGGCGGGCTGCTGCATTACGGGCAGGGCAAGTGGTACCCCGGCGAGACGCTGCCGCGCTGGACCTTTTCGCTGTACTGGCGCAAGGACGGCAAGCCGATCTGGAAGGATCCCGATCTGCTGGCGCGCGAGGACACGCAGGAAAACGTGGGGCCAGACGATGCCAAGGCGCTGCTGGACAGCATTGCGCAGCATCTGGCGGTGCCACGCGAAAACGTGCTGCCCGCCTTCGAGGACCCAGCCGACTGGATCATCAAGGAAGCCAGCCTGCCGGAAAACGTGACCCCGGAGAACAACAAGCTGAAGGACCCCGAAGAGCGCGCTCGCATCGCGCGGGTGTTCGAGCGGGGGCTGACCACGCCCGCAGGCTACGTGTTGCCGGTGCAGCGTTGGCAGGCGCGGGCCGAAAGCCGCTGGATGTCCGAAGTGTGGAACATGCGGCGCGGCAAGGTGTTCCTGGTCGCCGGTGACAGCCCCGTGGGCTACCGGCTGCCGCTGGGCACGCTGCGGCACATCCCCGAGGCAAGCTTTCCGTTCATCAACCCGCAGGACCCGATGGAGGAGCGCGCGCCGCTGGCTGATCCCGCCGAGATCGAGGCACGTCCGCAGGCCGTGGCCCACCGCACCGACGCGACTGCGGGGCAGGAGGTCGTCGAACAGACGATGGCCCGCGACGGCGATCTGAGCGGGTCGGTGCGCACCGCCATCTCGGTCGAGCCGCGCGATGGGCGGCTTTGCGTGTTCCTGCCGCCGGTGGAAACGCTTGAGGACTATCTGGAGCTGATCGCCGCGACCGAAGCCGCCGCCAAGGCGACCGGCCACAAGGTGCTGATCGAAGGGTACAGCCCGCCCAGCGATCCGCGGATCGAGGTGATCCGCGTGGCACCGGACCCCGGTGTGCTTGAGGTGAACATTCACCCCGCCGCCAGCTGGGCCGAATGCGTCAACACCACCGAGATCGTCTATGAACAGGCGCGCCAGTGTCGTCTGGGGGCGGACAAGTTCATGATCGACGGGCGCCATACCGGCACCGGCGGCGGCAACCACGTGGTCGTGGGCGGGGTAAAGCCCGCTGACAGCCCGTTCCTGCGCCGTCCCGATCTGCTGAAAAGCCTGATCCACTTCTGGCAGCGGCACCCCAGCCTGTCCTATCTGTTCTCTGGCACCTTCGTCGGTCCCACCAGCCAGGCGCCGCGCATCGACGAGGCGCGCCATGACCAGCTTTACGAGCTTGAAATCGCGCTGGACCAGATCTGGCCGCCGACCAAGGCGGACGTGCCGCCGCCGTGGCTGACCGACCGTCTGCTGCGCAACAGCCTGATCGACGTCACGGGCAACACCCACCGGACCGAGATCTGCATCGACAAGCTCTATTCGCCCGATGGACCCACCGGACGTCTGGGCCTGGTCGAATTCCGCGGCTTCGAGATGCCGCCGAACCCGCGCATGAGCCTGGCACAACAGGTGCTGATCCGGGCCATCATTGCGCGCTGCTGGGATGATCCGATCAGTGGCAACCTGACCCGCTGGGGCACGCAACTGCATGACCGCTTCATGCTGCCCGAATTCATCTGGGACGACTTCATCGAGGTGCTCGACGATCTGAACGCGCATGGCATGGCGCTGGACCCGATGTGGTTCGAGGCGCAGGCCGAGTTCCGCTTTCCCTTCTGCGGAGAGGTCACATACGAGGGCATGACGCTGGAGCTGCGGCAAGCGCTGGAGCCATGGCATGTGCTGGGCGAGACCGGTGCCATCGGCGGCACCGTGCGCTATACCGACAGCTCGGTCGAGCGGTTGCAGGTCAAGCTGACGGGGGCCAACCCCGACCGCTACCGCGTCACCGCCAACAAGCGGATCGTGCCGCTGGCGCAGACCCGTGCGCCGCAGTCGCGCGTGGCTGCCGTGCGTTACAAGGCGTGGAAGCCCGCACAGTCGATGCATCCGGTGCTTGAGGTCGACGCGCCGCTGACCTTTGACATCTACGACACCTGGACGGGTCGGTCGCTGGGCGGCTGCCGCTATCACGTGGCACATCCCGGCGGGCGCAACTTCGACACCTTCCCGGTCAACGGCAACGAGGCCGAGGCGCGCAGGCTGTCGCGGTTCGAGCCGCTGGGCCACACCACGGGGGCCTTCACGCCGCCATCGGAAATACCGCACCCGGAGTTTCCTTTGACGCTTGACCTGCGCAGACGGGCGGGGTTGTAGTCAGCCGGACATGGCCAGCACGCAAACCAACAGGGGCGGGGCAAGCAACGATCTGCTTGCCAATTACGCCACGCACCGGGGCGTCCGCGACGAGATGATCGGCGCGGACGGCGCGGTGAAACCTGCCTGGCGTGACCTGATGAAACATCTCGGAGAGCTGTCGACCGAGGGGCTGGCGCACCGCTTTGCCCGTGGCGACCAGTACCTGAGCGAGGCGGGCGTGTTCTACCGCCAATACGACGACACCGTATCGTCGGAACGCGAATGGCCGCTCAGCCATATTCCGGTGGTTCTGGGCGAAAGCGAATGGGCCGAGATCGGGGCAGGGCTGGTGCAGCGCGCCGACCTGCTGGAATACGTGGTGCGCGATTTCTACGGAGCCAACGATCTGGTGCGGTCGGGGCAGATCCCGGCGGCGCTGCTGGGGCAGAACCCCGCGTGGCTGCGTCCGATGATGGGGGTGCAGCCGAAGTCCGAACCGTTCCTGAATTTCCTGTCGTTCGAGATCGGGCGCGGGCCGGACGGCAGATGGTGGGTGATCAGCGACATCGTGGAATCGCCGACCACCACGGGCTTTGCCATCGAAAACCGCGTGGCGCTTTCGCGCGTGTTTCCGAACTTTTTCAGCAATGCGCATGTGCACCGCATCGCGGGATTCTTTCAGGCGATCCAGCAGCGTCTGTTCGATCTGAGGGGCAAGGGCGCGGGGCAGATCGCCATGCTCAGCCCCGGACCGATGAACCAGAACTATGCCGAACACGCCTATCTGGCGCGCTACCTGGGCCTGCTTCTGGTCGAGGGCGAGGACCTGATCGTGACCGACGGGCAGGCGATGGTGCGCACCGTTTCTGGCCCCAAACCGATCAGCCTGCTGTGGAACCGGGTGCCGTCCGCGATGATCGACCCGCTGGAGCTGGAGGCCGCATCGCTGATCGGCACGCCCGGCCTGCTGGATGCCCTGCGCAGGCGCAACCTGCGGATGCTCAACGCCGAGGGGGCAGGGGTGCTGGAGACCCGCGCGCTGATGGCGTTTTTGCCCAAGATCGCGCGCAAGCATCTGGGCCAGCCACTGATCATGCCCAATATCGCGACCTGGTGGTGCGGTCACGCGGCCGAGCGCGACCATGTGATCCGGCACTGCGAGCAGATGATGGTCGGCTCGGCCTTTTCCACCGTGCCGCTGATGGCCGATCCGGGGACGTTCGTGTTCGACGCGGACAAGCTGGGCAGCTTTCCCGATCATGTGATGTCGCTCTTGCAAACCTCGGGGCGCGAGTTGGTGGGGCAGGAGACCGTCACCCTGTCGACCACGCCGGTCTACGAAAACGAACAGCTTGTCGCGCGGCCCATGTGCCTGCGGGTGTTTCTGGTGCGCACGGCGGACGGCTGGCAGATGATGCCCGGCGGCTATGCGCGCGTCAGCGGCGGCGACGACCCCAAGGCGCTGGCGATGCAGCGCGGCGGCAAGGTGGCGGACGTCTGGATCGTATCGGACACGCCGGTGCCGCAGACCAGCCTGCTGACACCGAAAGCCGACGCGCCGACGCGCGCATTCTCGGAAGGTGCGCTGCCGTCGCGCTCCGCCGACAACCTGTTCTGGGTGGGCCGAAACGTCGAGCGGGCAGAGTTCAACGTGCGCCTGTTTCGCGCCTATTTCGCCCGCGTCAGCGACGGCGTCAGCCCCGGCGCCCCGATCCTGCGCTATATCCGCAAGCACCTGCTGTTTGGCGTCACGCACGATGCGGCCACGATGGCCGAACGGTTCGAGACGCCGCTGTACGGTGCCCTGCAGGCCGCAACCAAGATCGGTGACCGCTTTTCGCCCGACGGGATGAAGGCGCTGAAGGACATCGTGCAAAACGTCGACCGCCTGCACGGGATCAAGGTCGAGCCCGATGACATCCTGACCGAAAGCAGCCTGCTCTTGCGCAAGATCACCGGGTTTTCCGGGCTTGTGCACGAGAACATGTACCGCTCGCACGGGTGGCGGTTTCTGAGCCTGGGCATTTCGCTGGAACGTGCGGCGGGCATGGTGCGCGTGCTGCGTCAGTTGGGTCGCGCGGATGCGCCCGAGGGCGCGCTGAACCTGGCGCTTGAGCTGGGCGACAGCATCGTGTCGCACCGGGCGCGGTTCTCGGTCGTGGCGGACATCGGGTCGGTGTTTCACATGCTGGCGCTGGATGCGAACAACCCGCGCTCGGTGCGGTTTCACGTGACCCGCGCCAACCAGCAGATCAAGGAGCTTCCCGGTCAGACCGGCGGCGCTGTTCTGGGCGATGTGGCACGGCGCATCCTGCTTTTGGAAACGCAGCTGGCGACCGTGACCACGGACGGCCTGACCACCGAACTGTTCGACCGGATCGAGCGCGAGCTTTGGGCGCTGTCCGATGCGCTGACCGAAACATTTCTGGTGTAAGCAATGGAATACGATATTCGACTGACCCTGTCGCACACCTATCATTCCCCCGCCGGAAACGGGCGGCACGTGGTGCGCGTGGTGCCGCGTGCGCTGGGCGGGCGGCAACGGTTGAAGCTGTCGATGCTGACCATCACGCCCAGCCCGTCCGAGCAGTTCGACAGCGTCGATTTCTTCGGCAACCAGACGACGACATTTGTGCACGCGGATGTGCACAGCGAAATGGCGATCACCATGGCCTGCCGGATCGACGTGCAGGCGCCAGCACCCCTGCTGGATTTCCCGTTGACCGCAGAGCAACTGGCGGTCGAGCTGGCCGATGTGCGCGAGATGGGGCCGCTGTCGCCGACGCATTTCCTGGGCCCGTCGCCACGGCTGGTGGCGAACTCTGAAATCTCGGCCTTCGCCCGCGCGATCCGGCGCGATGGCGACAGCGTGGCCGACACCGTCATGCGGCTGGGCGAGGCGCTGCACGGGATCATGACCTTCGACGCGATGGCGACAACCGTCGACACCAATGCGGTCGATGCTTTCCGGCTTAAACGGGGTGTGTGCCAGGACTATAGCCACGTGATGATCCTTGCGCTGCGCGCGCTGGGTATCCCTGCGGGCTATGTCAGCGGCTATCTTCGCACCCTTCCACCCAAGGGCGGCACCCGTCTGGAAGGGGCCGATGCGATGCACGCCTGGGTCAAGGCCTGGTGCGGTGCGGCGCTGGGCTGGGTGGAGTACGATCCCACCAACCGCTGCATCGTCGGCACCGATCATATCGTCGTGGGCTACGGGCGCGATTACGCCGACGTCAGCCCCGATATCGGCCATCTGCGATCTGCGGGGAACCAAACGACTTCGCAATCTGTTGACGTCAAGGTGGTCACATAGCCCGCAGGATTGTCCTGCAGTCCGTGCTGCAAACCACGCCAGCCCCCAAAGAACGGAACTTCACCGATGCGTATCTATGCCTGCCCCGCATGCAAGGCCACGGCCTATTTCTCGAACCAGAGGTGCGTCTGCGGCGCGGCGCTGGTCTATGACCCCGAAGCCGACAGCTTTGTCCAAAACGGCACGCAATGCGCCAACCGTGGGCAGATCGGGTGCAACTGGGTGGCCGAGCAGGCCGAGACCGACCTCTGCCGGTCCTGTGCCATGACCGAGGTGGTGCCCGACATCGAACTGGGCGACAACCTGTCGCTCTGGGCGCGGTCCGAGGCGTCGAAGCGTTGGGTGCTTGCCACGCTGGGCCGCTGGGGCTGGTTCACCGATGCCGATACCGGGCCCAATCCGCGCTTTCATCTGCTGTCCGAAGATACCGCAGAGGGGCCCGCGCAGATCGTCATGGGCCACCAGAACGGACTGGTCACCATCAACCTGGCCGAAGCCGACCCGATCGAGGAGGTCCGCCGCCGCGAGGCATTGAGCGAGCGGCTGCGCACCATGACAGCGCACTTCCGCCACGAGATTGCGCACTTCCTGTTCGAGCGTCTGGCCGCCAGCCGCCCGGATTTCGTGGACCAGTTCACCGCAGTCTTCGGCGATCCGCAGGAAGACTACGGTGCCGCGCTGAAACGCCACTATGCCAAGGGGGCCTCGACCGACTGGAACAGCCGGTTCATCACCTCTTATGCGTCGGCCCACGCGCATGAGGACTGGGCCGAAACCTCGGCGCATGTGATGCACCTGACAGACATGCTGGACAGCGCGGTCGAGGCGGGGCTGACCCTGCCGACGCTGAACAACCTGAAATACGATGCCTATGCCGAGACCAGCGCCGAGGCGCTGATCGAGACGGCGGGAGCCTATGGGCTGGCGCTGAACCACGTGAACCGGTCGATGGGGCAGGACGACATCTATCCCTTCGTGCACAGCCGAGTTGTGCGCGACAAGCTGGTGCGCGCGCATGGCTGGCTGAGCGGGACGGGCACCTAGCCCCGCGGGGCGATCGCCACCAGGTGATTGTCATAGGCCAGCGATGCCGATTGCAGAGTCTGCGTGGCGGTGTCCGCGCGGATCACGTGGCCCAGTCCGGTTGTGGCCAACAGGCCGTGGTCAGCGGCGGCAACCCCGCAGATATCAGCCTCGGCCAACCGCTGCACCAGCGCGCCGCTGGTCGCATCGAACACTTCCAGCGTGCCGCCACGGGGCGAGGTGATGGCGACCTGCGCGCCATCGCCGGAAAAGGCGATGCTGCCCACATATCCATCCAGCGCCGAGGCATCGCCGAGCATCTGAAGGGGCGCACCTCGCCGGTGCAGCGCCACCAGCGCGGGCGCGCTTGCCACGTCGCCCTGCCACTGCATGCCGACCGCCACCAGCCCGTCGGCACGCACCGCGAGGTGACGGGTAGAGGCGTGGTGATGGGCGGGCGCGACGTTCTCAAGCAACGCGCCTGTCGCGCTCAGATAGGCCAGATTGGGCTGCATCGTCGACAGGTTCAGCTTCAGCCGCCCGCTGTCGGGATGCGTGTCGATGCCGCCATTGGCGACCACAAAACCGCCATCCGGCAGCAGCTTGATGTCATGCGGCCCGACCCCGCCCGAGGCAAATTCGCCGATGCGGGCGTAGCCCTTGGCCGCATCCCAGACGCCGATGCGCCCTTCGCCTGCGTCATAGTCGTTTTCGGTGGTAAACAGATAGTCACCGCTGGCGTCGAAGCTGCCGTGCCCGTAGAAATGCCGCCCCTCGGGGCTGTGCAGCTGTGCCAGCACCGCGCCATCGCGACAATCCAGCACCAGCGCAAACCGCCCCGGCCTGCGGGCAAAGGCGACGGCGATAGGCTGCGTCGGATGGGCGGCGGCGGCATGGCCACGGTCGGGCAGCGGGATGCGGAAACGTTCAACCCCTTCGCGGTCCAGCCCGGTCAGCACATAGCGGCCATCGGGCAGGCGCGCCGCGGACAGATAGGCGGGATTGCCCGCATCGGCCCATGTCGGCACCGGGGCAAGGCCGGTGGCCAGAAGCCCCGCAAGGAATTGGCGGCGGTTGGCCATCTCAGTCCCCGTCCAGTGAATTGAAGCCCGCGATGACACCCAGTTGCGGCCCCAGCTTCATCGCCAGAAGATCTCGGATGCTGTCGATGTTCTGTTGCAGCACTTCCAGTTTCAGGCGGTTCTGCGGTTGGTCGACCAGGCTGAAATCAGGGCCGCCGTCGATCTGCGCGATCTCGTCTGCGCGGGTCAGGGCCATGTCGAACGCCGCGTCGATCTCGGACGCCAGGGCAGGATCTGCCGAGGTCAGCGCCAGCGCCAGTTCTTGCAGGCTGGTGAGTGAGACAACGACATTGTTCAGCGACCGACCGGAACGGCGCATTTCCGCGCGGGTGGCACGCGGGCGGTCATAGGTGCCGAGAGGGCGACCGATGCGGGTGTCTGATGCGAACTCGAGCCCGGTTTGCAGCGCTTTGTACAGCTCCTGCAGTGCCTCGGTGTCCGACTGGTAGGTGGCGTTCGACGCATTCCGCAGCAGATCGGCGTATCGGTCATTCCAGTCCTGCGCGATGGCCGTGGCGGTTGCGTGGGCATCATCTGCAAGGGCATGGATCAGGGCGCAGCGGGCCTTGTCCGCCGCAAAGGCGGGATCGAAAAGCAGATATTCCATCGCATAGACCCCGCGCCCCGCCACTGATGCGTCCGTAACGGCAGGGCTGTCATCGCTCAGAAGCGTGTTCAGCGCCTTCGGCGTGGCCCCGCGTGGATCGGGCCAATAGGCCAGCGCAAAGCCGCGATTGTCCATTTCGGTCGGGCCGAACCGCAGATGCGATACCGCCTGCCATGCGTCCGATGCCTGTGCCCAGGCCGCGACCGGCGCGCAGTCGTCCGATGCGGCCAGTGCGGCGGTGCTGTCGGTCAGGCGGGCGAAGCCGGGCAATATATGCTGGTCCAATGCTGCATCCACGCGCCCATCGGCAAGAGCGGGCATCGGCAGCAGGGCAAGAAGGATGGCAAGGCGCATCACAGGCTCTCCAGATAGGTCAAAAGGGCGTCGCGGTCGGGTTTTGGCATATCGACGACACGGTCGCGCGCGGCTTGCGCCTCGCCGCCATGCCACAGGATCGCCTCGAGCAGCGATCTTGCGCGGCCATCGTGCAGGAACATCGTATGCCCCGACACCTGCTGCGTCAGACCGATCCCCCAGAGCGGCGGCGTGCGCCATTCGGTGCCGTTCGCGACCGCCTCGGGCCGGTTGTCGGCGAGGCCGGGGCCCATGTCGTGCAACAGCATGTCGGTGTGCGGCCAGATCAGCTGAAAGCTTTGCTCGGGCTGGTCGTTCAGACGGTGCGTGACGAAAGACGGCTGGTGGCAACTGGCGCATCCGGTGTCGTGAAACACCTGCTTGCCACGCAGCACTTGCGGGTCGCCCACATCGCGCCGCGCCGGAACGCCCAGGTTGCGCGAATAGAACACCACCAGATCCAGTCCCGCCTGATCAATCTCGAACCCGCGCTCGTCACCGTCGCCATGGGGCGCGTTGCGGCACGCATCCTGAATGGTCGAACATTCGCCAAAAGGGTCGGGGAACAGCGGGTTGGAGATGCCGATGTCACCAGCGAAAGCCCCGGCGCTTTGCTCCATCACCGTGGCCATGCCCGCCTTCAGGCCAAAGCGGCCCAGCATCGGGCGGTCGAATTCGCCGGACCATACGATGTTGGGGCGCCCCGATATGCCGTCGCCGTCGGCGTCGTCGGGGTCGGCCAGCGCCAGAATGTCGGCGGCGGGGATCGCCTCGAGCAGGCCCAGCCCGATCATCTGCGGCGCCACGCGCGGCGACAGCATCGCCTCAGGGTGCAGCGGGCCATAGCCCAGATCGGCGGCGGTATAGGTCGGATCGCGCAGCGTCACCACGGTGCCATCGGCTAGCGTCACCGGGCGTTCCACATAATCGACTTGAAACCGGTATTCGGCGGGCAGGCCGGGCAATGCGAAATCCTGCAACTGCGTGCCATAGGTCGGGTCGGGGGCGGTGCCGAGATAATCCTGAATGTCGGCGATGCCCGCAGCTTCGTCCGGGATCGACACGCGCAGGAACATCGACACCGCGTTTTCCGCGCCTTCTTCGGGCGGGTGGCCGCGCCCGTCCTTGATGTGGCAGCGTTGGCACGACCGCGCATTGTAAAGCGGGCCCAAGCCATCGGAGGCCAGCGTGGACGACGGCGACGACACCCAGATCTTGCGGAAGAGGCCGTTGCCGACCTTGAACTCAAGCTCTTGCTCGAACCCGATGTTGCCCGAGGGTTGCGAGAACGCATCGGCATCGGGCTTGACCCGCACGGTCGCGGCGCCGCCGGACAGCTCTTCGAATTGCTGCGGTTTGGTGAAATCCTGCGGCGGGGCCACCACGGCTGCGATGCGGGCCGCTTCGACGTCCGTGCGCGGGATGACGTCAAGATGCGGATCCTCCGAGACCGCCGCATAGCGGTCGGTCTGCGCCGTGGCGTGGGTCAGCGCGAACGCTCCGAAACTGGCTCCGAGACAGACCGCGACAAAGAGTGAACTTGTTTTCTGCATTAACCTGAGCAATATTGTCAGAAATTAGAGTCGTCCAGTGATTAGTGACGGCCAACACACAGGTGTGACCATGATAGCATCGCGCATTCAGCCTCTCTATGCCTTTGATACCGAACGAATGGAACCCGACCGGGCCACTTTGGCGGCGCTGCGGATTGCCGCATGCGGATGCCGCGCGTCTGCACGGATTGAGGTCGAGCAGGCCTGCGCGATGATCGACGCATCGCCGGACAAGGCGTTGCACACGCTCTTGGGGGCCTTGCCTGCCGCCTTTGGTCGCCCGACGCGGTTTTACCGGCTGGGCGAGAGCGAACTCAGCTTTGACGAGCGGTGGCTGCTGGCCGCAATTGATGCGGCGCGGCGGGCGGACAGCGATAGCCTTTATTTTCTGATCGCGCGCCGCGTTCCGGTTCATCTTCGCCGCTGGGTCGCTTTTTTGCTGCACAGTGTTGCAGCTACACTTGATTGCAATACATCATATCTAAACACATAGAGGAGACCACGATATGGGACAGCCCGTTACAGAGATCAGCACCAGCGCCCGCGAAGCCATCGCCGAGGCGTTGAACCAGGCGGTTGCCGAAACCGCGGTCGCGACGATGCTTGCGCAGAACTTTCACTGGAACGTCAAGGGTATGGCCTTCGGCCCGCTGCACACGCTGTTCCAGACGCTGTACGAGGATCACTTTGTCGCACAGGACGATCTGGCCGAACGCATCCGCGCGCTGGACTGCCACGCCGAAGGGCAACTGGCCGGTATGCTGAAACGCTCGAAGATTTCCGAGCATGACGGTCACCAGTCCGACAAGGAAATGATCAAGATCCTGCTGGACGCACAGGAACAGTTGTCGGCGACGCTGTCGGGGCTGGAGCATGTGTCGGCCGAAAACGGCGATTCGCTGACCGAGGATCTGGCGATCGAGCGTGGCCGCACGCACGAGAAATTCGCCTGGATGCTGCGCGCCCATCTGGCGTAAGGCTGCGGCCCCGCATCGGGCCAAATCCACTGTTTGAAAGCCGCTGGCGATTGTCAGCGGCTTTTTTCGTGCGGGGAACCATTGTTTAGGGCGCGGTCAGGGCACTCATCTGACGTCACGTCAATTTGGGCTTACAGTAGCGAAAAACCGGTGTTCGCGCTAAGGTAGAATAATTGTTTAACTGGAGATTTCCCATGAAATATATCAAATCTGCCTGCCTCGCCCTTGGGGTCGGCATGGCCGTTTTCGCCTTTGCACCCCAGGTGCAGGCTGACAGTTCCAACCAGGTCAAATTCAGAGGCAAGGTATCGCTGAAAGTGGGCCAAGCGGCAATTCTGCATGGCGCGCGTGGTGAGTATGGTCAATTGCCCAGCAAGAGCGACCTTGCTGAATCCAAGAGCAATCTGGATGCGAAGCTAAAAACGGGCCACATCGTGTTCGGCAAGGTCGGCGTTCGGCAAAGCGGCAGTTGCAATGGATGGACGCCGGTCTACGAGACGATCTTTGTCGCGGACCGGCCCGGCAGGGAAACCGTGAAGATCCATGGCGATACCGTGCGCATCACGGTCAAGTAAGGTCAGCGGAAAAGCGCGCCGTCCTTGCCCTGATCAGCGAGGCGGCACGCGGCTTTCACCATGTCACCCTTCGGGCAACAATGGCACGGTCACGCCCTTGTTGCGGCACTTTTTCTCATAGACGGCAGGCCAGGCCTTGAACTTGCCCATCTGTGCCTGCTGCGCCATGACCAGTTGCACGAAGCCGTGCCGCTGGTCTTCTTTCTTCAGCGACTTGAACGCTTTTTTCTGCGGCTTGGTCATCGAACAGGCGATGCAGTGACCTTCGCGTTTGTATTTGCAGACGTCGATACAGGGGCTGGGCAGTTTTGGCATGGCGCTCTGGCTTTGCAAAAAGAGAAAATGGCAGGGCACCGCGATGCGCCCTGCCGGTTGGGCGGTGTTTATTCGAACACGGCGCCCGGATTGTCGAGGCTGTCCGACCCTTCGAAGGCGATGCCATCGACGCCAAGCGCGGCGACCACACGCTCGATCGACCGGGTCTGGTCGATCAGCGCATTGACGCCGCCCATCACCAGGTCTTCGCCCGCAGCGTTGCCTGCTTCCAGCATCTGGTCATAGGCAAATCCGGCCTCGGCTGCGGTCTTGATCTGGCCCAGTTCGCGCATGGTGGTGCCCAGCTTCAGGCGCATTTCTGTGTCCAGCGCCGCGTCGGCCTCGGTCACCAGACCCGACAGCGACGCGCCCGACACGGTCGAGCCGTCAACGCGGGTGTAGCTGCCAAGGTACACGTTCTGCACGCCCAGACCGTCGTAATAGTGGCTGTTGTGGGTGTTGTCGGAAAAACAGTCGTGCTCTTCTTCGGGGTCGTTCAGCATCAGGCCCAGACGCATCCGCTCGCCCGCCTGCTCGCCGTAGGACAGGCTGCCCATGCCCGTCAGCATGGCAGAGATGCCCGCGCCCTCGTCGGCCATCACGTTGGCGCGCGCGGCACCGTCATCGGCCCATTGCGCGGTCATCCATTCCAGGTCGGAGACCAGCAGGTCGGTCGCCGCTTTCAGATAGGCACCGCGCCGTTCGCAGTTGTCGTTGGTGCAGTCGTCGCCTGCCGCGTAATCGGTCCAGGGGCGGTCGCCCGCACCGGGCCCGTTGCCGTTCAAATCCTGCCCCCACAGCAGGAATTCGATGGCGTGATAGCCTGTGGCGACGTTCGCCTCGACGCCGTCCGCCTCTTGCAGGGTGCCTGACAGCAGGGCGGGCGTGATCTCGGTCGCGTCGACCTCGGTGCCCGATAGGGTGAAGGTCGGATTGGCGATCACGTTCAGCGCCGCCGCCGCGTTTTCGTCCGTCGCCCCGCCATAGGCGTTGTCCACATAGTCGATCAGCCCCTCGTCCAGCGGCCAGGCGTTCACCTTGCCCTCCCAGTCGTCGACGATGGGGTTGCCGAACCGGAACGCTTCGCTTTGCTGATAGGGCACGCGGGCGGCCTTCCATGCGGTACGTGCGGCGATCAGGTTGGTCTGCGACGGTTCGGCGATCAGCCTGTCGACGGCCGCTTGCAGCGTTTGCGCGGTGGTCAGGCTGTCGCCATAAGTCGCAGCCGCGATATCGGCGTAGGTGGTCAGCACATCGGCGCGGGTATCGGCAAACGAGGCGGTGGCCGCGAGGCAAAGCGCAGTCGTCGTAAACAGGCGTTTCATCATAGATCCTTTGGGCTCGGGAAAATCGGTGTCCGCATTGGGATGGCCCAGACGGGACCATGCAGGTGATGCCCGAAAGCTGACTAAATCGCTCGGAATTGTCAATCCCGATTAAAACACTTGGTTAGTGCCCGGTGCCCGTTAAAGATCCTTGACCAGCCGCAGCGCATCGTAGATCGCCGCATGGGTGTTGCGCGCGGACACCGCGTCGCCGATGCGGAAAAGCTGAAAGCTGCCCTCGGGATTGCGCAGGATCTCCTGCGTGCGGCCTTCGATCAGCGCATCGTGATCCACCGCACCGCCATTGCGGCTGAGCGGTTTCAGATCGTGGTAAACCTCGTCCAGCGGCAGGGTGCCGTAGTTCACCACGACCTGATCATAGTCGGCCTGATGCGTGTGATCGCTGTAATCGGTGCCGATGGTCGCAGTCAGCACGTTGCCGTTGCGCGCAACGCCCAGCAGCCGGCGCGCGACGGTCATGGTCACGTCCTTGTCCTGCAGGGAGCGCATGTAGGGCACAAGGTTCATGCCCATGATGTCGGGGGCAAAGCTGCGGTCGGGGGTCATCACCTCGACCTGCGACCCGGCGGCGGCGGCGATTTCGGCGGCTTGCAGGGCAGGGTGGTCGCCGCTTTCGTCATAGATCAGGATGCGGGCGGCGGGCTTGACGTCGCCAGCGATAATGTCCCAGGCGCTGACCACGTGGGCGGCTTCGATGCTTGTCTCGAACAGCTGGGTGTTGGGCATGCCGCCGGTGGCCACGATCACCACATCGGGCGATAGGGCGGTGATGTCCGCAGGCTCGGCCCAGGTGTTGAAATGAAACGTCACATCGCGGGCGGCGCATTGCGCCATGCGCCAGTCGATGATCCCGATCATCTCGCGGCGGCGCGGGGTGCGGGCAGTCAGGCGGATTTGCCCGCCGGGGTCGGGTTGCGCCTCGAACACCGTCACGTCGTGGCCGCGCACGGCGGCGACCCGCGCCGCTTCCAGCCCCGCCGGTCCTGCGCCCACGATCACTACTTTGCGGCGTATTTCGGCCACGGGAATGTCATGCGGCATCGTCAGCTCGCGCCCGGTCGCCGCGTTGTGGATGCACAGCGCCTCGCCCGCCTGATAGATCCGGTCGAGGCAATAGGTGGCACCAACGCAGGGGCGGATATCCTCCTCGCGGCCTTCGATGATCTTGCGCACGATATGCGGATCGGCCATGTGCGCGCGGGTCATGCCGACCATGTCCAGCAGCCCTGCCTCGACCGCATGGCGCGCGGTCGCCACATCGGGAATGCGCGCGGCGTGAAAGGTGGGCATGCCGGTGGCGCGGCGCACTTCGCCCGCGAAATCCAGATGCGGCGCACTTTTCATGCCCTGCACCGGGATCACGTCGGTCATGGCAGGGTCGGTGTGGATGCGCCCGCGAATGACGTTCAGAAAATCCAACTGCCCGCTTGCGGCCAGTATCTTCGATATCTCCAGTCCCTCGGCGGCGTCGATGCCGCCTTTCTGCGCCTCGTCCGCCGTGAACCGGAATCCCACGATGAAATCATTGCCCACACGTTTGCGCACGGCGCCCAGCACCTCCATCGGAAACCGCATCCGGTTTTCCAGCGTATCGGCACCGTATGGCCCGGTCAGATCATTGGTCAGCGGCGACCAGAACTGGTCCAGCAGGTGCCCGTAGACCTGCAATTCGATCCCGTCCATGCCGCCCGCCTGCATCCGCTCGGCGGCGTCGGCAAACTGGGTGATGATCCGCTCGATGTCCCAGTCCTCGATCAGCTTGGGAAAGGCATGGTGGGCCGGTTCGCGGTGCCGCGAGGACGAGACCGAAGGCAGCCAGTCGCCCTTGTTCCAGGTGGTGCGGCGGCCCAGATGAGTCAGCTGGATCATCACCGCACAGCCGTGTTCGTGGCACCCGTCGGTCAGCCGCCTGATCCACGGCACCACCTCGTCCTTGTAGGCCAGCACGTTGTTGAACACCGGCGGGCTGTCGCGCGACACCGAAGCCGACCCTGCCGTCATCGCCAGCGCCACGCCGGCCTTGGCACGCTCGGCGTGATAGGCGGCATAGCGGTCCGTGGGCATGCCGTTTTCGGGATAGGCCGGTTCGTGGCTGGTGGTCATGATCCGGTTTTTCAGTGTCAGATGTTTCAACTGAAAGGGCTGCAAAAGCGGATCTTTGGACATGACGTGTTCCTTGCTGGGGGTGTGGTATGTGCATCCTAGCGGCTGAGATGCCGCAGGGACGCGTCGCACTGCGACGTTGACCTGTCAGGGCGCGACAGGGCAAGGCCCCCCCGCGATATCATGGCGCGTACTGGACAAGGCGAGGGGCCGCGACTATCCCCGCCGGGGCGTCGTCTTTTGACAGACGCCAGACAGAAAGGGCCGCGCCATGCTCGACAAGCGTCAGTTCTACATCGACGGCGGGTGGGTCGCCCCGTTGGCGGGCACCGACCGGCTGGTGATCGATCCCGCAACCGAAGACCCTTTTGCTACCATCGCACTGGGCGGCGAGGCGGATACCAATTTCGCCGTGGCCGCCGCCCGCGCGGCGTTTCCCCATTGGCGCACCTCGACCAAGGCGCAGCGGCTGGACCTGATCCGCGCGATCCGCGATGTGTATATGCGCCGCTCGGACGAGATGGGCGCGGTCATCAGCCGCGAGGTCGGCGCGCCGCTGGAGATGTCGATTGCCCAGCAGGCGCGCACCAGCAGTTCGCATTTTACCGGTTTTATCGACGCGCTGGAGGCGTTCGACTTCGACCGTCCGCTGCGTGCGGACACGCCGCATGACCGCATATTGTACGAACCGATTGGCGTCGCTGCGCTGATCACGCCGTGGAACTGGCCGATGAAGCAGATCGTGCTCAAGGTCATTCCGGCGCTGGCATCGGGCTGTACCGCCGTGCTGAAACCGTCGGAACAATCGCCGCTCTCCGCGATGCTTTTCGCCGAGATATTGCACGAGGCGGGCGTGCCTGCGGGTGTGTTCAACATGATCAACGGCGATGGGCGGGGCGTGGGCGCGCAACTGTCGGCGCATCCGGACGTGGACATGATCAGCTTTACCGGATCGACCGACGCGGGCCGCGCGATCACGCGGGCCGGGGCGGAAACGGTGAAACGCGTCTGTCTGGAACTGGGTGGCAAGGGGGCGAACATGATCTTTGCCGATGCGGACGCGGATGCGGTGCAAAACGGGGTGATGCGCTGTTTCAACAACTCGGGCCAGTCGTGCAACGCGCCCAGCCGGATGCTGGTCGAGCGTGCGCGCTATGATCAGGCAGTGGCACAGGCGCAAGAGGTCGCGGCCGCGTTCACCGTGGGCGGCACATCTGAAACCGCGCCGCACATCGGGCCGGTGGTCAATGCTGCACAATTCGACAAGATCCAGACGCTGATCGCCGCAGGCATCGACGAGGGCGCGCGGCTGGTGGCAGGCGGACTTGGCCGTCCCGAGGGGCTGGAGCGCGGGTATTTCGTGCGGCCCACGGTGTTTGCCGATTGCACGCCCGACATGGCGATCATGCGCACGGAAATCTTTGGTCCCGTGCTGTCGATGATGCCCTTCGACACCGAGGACGAGGCCGTAGCCATCGCCAATGACACCGATTACGGGCTGACCAACTATGTCCAGACCGCCGACCCCGACCGCGCCATGCGCATCGCCCGCGAGGTCCGCTCGGGCATGGTCGAGATCAACGAACAGCGCCGCAGCACCGGTGCGCCGTTCGGTGGGATGAAGCAATCGGGCAATGGCCGCGAGGGCGGCATCTGGGGGCTGGAAGAGTTCCTGGAAGTGCGCGCGATCAGCGGCTGGCCTGCCTAGGGCTATAAATCTGCCTGCATGCTGTGGCCGGGTGCGAAGAGCAGGCGCACGCGCGTCACGGCAACCGGCCCGTTCCATGTGTTGCGCGTCAGGGCGAAGAGCGCGGCCCCAGCGTCGCAGCCCAGATCCCGCGCCTCTGCCACAGTCGCGCTCTGCGCCGACAGGGCGATGTCGCCGCGGGTATAAGGGGTGTGCTCCAACAGCCATTCGTTGGCGCTGGTGGTCTCGAACGGCTGGTCCAGCACACCGGGCGCGCCCTGTGGATTTATCCAGCGGTCTTCCAGCGCATAGGGCGCGCCGTCGGCGAAATGCAGCGCGCGGATGTGCAGCAATGTGGCATCAGCGGTGTTCAGCGCCGCACGTACGGGGGCAGGTGGGCGCGTCATGCTGCGTTCCAGCAGCGCATAGCCATAGCGCGCGCCTTTCTCCTCGACCTCTTGCCGTATCACCGCGATGGACAGCGTCGCCCGCGCCACGGGTTGCAGGGCCACGCGCGTGCCTGCCTTGCGCTTGCGGTCCAGCAATCCCGCCTCGGCCACGGCGCGCAGGGCGCGGTTGACCGTGGCGCGCGCGCAGCCGAATTCGGATGCCAGATCGGCCTCGTTCGGGATCAGGTCCCCCGGTGCCCATTCGCGCGCGTGGATGCGCCGCAGCACTTCCTGTTGCACCGCCTGCCAGTTGCGAAAAGCTGTCGTCACGTCGCGGTCCCCTCTGGGTGTTCGGTCCGGGTGCCGGGCTTCGTAGCCCGTGCTTGACAGAATATTATGTGCAGACATAATAATTGTAAAGATGTACATAAACCAAGGTGAGTCGTACCAATGCTTTTGACCAATGCCCGTATCGCCACCATGGCCACGCCGGACGGCTATGGCCTGATCGACGACGGCGCGATTGTCGTGCAAGGCGACCGGATCGTTTGGGTCGGAGCGATGGCAGACCTGCCTGCCGCACATGCCGCGCAGGACGCGACCGATCTGGGTGGGCGGTTGGTGACCCCTGCGCTGATCGACTGCCACACCCATCTGGTGTTTGGCGGAAATCGCGCGGGCGAGTTTGAACAGCGGCTGGAAGGCGCGACCTATGAGCAGATCGCGCGCAGCGGCGGTGGGATTGTCTCGACGGTGCGGGCCACGCGTGATGCCACGCCTGATGCCTTGCTGCGCGATGCGCTGACGCGTGTCGATGCGATGATCGCTGAAGGGGTCGCGACGATTGAAATCAAGTCCGGCTATGGTCTCGATCGCGAGACAGAGCTGAAGATGTTGCGCGTGGCGCGCCGGATCGCGGACATGCGCCCGGTGACCGTGCGCACCAGCTATCTTGGCGCACATGCCGTGCCGCCCGAGTTTGCGGGCGATGCGGACGGCTATCTTGACCAGGTCTGCATCCCGACCCTGCACGCCGCCCATGCCGAGGGGCTGGTCGATGCGGTGGACGGGTTCTGCGAAGGCATCGCCTTTGACACCACGCAGATCGCGCTGGTGTTCGATGCGGCCCGTGCGCTGGGCCTGCCGGTCAAGCTGCATGCCGAGCAACTGTCGAACATCGGCGGCACGCAGTTGGCCGCGCGTTACGCTGCGCTCAGCGCTGATCACGTGGAATACGCCAACGATGCCGACGCGCAGGCGTTGGGGCAGGCGGGCAGCGTCGCGGTTTTGCTGCCCGGTGCGTTCTACACCCTGCGCGAGACGCAGATGCCGCCCGTCGCGGCCTTCCGCGCAGCGGGCGTGCCGATGGCCATCGCCACCGATTGCAACCCCGGTTCGTCGCCGCTGGCCTCGCCCCTGCTGGCGCTGAACATGGCCTGCACTCTGTTCCGATTGACCCCCGCAGAGGCGCTTGCCGGGCTGACCCGCAACGCGGCGCTGGCACTGGGCTTGGCGGATCAGGGCCGCATCGCCCCTGACATGCGTGCCGATCTTGCGGTCTGGGACGTGACCGAGCCTGCCGAGCTTGCCTATCGCATCGGCTTTAACCCCCTGCACACCCGCATTTTCGGAGGAACCCCGTGATCGTTACCCTGACACCCGGCACGACATCCCTGTCGACCCTGCACCACATCTGGGCGCATGGTCCTGCGGCGGAATTGACGCCCGATGCCCGTCCGCGCGTCGAGGCGGCGGCGGCGCTGGTCGCCAAGGCGGCAGCGGGCGAGGCGGCGGTGTACGGCGTGAACACCGGCTTTGGCAAGCTTGCCTCGGTCAAGATCGCCGCGAAGGACACCGCGCGGTTGCAGCGCAACCTGATCCTGTCGCATTGCTGTGGCGTGGGCACGCCGCTGGACGAGGCCACGACGCGGCTGATGATGGTGCTGAAACTGCTGTCGCTGGGGCGCGGGGCGTCGGGCGTGGTGTGGTCCACCGTCGCGCTGATCGAAGGCATGCTGGCGCAGGGCGTGATGCCGGTGATCCCCGACCAAGGCTCGGTCGGGGCGTCGGGCGATCTGGCGCCGCTGGCACATATGGCCGCCGTGATGATCGGCGAGGGCGAGGCGATCCATCAGGGCATCCGCATGGCAGGTGGCGACGCGCTGCGTGCCGCAGGCTTGCAGCCGATCACGCTGGGGCCGAAAGAAGGGTTGGCGCTGATCAACGGCACGCAGTTTTCCACCGCCTGCGCGCTGGTGGGGTTGTGGGGCGCCTGGGCCAATGCGGCGGCCAGCGTCGTCACCTGCGCGCTCAGCACCGATGCGATCATGGGCAGCACGGCACCGCTGGAAGATGCGATTCACACTCTGCGCGGTCACGCGGGCCAGATCGCCGTCGCCCGTGCGCAGCGCGCCCTCATGGAAGGCTCGCAGATCCGCGAAAGCCACCGCGATGGCGACACCCGTGTGCAGGACCCGTATTGCATTCGCTGCCAGCCGCAAGTGACAGGGGCCGCGATGGACCTGCTGCACGCCGCCGCGCGCACGCTTGAGATCGAGGCGAACGCGGTGACGGACAACCCGCTGGTGCTGGTCGATGATACACACCCAGAGGGCGGGATGATCGTCTCGGGCGGGAATTTTCATGCCGAACCCGTGGGCTTTGCCGCCGACCAGATCGCCGTGGCGATATCCGAGATGGGCGCGATCGCGCAGCGCCGCGTGGCGTTGATGGTCGATCCGAACCTCAGTTTCGATCTGCCGCCGTTCCTGACCCCCGATCCGGGCCTGAACTCGGGCCTGATGATCGCCGAAGTCACCACCGCCGCCCTGATGAGCGAGAACAAGCATCTGGCCAATCCCTGCACCACCGACAGCACGCCGACCTCTGCCAATCAGGAGGATCACGTCAGCATGGCCGCCCATGCCGCGCGCAGGCTGGCGCGGATGAACACCAACCTGAACGTGATCCTGGGCGTCGAGGCGATCTGCGGCGCGCAGGGCATCGGCTTTCGCGCGCCGCTGCAGACCAGTGCGACGTTGCAATCGGTCATCGCCACCCTGCGCCGGTCGGTGCCGGAGGTGGTCGAGGACCGCTACATGGCCCCCAGCTTGGAGGCCGCGGCGGCATTGATCCGGGACGGTCAGTTGATCGAGACTGCCGACCTTCCCGGCTTTGTGCGCGGCGAACTTGCGTGACTTCCATCCATATACAGCAGTCGAAAGGCACATCATGACCAATCCGCGCCACAACCTTCGCGACGTCTATCCCGACACCGGCACCACGATCACCGCCAAAAGCTGGCTGACCGAGGCACCGATGCGGATGCTGATGAACAACCTGCACCCCGACGTGGCCGAGAACCCGCATGAGCTGGTGGTGTACGGCGGCATCGGTCGTGCCGCCCGCACCTGGGAGGATTTCGACGCCATCGTCGCCGCGCTGAAAGAGCTGGAAGACAACCAGACGCTGCTGGTGCAATCGGGCAAACCGGTGGGCGTGTTCCAGACCCACAAGGATGCGCCGCGGGTGCTGATCGCCAATTCGAACCTGGTGCCGCATTGGGCCAATTGGGACCATTTCAACGAGTTGGATAAAAAGGGCCTGGCGATGTACGGCCAGATGACCGCCGGGTCCTGGATCTATATCGGGACCCAAGGCATCGTGCAGGGCACCTACGAGACCTTCATGGAGGCGGGACGCCAGCACTATGATGGCGATCTGAAAGGGCGCTGGATTTTGACCGGGGGCCTTGGTGGTATGGGCGGCGCGCAGCCGCTTGCGGCGGTGATGGCGGGGGCGTGCTGTCTGGCGGTGGAATGCGACGAGACCCGCGTCGATTTTCGCCTGCGCACGCGCTATGTCGACGAAAAGGCGCACACGCTGGACCGCGCGCTTGAGATGATCGAGACCTGGACCAAGGCGGGTGAGGCGAAAAGCGTGGGGCTGATTGGCAACGCCGCCGATATCTTTGCCGAACTGGTCGCGCGCGGCGTGCGCCCCGACATGGTAACCGACCAGACATCGGCCCATGACCCCGTGCATGGCTATCTGCCGCAGGGCTGGAGCGTGGCCGAATGGCGTGCCAAGCAGGAAACCGACCCCAAGGGCGTCGAGAAAGCCGCCCGCGCGTCGATGAAAAATCACGTCGCCGCCATGGTCGATTTCTGGAACGCGGGCGTGCCGACGCTGGATTACGGCAACAACATCCGGCAGGTCGCACAGGAAGAGGGGCTGGAGAATGCCTTTGCCTTTCCCGGATTTGTGCCTGCCTATATCCGCCCGCTGTTCTGTCGTGGCATCGGCCCGTTCCGTTGGGCGGCGCTGTCGGGCGATCCCGAGGACATCTACAGGACCGACGCCAAGGTGAAGGAGCTGATCGACGATCCGCATCTGCACAACTGGCTGGACATGGCACGCGCGCGGATCTCGTTTCAGGGGCTGCCTGCGCGCATCTGCTGGGTGGGCCTGGGCCTGCGCGACAAGCTGGGGCTGGCGTTCAATGAAATGGTCCGCACCGGAGAGTTGTCGGCACCTGTCGTCATTGGCCGCGACCACCTCGATTCAGGCTCCGTCGCGTCCCCCAACCGCGAGACCGAGGCGATGAAGGACGGGTCGGACGCGGTCAGCGACTGGCCGCTGCTCAATGCGATGCTGAACGTGGCCAGCGGGGCCACATGGGTGTCGCTGCACCACGGCGGCGGGGTCGGCATGGGCTTTTCCCAGCACTCGGGCATGGTGATCTGCTGCGACGGGTCAGAGGACGCCGACCGCCGCATTGCCAACGTGCTGTGGAACGATCCTGCGACGGGTGTGATGCGCCATGCGGATGCAGGCTATGACATCGCGCTGGACTGCGCGCGCGAGAACGGGCTGAACCTGCCCGGTATCCTCAAGAGCTGATGGAAGAGTGGCGGGGGACAGCCCCCGCCTTGAAAGCGCTCAGAAATCGCGGCGCAAGGCCACCGTTTCCAGCTGATCCAGCACCTTGAAGAAGGTCTCAAGCTCGGCGCGCGGCATCCCGTCGGTCAGCGCCTGCTGGCGGCGCATCATGATCGGCAGTACCTTTTCCTTCAGCGCGCGCCCCGCTTCGGTCGCGCTGAGCAACTGGCGCCGCTGATCGCTTTCATCCTGCACCGAGGCGATATAGCCCTTTTCCACCAGCGCCTTGATCGACCGGCTGATCTGCGCCTTGTCCAGACGGCTTTCCTGCACGATCATGCTCATCGTGGCGGTGGACATGCTGCGCAGGATGAACAGGACGCGCCATTCGGTCAGGGTGATGTCGCTGTGCGCCGACAGTACCTGCGCGGCCTGTGCGTTCAGCGCATTTTGCAGCTTGGACAAACGATAGGTCAGATACTGACGCAAATCGAATTGGGATATGATCTGTTCGTCGTCTTTCATTGGCGCGCAAATTCCGGCGGTTCGCTCAGGCGGCACCCGCGTGGCGCACAACCTGAGGGGGTAAAATGGGGTTGCATCATTAAGATGCCGATTGGTTTGACTTGTCAACTTCCGGTGGTGCGGGAGGTTCCCATGTTTCTGAATCCCGCAATGCGTCGCGCGTCCGGTTCCATTGATTTCGCACGTGCAATCAAGATTAACTGTTGAAACGCCGGATGGCTGTGGCATGTATGGCGCATGGAGCATTCCGATCTGGAAGATATGATATCCCGCTGTGCCTTGCGCGACCGTGCAGCGTTCGAAGCTCTGTTCGATGCCACCTCTGCGAAACTTCTGGCCGTGTGCCTGCGTGTCTTGTCCAACAAAGCCTCAGCAGAGGATGCAATGCAGGACGCTTATATCAAAATCTGGACGCATGCCGGACGGTATCAGACCACGGGCCACAGCCCGATGACCTGGCTGATCACGATCGCGCGGAACACCGCGATCGACCGTTTGCGCAAACGCAAGTTCACGTCGGACGTCGATGATCCGGCGCTTGCGCTTGCGTCGCCCGATCCCGGACCCGAAGCGCTGGTCGTGGCCGCATCCTCGGCACGCCGCCTGTCGGGCTGCATGGACGAACTGCCCCCCGACCGCGCCGCCGCCGTGCGCGGTGCCTATCTGGACGGACGCAGCTATGCCGAACTGGCCACTGAATTCAAACAGCCGCTGAACACGATGCGCACCTGGCTGCGCCGTGGTCTGATCGCGCTGCGCGAGTGTATGTCCGATGGCTGATAGAGACACCCTTGGAGAAGAAGACCGCGCACTGGCCGCCGAATATGCCCTGAGCCTGCTGTCGCAAGACGAGGCCGAGAGCGCCGCGCGCCGGATGCGGACCGATGCGGATTTTGCAGCCGAGGTCGTGGCCTGGCAGCGCGATCTGTCGGCGCTGACCGACGATCTGGCCCCGGTGCAACCCTCTGCCGCCGCGCGCCGTGCCCTGATGGACCGCGTGTTCGGGGCGGAGCAGCGCGCAGGCGCACGGCGCTGGTGGCGCCCCTTGTGGATTGGACTGGGGGCTGCGACTGTCGCTGTGATCGCCTTGATCGTGGTGGTGCCGGATCGTCTGCAACCACCCGGTCCCGTCTATACTGCCCAACTGACGCCTGAACAGCGCAGCTTTGTGCTGACCGCGACGCTGGCACCCGACACCGGCTTGCTGAACCTTGTGCGCAGCAGCACTGCGGCCCCGCCCGCAGGCCGCGTCACCGAGCTTTGGGCGATTGCACCCGATGCGGCCCCTGTGTCGCTGGGCGTGCTGCCGCTGGACGGCGAATGGCAGCTGACCCTGCCAGAGGAGTTGCGCGCCATCGCGGGCAGCTTGACGCTGGCGCTCTCCGACGAACCGGTCGGCGGCTCGCCCACCGGCGCGCCCACGGGTGCGGTTCTGGCGGCCGCTGCGGTGGAACAGGCGCTGTAGTATCCCGCCCGCACAGGGCCATCGAAAATATTTCGGAAAAAATGAACGCCGCGTGAAACTTCACGCGGCGTTTTTGCGTGGCTCAGGTCAAGCAGGGGGGACACGCCGCTGCACCAACTTTGGAAGGATTGAAGATATGACACCGATCAAGACACTGACAGCCCTCGCACTTGGCACCGTACTGGCCACATCCGCCTTTGCCGCAAACCCCGACGTCGGCGGCGCGCCGATGTTCGAAGACAAGAACATTATCGAAAATGCCGTGAACTCTGCCGATCACACCACGCTCGTCGCCGCCGTCAAGGCCGCAGGCCTGGTCGATGCCCTGCAGGGTGCGGGCCCCTTCACCGTCTTTGCGCCCACCAACGCAGGTTTCGCCAAGCTGCCCGAGGGCACGGTCGACACGCTGCTGATGCCGGAAAACAAGGACATGCTGACCAAGGTTCTGACGGCCCACGTGGTCGCGGGCGATCTGTCGGCAGACAACATCGTGCGGATGGCCAAGCGCTCCAGCGATGGCTTTTACCACATGGAGACCCTGTCGGGCGATGCGATCTCGGCTCAGGTCAAGGGCAGCAATGTCTATATCTATGACGAAAACGGGAATGTCGGAAGAGTAACGATTGCGGACGTCGACCAGTCGAATGGCGTGATTCACGTCGTCGATGCGGTTTTGGTTCCGAAGTAAGTACGCGTAATTTCCGACGGGTTGGCCGTGCGTCCCTCGAGGCAAGCGGCCAACCCACTTTTGACAGGGTCCCATTCAATACCTACATGTGTAGGGAAAGGATCATATCATGCTACGCAGAAATTTTATCGCTTCCGCCGCCGCAATCGCCATGACCCGTCCGGGCTTTGCCGCGACCACCGATGACAGCTTCGAAGTCACCCGCACCGAGGCCGAATGGCGCGCGATGCTGACCGACACCGAATTCGCCGTGATGCGCGAGGAAGAGACCGAGCGCGCCTTTACCAGCCCGCTCAACGACGAGACACGCCCCGGCGTGTTCCATTGCAAGGGCTGCGATCAGGCGCTCTACGATGCCAGCACCAAGTTCAAGAGCGGCACGGGCTGGCCCAGCTTCTACGACAACCTGCCCGGTGCAATCGGCACGAAAGAGGACCGCAAGCTGCTGTTCTACGTGCGCACCGAATGCCATTGCAGCCGCTGTGGCAGCCACTTGGGTCACATCTTTGACGACGGCCCCGAGCCCACCGGCAAACGTCATTGCCTGAACGGCGTCAGCCTGACGTTCACGCCCGAAATGGCGTGACCGGGTATCGCCTCTGGTCACTGCGTCTGGGACGCGCCCTTCTGGGCGCGTTTTTTGCAGCCGGGGCGGTGCAGAAACTCGTGAACCCTGTGCCCGCGATGGACCTGCTGCGCGGCGCGGGCCTGCCTGCGCTGCTGGTCTGGCCCGCGATGGCGTTCTGCACTGCCGGTGCCTTCGCGCTCTGGTTCGGCAGGCGTGTCAGCCTGATGGCACTGGTGCTGGCCGCCTACTGCGTGGTGACATCGGCCTTTCATTTCATTCCAGACGATCCCTGGCAGATCAGCATCTTCGTCAAGAACTGGGCGATTGCGGGGGGCCTTCTGGTCCTTGCCAGCCACCCCGACGCGGATTGAACTTACAGCCTTGGCGGGAACTTGATGCGACGCTAAGACTGCACCATGCGCGCGCCTCTCATCCTCCTGTTGATCTCATGTCTGGGCGTAGCCGCCGCCTTGATCGTGCCCGGCTGGTCCGATCTGCTGCTTCTGGCTGTGCCGATGGCGGTGGCCGCAGCCATCCTGCTGTTGCGCGCCCTGCGGCACAAAGCGCCGGAAGCCGCGTCCGATGCCCAGCCCGCCGGTCCGCCCGTCATCCTCGACGGCTCCAACGTCATGTACTGGAAAACCCAGGCCCCCGACCTCGCCCCGGTGCGCGACGTCATCGCGACACTGCGCGCGCATGGCCTGACGCCCGCTGTCATCTTCGACGCAAATGCGGGCCACCTGCTGCAGGGGCGCTACTGGCACCACGCGGACTTTGCCAAGGCTCTGAACCTGCCCGAAAGTCACGTGTTGGTCGTGGACAAGGGCACCCCCGCCGATCCGCTGATCCTGCAGGCCGCCCGCGATCAGGGCGCGCGCATCGTCACCAACGACCGCTACCGCGACTGGCTCAAGACCTATCCGGAGGCGCGCAAACCCGGCCACCTGATCCGCGGTGGCTATGCCAAGGGTCCGCTCTGGCTCGACCTGCCAAAGCCGCAGGCCTGATCCTTCATCTTGCCAGATAAACTCCGGGGGAGGCGCGAAAGCGCCGGGAGCAGCGCCCCCCGTACCGGCCTAACCCGCGAACGGATCGTCGGGATATTGCACCCCCGCCAGATACAACCCCTGCGGTGGGCATACCGGCCCGCAGGCCGCGCGGTCTCGGGCCTCAAGCGCGCGGCGCACGTCATCCGGTGCCCAGCCGCCGCTGCCCACACGCTCCAGAGTGCCGACAAAACTGCGCACCTGATTGTGCAGGAACGACCGGGCTCGCACGTCGAAATGCACCTCCGGCCCCCAATCCGTCTCGATCCCTGTGATATCCAGCGCGTCCAGCGTCTTGACCGGGCTTTCTGCCTGACAGATCGACGACCGGAAGGTGGTGAAATCTTGCAGACCCAGCAGATGTGCCGCGCCCTCGCGCATCGCATCCAAGTCCAGTTCGCGGTTCACCCGCCACACCAATCCTTCAAGGTGCGTGGCAGGCGCGCGCCGCATCAGCAGACGAAACTTGTAGTGCCTCTCAAGCGCCGAAAACCGCGCGTGCCAGTCGTCGGCCACCTCGGCGCAATCGACGATCGCAACCGGCAAGGGCTTGAGGTGATAATTGATCGCCTCGGACAGGCGGAACGGGTCCCAGTCGCGCGCCATGTCGCAATGTGCCACCTGTGCCAGCGCATGTACGCCCGCATCGGTGCGCCCGGCAGCGGCGATGGTGTGGCCGCGCGGCTCAAGCCTGGCCAGCGCCGCTTCGATGGCACCCTGAACCGACGGATGGTCGGGCTGCCGCTGCCATCCGACGAATGGCGCGCCATGATATTCGACTTTCAGAGCATAACGGGGCATGGCGCATGCCCTAGCGCCACGCGGGCCCACTGGCAAGCCTGCGCTGGACTGCCTATGTTGTCTGCAACAGGCCGAGTTTGACAGAAGAGTGGCAGCCGCAAAGGCTGCCGAAGAGTAAAGAAGGTGCCACGAGTGGTCATATCAGCAATCGCCGACAACATCCTGCGCGGCGTCGAGACGGTGCAGGACACGGTATCCGAGACGCTGTTCGAGCCGGTCGTGCGTCTTGGCGTGACCGGCCTTGCGCGCTCGGGCAAGACAGTGTTCATCACCTCGCTGGTGGCCAACCTGCTGGACCGGGGCCGGATGCCGCATCTTCTGGCCGCCTCCGAGGGGCGGATCGAGGCCGCGTTCCTGCAGCCGCAGCCCGACGACACGATCCCGCGCTTCGACTACGAAAGCCATCTGGGCGCGCTGACCGCCGACCCGGCCCATTGGCCCGAAAGCACGCGCCACATCTCCGAGCTGCGGGTCAGCCTGCGCGTGCGTCCCAAGGGGCTGCTTGCGGGCATAAAAGGTCCGCGCACGGTGCATCTGGACATCGTCGATTATCCCGGCGAATGGCTGCTGGACCTGACGCTGATGGACAAGAGCTATGCCGAGTGGTCCGCCGCCACCCTGAAGGCGATAGAAAACCGCGAAGAGGCCGCAGCCTTTCGCGCCAAGGTCGCGCTGGTCGATGGTGCAACCAAGCTTGACGAGCCATTGGCGCAGGACCTGGCCGCGACCTTCGCGGCCTACCTGCAGGATGCGCGGCGCGCGGGCTATTCCGATTGCGCGCCGGGCCGGTTCCTGCTGCCCGGCGATCTGGCGGGCTCCCCGGTGCTGACCTTCGCGCCATTGCCCGCAGGCGATACGCCGCGCGGCTCGCTGCGGCGCGAGATGGACCGCCGGTACGAGGCGTATAAATCGCAGGTGGTGAAACCGTTCTTTCGCGATCACTTCGCCCGCATCGACCGTCAGGTGGTGCTGGTCGATGCCTTGGGGTCCATCCACAACGGCCCCGCCGCGCTCGAAGACCTGCGCGGTGCGTTGACCGAGATCCTGCAGGCCTTCCGCCCCGGTCGCAATGCGTTCCTGACGCGGTTGCTGATGGGTCGACGGGTCGAAAAGATCCTTTTCGCGGCGACAAAGGCCGACCACCTGCATCACGGCCAGCACGCGCAACTGACCGCGATCATGCAGGCGCTGGTACGCGACGCCACGGACCGGGCGCGTTTTGCCGGTGCGGACGCGCAGGCGCTGGCCATCGCGTCGCTGCGTGCGACGACTGAGACCGACATGCCCCACGAGGGCGAGACGCTGGGCATGGTGCAGGGCAGGTTGCTGGATACCGGCAAGCAGGCGGCGTTCTTTCCGGGCCATCTGCCGAGCGATCCCTCGCATCTGCTGAACCCGCAGCGCGGGCAGAACTGGCTGGCGGGCGACTATCAGGTGATGCGCTTTGCTCCCGCCACGCTGACCTTGCGCCCCGGCGACGGGCCGCCGCACATCCGGTTGGACCGTGCCGCGCAGTTCCTGTTCGGGGACAAGCTGTGAGCGCGGTGCAGCTTTGCCCCGCCCGACCGCTCGACGCCGGAACTGTGGGCGCGATCATCGGCGCGCATGTGGACGCAACCGACTGGCTGCCGCGTGTCCACAGCCGCGCCGAAGAGGTGATGTTCGCCGCCGACATGATCGACGCAGGCTGGGTGACGACCGCACGCACCGATGCGGGCGTGGTTGGGTTTCTGGCGCTGGACGGCACGGAGATCCAAGGGCTCTATGTCGCGCCAGAGGCGCAGAACCGTGCGGCGGGCACCGCACTTCTGACCCACGCCAAGCGTCGCTGCAATCGGCTGGGCCTGTGGTCCTATGCGCGCAACACAAGCGCCAACCGGTTTTACGAGCGGGCCGGGTTCCGCCCCGTCGAACGCAGCAACGGCGCGGACAATGACGCGGGCCTGCCCGACATCCGATACGAATGGCACGCAAGCAGGGAGGCACCGTGATGGCCAAGGGTCCGGTTCTGATTGATCTTACCGAAACCCCGTCAGTCGCTGACGCGCCGCCGGTGCCCGACGCGCAAGAGGCGCTGGTGCCTCAGGGCCGGGCCATGCAGGCCGTCGCACGGGTGGCCGCGCGCCGCCCTTCCAAGCTGGTGCGCCTGTTCTGGTGGGTGACGACCACGCTGATCGGTGCGGTGGTGACGATTGCCTCCTGGGACTTTGCCACCGGGTTGATCGACCGCGCACCCGTCGTCGGCTGGATCGTGACAGGGCTGTTCGCGCTGTTCGTGTTCACGCTGCTGATGATGGCTGTGCGCGAGCTGGCTGCACTGGCGCGACTGACCCGCATCGACGATCTGCGCCATCAGGCGGCTACGGCGCTCGAGGCTGTGGACCTCGCTGCGGCGCGCAGGGTCACCGACCGGCTGGTCACGCTTTATGCGGGGCGCGAGGACACCCGCTGGGGCCGTGACCGGCTTGAGGAACTGCGCGGCGACCAGATGGACGCTGCCGCCCTGCTGACGCTGGCCGATGCCGAACTGCTGGCCCCGCTGGACGTGGCCGCATCGCGCGAGGTCGAGGCCGCGGCCCGGCAGGTCGCCGCCGTGACAGCACTTGTGCCGCTGGCGCTGGCCGATGTCGCGACCGCGCTCAGCGCCAATTTGCGGATGATCCGCCGGGTGGCGGATGTCTATGGCGGGCGCTCGGGCTTTTTCGGCAGCTGGCGGCTGACGCGCGCGGTGATGTCGCATCTGGTGGCGACGGGTGCCGTTGCGGTGGGCGACGACATGCTTGAGCCCGTGCTGGGCGGATCGCTTCTGGGCAAACTCTCGCGCCGCTTCGGCGAGGGGCTGGTCAACGGCGCATTGACCGCCCGCGTCGGCGTCGCCGCGATGGAGGTCTGCCGCCCGCTGCCGTTTCCGCCGGGCAAGCGTCCGACCAGCCGTGGCATCGTACAGCGTAGCCTGACGGGGCTCTTCGGGTCCAAGGGCGCCTGAATATCGTTCACGGGTAAGGATTTCCGTGCTTTGCCCGGTCCTGCCAAAGCGTTAACGTGCGCTTTGAATAAAAGGTAAGGGCAGGGCGGACATGGAAGGTCTTCTGGTCGTGATCGGAGGGGTCGTCTTGGCGATCCCGGTGGCGGTGATCTATCTTCTGATCAGCCACAGCGGCGTGAAAGCCCGCCTTGCCGAGGTTGAAAAGGAACTGACGGCGCTGCGTTTGTCGGGGCCTGCGGGACCGAGCGAAGCGGCTTTGCCTGCGCCGAAACCCTCAAAACTTGCGACGCCACCGCCACCACCACCGGCGGCTGCGGTGATCGCGGCGCGCGATGCGGCTGTTTCCCCATCTTCGACACCTCGCCCGCCCTCGCAAGCGTCGGACTGGATGCAGCGGCTGAGCGCATGGCTCGTGCAAAACTGGTTCTATGCCGTGTCAGCCCTGTCGCTGGCTTTGGCGGGGCTTTTTTTGGTGCAATACGGCGTCGAGAACGGCCTGTTGCCGCCCGCAGCACGGGTTGCAGCGGCGCTGGCCTTTGGCGTCGCGCTGATCGGCGCGGGCGAATACATCCGCCGCCGCTTTGGCGATGACGAGGACGCGGCCACCGCCTATCTGCCCTCGGTCTTTTCCGGTGCAGGCATCGTGTCGCTGTTCGGCGGCGTGCTGTCGGCGCGGCTGCTCTACGATCTCATCGGCCCCGAAGCGGCGCTGGTCGGCATGGTGCTGGTCGCGCTGATTGCGCTGGTGCTGGGCTGGTTCTATGGCCCGCTGCTGGCAGCGGTCGGCGTGATCGGTGCCTTTGCGGCGCCCTTTGTGGTCGGCGGGTCGTCGGACGATCCAACGATATTCTATGGTTATTTCGCGATCATATCAGCATTTGGGCTGGGCATCGACACGCTGAAACGCTGGGCCTGGGTGTCGGTCCTGAGTGTGGTTCTGGCCTATGTCGCGGGCTGGTTGCTGGTCGTCGGCGCGGATCAGACGATTGGAGCTTTCGTGGTCTATGTCACCGCGATGGCGCTGATGGCGCTGCTGATCCCGGCGCGGTCGCTGATGCCCGATCACAGCGGTGTTCAGGTCCATGAAATCCGCAAGGGCGCGCGCCCGAACTTTCCGACGCTGCTGGCTGCTGGGGCGCTGGGCGTGACCGTGGTGTCACTGGTGATGATCGCGCATGGCGGCGTGTCCGAATTCTGGCTGTCGGTGCTGGCGCTGTCGGGGCTGGCTGCCGCATGGGCCTGTTGGTCGGTGGAGGCACCGGCGCTGCAGGACCAGACGCTGCTGCCTGTTGCGGGCCTGGGAGCGGCGGTGGCGCTGATCGGGTTGGACCACGCGCAGGTCGTCTCGGACTATCTGAACACCTATACCGACGCGCCCGATGCCGATTTTCCGCTGGCGGTCAGCGGGCTTGTGGCCGTGGGCGCCGTGCTGTCTCTGCTGACCGCGTGGCGGTCGATGCGCGGTGGTGCGTTTGCCCCGCTGTGGGCCGCAGCGGCGGCGGTGATTGCGCCAGGGCTTGCGGTGCTGATCGAGGTGACGTGGCAACCCACGCAAGCCATCGGAGCGTACCCTTGGGCGCTGCACGCCGCAGCACTGGCGGTGATGATGGGCGTGCTGGCCGAACGCTTTGCCCGCGTGGACGGAAGCGAACATCGCCTGAGGACTGCATTTTTTGTGCTGTCGGCGCTGTCGTGCATCACCTTTGCGCTGGTGCTGATCCTGTCGCTGGCGGCGCTGACGGCGGCGATTGCGGTGACGGTGGTGGTCGCCGCATGGCTGGACAGGCGGTTTGATCTGCCGCATATGGGCTGGTTCGTGGCTGCGGGCGTGGCGACGTTGGGATACCGGCTGGTGGCCGATCCGGGGCTGATCTGGGCGGTGAACGTGGCGCTGTTCGAGATGCTGCTGGCCTATGGCAGCGCCTTTGCCGCGATGGTCGCGGGGCTGTGGCTGCTGCGTCCGCGCGTGGCGCAGGGGCGGCGCGACGAGGCGGTGCTGATGCTGGACAGTGCCGCATGGTCGTTCGGGGGCATCTTGCTGACGCTGCTGGTCTACCGCACGATTGCATATGTGCTGGACGAGGACAGCGTCGGGTCGCATTGGGCGATGGGGCTGTTTGCGTCGATCTGGTTTGCGCTGGCGCTGGCGCAGGTGCAGCGGATGGCCGGGCGGCGCGCGCTGCGCTGGGGGCGGGCTGCCTTGGGCGCGGTTTTTGCGCTGTTCGGGCTGGGCGCACTGGCGCTGGGGGTGATCCTGGTATCGCCGCTGCTGAGTTCGTGGTTCGCGGAGGTGGCGGGGCCGCCGGTGATCAACACGCTGATGCCTGCCTATCTGGCACCGGCGCTGGTTCTGGCCTTGGGTGTGTGGCGGATCGGCACTTTGCCACGGCTGCTGCGGCTGGCGATGGCGGTGCTGGCGGGCGCGCTGGGTGTGCTGTGGCTGTTCTGTGTGATCCGGCATTTCTGGCAAGGTTCCGAGGCGATGGAGTTGAGCCGGGGCATGGGGCAGGGCGAGCTTTATTCCTATACCGTGGCGCTGCTGCTGACCGGGGCCGTGCTGTTCTATCAGTCGATGGCTGCGGGATCGGCGCTGATGCGGCGCGCGGGGCTGGTGGTGATCGGGCTGGCGGTGGCCAAGGTGTTTTTGATCGACATCTCGGGTCTGGGTGGTTTGGTGCGGGTGTTCTCGCTCTTGGTGCTGGGCCTGTCGCTGGCGGGGCTGGCGTGGCTGAACCGCTGGGCGCAGGGCAAGACGGCGGCACCCGTCGATGCGAGGGAGTAGGGGGGCGCTGCCCCCGGCCTGCGGCCTTCCCCCCGGGATATTTAGGGCCAAAAGAAGGGGACTTGTCGGGCTATCCCCCGCTGATTATAAGGCGGGCATGAGGATGCACTGCGCGCCCATTATTCGAATTATTTCCCCGGCGCTCTGACCCCTTGAGACGCCGGGCAACAGGTGTTCGAGCCATCGCACCGACCCTCACATTCCCATTATCTCCGATCTGACCCGAAGGACGCCCGACATGTGCGCCGATACGCCTGAATACAAAGACACACTGAACCTGCCCCGCACCGAGTTTCCGATGCGCGCGGGCCTGCCCAAGCGCGAACCCGAATGGCTGGCGCGCTGGGAAGAGATCGGTGTCTATGACCGCCTGCGCGAGAAAGAGGGGCGCACGCCCTTCACGCTGCACGACGGACCGCCCTATGCCAACGGGCACCTGCACATCGGCCACGCGCTGAACAAGACGATCAAGGACATGATCGTGCGCAGCCATCAGATGATGGGCTTTGATGCGCGCTATATCCCCGGCTGGGACTGCCATGGCCTGCCGATCGAATGGAAGATCGAAGAGCAGTACCGCAAGAAGGGCCGCGACAAGGATCAGGTGCCGATCAACGAATTCCGCGGCGAGTGCCGCGATTTCGCGCGCGGCTGGGTCGACATCCAGCGCGACGAGTTCAAGCGGCTGGGCATCACCGGCAATTGGGAAAACCCGTACCTGACGATGGATTTCCACGCCGAGCGGGTGATCGCCGAGGAGTTCATGAAGTTCCTGATGAACGGCACGCTGTACCAGGGGTCCAAGCCCGTGATGTGGTCGCCGGTCGAGAAGACCGCGCTGGCCGAGGCCGAGGTCGAGTATCACGACAAGGAGAGCTTTACGGTTTGGGTGAAGTTTCAGGTGGTCGGCACCGGCGGTGATCTGGACGGCGCCAAGGTTGTGATCTGGACCACGACGCCGTGGACCATGCCCAGTAACAAGGCTGTGGTTTACGGCGCGGGTATTTCCTATGGTCTCTACGAAGTGACCGGTACGCCCGAGGAATGCTGGGCCGACGTGGGCGAGCGTTTTGTGCTGAGCGATGCGCTGGCCGCCGATGTGATGACCCGCGCGCGGCTTGAAGAAGGCATGTACACCCGCGTGCGCGACGTTGCGCAGGATGAATTGGCCAAGGCCAGCCTCGAGCATCCGCTGAAAGACGCCGAAGGCGCAGGTGGCGAATGGGACGACCTGCGCGACTTCCGTGATGCCGATTTCGTCACCGACACCGAGGGCACCGGCTTTGTGCACTGCGCCCCGTCGCACGGGTTGGAGGAATACGAACTTTACCGTGATCTGGGCATGCTGGAGCAGGTGATCACCTATAACGTCATGGAAGACGGGCGTTTCCGCGACGATCTGCCGTTCTTCGGCGGCAAGGCAATTCTGAAGCCCAACGGCAAGGAAGGCAACGCCAACGCCGCCATCATCGAGAAGCTGGCCTCGGTCGGCGGCCTGTTGGCGCGCGGCAAGATCAAGCACAGCTATCCGCATTCCTGGCGGTCCAAGGCGCCGGTGATCTACCGCAACACGCCGCAGTGGTTTGCCGCCATCGACAAGCCCGTGGGCGACGGGCTGGACACATTCGGCAAGACCATCCGCGAGCGTGCGCTGACCGAGATCGACAACGTCAACTGGACGCCGAAATCGGGCCGCAACCGTCTGCATTCGATGATGGAGGCGCGCCCCGACTGGGTGCTGTCGCGCCAACGGGCGTGGGGCGTGCCGCTGACCTGCTTTACCAAAAAGGGCGCGCTGCCGACCGACGCCGATTTCCTGCTGCGCAATGCGGACGTGAACGCGCGCATCGTCGAAGCCTTCGAGGCGGACGGCGCGGACGTGTGGTATGCCGACGGCGCGAAAGAGCGGTTCCTGGGCGGGATCGTGAACCCCGACGACTACAATCAGGTGACCGACATTCTGGACGTGTGGTTCGATAGCGGGTCGACCCACGCATTCACCCTGCGCGACCGCGCGGACGGCTCCGAGGACGGCATCGCCGATGTCTACATGGAGGGCACCGACCAGCACCGCGGCTGGTTCCACTCTTCGCTGTTGCAATCTGTCGGCACCACGGGCCGCGCGCCTTATCGCAACGTGGTCACGCACGGGTTCACGCTGGATGCCAAGGGCATGAAAATGTCGAAATCCATCGGCAACACCATCGTGCCCGACGAGGTGGTGCGCCAGTACGGTGCCGATATCCTGCGTCTGTGGGTGGCACAGGCCGATTATACCGCCGACCAGCGGATCGGGCCGGAGATCCTGAAAGGGGTGGCCGACAGCTATCGCCGTTTGCGCAACACCATGCGGTTCATGCTGGGGTCGCTGTCGGATTTCACCGAAAGCGACCGGACCGAGGCCGCGGACATGCCCGAGCTGGAACAGTGGGTGCTGCACCGTCTGGCCGAACTGGATGATGTCGTGCGCACGCGCTATGCCGCGTTCGATTTTCAGGGCGTCTGGCAGGCGGTGTTCAACTTTGCCACGCTGGAACTGTCGGCGTTCTACTTCGATGTGCGCAAGGATGTGCTCTATTGCGATGGCGACACGCTGCGCCGTCGGGCCGCGCGCACCGTGCTGGATCTGCTGTTCCAGCGGTTGACCACATGGCTGGCCCCTATCCTGGTGTTCACCATGGAAGAGGTCTGGCTGGAGCGGAACCCGGACGCGGGCAGTTCGGTGCATTTGGCGGATTTCCCTGCGACGCCTGCGGATTGGCGCAACGATGCGCTGGCCGCAAAGTGGGCCGGTGTCCGTGCTGCCCGCCGCGCGGTGACCGCAGCGCTGGAAGTGCAGCGCACCGACAAGGTGATCGGTGCCTCGCTGGAAGCGGCCCCCGTGGTCCATGTCGAGGACGACGCCCTGCGCGCGGCCCTGCAATCGGTGGCCTTCGAGGATCTGTGCATCACCTCGGACATCGCGATCACCGCTGACGCCGCACCCGCCGAGGCGTTCCGCATGCCCGAAGTTTCGGGCGTGGGCGTGGTGTTTGAAAAGGCCGCAGGGCAGAAATGCCAGCGCTGCTGGAAGGTCTTGCCGGATGTGGGCACGCACGCGCACCCCGGTGTCTGTGGCCGCTGCGAAGACGCGCTGAGCTGAGGCATCAAAGCTCCGAAAGCTTCGCGGCCCGCTCCTGAAACGGGGCGGGCCGTTTGCGTTTCAGTGTCTGGGTAGCCGGCGGAATGCGCAGGTTTCGGACTTGAGAGATCGCGGCGCCGGGCGCATGGTGCTGCGATGAACCTGCATGATGTTTCCACCCAGTTCGGCACCCTGTGCCTGACCGAGGACGATGGCGCGATCACGGCGTTGTCGTGGCAGGCATCGGGGCGCGCGGATGACACCGACTTGCTGCGCGCGGCGGCGAAGCAACTGCGCGCCTATGATGCGGGCGAACTGGAGTGGTTCGACCTGCCGCTGCGCGTGGCAGGGTCCGATTTGCAGCGTGCGGTCTGTGCGGCGATGCAGGCGATACCTTTCGGCTTTACCCGCACCTACGGTGAGATCGCCAAGGAGGTGGGCGCGTCGGCGCAGGCGGTGGGGCAGGCTTGCGGTGGCAATCCGGTGCCTGTGATCATCCCCTGTCACCGCGTCATGGGCGCCAAGGGTCTGACCGGATTTTCAGGGGCGGGCGGGGTCGAGACCAAGGTCGCGCTGCTGCGCCACGAGGGCGCGGGCGGCTTCCTGATCTAGTGGGATCAGCCGTCGGGACCGTAGATCGCCTGCTGCGCGATGCCTGCAAAGGTCAGGTAGATCGAGGTGATCGCCAGCCCGTAGACCGCCCACGTGTCGGGGTGAAAGTTTACCCAAGCCGCCCAGCCCGCGAACAGCGTCCAGGCCAGCGCGATGGGCAGGCTGACCTTGCGCCAACGCTCGGTGCGCACGGGGTGGATGAATTTCAGCGGCAGGAACATCGCGACGGTCAGCACGGTCACCAGCGCCAGCGACACCCAGAAGTTCGGCTCGGTCGCGAAGATCACCAGAACCAGCATGTTCCAGCAGCCGGGAAAGCCCGAGAACGAATTGTCCTTGGTCTTCATCCGCGTGTCGGCGAAATAGAGCGCCGAGGCGAATGTGATCAGGATGATCGCGACCCAGCCGGTCCAGCCGTCCATCAGCCCCGAGGCAAAGAGCGCGAAGGCCGGGATGAACACATACGTCAGATAGTCGATGATCAGATCCAGAAGCACACCGTCGAATTCAGGCGCGTTGGTCCCCACATCGTATTTGCGCGCCAGCGGGCCATCGACGCCATCGACGGCAAAGGCCACCACCAGCCACAGGAACATCATGTCCCACTTGGCCTCGACAGCGGCCAGCATGGCCAGCATCGCAAAGACTGCACCCGTGGCGGTCAGCAGATGAACGGAAAGAGCTTTTGCGTGGCGATTCATATGCCCGTTGATGGCCCATCGGCGGCATGGATGCAAAAGGAAATCGAGCCATCCGGCCAGATCGGCGGATCAGCCCGCACAGCCGCCGGGACTCAGGCCTTTGGGTGGGCGCTGTTGTAGACATCCATCAGCCGCGCGGTGTCGACGGCGGTATAGGCCTGCGTGGTCGACAGCGAGGCATGGCCCAGCAGTTCCTGGATGCTGCGCAGATCGCCACCCGCGTTCAGCAGGTGCGTGGCAAAGCTGTGACGCATCGCGTGCGGTGTCGCCGTGGCGGGCAGGCCCAGCTGCATCCGCGCTGATTCCATCGCCTTCTGGATGGCACGCGGGGCCAGCGCACCGCCGCGCACGGCGCGAAACAGCGGTTGGTCGTCCTGCAGGATGTGCGGGCAGGCGGCGACATAGGCGTCCACCGCCTGCTGCGCTGCGCCGACAACGGGCACGATGCGTTCCTTGCCGCCCTTGCCGGTGATCCGCATGACCTGCGGCAGCGGCACGTCACGGCCACGCAGGCTCAGCGCTTCGGATATGCGCAGACCGCACCCCCAAAGCAGCGTCAGAACCGCGATGTCGCGCAGTCCCACCCATGGGGTCGTGGATTGCATCCCGATGGTCTCGACCATGTCGCGGGCCGCATCCACCGCCAGCGGGCGCGGCAGCTTGCGGGTGTATTTCGGCGCGCGGGTGGAAAGCACGGCAGTCGGCTCGAACCCTTCGCGGGCGGCGAGCCAGCGATAGAACGACTTGACCGCGCTCAGCTTGCGCGCCAGCGACCGGGGGCCGACATCCGCCGATCTGGTGTGCGCCATCCATGCGCGCATGTCGCTGACCGTGATATGGGACAGCGCGCCCAGACCCTGCGGCGCGCCTTTGTGATTGCTGATAAAGGCCAGAAACTCGCCCAGATCGCCCGCATAGGCGGTGATCGTGTTGGCGGCGGCGCCTTTCAGGGCGCGCTGGTGGTCCAGCCATGTCTCCAGCGCGTCACGTGCTGCCGGAGAAATCAGGCTCATGACAGCCAGCGGCGCATGGTGCGCTCGAACACGCCGGTAAAGAATGTCAGCAGGTCGGTGCCCTGTTGCGGGCCGAACATATGCGGATCTTCCGCCCCCATCACCAGCAGACCGGGCAGGCGGCCCGCGCCAAAGTTCAGCTTCAGGCAGGCTTCGGACCTGATCCAGTCGCAATTGCTGCCGTAAATCTCGGCGTTGCCGTCCTGCACCTGACGCAGGGTGACCTGACGCACGGGGCCTCCGCGCCCCTGGCTGAGATAGCTGTCGATAAAGCCCGGTTCCGCCACGCTGAGCACATCGCCCAGACGCTGCACAGCCGGGTCCTTGTCATTCTGGACGCTTTCAAGCACCAGTTTCACCGCATCCACGCGCAGGATCTCGGCCACTTCGCCGCCCAGATCGCGCAGGAAGGTCTCGAATTCGATCGGGTCCAGCATCCGCAGGATCGCGCGGTGCACCTGATTGGTGCCCGCGAGATTCTCGTAGGCGGCGGCGATCACGCTGCGGTGGGTGTCTTCCAGCCGGTCCAGCCGCGATTCGAGCCGCTCCATCGCGATGCCGCGCAGATCGACGATGTTGCCGCCCATGCTGCGTTCGTTCGCGGCGATCAGGGCATGCATCATGTCCTTGTCGTCAAGGATCACGTCGGGACGCGAAATGATCGCCTCGCGCAGGGCGTCGTCGATTTTCGGGCTGCTGGTCATCTGCTGCTCATTTTTTATTTTGGGAACCGTAACACGCACGGGCGATGAAATCTGCCCCTTTTTGGAGAAAATCAATGGTTTCGGCGCGGACTGTGTGCAGCGCGGGTGATTTCCCGCTCAAACCGGCGCGGTGGCCTGCGCCGCACACAATTGCGTCGCCCGACGAATACCGGGCGGCGGCAGCGCAAGGCGGCGGGCTTACAGGATTTTCTGGCCTGTCTTCGCCCAGTCTTTCATGAACTGGTCGAGGCCCGCGTTGGTCAGCGGGTGCGCCGCCAATTTCTTGATCACTTCGGGGGGCGCGGTCATCACGTCGGCACCGATGCGCGCGCAATCCTGCACATGGGCGACGGTGCGGATCGAGGCCGCGAGGATGTTGGTCTCGAACCCGTAGTTGTCATAGATCGTGCGGATGTCCTCGATCAGGTCCATGCCGTCGATGTTGATGTCGTCCAGACGCCCGATGAAGGGGCTGATGAATGTCGCACCCGCCTTGGCCGCCAGCAGCGCCTGGTTGGCGGAAAAGCACAGTGTCACGTTGACCATCTTGCCTTCGCCCGACAGCACCTTGCACGCTTTCAGGCCGTCCCAGGTCAGCGGCAGCTTGACGGCGATGTTCTCGGCAATCTCGGCCAGCTTGCGGCCTTCGGCGATCATCGCGTCGGCGTCCAGCGACACCACTTCGGCGCTGACCGGACCCGAAACCAGATCGCAGATTTCCTTGGTCACTTCGAGAATGTCGCGTCCCGATTTCAGGATCAGCGAGGGGTTTGTCGTCACACCGTCGACCATGCCCAGATCGTTCAGTTCGGCAATGGCGTCGATATCGGCTGTGTCTACGAAGAATTTCATGTCGGTGGCTCCAGTGGCTGTTAGCGCAATCACAAGGCCACGCGCGATCAGTTGGCGATGGTCTTGCTTTGTGTTTGCATGTACCCCAACTGAACACCCGCTGAAACCCACAATTGCCGAGGCCAGACGTGACGCGCCCCGAATTTTACGACGAAGGTGCCCTGGTGGCCGTGCTGACCACGCAGCCACTGGACCGGCTGCTGGACTACAAGGCACCCGAGGGCGGAGCGATGCTGGGCGCGTTCGTCGAGGTGCCGCTGGGGCCGCGCAAGGTGCTGGGAATCGTCTGGGGACCGGGGCGGGGTGATTGGGATATCAAGAAGGTCCGCTCGGTTATCCGGGTGCTGGATGCGGCCCCCATGCGCGCGGAAATGCGCACGTTTCTGCTGAAGGCGGCGGAATATACACTGACGCCGATGCCCGCGATGCTGCGGCTGGCCACCCGCGCGCCGGGTCTGGGCGATCCGCCGTCGATGCGCAAGATCTACCGCCGGGGCGAGGGCGAACCGGAACGCTCCACCGACGCGCGCCGCCGGGTGATGGAGACGCTGGACGAATACGGTGATCTGTCTTTTACGTTGAAAGAGCTTTCCGAGATGGCGGGGGTCACCTCCTCGGTCGTCAAGGGGTTGGTAAAGCAGGGTGTTGTCTCGGAAGAGGATGCGCCGCGCGACGTACCGTTCCGCAGGCTGGACCCGTCGCTGCCCGGCAAGGCGCTGACCGACGATCAGGCCGCCGGCGCCGCGATGCTGGCCGAGGCGGTGCGCTCGGAGACCTATGGCACCACGCTGCTGCGCGGCGTCACCGGATCGGGCAAGACCGAGGTTTACTTGGAAGCCGTTGCTGCCTGTCTTGCCCAAGGCAGGCAGGCGCTGGTGCTGTTGCCCGAGATCGCGTTGACCGCCGAGTTTCTGAAACGGGTGCAGGCGCGGTTTGGCGCGCGGCCCGCCGAATGGCATTCGGGGGCCACGATGACCGAACGCCGACGGATCTGGCGCATGGTCGGGCAGGGCGGTGCGCAATTGGTGATCGGCGCGCGGTCGGCGCTGTTCCTGCCCTATCAGAACCTTGGACTTATCGTGGTGGATGAGGAACATGACACCTCGTACAAACAAGAGGATGGCGTGCTGTATAATGCCCGCGACATGGCGGTGCTGCGCGCGTCGATCTGCGGGGCGCATGTGGTGCTGGCCTCGGCCACGCCCAGTCTGGAAAGCTGGGTGAATGCAGAGGCGGGCAAGTACAAGCGGCTGGAACTGACCTCGCGCTTTGGTCCTGCCGTGATGCCGACGATGGGCACCATCGACATGCGCGCGGCGGCTTTGCCCTCTGATCGCTGGGTGTCGCCCGATCTGCAAAAGGCGGTGCAGGCGCGGATTGATGCGGGCGAGCAGGCGATGTTGTTCATCAACCGGCGCGGCTATGCGCCGATCACGCTCTGCCGGGCCTGCGGGCACCAGATCGCCTGTGACCAATGCGACGCGCGGATGGTCGAACACCGGTTTCTGAAACGGCTGATGTGCCACCAATGCGGCGAGACCAAGCCGATGCCCAATATCTGCCCGTCCTGCGGCGCCGAGGACCGTCTGGCGCCCGTCGGCCCCGGCGTCGAGCGTCTGGGCGAGGAGGCGGCAACGCTCTGGCCCGATGCGCGGATCGCGACGCTGAGTTCAGACATGTACGGCAGCGCCCGCGCGCTGAAGGCCGAGATCGAAAGCATCGCCCAGGGCGGGGCCGACATTGTCATCGGCACGCAACTGGTTGCAAAGGGGCACAATTTCCCGAACCTCACGCTGGTCGGGGTGATCGACGCCGATCTGGGGTTGCAAGGCTCCGATCTGCGCGCCGCCGAGCGGACGTTCCAGCTGATGCGGCAGGTGGCGGGGCGGGCGGGGCGTGCGGACAAGCCGGGAACGGCGCTGTTGCAGACCTATCAGCCCGAGCACCCGGTGATCCGCGCCATTCTGGCGGGTGACGAGGAAGGCTTTTGGCGTGCCGAAGCGGCGCAACGTGAAGCGGCGGGCGTGCCGCCCTATGGCCGTATGGCGGGGATCATCCTGAGCGGGCCGGATGTGGCTGCGGTGTTCGACATCGCAAACCATCTGGCGCGGGCGGACGGGCCGCTGCGGCAGGTGGGGGCGCAGGTCTACGGGCCGGCCCCTGCGCCGATTGCCCGCGTGCGGGGGCGTCACCGCGTGCGGATGCTGGTCAAGGCAGACAAGGGCGTGGCGCTGCAAGGGGCCCTGCGCAAATGGGTGGGCCAGGTGCAGATCAAGGGTGACATCCGGCTGGCCATAGATATTGATCCGCAGAGCTTTTACTGATCCGGCAGTTTTGGTTGTTCTGTCAACCTGCTGATATCGCCGAAAATATGTACATGATCGGGGCGATTTGGTACAATTTTCATCTCGCCAGTTTTCCGCAATAGGCGTACTGCGGATCACATGACCCGTATCGTGAAAACCGGCGACGCCGCCACCTTGCCGTTCTGGCGCCGCCCCATCGCACTTTTGTTCCTTATGGCCGCTGCCATGCCGATTGCGTTCAACACGTGGTCGGCGCTCTTGAACAACTTTGTCATCGACGCCGCCAACTTTGACGGGGCCGATATTGGTCTGCTGCACACGATCCGCGAAATTCCGGGCTTTCTGGCCATCGGTGTCATCGCCATCATCATCTTCGTGCGCGAACAGGTGCTGGGGCTGGTCGCGCTGATCCTGCTGGGGGTGGCCACGGCGATCACCGCGCAATATCCGTCGCTGGGCGGCATCCTGACGCTGACCATGCTCAGTTCGATCGGGTTTCACTACTACGAGACCGTGAACCAGTCGCTGCAACTGCAATGGATCGCCAAGGAAAACGCGCCGCAGGTTCTGGGCTGGCTGCTGGCCACCGGGTCGGCGGCGACCTTCGTGGTGTACCTGGTGATCCTACTGCTGTGGGAGCCGCTGAACCTGACCTATAACATCGTCTACATGGCGGGGGGCTGCGTGACGGCGGCCATCGCCATCTTCGCGATGATCGCCTACCCGCAGTTCGAGGCACCGCATCCGCAGCACAAGCAGTTCATCCTGCGCCGTCGCTATTGGCTCTATTATGCGCTGCAATTCATGGCGGGTGCGCGGCGGCAGATCTTTGTGGTCTTTGCAGGTTTCATGATGGTCGAAAAGTTCGGCTTCGAGGTTGACGAGCTGACCATGCTCTATCTGGTCAACCTGCTGATCAACATGCTGGTCGCACCGCTGCTGGGCCGTGTCGTGCAACGTTATGGCGAGCGCAAGACGCTGGGGGTCGAATACATCGGTCTGGTGCTGGTGTTCCTCAGCTATGGCGGGGTCTATTATCTGGGTTGGGGCATCGCGGTGGCCGCGTTTCTATACGTGGTCGACCATATCTTTTTCGGTCTGGCGCTGGCGTTGAAGACCTATTTCCAGAAAATCGCCGATCCGCAGGACATCGCGCCCACGGCGGCCGTCGCCTTTACCATCAACCACATCGCCGCCGTGGGTCTGCCTGCGCCGCTGGGCCTGCTGTGGCTGGTGTCGCCCGCCGCCGTGTTCTTTCTGGCGGCAGGCATGGCCGCCACGTCGCTGATGCTGGCGCTGCTGATCCCGCGCCACCCGGTTCCGGGGCACGAGACGATCCTGACACCGGTCATGCCCGCCGTGGTCGGATAGGTGCCCGGACCGGTTTCAGAGCAGGGGCGTTTCCTGACCGGGTCCACCATGGGCCATGTGGTGCGGATGACAGCGACGGGGGCCTTTGGCATCACCTTCGTGTTTCTGGTCGATGCGGCGAACCTGCTGTGGCTGAGCCTGTGGGGCGCGCCGCAACAGGTGGCGGCGATTGGTTTCGCCTTTGCGATCCAGTTCTTTTCGGTCTCCATCGGCGTCGGCCTGATGATCGCGGCGACGGCGCTGGTGTCGCGCAGCATCGGGCGGGGCGAACGGGCGCTGGCCCGACAGCAGGCGGGGGCCGCGATTGTCATCGCCGTCGGCATTCAGGCGGTGGTCGCGACGCTGATCGTCACCTTTCGCCATCCGCTGCTGGAACTGTCCGGGGCCACGGGAGAGACTGCGGCGCTTGCCGCGCGGTATCTTGCCATATCCGTGCCCTCGCTGGTGCCGATGGCGGTGTCTCTGGTTGGCTCGGGTGTGCTGCGCGCCGAAGGCTACGGCGCCAAGGCGATGTACGTCACGCTGTTCTCGGGCGTGCTGAGCATGTTCATCGACCCGCCGCTGATCTACTATTACGGGCTGGACGGCGCTGCCATCGGCCTGGTGGTGTTTCGCGTCAGCCTGCTGGGGCTGGCGATTTATTATGCGATCATCCAGATGAACCTGATCGACCGCCCCGACGCTGCGATGGTGCGGCGCATCTTGCGCCCCTTCATGGTGGTGGCGCTGCCCGCCATCGCCACGCAGATGAGCACCCCTGCGGGCAACTATTTCCTGACGATCATCATGGCGCCCTTCGGTGACGATGCGGTCGCGGCCTGGGCCGTGGTCGGGCGGCTGACGGTGCTGGTCTTTGGTGGTATCTTTGCGCTGTCGGGGGCCATCGGCGGCATCTTTGGCCAGAACTATGGCGCGGGCCAGTTCGACCGGCTGCGCAGCACCTATCGCGACGCGCTGGTGTTCTGCGCGCTTTATACGCTGGTTGCCTGGGCGCTGCTGTGGACGGCGATCCCTTACGTCAGCGTGCTGTTCGGTCTGAAGGGACAGGGGGCCGAGGTGCTGCACGCCTTTGCCGGGGTTGGTGTGGGAGCGTTCATGTTCGTCGGCGCGCTGTTCGTGTCCAACGCCGCGTTCAACAATCTGGGCAAGCCCGGACGCTCGACGCTGCTGAACTGGCTCAAGGACGGCGTGCTGAGCTGGCCTGCGGCGATGCTGCTGGCGGGCAGCTTCGGGGCGGCGGGCGTGATCTATGGGCAGGCGCTGGGCGGGGCGGTCATGGGCATACTGGCGGCAAGCTGGGGCTGGCGCTATGTGGCGCGGCTGGGTCCGCAATCGGACATTGACCCCGCGCCGCCACGCCCCTATCCGAATCTGGACCGCTTTCGGAGACGTTAAATGCCTACATATACAGCCCTCACCACCCTGACAGGTAAAACCGCAGCAGAGGCGCTGGGCGCCGCGATGGAGCGGCTGGAGCCTGAACCCACCGGCATCGGCGTGTTCGAGGTCGAGGACGGATCGGGCCTGTGGGAGGTCGGCGGATATTTTTCCGAGCGTCCCGACGAGACCGGGCTGATGCTGCTGGCGACTGCGATGGAGGCGAAACCCTTCGTGATTTCGGAACTGCCCGAAACCGACTGGGTGGCCCATGTGCGCCGCGAACTGGCCCCGGTCGAGGCGGGGCGGTTCTTTGTCTATGGCAGCCATGATGCCGACAAGGTGCCCGAAGGCAGCGTGCCGCTGCTGATCGAGGCGGCGATGGCGTTCGGGACCGGGCACCACGGCACCACGCTGGGCTGCTTGCGCGCGCTGGACCGGTTGGCAAGCGACGGCTGGAAGGCAGACCGCGTGGCCGACATCGGTTGCGGCACCGCCGTGCTGGCGATGGCCGCGGCGCGGATCTGGCAGGGCGACGTGATCGCCAGCGACATCGACGAGGTGGCGGTGGACGTGGCCGAGGCCAACCTGGCGGCCAACGACATGGCGGGTGCTGTCAGATGCGTCGAGGCGGCAGGCTTTGACCATCGGGATCTGCGGGCGCTGGCGCCCTATGACCTGATCTTTGCCAATATCCTGAAAGGTCCGCTGGTCGCGCTGGCCCCCGATATCGCGGCAAATCTGCGCGCTGATGGCATCGCGATTCTGTCCGGTATCCTGAACGAGCAGGCAGAGGACGTTTTGGCCCACTATTTCGAAGCTGGACACAGTCTGGATCACCGAGAGGTCATTGGTGACTGGACGACGCTTACTGTCAGAAAAAGACCGTGAGAAATGCCGCTTTTAAGGCTTAATTGAACGATTTGCCCAGATTTTGCCACATTTCAGCGGCATATAGTTGAGGCAATTCGGTGGGGGCCGAACCGCGAGAGGCTGCCATGGTTGAGACCAAGCAAAACTTCGATTCCCGCCTGCGTGTCCTGACGCGCAAGCACCGCCGGATGGCCAACGGATACACCACCCGCCTGCGCGGCGACGGGTTGATCGTGGTCAAGCCGAAACGCCGCAAGGCCCAGTTCCCGCTGAAAGGCGCGCTGCTGGTTCTTGCGGGCTTCTTCGCCTTCAAGGCATTCATGCTGATTTCGCTGGGCGAGCTGACCTATGCCGACCGGCTGGCCAGGCTGCAAAACGGCACGATTGTCGAACAGGCCGGGGCCTGGGTTATGCAGGCCGACCCTGTTACAAAAACAATCGTGACTTTTACGCGCGTCAATCTACTTTGAACATTTCGGTAAGGTAAGGGGTTATGGGCCGTCTCGATCTGTGATCGCGGCGGCCTTTTTATTTGGTATCTTTGTGCTGTCGCCGGGACGCTGGACACAAAAAAACCGCTCACCCGGAAGGGGAAGCGGTTTTTCTTATCCGGGGCGTGAAACGCGTGCCGAGGGAGGGGCGGCAGCGGCGCTTCCGCGCGGATTAACGGCGGAAAACCACCGAGTCGATATCGCCACGGATCAGGCCGATGTCTTGCAGTTCACGGTCGCTCAGGGCGGACAGAGCTTTGCGGGTGACGCGCGCGTCGTTCCATGCCATCACCGAAGCGATGAAGTTGAAAACGGAGCGGCTGATACGGCCTGCTACAATAGCGGAGCCGTATGTGGTGCGGGTGGTGTCGAAAGCAGCCATTGGTGCAGTCCTCTTTTAAATGATTTGCGTTATCTCGTCGTTCTGAGTGGCACATAGTTCGCCTCTTTTCGCGCCACAAGCCGTCAAGTTTGCATGTGAGATATGCGAAAATCACATGGGTTGGGCAAAACGTTACTTTTTTCTTGACAGGCCTGTGCGGCGGCCCGAATTGCTGTCGCTTTTTTGAGCCGAAGGGGCGGATTCGACCCGCGTCTGCCGCTTTTTGCGGCAAACCCGTCGATGACCGCCTGCGCCTTAGCTCTTGGCGGATGTTCGCGTTTCGTGCTACTTGTCGCCCAAAGCGGCAAAAACGCCACAATCGAGACCGGGCAGGGCAAGACATATGACACGGATTTTGGGCATCGACCCCGGATTGCGCAACCTTGGGTGGGGCGTGATCGACATGACCGGATCGCGGCTGACCCATGTGGCGAACGGCATTTGCCATTCGCTGCCGGGGGATCTGGCGGACAGGCTGTTGTCGCTGCACAGCCAGTTGACCGAAGTGATCCGTCAATACAGGCCCGATGCGGCGGCGGTCGAGCAGACATTCGTGAACAAGGACGGGGCCGGCACGCTGAAACTGGGTCAGGCGCGCGGCATCGCGATGCTGGTGCCGGCGCAGGCGGGGCTGAAGGTGGGCGAATATTCCCCCAACACGGTAAAAAAGACCGTCGTCGGCGTGGGTCATGCGGCCAAGGTGCAGGTGCTGCACATGGTGCAGATGCAACTGCCCGGTGCCGTCATCGTGGGGCCGGATGCGGCGGATGCGCTGGCGATAGCCATCTGCCACGCGCATCATGGTCCCACGGGCGGTCTGGCTGCGGCAGTGGAACGGGCACGCGCATGATCGGCAAACTTACCGGACGGATCGACTACCGCGCCTTGGACCATGTGCTGCTGGATGTGAACGGCGTGGGCTATCTGGTCTATTGTTCTGACCGCACGCTGGCGGCTTTGCCCGGAAACGGGCAGGTTGCTGCGCTTTATACCGATCTGGTGGTGCGCGAGGACCTAATGCAGCTTTTCGGCTTTACCACACTGGTCGAAAAGGAATGGCACCGCCTGCTGGTGTCGGTGCAGGGCGTGGGGGCAAAGGCATCGCTGGCAATCCTGGGCGCGCTTGGCCCCGACGGCGTGGGCCGCGCGATTGCCCTGGGCGACTGGAACGCGGTCAAGGCGGCCAAGGGCGTTGGACCCAAGATCGCGCAGCGCGTGGTGTTGGACCTTAAGGACAAGGCCCCCGGCCTGATGGCGATGGGTGGCACCGTGGCTCAGGCGATGGGCGACGAGAGCCCAGAGGTGATCGAGACCCCGGCACGCAAGGCCGCACCCGCGCCCACGCCCACGGCGCAGGCAGATGCGCTGTCGGCCCTGGCCAACCTCGGCTATGGACCGGGCGATGCGGCGGGGGCGGTGGCGCAGGCGGCGAATGATGATCCGCAGGCCGACACGCCGACGTTGATCCGCGCCGCGCTGAAACTGCTGGCACCGAAGGGGTAGGGCATGAGCGACATCGACCCCACCGTGCGGCCCGAGCCGCTGCCCGAGGACGGGTTTGACCGCGCGCTGCGGCCGCAGATGCTGGATGATTTCGTGGGGCAGGCCGAGGCGCGCGCAAACCTGCGGGTGTTCATCCAGTCGGCCCGCCAGCGCGGCGAGGCGATGGATCACACGCTGTTTCATGGGCCCCCCGGATTGGGCAAGACGACGCTGGCGCAGATCATGTCGCGCGAGTTGGGGGTGAACTTTCGCATGACGTCGGGGCCGGTTCTGGCCAAGGCGGGGGACCTGGCGGCGATCCTGACCAACCTGGAAGCACGGGATGTGCTGTTCATCGACGAGATCCACCGGCTGAACCCGGTGGTCGAGGAGGTGCTGTACCCGGCGCTGGAGGATTTCGAGCTGGATCTGGTGATCGGCGAGGGGCCGGCGGCGCGCACCGTGCGGATTGAATTGCAGCCCTTCACGCTGGTGGGGGCCACGACGCGGATGGGGCTTTTGACCACGCCGCTGCGCGACCGGTTCGGAATACCGACGCGGCTGAATTTCTACACCGAGGACGAGTTGTTTCAGATCGTCACCGGCAATGCACGCAAGCTGGGCGCGCCCGCGGACGAAGGCGGTGCGCGCGAGATAGCGCGGCGGGCGCGGGGCACGCCACGGATCGCCGGGCGGTTGCTGCGGCGGGTGGTGGACTTTGCCGTGGTCGAGGGCGACGGGCGTGTGACCAAGGAACTGGCCGACAGCGCGCTGACGCGACTGGGCGTGGACCATCTGGGGCTGGACGGGGCCGACCGGCGCTATTTGCGGCTGATCGCGGAGAACTATGGTGGCGGACCCGTGGGGATCGAGACGCTGAGTGCGGCATTGAGCGAAAGCCGCGACTCGCTGGAAGACGTGATCGAGCCGTTCATGCTGCAGCAGGGGCTGATCCAGCGCACGCCGCGCGGGCGGATGCTGGCAGCGAAGGCCTGGGCGCACCTGGGACTGGACGCGCCGCGCGGACCTGACGATTTGTTTGGTTGAGGCTGGCGTTCATAACTTTTATGCCTTCGGCGAGGATATTTGAGGCCAAAAGAAACCATGACAGCTGACCAGATCGAAGCCTTGTTCACCCGCGCCGACGGATCATATGCCTTTGCCCGCTGGGGGCGCCCGATCGCACCGATCGCCTTTGGTGTCGAAGATGAAACGCTGGGTGTCATCAAGGGCGCGATCGAGGCGGTCTGTACGCTGGCGGGGCACGAGACCACGGATATGGACCCCGAACTGGGCAGCAATTTCATGTGGTTCTTCTTCAGCGACTGGGACGAGTTGCTGGAGGTGCCGGGACTGGACCGGCTGGTGAAGGATCTGGTGCCGCTGGTCGCGCGGTTGAAGGCGGCGGAGGCCAACCAGTACCGTGCGTTCCGGTTCGATGCGGCGGGCGGGATCAAGGCCTGTTTCGTGTTCGTGCGCATGGACGACGCGTTGACGGCACTGCCTGCCGACACGCTGGTGCTGGGGCAGGTGGCGCAGTCGATCGTGCTGTGGTCGGATATGGCCTTTGTGGCAAGCTCGCCGCTGGGGATCGTCGGTCAGGCCACGGTGCTGCGCCCCGACATCGCGGAGGTGATCCGCGCGGCCTATGATCCGGTGATGCCGGTGGCGGCGCGCGATGCGTCACATGCGCTGCGGCTGGCCGCAAGGATGGAGGTGCAGGGTGGCGCATGAGTTTCCCGTTACAGTTTATTACGAAGACACCGACATGGCGGGGATCGTCTATTACGCCAATTATCTGCGGTTTATTGAGCGCGCGCGGTCGGAAATCGTCGAGGACCTAGGCGTGGATCAACGCGCCATGCGCGCCGAGGGCGTTGTTTTCGCGGTTACACGCGTGGAGGCGGATTATGTCGGATCGGCCCGTCTGGGCGACCGTTTGAGGGTGGTCACCACCCATCAGCCGGTGGGTGCGGTGCGCTGGGTGTTCGACCAGCAGGTGCTTTTGGGCGACAGGGTGATCTTTCGCGCCAAGGTGACGGCGGCGTGCATGTCCACCGAGGGGCGGCCCACCCGGCTTCCAGCGAAAATACGCGCATTGAATGACCTCTGAACGCCGGTTGCCGCCATTGTGATAGCTTTCTGCTTGGACTTTCGTTAGATTCCCGACAGGGAAGGCTGGACATAACAGCCGCAGATAAAGAGCAGGCAGATGGAAGCAGAAACGCTGGCTTTGGCGCAGGAGATAGATTTCTCTCTGTGGGGCCTTTTCGCACGCGCCACATTTACAGTTAAACTTGTCATGATCATTCTGGTCGTCGCGTCTTTCTGGGCGTGGTCGATCATCGTGCAAAAGCTGATCCGCTACCGCGCGGCGCAGGCCGAAGCCGCGCGCTTTGACGAGCGATTCTGGTCGGGCGAGCCGCTGGACGAGTTGTTCGACGAGATCGGACCGGACCCGAACGGCAGCGCCGAGAAGATATTTGCGGCGGGCATGACGGAATGGCGGCGCTCGCACCGGGACGACGGCGGCCTGATCGCAGGGGCGACCGCGCGGATCGACCGCAGCATGGACGTGGCGATCAACAAGGAAGCCGACAAGTTGCAAAAGGGGCTTACGGTTCTGGCGACGGTCGGATCGACGGCACCGTTCATCGGTCTGTTCGGGACGGTCATCGGGATCATGAACGCCTTCATCGAGATTGCGGAGCAGCAGAACACCAGCCTTGCCGTCGTGGCACCGGGCATCGCAGAGGCGCTGCTGGCCACGGGCCTTGGCCTGCTGGCTGCGATCCCTGCCGTTATCCTTTATAACAAGCTGACGTCGGACAGCGACCGCATCATCGCGGGCTACGAGGCGTTTTCCGACGAATTCGCCACCATCCTGTCACGCCAGTTGGACAGCTGAGCCATGGGTGCAGGTGTCATAGCGAAAGACGGTGGCGGCGGGGGCGGCAAGCGGCGCAGGCGCGCCCGTGCGCGGCCCATGGCCGAGATCAACGTCACGCCCTTCGTGGACGTGATGCTGGTGCTTTTGATCATTTTCATGGTCGCGGCCCCGCTGCTGACGGTGGGCGTTCCGGTGGAACTGCCCAAGACCGCCGCTGGTGCGCTGGCCGCGGATCAGGAAGAGCCGTTGACGGTCACCATCACCTCGACGGGGTCGGTGCAGATCCAGACGACCGAGACGGCGCGCGATCAGCTGGTCCTGAAACTGCGCGCGATTGCCGCCGAGCGTGACAGCGACCGGGTGTTTCTGCGTGCCGACGGTGCGGTGCCCTATAGCGACGTGATGCAGATCATGGGCGCGCTGAATGCGGGCGGATTTTCCAATATTGGTCTGGTGACCGACACCGGCGGTCCTGCGCTGGACGGCACGGACGCGTCGGGCGGGTAAGCCACAGTGCACGCAGGGCATGTCATATCGGGTGCAGGTCATATCGGCCTGATCGGCTGGTTGCTGTTTGGCGGCGTGTTCCAGTCCGAGCCGCTGCCGTTTCAGGCCACGGATATTTCCGTCATTTCGACCGAGGATTACGAGGCGCTGGTCGCGGCACAGCAGGCCCCCCAGTCGGGGACCGAAGTGGCGCAACCCGAGGCACCGACCGTCGAGGACAGCGCCGCGACACCGCCGCCCGCCGAGACCGAAGTGACGCCGCCGCCACCGCCCGAGGTGACGCAAGCACCCGAGCCCGAAACCGTGCCGGAGGTGCCGCAGCCCGCGCCGCCCGTGGCCGTGGTCGAGGACAGCCCGCCCCAGCAGCCCAGCCCGCCCGAGGATGTGGCCGTGCTGGTGCCGCAGGTCAGCGACCGTCCGGTGCCGCGCCCGTCCGAGCGTGTGGCGCCCGAGCCTGTCGCAGCACCGCCGCCCGAGGCGCAGCCCGATCCGGTGCAGCAAGAGGCCGTGACCCCCGAAGACACCGGCGAGACCGTGCAGGAGCCGCAGGAGGCGACAGCACCCGAGGAGGCCGCGACCGAGATCGTGACCGAGGCGGAACAGCCAAGTTCGGCCCCCAACGCGTCACCGCGCCCGCCAGCGCGCCCGACACCGCCCGTGCGCACCGCAGTTGCCGAGCCTGCGGAAACACCCGCACCGACGCCGCCCGCACCTACGCCGACGTCCGAGCCCACGCCCGAGACGCCGCCCGCGACCAGCAGCAGCACCAGTGACGCGGTGGATGCAGCCCTTGCCGAAGCGCTTGGCGGGGCCACATCTGACCCTGAGCCTGCGGTTCCGACCGGGCCTCCGTTGTCTGCGGGTGAGAAGGATGCGTTGCGGGTGGCGGTATCAAGCTGCTGGAACGTGGGGTCCTTGTCGTCCGAGGCCTTGCGCACCACAGTGGTGGTGACAGTGTCGATGACGCCCGACGCCCGGCCCGTGACCTCGTCCATCCGGATGACGGGCAGTTCGGGCGGATCTGACGGCGCTGCCGGTCAGGCGTTCGAAGCCGCGCGCCGTGCGATCATCCGCTGCGGTGCAAGTGGATTTAACCTGCCGTCCGAAAAATACGGGCAATGGCAAGAAATAGAAATGACGTTCAATCCTGAAAGGATGCGCATCAAATGATCTGGCGAATTCTCGTTTGCATGATGGCCGTTCTGGCCTGGACCGCCCCAATCGCGCAGGCCCAGCAGGGCCCGCTGCGGATCGAGATCACCGAAGGGGTGATCGAACCCTTGCCCTTCGCGGTTCCGGCCTTTGTGCCCGAAACCGGCGAAAGCGCGCAGATGGGGCAGCAATTGGCGCAACTGGTGGCGGCCGATCTGATCGGCACCGGCCTGTTCCGCGAAGTGCCGGCCTCGGCCTTTATCAGCGGGGTGAATGACTTCAACGCGCCGATCCAATATGCCGACTGGAAGGCCGTGAACGCGCAGGCGCTGATCACCGGGGCGGTTGCCGTGTCGGGTGAACAGATGACCGTGAAATTCCGCGTCTACGACGTGTTTTCCGGTGCCGAACTGGGCAGCGGCCTGCAATTCGCAGGCACCACATCGGGCTGGCGGCGCATGGGTCACAAGGTGGCCGATGCCGTCTACAGCCGCATCACCGGCGAAAGCGGTTACTTCGACAGCCGCGTCGTGTTCGTGTCCGAAACCGGGGCCAAGGCCGACCGTCAGAAGCGGCTGGCGGTGATGGATTACGACGGGGCCAACGTGCAGTACCTGACGGGCAGTGAAAGCATCGTGCTGGCGCCGCGATTCTCGAAATCGGGCGACCGGGTGCTTTATACCAGCTACGAGACCGGCTTTCCGCGCATCTTCGTGCTGGACGTGGGCAGCGTGCAGCGCCGTGTTCTGGAAAGCCAGGAGGGCACCATGAGCTTTGCGCCGCGGTTTCATCCCAACGGGCAGACAGTGGTCTATTCGCTGAGCCGGGGGGCCAACACCGACATCTATACCATGGACATCAACTCGGGGCAGGCGACGCGCCTGACCTCGGCCCCGTCGATCGAGACTGCACCCAGCTATTCGCCCGACGGCAGCCAGATCGTGTTCGAGAGCGACCGCTCGGGCACCCAGCAGCTTTACGTGATGTCCGCAAGCGGCGGCGAGCCGACGCGGATTTCCTTTGGCGAGGGGCGCTATGGCACGCCCGTCTGGTCGCCGCGCGGCGATCTGATCGCGTTCACCAAACAGTCGAAGGGGCGTTTCCACATCGGCGTGATGCGGGTGGATGGCAGCGAAGAGCGGCTGTTGACGGCCTCGTTCCTGGATGAGGGTCCGACCTGGGCCCCGAACGGGCGGGTCATCATGTTCACCCGCGAAACCCAGGGGGAATCGGGCCGCGCGACGCTCTATTCGGTGGACATTACGGGTCGCAACCTGCGCCCGGTGCGCACCCCCGAGGGTGCGTCGGACCCAAGCTGGGGCCCGCTACAGAATTAAGCCGCACGATTCCCCTTGGCGGGCAAGCGTGCTAGAGTGAACCGAACGCGAGACATAGAACTCAATTCAAAAGGCATTAAGCAATGAAACTCTCGACTAAATTCGTGATGCTGGCAGGCGTGCTGGCACTGGCGGCCTGTACCAACCCCGACCGCTTTGGCGCGGATGGAGCCAATGGCATGGGCACCGGCAGCGGCATGATCGGTGGCGGGGCCCCCGGCAGCGCAAGCGATCCCACCTCGGTTGCGTATTTCCAGCAATCGGTCGGTGACCGGGTTCTGTTCCTGGTCGACCAGTCGACCCTGACCGAGGAAGGGCGCGCGACGCTGAACCAGCAAGCCATCTGGCTGAACCAGAACGTCGACTACACCGCCATCATCGAAGGCCATGCCGACGAGCAGGGCACGCGCGAATACAACCTTGCCCTGGGCGCACGTCGTGCCGATGCGGCGCGGGCCTACCTGATCAACCAGGGTGTTCCGGCAGGCCGTCTGCGGACGATCAGCTATGGCAAGGAACGGCCGATCGAAGTGTGCAGCAACGAAGCATGCTATGCAAAGAACCGCCGCGCTGTGACAGTGCTGGCCGGTGGATTGACGGGGTAAAGTGATGCGACGTTTCGCAGTTCTGGTGACCGTTCTGGCCCTGATGGGTCCGACGACGGGTATGGCGCAATCGGCGGATGGCAGCACATTGGCTGACATCCGGCAGGAGCTGACCATATTGAACGTGGAAATCCAGAAGCTGCGACGCGAGCTTTCGACAACCGGGTCGGCTTCGGTGAACTTGCCGGAGGGCGGCACGCTCGACCGGCTGAATGCCATCGAGTCCGAATTGCAGCGGGTGACGGCCAAGACCGAGCAGCTGGAGTTCCGCATCGGTCGGGTGGTCGAGGACGGCACCAACCGCATCGGTGACCTGGAGTTCCGATTGGTCGAGCTGGAAGGCGGCGATCTGGGCACATTGGGCGATACGCCGACGTTGGGCGGTGACACCGGCGGGGTCACGCCCTTGCCCGGTCCGGTCGCGAGCGCACCCACGACGACACCTTCGGGTGGCGCGCAACTTGCAACCCAGGAAGAAGCCGATTTTACGCGGGCGTCGGAGGCGCTCGCATCCGGTGACTTTCGCAGCGCCTCAGACCAGTTTGCGGCCTTCAATCAGACCTATCCCGGTGGTCCGCTAGCCGCTGCTGCCGATCTGGGTCGTGGCAAGGCGCTTGAGGCTCTGGGCGACACCCGCGAGGCCGCGCGCGCCTATCTGGCATCGTTCTCGGCGGACCAGACCGGCCAGACGGCGCCCGAGGCGCTCTATCTGCTGGGCGTGTCGTTGGGACGTCTGGGCAAGACCGACGAGGCCTGCGTGACCTTGAGCGAGGTGCCATTGCGCTTTGCCGGGACCGATGCGGCGGTTCGCGCACAGACAGAGATGAGCACGCTTGTCTGCGGCTGAGCATGGGTGATCTGCGGCTGACCATGGATGACTCGCCGCTGACCGACGCGATCCTTGGGCAGTTGCAGCCCGAATTGCCTGAAAAACTGGGCCTCGCCGTTTCAGGCGGGGGCGATTCGATGGCGCTGCTGGCGCTGACCGCCGACATAGCCCGTGCGCGGGGCATTTCCCTAAGTGTGATCAGCGTGGATCACGGGCTGCGGTCCGGGGTGCGCGAGGAACTTGCGCTGGTTGGCGATTTCTGCGCCGCCCAACAGCTGCCGCACCATGTGGAAAGCTGGCAGGGCTGGGACGGCACCGGCAACCTTCAGGGGGCGGCGCGCGCGGCGCGCTATCACCTGATCAACCGCTGGGCCGAAGCGCAGGGGATCGACACCGTGCTGCTGGGGCACACCGCAGACGATCAGGCCGAAACGCTGATGATGCGTCTGGCGCGTGGCGCGGGGGTCGATGGCCTGTCGGCGATGGCCGTTCGCCGCCGGCGCGGCGCCGTGACGTATGTGCGCCCCTTGCTGGACATCACCCGCGCCGAATTGCGCGACTATCTCAAGGCCCGGCACATCCGTTGGGCGGACGATCCCAGCAACGAGGACACCAGCTTTGCCCGCGTGGCGATGCGCCGTGCGCTGGCGCAGCTTGGGCCCTTGGGCCTGTCGGCCAAGACCCTCTCGGGCGTGGCGCAGAACATGCGGCAGGCCCGCGATGCGCTTGAGGCGCAGACGCAAACCGCCGCGCAGGACGTCGCATCGGTACATGCGGGCACGGTGCGGTTGGACTTGCAGCCATACGAGGCGCTGCCTGCGGAAATCTCGCGTCGGCTGCTGGTTCATGCTATACTGTGGATCAACGGCGGGGCCTATCCTCCCCGCCGCGGTGGTGTTTCGGCGGTGCAGGCCGCCATCAAGGAACGGCGCACGGTCACGCTGGACGGATGCCAGATCAGCTTTTCCGGCGATCACATGTGGGTGTATCGCGAGTTGAACGCGGTGCGCGACACCCGCAGTGCACCGGATGATCTGTGGGACGGTCGCTGGCGCGTGTCCGGCCCCGGCGATACGGCGCAATTGCATGTGGCCGCATTGGGCGAGGCCGGGCTTGCGACCCGCCCCGACTGGCGCGATCTGGGTCTGCCGCGCGACGCGTTGATGTCGATGCCCGCCGTCTGGCGCGGGCAGGAATTGGTCGCGGCACCGGTCGTTGGTGCCCCGGATGGCTGGAAGGCCGAGGCGACGGGCGCGCAGGATTCCGTTTTTGCCGCACTTCTATCCCGTCAATGATGGTGTTATCGCATTGAACTGAGGGATAGCATGTCTATCTTAGAAGGGTGATCGTGGCGAACTGCCATCTGATCCCGTGAATTTTTTGGGAGAGTGTCCTTTGGGTAATGCACGCAATATCGCGTTTTGGGTTGTCCTGCTGGTCTTGATCGTTTCGCTGTTCAATCTGTTCAGTGGCACAGGCAGCACATTGCAGAGCCGCGAAATCAGCTATTCCGAATTCGTCCAGTCCGTAGAGACCGGCAAGGTCACCAGCGTGACCCTGGACGGAGAGCAGGTGCGCTTTCGCGAAGGCGAGACCGACTATGTCACCATCAAGCCGGCCGATGCCGAGGTGACCAGCCTGTTGATTTCCAACAATGTGCCGGTGAAGGCCGAGCAGCAACAGCAGTCGGGGCTTCAGTCGTTCCTGATGACGTTGCTGCCGTTCCTGCTGCTAATCGGTGTCTGGATCTACTTCATGAACCGGATGCAGGGCGGCGGCAAAGGCGGCGCGATGGGCTTTGGCAAGTCCAAGGCCAAGATGCTGACGGAAAAGTCGGGTCGCGTGACCTTTGACGACGTCGCGGGCATCGACGAGGCCAAGGAAGAGCTGGAAGAGATCGTCGAATTCCTGCGCAACCCGCAGAAATTTTCGCGCCTCGGCGGCAAGATCCCCAAGGGTGCTTTGCTGGTGGGCCCTCCGGGCACCGGTAAGACGCTGCTGGCGCGCGCGATTGCGGGCGAGGCTGGCGTGCCATTCTTTACCATCTCGGGCTCTGACTTTGTCGAGATGTTCGTCGGTGTCGGTGCAAGCCGTGTGCGCGACATGTTCGAGCAGGCCAAGAAGAATGCGCCCTGCATCGTCTTTATCGACGAGATCGACGCCGTGGGTCGCCATCGTGGTGCCGGTTACGGCGGCGGTAACGACGAGCGTGAACAGACGTTGAACCAGCTTCTGGTCGAGATGGACGGCTTCGAGGCGAACGAGGGTGTGATCATTCTGGCCGCGACCAACCGTCGCGACGTGCTGGACCCCGCCCTGCTGCGTCCCGGTCGTTTCGACCGTCAGGTGACCGTGCCCAACCCCGACATCAAGGGCCGCGAGAAGATCTTGAACGTGCACGCGCGCAAGACCCCGCTGGGCCCTGACGTTGATCTGCGGATCATTGCACGCGGCACGCCGGGTTTCTCGGGTGCGGATCTTGCAAACCTCGTGAACGAGGCGGCGCTGATGGCGGCACGTGTGGGCCGACGGTTCGTCACCATGATCGACTTTGAATCCGCCAAGGACAAGGTGATGATGGGCCCCGAGCGGCGCACGATGGTGATGACAGCGGCGCAAAAGGAAATGACCGCCTATCACGAGGCCGGCCACGCGCTGGTGGGGATGTCCCTGCCGAAGTGCGATCCGGTCTACAAGGCGACGATCATTCCGCGCGGCGGTGCCTTGGGCATGGTGATGAGCCTGCCTGAAATGGACCGGCTGAACATGTTCAAGGACGAGTGCAAGCAGCGTCTGGCCATGACCATGGCGGGCAAGGCGGCCGAGATCTTCAAATACGGTGAAGAATCCGTGTCGAACGGCCCCGCGGGCGACATCCAGCAGGCCAGCGCGCTGGCCCGTGCGATGGTTCTGCAATGGGGCATGTCGGACAAGGTCGGCAACATCGACTATTCCGAAGCGGCTCAGGGCTATCAGGGTGCGACGGCGGGGTTCTCGGTCTCGGCCAACACCAAGGAGACGGTCGAGCAGGAAGTGCGCACGTTCATTCAGGACGGATACGACTGGGCGGCCAAGATCATCCGCGAGAAGAACGTCGAATTCGAGCGTCTGGCCCAAGGCCTGCTGGAATACGAGACCCTGACCGGCGACGAGATCAAGCGCGTGATGAACGGTGATCCACCCGTACCGGGCAGCGACGACGAGGGCGGCACACCCGCTGTCGAGGAAAAGCCCAGCTTGACCGCTATCCCGAAGGCGAAGAAGAAAAAGCCGCCATCCTCGGACGGTGGCATGGAACCGGAACCGACTTGATCCTTGGGGGTCTTGGAAGGGTACACATAACGAAGGGCCTCGCTGGTGCGGGGCCTTTTGCTGTCAGGACGAGGGTGCGATGACGATCACGAAGCAGGACGAACTTGAGGGGCTGAAGGCCATCGGCCGGATCGTCGCCGATACGTTGCAGACCATGGCGAAGGCGATGGAGCCGGGCATGACCACGCGCGAGCTGGATGCCATTGGCCGTGCCTTTCTCGACCAAGCGGGTGCGGTCTCTGCGCCGCAGGCCTGCTACGACTTTCCAGGCACGACCTGCATCAGCGTGAACGAGGAAATTGCCCACGGCATCCCGTCGGATCGGATCATCGCGGCGGGTGATCTGGTGAACATCGACGTTTCAGCCTCGAAAAACGGATTTTTCGCGGACACCGGCGCGAGCTTTCAGGTGCCGCCGGTCATCAAACCCACCACCAAGCTGTGCCGGGACGGCAGACGCGCCATGCAGATCGGCATCGCACAGGTCGGCAGTGGCAAGCCGCTGGCGGGGATCGGCAATGCCATCGGGCGCTTTGCATCGGGGCGCGGCTATACGCTGATCCGCAACCTTGCCAGTCACGGCGTGGGCCGGTCGCTGCACGAATACCCCGAAGAGATTGCCACCTGGCCCAATCGCCACGACAAGCGGCGGATCAACAAGGGCCTGGTGCTGACGGTCGAGCCGTTCCTGTCCATGGGCGGGAAGTGGGCGGACGATGGTGATGACGGCTGGACGCTGTATAGTACGCCGCGCGCGCCGGTGGTGCAGTACGAGCATACGGTCGTGGCGACAGACCGGGGTGCGATCATCGTGACGTTGCCGGGCGCCTAGGGTTTCAGGCTGGTGCACGCGCGGGGTCTTTTCTTTTGCCAAGCGTCGCGTCAGATTGCGCCGACATCAGCCACGCTCCCGGAAGGACGCCCCCCATGCCCGCGCTCAAGCCCACGACATTCATGGCCCGTATTACCTGGCTGGGGCGCAACACCGACCCGCGGGACAGCAGTGTTGCGGGGGCCTTGCGGTCCGAGCCGCTGGAGACCGTGGTTGCCACGCTGGAGGGATTCGAGGGTGAGGTGCACAGCGGCCATACGCGCGCATCGTGCAGCCGTGTGACGTCGCAGCATCCCAAGGGCACCGAGATCGCCAACGTGCGGCAACTGTCGGTCATGTCCGCCGAGGAACTGGCGCAGATCGCGCAGAAGATGGGTGTCGATAGGCTCGACCCCGCGCTGTTGGGCGCGTCGATGATCGTCGAGGGTATCCCTGATTTCAGCCATGTGCCGCCATCCGCGCGCCTGCAAGGCCCCGATGGCGCGACCCTTGTGATCGACATGGAAAACCGCCCCTGCAACCTGCCGGGCCGCGAGATCGAGGCGGAAACGCCGGGGCTGGGCAAGCTGTTCAAACCGGCGGCGAAAGGACGGCGCGGGGTTACGGCCTGGGTCGAACGGGCGGGACGGTTTTCGGTCGGCGATACGCTGGTGCTGCATGTACCGGACCAGCCCGCCTGGAAGCACACTGCATGAAATAGGGCATGAAAAAAGGGCCGGAGCATGTGCCCCGGCCCGCGATAGGTCGTCATGACGGCCCGGAGGCCCGCTTACATGGTGCTGGGGTAGGTGTAGTAGACCACGGGCGCGCCCACGTCGGGGTTGGCGGCCTCGCCAGTGTCTTCCTCTGCCTGGGCTTGTGCCGCTTCGGACCGGCGGGTGTTGGCCGCGATCAGCTCGGTCGTGGTCAGATCACCCGACGCGTCGGTGTCTGCGGCTTCGAATTCGCGGTTCATCGTTTCCGAGATGTCGACCTTGGGCGGCATCCTGTTCAGATATTCCTCTTCGGTCAGCGCGCCGTCCTGATCGGTGTCCAGCATGGCGTGCAGCATCGCTGCGCGTGCGGCAACCTCTTCGAGGCTCAGCATCGGCACGGTCAGCTCGGGCTCGCGTTGCAGGATCAGGATCGACCGCGTGGCACGGGCCTCGGCCTCGGTATCGCCGGATTTGGCCGCGGTGTAATCCTCGGTGTTGGCTTTCACGTATTCCTGCGGAGATACGGTGCCGCTGTCGTCGGTGTCCATGCCGTCAAGGTCGGCGACGATCCGGTCGGTGGCACGGGCGTCCTCCTGCATCATCTGCATCGAGCAGTTGACGTATTCATCGCGGCTGATTGTGCCGCTTTGGTCAGTGTCCTGTGCCGCGACTTGGGCTTCGGCATAGGCGTTGATCTCGATCGGGGAAATGTACCCGTTCCCGTCGACGTCGGTCATGCTGTAGTTGTCAGCGCAGGGGTTCGAGTGCGTTTCAGCAAGTGCGGTGGTTCCGGCCAGCACGGTGGATGCCGCGACGAGGGCCGATGCCGTAGACAATCTGGATAGTGCATACATCTTCAATCTCCTTCTTCGGTTTTGCTCATGCGGTACAAACGCAGAGCCCCGCCGCGACGTTCCCCGCAGCCTCTGGGAAGAATTCGCCGCAGGACACAAAGAAAGGGTCGGAAACGGTGACATGTTGCGGCAGGGTCGGCTTGTATGCAAAAGGGCACGAGGGCCACGCGTCGCGGGGTGATGCCCAAAGGGGAAGGTGACACCATGGCTTTCAAGAGCGACATCCAGATCGCGCGTGCAGCACGAAAGCTGCCCATTCAGGAGATCGGGGCCAAGCTGGGCATCCCGCTCGACGATCTGGTGCCTTATGGTCATGACAAGGCGAAGGTCGGGCAGGATTTCATCAACGGGGTGCAGGACCGCAAGACCGGCAAGCTGATCCTGGTGACCGCGATCAACCCCACGCCCGCGGGCGAGGGCAAGACGACGACCACCGTGGGTCTGGGCGACGGGCTGAACCGCATCGGCAAGAAGGCCTGCGTCTGCATCCGCGAGGCGTCGCTTGGGCCGAACTTTGGCATGAAGGGCGGGGCCGCGGGCGGCGGCTATGCGCAGATCGTGCCGATGGAAGACATGAACCTGCATTTCACCGGCGATTTTCACGCCATCACCAGCGCCCATTCGCTGCTGGCGGCGATGATCGACAACCACATCTATTGGGGCAACGAACTGGACATCGACGTGCGCCGGGTCGTCTGGCGCCGCGTGGTGGACATGAACGACCGTGCGCTGCGGCAGGTCAACGTGGGCCTTGGCGGGGTGACAAACGGTTTCCCGCGCGAGACTGGCTACGACATCACCGTCGCCTCCGAGGTCATGGCGATCCTGTGTCTGTCCAATGACCTGAACGATCTGCAAAGGCGGCTGGGTGCGATGATCGTCGCCTACCGCCGCGACCGCACGCCGGTGTTCGCCCGCGATCTGAAGGCCGATGGCGCGATGACCGTGCTGCTGAAGGACGCGCTGCAGCCGAACCTGGTGCAGACGCTGGAGAACAATCCCGCCTTCGTGCACGGCGGGCCGTTCGCCAATATCGCGCATGGATGCAATTCGGTCATCGCCACCACGACGGCGCTGAAATTGTCAGATTATGTGGTGACGGAGGCAGGTTTCGGGGCTGATTTGGGGGCAGAAAAGTTCATGAACATCAAGTGCCGCAAGGCGGGGCTGGCCCCGTCGGTGGTGGTCTGCGTGGCCACGGTGCGCGCGATGAAGATGAACGGCGGCGTGCCCAAGGCCGAGTTGGGCACCGAGAATGTCGAGGCCGTACAGTCGGGCTGTCCGAACCTGGGGCGGCACATCGAGAACCTGAAATCCTTTGGCGTGCCTGTGGTCGTGGCGATCAACCATTTCGTCACCGACACCGAGGCCGAAGTGCAGGCGATCAAGGATTTTGTGGCAGAGCAGGGGGGCGAGGCGATCCTGTCGCGGCACTGGGAACTGGGCAGCGACGGCTCGCAAGAGCTTGCCACCCGCGTGGCCGAGATTGCCGATGCGGACACCGCGAACTTTGCCCCGATTTATCCCGACGAGATGGCGCTGGCCGACAAGATACGGACCATCTGCAAGCGCATCTACCGGGCCGATGACGCGGTGATGGACCAGAAAATTCTGGCCCAGTTGCGTGACTGGGAGGAGCAGGGCTATGGCCATCTTCCGGTTTGCATGGCCAAGACACAGTATTCGTTCACGACCGATCCCGCGCTGCGCGGTGCGCCCACGGGCCATCTGGTGCCGGTGCGCGAGGTGCGGCTGAGCGCGGGTGCGGGCTTTGTCGTGGTGGTCTGCGGCGAGATCATGACGATGCCCGGTCTGCCGCGCACGCCTTCGGCGGAAACGATCATGTTGAACGACGACGGCCAGATCGAAGGGCTGTTTTAACCTGCAAAGGCTTGCGGTGCAGGCGACGATTTTATCAAGAAAGAGGACGTGAAAATGGCGGCGACGGTGATTGATGGCAAGGCTTTTGCGGCCAGGGTACGGGGGCAGGTGGCGACCCATGTGGCGGCGCTGAAGGCCGATCACGGGATCACGCCCGGTCTGGCCGTGGTGCTGGTGGGCGAAGACCCCGCGAGCCAGGTCTATGTAAAGTCCAAGGGCAAGATGACCCTCGAGGTCGGTATGAAAAGCGTCGAGCACAAGCTGGACGCGGGCACCGCCGAGGCGGACCTGCTGGCGTTGATCCATCAGTTGAACACCGACCCGGAAATTCATGGAATCCTTGTGCAATTGCCGCTTCCGGGTCATCTGGACGAGGATCTGGTGATCAACAGCATTGACCCCGCCAAGGATGTGGACGGGTTTCACATTTCCAACGTCGGTCTGCTGGGCACCGGTCAGGACAGCATGGTGCCCTGCACGCCGCTGGGCTGTCTGATGATGCTGCGCGACCACCACGGATCGCTGTCGGGCATGGACGCGGTGGTGATCGGGCGCAGCAACATCGTCGGCAAGCCGATGGCGCAGCTGCTGCTGGGCGACAGCTGCACGGTGACGATCGCGCATTCGCGCACGAAGGATCTGGCCGACGTTGTGCGCCGCGCCGACATCGTGGTGGCAGCGGTGGGGCGTCCGCAGATGGTGCCGGGCGACTGGATCAAGCCGGGCGCGACGGTCATCGACGTGGGCATCAACCGCATCGACAAGCCCGAAGGCGGCACGCGGCTGGTGGGTGATGTCGACTATGACAGCTGCGCCGCTGTCGCAGGCGCGATCACGCCCGTTCCGGGAGGTGTCGGGCCGATGACGATTGCCTGCCTGCTGGCCAACACGGTCACCGCCTGCTGCCGCGCCAATGGCCTGCCCGCGCCCGAGGGTCTGACCGTCTGAGACCGGTTTTCCGGCGGGCGGGGTTCGTCCCTGCCTGCCGGTAAAGATCTGAACGCACGCATCTTTTGGGGGCGTGGGCGTCGGGTTGGCTGTTGAAACTCCACGCTTTTCGCGTAAAACCCGCACAGGTTGAGAGAATCCTGTTTTGTGCGTTGGGCAATGGTTGCGTGAGTTCAGAGTTTACCAGACATCGCGAACGCTTGGTGCACGATACGCTGCCCGCTTTGGCCATGATCGTGGTCTGTTCGATCACGATCAGCCTGGCGGGACCTTTTGGAACCTATTCCTATCTCTACCTGCCGACGCGGCTGTTCTATTGGCTGGTCAACATCTGCGTCGGGATCGCGCTGGCGCAGGCCGTGCGCAGGCTGTCGGCGCGTGCACTGCTCTCGTTTCCGCCGCTGGCCCATGAAGCCGTCGTCCTGCTGACGATAACCGCGATCCTCAGTCCCATCGTCTATGGCTGGACTTTGTTCTGGCTGAAGCCCGAAGAGACCGGAAATTTCGGCTTCTGGCCGCTGGCTGGCATGATCTTGGTGATCTGCGTCATGGTCAGCCTGTTGCGGTATTGTCTTCCGAAAATGGCAGCGGTGAGCACCGAGACCCAAGGGGCAGAGCCCGAACGCCCCAGACTGACGCGCAGGCTGCCGGAAGATGCGGATCACGACGTGCTGCGGCTGTCGGCGGACGGGCATGTGGTGCATGTGATCACCGCGCAGGGACAGTTCGAGCTGCGCATGCGTTTTGCCGATGCTGTCGAGGAGATGGACCTGGTCGAAGGCTATTGCACGCACCGCTCGCATTGGGTTGCGCGGGCGGCGATTGCCGAGACCGAGATGGTCAACGGGCGGCCCGTGCTGATCTTGTGCAATGGCGACAAGGTGCCCGTCAGCCGCAAATACCAGCCGGACCTTGAGGCTGCGGGCATCTTATAGGCGCGGCATCGGGATGCGGACCGGTGTGGCACCGGTCAGGATTGCAGTGGCGTCGGGGCCCATCAGCCCTGCAAGAACACCGTCATGGCTGCGCAATCCGCCCGTATAGGTGCCATAGGCAGGCAGGATCAGCCGGTGCGCGTCCAGCAGGAACGCAGGCCGTGAAATGCTGCGCCCGCGCGTCGGCAGGGTGACCTTTGGGTGGTAGTGGCCTGATATCTCTGCGGCTTCTTCGGGCGTGGCGACGTGGCGGAAGGTCAGCGGCGGCATCGCGAGCTGCGCCAGATGGCTGCCGCCGAGGTCGATGGGACCGGGATCATGGTTGCCCTCGATCCAGACCCAGCGACGGCCTGCCTGCAGGCGGGTGATCCACAGGCGTTCCTCTTCGGGCAGAGATTGCGCCGCTTGCAGGTCGTCGAAGCTGTCGCCGAGGCAGATCACGGTGCGCGCCTGGGTGTGGTCGAGATCGGCGGCGAGGCGGGTCAGCGTATCGCGGGTCTCGTAGGGGGGCAGCGACGGCCCGCCGCGCCGCGCCATGCGTTCGGATTTGCCGAAGTGCAGGTCGGAGACGCAAAGCAGGTCTTGATCCGGCCACCAGAGCGCGCCGGAACCGAGGGTTTTGAGATGTGCGCCGTTCAGGGTGATGTCGCAAAAGTTCATGGTTTGTTCAATAGCGTCTGGGTGCGCAGGGTGAAAGCGCGAATTTGGGGGCTTTGCCCGTGCCACTGAATCTGGGGGCTCTGCCCCCTGGCCCCCCGGGATATTTGGGGCCAAAAGAAATGGTCAGAGTTCGAGGCCCGCAGTGGCCATCAGCCGCGCGGCTTCTTCGGCGATCAGGCGCTCTTCGGCCAGGCCCTTGACCGGGACACGGCCCACTTCGAGCATCAGGGGGGCGGCGAGCGGGGTCAGGCGGTCGAGGGTGACGAGGTCGATGCGGTCGTTGATGCGCGCGGCCATATCCTCGATGCGGCCAAAGTCGACGAGCCCGCGCATCGCTTCTTCGCGGGTGATTTGCAGCATCAGGTGGCCGGGGTCGTATTTGGCCAGCGTGTCGTAGAGGATGTCGGAGGAAAACGTTGCTTGGCGGCCCGATTTGCGCGCGGTGGGCGTGTTGCGGTCGATCAGCCCCGCGATGGTGGCCGAGGCGCGAAAGGTGCGTTTCATTACCGCGTTGCCCGCGAGCCAGCGGTCGAGCCCGTCGCGCAGCGCGTCGATATCGAAAAGCGGTGCGGGATTGGTGATCGGCTCAAGCCCCCAGATCAAGGTGGCGTAGTCGGTGGCAAGAAAGCCAAGCGGGTCGAGGCCCAGCTCCTCCATGCGTTTGGTCAGCAGCAGGCCCAGGGTCTGCATCGCATTGCGCCCCGCAAAGCCGTAGATCGCGTGGTGCGTGCGTCCGTCGTGGGGGAAGCATTCGATCAGCAGGCGGTTCGGTTCCGGCAGGTGGCTGACCCTGCGCTGAAGGGCGAGCCATTCGGCGGTGTGGTCGGGCAGCTCCGGCCAGGTATCCTGCTGAAACAGGCGCAGAATACGCTGGCTGAGCTGGGTGGAGGTGGCGAACTTGGTGCCCATGAAGGCTGCGACCTTGGGTTTTTTCGCCGCGTCGGGGGTGACTTGCACGGTCATTTCGCGCAAGGAATCATAGCGCACGATCTGGCCGCCGATCAGGAAGGTGTCGCCGGGGGTGAGGCTTGCGGCAAAGCCTTCCTCGATCTCGCCCAGAGGCTTGCCGCCGCGGGCGTTCTTCATCCGCACCTTGAGCGTGTCGGTGTCCTGAATGGTGCCGATGTTCATGCGGATGCGCCTGTCGGAGCGCGGATCGCGCAAGGCCCATGTGCCGTCGGGGGCCTGTTTCAGGCGCTGCCACTGGTCGTAGCCGCGCAGGGCATAGCCGCCGGTGGCCACGAAGTCGAGGCAGGCGTCGAAATCTGCGCGGGTGAGGGCGGAGTAGGCGCCGACCGTGGTGACCTCGGCGTAGAGCGCATCTGCGTCGAAGGGGCCGGAGGCGGCGGTGATCAGGATGTGCTGGCAAAGTACGTCGCGGGGGCCGGGGCCGCGCGGCTCGCCGTCAAGTTCGCCTGCGAGGGCTGCGTCGATGGCGGCTATGCATTCGACCACTTCGAAACGGTTGGCGGGAACCAGACGTGCCTTGGAGGGCGCATTGTAGCGGTGGTTGGCGCGGCCGATGCGCTGGACCAGACGCTTGACGTTCTTGGGCGCGCCGATCTGGATGATCAGGTCGACATCGCCCCAGTCGATCCCCAGATCGAGCGTACCGGTACAGACAATGGCGCGCAGCTGCCCCGCCACCATCGCCGCCTCGACCTTGAGCCGCTGGGCGCGGTCGAGCGAGCCGTGGTGGATGCCGATGGGCAGGCCGTCGTCGTTGGCAAGCCAGAGGTTGTGAAAGAAAATCTCGGCCTGGGCGCGGGTGTTGTGGAAGATCAGCGTGGTCTTGTGCTGGCGGACCTGGTCGAGCACGGCGGGAATGGCGTACTTGGCACCGCCGCCGGACCAGGGCGGGGCGGCATCGGTGTCCAGCATGGCGATATCGGGCGCGGGGCCCGGGTCGGCAAGCAGGATCTCGCAGGGATCGGGATGGCGCGCGAGGGTGTGGGCGATGGCGGCGGGGTCCTCGACCGTGGCGGAGAGGCCGACGCGCCGCAGATCGGGGCAGAGGGTTTGCAGCCGACCCAGCGCCAGCATCAATTGGTCGCCCCGCTTGCTTTCGGCCAGGGCGTGGATTTCGTCGACGATCACGCGCTTGAGCCCTTTGAAGATGTGTGGCGCATCCGGGTAACTGGTGAGCAGGGCCAGCGATTCAGGGGTGGTCAGCAGGATATGCGGCGGGTCGGCGCGCTGGCGGCGTTTCTGGGTGGCGGTGGTGTCGCCGGTGCGGTCCTCGATCCGGATCGGCAGGGCCATCTCGGTGACGGGCGTGGTCAGGTTGCGTTTGATGTCGGCGGCCAGCGCCTTGAGCGGCGAGACGTAGAGCGTGTGCAGACCGGCATGGGGCGTGGTTGCAAGATCAACCAGCGTCGGCAGGAAACCCGCCAGCGTCTTGCCGCCGCCGGTTGGCGCGATCAGCAGCAGGGCGGGGGCGTCCGCGCGGTCCAACATGTCCTGCTGGTGCGGGTGGATGTGCCAGCCCTTGGCGGCAAACCAGTCGGCAAAGAGGGGGGGGAGGTCTGTCATGCGGCCCAATGTAGCGGGCGCGGGCGCAGCGGCCAGAGCAATCGGGGGCGCTGCCCCCGGCCTTTGGCCTCCCCCGGAGTTTGGCTGGCAAGATGAAGGGTTATTTGACGATCACTTCGTCCTTGACGAACATGTTGGCCCAGGCGCGGTCGATCAGTTGCGGCGACATCTTGTAGGGGATGCCCTCGAAGTCGCAGATCGCGATCATCTGGTCGATCAGGAAGACCGGCTGGTAGTTCGCATAGACGTTGCCGATGGTGGGGTATTTGACCTTCAGCAGGTGAACCAGCGAAGGCTCGTCCAGCGCCATTTTCTTCTTGCGGGCGACCATCGCGAAGATCTTGAGGAAGTTCGCCTGATTGGGGCCGTCGATCTTGATCTTGAAGAAGATACGGCGCAGGGCGGCCTGGTCGAAAATCTCGTTCGGGTGGAAGTTGGTCGAGAAGATCACCAGCGTGTCGAAGGGCACTTCGAACTTCTCGCCCGACTGCAGCGAGAGGATGTCCTTGCCCTCTTCCAGCGGAACGATCCAGCGGTTCACCAGGCTTTGTGGCGATTCCGCCTGGCGGCCAAGGTCGTCGACGATGAAGATGCCGCCGGTGGATTTGAGTTGCAGCGGCGCCTGATAGGTGCGTGCGACGGGGTTGTAGACCAGATCGAGCATGTTCAGCGACAGCTCGCCGCCGGTGATGACCGTGGGGCGTTCGCAGCAGACATAGCGGCGGTCATAGCGGGTAACGCGGCGCAGCGCGCTGGGGTCTTCGGCCTCTTCGGGGGCCAGCGTGTGCACGATGGGGTCGTAGACGGTGATGACCTGACCGGCGTATTCGATGGCGCGCGGCACGTAGACACAGTCGCCCAATGCGTCGCGGATACCGTTGGAAATCGAGGATTTGCCATTGCCGGGGGGGCCGTACATCAAGATAGAGCGGCCGGCACTGACGGCGGGGCCGAGGTGGTCGAGCAGGCTGTCGGGCAGCACCAGATGGCCCATGGCGTTGGTCAACTGGTCGCGGCTGATCATGATGTTGCGGATCGACTGGCGTTCGACCTGTTCGCGGTAGACGTCGAGCGGCACCGGCATCGCACCGTAATATTCCGACTGCTGCAGCGCATCGAGCGCGCGCGCCTTGCCCGCGTCGGTCAACTGATAGCCCATTTCGCTGCCGTTGTTGGCGTTGAGCGTGCCCGTCGCCTCGATCAGGCGCTGGTCGCGGCCCATGTCGATCAGCTCTTGCGTGACGGGAATGGGCAGGCAGAGCGCAGGGGCCAGGTCGGTGACCATGTCCAACGTCTTGCGGAACATCGTCTTGAGGAGGATGTCGCGCATCATGACGATGGGCAACTTCATCTCTTCCAGCCGCTTGGGGGCGGGCGGGGCCATTACGGTTGTCTGCTGCATGGTCATGGGGCGCTGCCTGTGTGTTGTCTGCTTTGGGCCTGCAATACCCGGCGTTTGGGCCAATATTGTGGCGAAACTCGTGCGACTTTGGCAGTGCTGCCCTAGCTGCCGAAAATCGCCCCGAGGATCAGGTAGAAGGCGAGCGTGCCGCCGAGGGCAAAGCCCATCGGGAATTTCTTGCCCTGGTTCCAGCTGATCCAGTGTGGGGCCATGCGGTGCAGGGCGCTGTGCTTGGCCAGACGGTGCGCGCTGAAGGCGGCCAGCAGGCTGGCGGTATAGAGGGCGATGATGATCTGCGTGTCGCCCACCGCCAGATAGGGGGCGGCGGCGGCGATGAATTTGGAATCGCCCGCCCCCATTGCGCCCACGGCATTGAGGATGATCGTGATCACCAGAACGATGCCCAGCTGCGCGAACCGCCACAGGTATTCATCGAAGGGCAGCGCGATCAGGCCGACCAGCGCGAACTCGACGACCAAGGCGCCGACCGCCTGATTTGTAATGCGCATTTCGCGCAGGTCGGTGAAGGCCACGTAGAAACACAGTGGCAGCACGAAGGGCAGGAACCACCACGCGGACCAGGCCGAGATCGCCATGCGCCTAGCCGTTCGAGACGTTGTTTTCCAACGCCTGCAGGGACCGGACCGCAGCCTCGAAGTGCTGGGGGTGCGTCTCGATGGCGTCGCGCAACAGGCCCTTGCCGGTTTCCACATCGCCCTGCTTGATCGCCGACAGGGCGAGGGTGTGCAGCAGTTGCGCGCGCTCGACCTGGTCCATCGGGATCACGGGCAGGGTATAGTCGCGCTGCGCGCCACGGGCGAGGATCATGTTGTTCTTGGCGGTGAACAGCGACGGCTCCTGGCGGATCGCCTCGCCGAACAGGCGCTCGGCATCGGCAAAGTCGCCGCGCGTCAGCTTGGAATAGCCCCAGTTGTTCATCACCCCGGCGGGTTTCGTTGTCAGGCCCACGGCGATTTCATAGAAACTGTCGGATTTCTTCCATTCCTGATTGCTGTCGGCCACCATCGCCTCAAGCCGGTAGCGCTTGAACGTCTCGTGGGTTGGGGGGACCGCATCCAGAACCTTTTCGGCCTTGGCCCAGTCGCCCGCGCGGATGAGCGCATCGGCGTAATCCACCTGGTCGTCGGCCGTGGCCCCGTCCATCTTGACCACCTTGGCATAGGCTGTGGCGGCTTCGGTCATGCGCTTGGCCCTGACCAGAGAACTGGCGAGCCCGCGTTGCAGGTCGATGCGGCTGGGGTCGCTGGCGGCGGTGCGCTGGAAATACGAGACCGCCTCGTTGGGGTCGGCCACGGTCAGCATCACGTCGTTCAGGTTGCTTTCATCCACGACGTTGACGTCCTGAAAGGCGCGCTGCACGGTGGCATCGCCGCTTTTCTTGTCACATGCGGATAGAACCAGTGCGCCTGCGATGCAGGCGGAAACAAGAATGGGGTGGCGCATTTATTGCGTCCTTTACTGCTGCCTCAATCATGATGCTGGCCGGATCAGATAATCGCTGCTGCCGCGCCGCACCAATTTATAATTGTTGTTTTCTTCTTCCACATTAACAGATTTTTCCGTTTTTGCGAGTGCCAAGCGCAGATTATCCCGGATGAGTGTGCTTTCTCCGTCATCAAGTGCATAGGCTTTGCGAAAAATCTGTTCGGCTTCGGCGTTTTGGCCGCTTTCCATCAGGACGACGCCAAGGTTGTTGTAGATCTCGGGCCATGCCTCGTAGTCGGTGGTCGCCCGGCGCAGCAGCTTTTCGGCCTGTCCCAGACGGCCCAGCCCCAGGTTGGCGGTGCCCAAGCCCGACAGGATCTCGGCGTTCATGCCATCGTCGAGGGCGGCGCGGGTGAAGGCCTTGATCGCCAGTTCGAATTCGCCCGCCGCGATCAGGCGGTGGCCGACTTCGACGCCGTCGACTGCCTCCTTGCGGGTGTCGACGCCGGGGGCGTAAACGCCGTCCGAAGATGCCGAAAGGCCGCCCGATGAACAGGCGGCCAATCCGTGAGCCATGGCAGCGGCAACAAAGGCCGCTTTGGTGGCTGATGTCATAAGGTTACTTACTCATGTTGCCCAATTGGGTGATCCCGTGCGCCGAAGGGCCGACCAGAATGATCAGCAGCGGCGGCACTGTCAGCATCATTGTGGCAAGGGTCATCTTGGTTGGCAACTTGTTTGCGGCCTCTTCGGCGCGCATGACGCGTTTGTCGCGCATTTCGCCCGCATAGACCCGCAGCGCTTCGGCGATGGATGTGCCGAAGCTGGCCGATTGCACCAGCACGGTGGTAAAGCTGGACACATCGGCCACGCCGCAGCGTTCGCCCATGTCTTTCAGAACGGTTTCCTTGTCCTTGCCCGCCTTCATCTCATAGGCGACGATGTCGAATTCGTCGGCCAGAGCGGGGTAGGAGGCACGCAGTTCGCGGGCCACGCGGACGATGGACTGATCCAGCGATTGTCCGGCCTCGACGCAGACCAGCATCATGTCGAGGGCATCGGGAAAGCCGCGCGTGATCTCTTCCTTGCGGGTCTCGACGCGGCGGGTGACCCAGTATTGCGGCAGGTAATAGCCCGCACCACCCGGTCCAAGCGTCCACATGGCCATCTGGTTCGTGGTCATCTCGACGTCTGCGTTCAGGACGTTCACATAGATCACGCCCAGAATCAGACCGATGATCCCCAGAGTGAACTGGGCAAAGTGAAAGATCCGCACCGCGTCGCGCGACTGATAGCCCGCCTGCGTCAGCATCAACTGGCGTTTGCTCAGCTCGGCCACGTCCTTGGGCTCGAGAAAGCCCGCAAATCGGTCTAGCTGTTCGTTATGCCCGCCCTGACGCAGCTTTTCGCGGGTGATCGAGCCGCCGGGGGCCTGCACCTGACGCTTGAGCCGTGTCATCGGGTCTTCGGGCTGGCGCAGCATCATCACGACGGTGAAGATGACCAGCATCAGGCCCAGAACACCCGCGATGATGATCGGCCCAAGTGGCCCGAGAGCGTCCGTGATGGCACCCTGAATTTCCAGTATCATGTCCACAGGTTCGCTTCCTTATACCTTGATGTCGGTCAGCACGCGCATGACCACCAGATTGACCGCGAGGAAAATGCCAACCAGAAAGCAGGCCGGGATGAAGTAGGGGTGATCGCGCACCGCGTCGTAATAGTTGGGATCGCTGACCTGGATCACGACCAGCGCCAGCAGGGGGAAGGCGGACAGAAACTTGCCCGACCATTTCGCCTCGGCGGTGATCGCCTTGACGCGGCGGAACAGGCGGAAGCGGGCACGGATCACCTGGGCCAGACCGGCGAGGATCTCGGCGAGGTTGCCGCCCGATTGCTGCTGGATGGTCACGGCGACCGCAAGAAAGCGCAAGTCCTGCATGTCCAGACGCTCTGCCATGTCCTTCAGCGCTTCGCCGACGTCGCGGCCATAGGCGCTTTCGTCCGCGATCACACCGAATTCCGAGGCCAGCGGGTCCTGAACCTCTTTCGACACGATCTGGATCGTCGAGGTGAACGGGTGGCCCACGCGCAACGAGCGCACCATGAGTTCGACCGCATCGGGCAGCTGTTCCTCGATCAGGGCCAGGCGTTTGTTGGCCTTGGTCGAGACCCAGAAATAGACTGCGCCGACGCCGATCACGATCGACAGCATGATCCGCACGGGCGTTTCCGTCTCGGTGCCGATGGTCAGGCCGAAGAACGCGATCACGGTCAGCCCCGCCATCACGCCGATAAGCTGCTTGGGCGTGAAGGCAATCGCCGCCTTCTGCGCCTTTTCCGCAAGCAGCGAATAGAGCGGGATCGACTTGGCGTTCATGTGCTGCTGCATTTCCTTGCGGAGCTGGTCGAGCACTTCTTCGCGGCGTCCGCCCTTGTTGAGCATGTCGAGCCGGCGGTTGACCCGCGAGTTCAGCGAAATCGACTTGCCGAAGGCGACCAGATACAGGCCCTCGACGAGGACCAGCACGCCGACAAAGATCAGGCCGTAGATGATGGGTTCTGCGCTCATGTCATCTGTCCTTATTGAGCCGCGATGGGTTCGTAGATGGACGCGGGCAGATCATAGCCCCACATCCGGAAGCGTTCGGCAAAGTGCGAGCGCACACCCGTCGCGGTGAAATGTCCAATGATCTTGTTGTCGGGGGTCAGGCCGACGCGCTGGTAGCGAAAGATTTCCTGCATGGAGATTACGTCGCCCTCCATGCCGGTGATCTCGGTGATCGAGGTCATCCGGCGCGAGCCGTCCTGCAGGCGCGAGGCCTGAACGATCAGGTTCACAGCGCTTGAGATTTGCGAGCGCACCGCCTTGAGCGGCATTTCGATGCCTGCCATGGCGATCATGTTTTCCAGACGCGACACGCCATCGCGCGCGCTGTTGGCGTGGATCGTGGTCATCGAGCCGTCGTGGCCGGTGTTCATCGCCTGCAACATGTCGATGACTTCCTCGCCGCGCGTCTCGCCGACGATGATACGGTCGGGACGCATCCGCAGGGCGTTTTTCAGACAGTCACGGGGGGACACCTCGCCCTTGCCTTCGACGTTGGGCGGGCGGCTTTCCATGCGGCCCACGTGGGTCTGTTGCAGTTGAAGTTCGGCCGTATCCTCGATGGTCAGGATGCGTTCGGAGTTGTCGATGAAGGACGACAGCGCGTTCAGCGTGGTCGTCTTGCCCGAGCCGGTACCGCCCGAGACGATGATGTTGAGACGTGTGGCGACGGCGGCCTGAAGATAGGCGGCCATTTCTTCGGTGAAGGCCCCGAAATCGACCAGATCGTCGATGCCCAGCTTGTCCTTCTTGAACTTACGGATCGACACCAGGCTGCCGTCGACCGCAATCGGGGGCACCATGGCGTTGAAACGCGAGCCATCTTTCAGACGCGCATCGACGTAGGGGTTGCTTTCGTCCACGCGCCGACCGACCGCCGAGACGATCTTGTCGATGATGCGCAGAAGGTGACGTTCGTCTTTGAACGTGACGTCGGTCAGTTGCAGCTTGCCGTCGCGTTCGACAAAGATCTGTTGCGGGCCGTTGACCAGAATATCGTTGACGGTGTCGTCTTTCAGAAGTGTTTCAAGCGGGCCGAGACCCTTCACTTCGTCGTAAAGCTCCTGGTTCAGGGTCTGGCGTTCGTCACGGTTCAGAACGATGCTGCGCTCTTGCAGGAATTCCGCGGCAATGGCTCCGATCTCGTGACGCAGATCGCTCTCCGTCGCCGTCTCGAGAGCCGAGAGGTTCAGGCTGTCCAGCAGGGCGCGGTGCAGGTCCAGCTTGATCTCGCCCATGCGCTCCTTGCGCTTGCGCTCTTTCTCGACGGGCACGACGGCGGCGGTGACCATGTTGCTGCGACGCGCGACACGGCCCGGATCAGGCTTGACCGAAGCCTTGGGCAACGGTGTGATCTTGGCAATGGGCGTCTCTTTGACGGCAGATTCGGCCTTGGGCGCACTCGTCGCAGGTTTTTTGTACTTGGAAAACATGGGCTTCCCCCGGTTTCAGACTAGGCCGCCTTGGCTTCGTCGGATTTTGTTTCATGAATAGACGCTGCCAATTTGGCAATTTCACGGCGCAGCGGGTTTTTTGGTGCCGAAGAGGCCAGGGGAAGTCCGTGGTCCGCCCCTTGTGTGATCTGTTTGCCGCCATCGGGCAGCGACAGTTCGATCGCCACCTCCAGGCTTTCGGCCATGCGTTTGACACGGCCCTTGCCGCTTAGGTCGGTAAATTTCGGGGCGCGGTTCAGCACATAGCGGAGCTTTTCCGCGGGCAGCTCTTCGGACTGCAAGGCGCGCTTGAAGCGCAGGGTGTTCTGGGCCGACCGCATGTCGAGCTCGATGGTGGCGAAATAGACGTGCGCCGCGTGCAGCACGGTTTCGGTCCATTGCACCAGCGTCGAGGGCATGTCGACGACCACGTAATCAAAGTGGCTGCGCGCCATGTCGATCACGCGGGCGATGTCCTCGACCGAAATCAGGTCAAGCGGCAGCATGTCGGACGGGGCCGTGAGAACGTGCAGCTTGTCGTTGAAGGTCAGCAGCGACTGGCCAAAGGTTTCGTCGTCCATGCTTTCGGTGTCGGACAGCATTTCATAGACGGCCTCGCGGCGGGGCAGGTCGAGAAAGGTCGAGACCGATCCGAACTGCAGATCCAGATCCAGCAGGCAGACCGACGGGGGCTTTTTGCCCTTTTTCTCAAGGATCGCCAGTTCCCATGCCAGGTTGGTCGCCAATGTCGTGGCACCCGTGCCGCCAGCCAACCCGTGCACGACGATGACCGCGCCTTCCTTGCTGGTGCCGGCCTTGAGGGACGGCGCCGACGCTTCGGGCTTGGCGGGCTCTTCGGGGGTGCGGATGCGCTCGATGGCGCGCTCCAGCTCTTTTTCGGGAAGAGGGTAGGGGATGAACTCGTCCGCGCCCTTGCGCAGCAACGTGTGCAGCGAGGCGGGGGTCATGTCTTCGGCGATCAGGATGACCTTGATCTTGCGGGCCTTGGCCTGCGTGATGATCTCGGACATCAGAACAAGGTCCTGCTCGTCCTCGTGGTCCATCGCCAGGGCAATGAATTCGAGGGCCTCTGCCTCGGGTTGGCCGAAGAAGGCAAGCGCCTCGGCAAAGCCAAGATCGCCCCATGCTTCGCCAAGTGCCGTTTCCATGTCCTCGATCAGCAGATCAAAGTTCTGCACATCGCGGCTGACGGTGCAAGCGACGATCGGGGCGGTCTGTGGTGGTGGCATGACACTGCTCATTACCTAACTTCCTTTTGTCAAAGGGTTGGGCAAGCAATGTTCAGGCTATATGTTCTGCCCGATTCTACCTGACCCTGCCACATCTGGTGCAAAGCACCGAACGCAGCTGTCCCATTAAAGGTAAAATCGCAGCTAATCTGGGCAGGAATGGGGCCAAAAGGGCCCAATTGTTAGGAATCTCGGCACGATCCGAGAAAGTCGCGCTTATTGTTCAGCCAGCCCTTCGGTGGTGTTGGACAGCTGGCTGGGCGGCACGGCAGAGGCGATGTAATCGCGGTAGATGATCTCGGCATATTTGCCGTCCAGCACCTGCGGGTGACGCGCGACAAAGCCCGACACTTCGGTGACCGTGCGACGATTGCGCCGCTCGCGGCCCTGCGTCACGATCAGCGGCTGGGTTTCGCCAAAAGACGCCACCGCTTCGAGACGGCTGCGCGAAATGCCCAGCGATGTCAGGTAATGCACGACCGCATTGGCGCGGGCCAGGCCCAGCCTGCGGTTGTAGGCCGCCGATCCCACCAGATCGGTGTGACCGTAGACGCGAAACCGGATTTCGGGGAACTGGCGTATCCAGTCGGCCTGTTGACGCAGCACCGCCTGGGCGGTTCCGTCCAGTTGCGCGCTGTTGAAGGCGAAAGTCACGACCGATGTGACCTCGCCCGCAAAGCGGTTTGCCAGATCAAGCGTGTATTGCGCTTCGCCGTTCATGATCAATGTGTTGTTGTGCGTGGCCGCGCCAAACGTCCCGTTGTCCAGCGATGCCCCCGCCTCGCGGTGGAACTGGGTATAGACCGGGTCGGTCGAGGTCGTGCACGCGGAGAGGGCGGCCACGAGGGCCAGCGCTGAAACACATTGGTTTTTCATGATATTTGGGCCTCGCATCGCCTTAATCCATCACATAGCCGTAGGAACCGCTGAAATCCTGTTTGGCAACTTCGCCAGCGGCACCTTTTTTCGGTGCCCGCGTTCCACCGACCACGCGGCCATGCAGAAACAGGTCTTTCTCGGTCGGGATCAAAATCCGGTCCGTGGGCAGGGCCAGGGCTTCTCCGCGTGTCGGCGTCACCAGATGGGCGGTGATGATGATCACCAGTTCGGTCTGGTTGCGCTGGTAAGAGGACGAGCGGAAGAGGGCGCCCAGCACCGGAACATCGCCAAGCCACGGAAGCTGGGAGTTGTTGTCGGTAAAGTCGTCCTGCAAGAGCCCGGCAATCGCAAAGCTTTCGCCGTCGCGCATTTCGACGGTCGTCGATGTCTCGCGGCGGGTGAACGCGTCGATGTTGAAGCCGTTGACCGAAAAGCCGTTGGTCGGGTCGATGGCCGACACCGCCGCCTGCAGTTCGAGGTTGATCAGATCCTTGTCCACCACGCGGGGGATAAAGTTCAGCTCGATGCCGAAGGGTTTGTATTCGACCGTGATCGTGTCGTTATCTTGGCTGACGGGCACGGGATATTCGCCACCTGCCAGAAACTTTGCCTCTTGTCCCGACAGGGCCACGAGGTTGGGTTCGGCAAGGGTGCGCACGGCGCCCTTGGTTTCAAGTGCTTCGAGCAGGATGCCGACTTGTGTCGACCCCGCGTTGAAGCCGAAAAGAACCGCGCCCGCGTTGGAGTTCGCGGCGGGAATGTTGCCCGACAGCGAATTGGACACACCGCCAGAGGTGCTGGTCGTGCCGGTGCCGCCGCTGATCCCCAGATCGCCGCCCAGGGTCGTGCCGTTGATTGCAAGCGAGGAGCTCAGCGATTTCGACACGGAGCGCTGCATCTCGGCAAAGCGGACCTTCAGCATCACCTGCTGAATGCCACCCACGCTCATCAGGTTGGAAACCCGTTCCGGCGCATAGCGCGCGGCCAGATCCAGAGCCCGTTGCAGGTGCGCGGTCGACGATACGGTGCCCGAAAGCACGATGCCGTCGTTGGCGGTGCGCACTTCGATGTTTTCGCCGGGCAGGATCTGCCGCAGGCGTTCCTTGAATTCCGAAATGTCGGCTGAGACGCGGACCTCGACGTTGGTGATCAATTGCCCCGACGCATCGAGCAAGGTCAGCGTCGTCAGTCCGGGCGATTTGCCCAGGACATATATGGTACGGTCGGACAGCGACGAAATGTCGGCGATGGCCGGGTTTGCGATGCTGAGTTCCGAAAATGGTATATCGCTTTCGACCACCACGGCGCGGTTCATCGGTACGCTCAGCGTGCTGGACGTGCCCTTTTTCACCACACGTAACGTGTCGGCCTGCGCAGAATGTGTCAGCGCCAACGGTGCAGCCGTCAGCGTAAGGCCCAAAAGAGCCATCTTAATAAATCTATTCAATGTCATTGTGACCTGCCCTTTTGATCACGCCTGGATTGGGTCTTGGTGCCCTGAATTGTCACGACCATGCGCCAGTTTGGTTTTTTATGCAAGAATCAACGGCTTCGCACCCTTGGTTTATGTGGATAACTGGCAACAGGTGCAAAAATGACAAGACCGCCAGCGTCGGGCGGTCTTGGGTAAGATCATGATAACGCGCCGCTTTGTCGTCAGTTCGTGCAAGGGATCGGAATCTCGACAACCTCGGCACCGCGACGGGTTCTGATGGTGCAGACCTCTTTGGCCTTCACTTCGGCGGCAACTTCCTCGGCGGCGATGCCCAGCAAGGTGCGCTGGTCGATCTCGATTGCTCCGGCCACGGTGTCGTCGTCGGTGCCGACCAGCGACAGGGCCAGACGGCCCGTCGATTGCGCCTGTGCAAGGGCTGCGACCTGTTCGGGTTTCACCGCGACGGTCACGGTCTGGGCAATCACGGCGCCGTAGGAATCGCCCGCGGCGGACTGGTCGATGGCGATCAGTTTGACGCCCGGCTCGATCAACTTGGTCACTTCGCTGCTTTCCGACAGGCTGCGGCTGACTTGCCCGGTCCAATAGACGTCTACGCGGTCGCCCGGTCGCAAGAAGCCCGAAACGCCGCTGGCCACGTCGACCTTGATCGCAAAGGCGCGCATGCCGCGTTCCAGCCGCGAGGTAAGGCCAGCCTCTTCGCCAGGTTCCGTAACCTTGATGGCAAGGATCGCCTCGTCTTTTTCCATGGCGCGCAGGACCACACGTTCTTTCGGCTGCCCTTCGGGCCAAAGCGCGTTGTCGATGGTGAACGCCCCCTCGGGGATCGCGTTTTCCGGCCAGTTGACCGCGCGCACATCCTCTTGGGTGAATGTCTCGCCATATTTCAGGGCGCGGTCCGCGACATAGACCTCGACCGTGGGCACGATTTCGGCACGTGCCGCGCGTTCCCTGGCCAGTTCGGCCTGATAGGCCCCGATGTAGTTCTTGGCCATGTAAACGGCGCCGCCTGCAAGGGCGATGCCAAGGATCAGGACCATTCCAAATACAGCACGCATGTGAATACCTCTAGCTCGATGTCTGGCGTCCGGATGCCCGGCGCGCCTGTTTTTTCAACGCTTACCATACAGGGGTAATGTGGCAAAAACTGGGGCGCGGCGTGGCCTGCTGGTGACACTTGGAAACAATTTCCGCCCCATGTACGAACGCCGCGTCCGGGTGAGGGGCGCGGCGTGTGTTCGATCTGGTGCGGCAGACCGCTCCGTGTCAGTTGGTGGGCACGTAGTTCGAAAGAAACGCTCCGATGCCGTCCGCGGTGTTGATGCCGGCATTCGTCAGGGCCAGGATCACACCCAGCGCCAGACCGACAATCAGGGCAGTCAGGACGACCCAGTCGACCGTGACGGCACCGTTTTCTTCGGAACGGATCTTGCTTATGAATTTTCGCATATCGATTTTCCCATTGTCCGGAAACTGCGACCGCCCCCTGAAGGGAACAAAAAAAGCCGCGTCCTGCGTGCAGAACGCGGCCTTTGAAAGCTTTGACCTTGGTAAGCGGGTCAGCTTACTCGGTGACGGAGATGCCGCCGAGAACCGAAGCTGTTTTCGATGTCAGGTTCGACGAACCGGTTTCGATCGAAGTGTATGCGGCACCGGCCAGAGCGACGACGGCGGCGGTCAGCACAACCCAGTCAACAGTCACGGCACCATCGTCGTTCTTACGGAAGTTTTTGAAAAATTTTGTCATCGTAGTGTCCCTCCAAAGGATCAGTATGTTATGTTCAACCTTGTCTGCTCTGTGTGGGCCGCTCTCTCTCATTGGCCCGTGCTCGACTTGGTATGACCCTATATAGCCGTCTGATTGGGGCGTGAATTTGGCGTCAATTCGGATATATTATGGTGCGCAGTTTTTTTCGGAAACAGTGGGTTAAGGCATTGTTTCGGAACGATTATTTTTTTTCCAAAAAATGGAACCGCAGTGCTCTGTGATCGAAATCCAACAAAATGTGTTCGTTTGGCCATGTTTGGCGGCTGATTTTCTGGTTTCAACAGCAGTTTCCTGCGATGCTGGCGGCAATTAAAAACAATAGCCGGGCAAATAGCAGGTCCTTGATATGCGATTTTTTGTGATTCCCCTGCTGGGGGCTGCGCTTTTGTGTGCACCTGTGTGTGCCGAAACGCCCGCACCCTTCCCCGATTTCCAGGCAAAGCGGGTCAAACCGCCCAAAGCGGGCGTGAAAAAGCGAATCACGATCCAGATCGAAGCGCCCCCCGTGGTCGCAGCTGTGCCCGCACCCCCCGCAGGACCCGGCACGCCACCTGCAACGCCCGGCATCCCGCGTCCGGCAACAGGAACCTACGACTGGTTCTGGGAAAAGGTCTCGCCGGATCTGGCGCAGTCCAGCGCCGGACGGCTGGAGGAGGCGATGGCCGCGATCAGCACAGGCGGCGTCGCAGCCCCCCGTTTGCAGCAGATGCAGGGCATAGCAAAGGCGCAGGGCGTCGAGATTCTGAAATCCACCATCGGCACGCGGGTCTCGCCAGCGCTGGTGCTGGCCGTGATGACCGTGGAAAGCGCCGGCAAGCCCGATGCGGTCAGCCGGGCAGGGGCCAAGGGGTTGATGCAGCTGATGCCCGACACCGCCGCGCGGTTCGGTGTTCTGGACAGTCTGGTGGCCGCCGACAACATCAGGGGCGGCGTCGCTTACCTTGATTGGCTGATGGGCAAGTTCGATCACGACCCGATACTGGTGCTGGCCGGATACAATGCGGGCGAGGGGTCGGTGCAGACCCATGCCGGTGTGCCGCCCTTTGCCGAGACCCGCGATTATGTTCCGAAGGTGCTGGCGGCGTTTCAGGTGGCGCGCGGGCTGTGCCTGACGCCGCCGCAGTTGATCAGCGACGGTTGTGTCTTTGCGGCGATGAACTAGGCGCAAAGTCAGGCGGACATGCAAAAGGGGGCCGCGACGGGCCCCCCTCTCTTGATTGCTCAGTCTCAGACGATGGTGGCTTCGGTCGCCGCGCGCAGCTCGTCCTCGGTGACGCCCTCGGCGCATTCCACGATTCGCAGGCCGCCCTCGACCACGTCGAGCACGCCAAGGTTGGTGATGATCCGATCAACCACGCCCTTGCCGGTCAGCGGCAGCGTGCAATCCTTCAGCACCTTGGATTCTCCCGCCTTGTTCTGGTGGTCCATGACCACGATCACACGGCCCACGCCCGCGACCAGATCCATCGCACCGCCCATGCCCTTGACCAGCTTGCCGGGGATCATCCAGTTCGCCAGGTCGCCGTTTTCGGCCACTTCCATCGCACCCAGGATCGCCGCAGCAATCTTGCCGCCGCGGATCATGCCGAACGACATGGCGCTGTCGAAATAGGCCGTGCGCGACAGTTCGGTGATGGTCTGCTTGCCCGCGTTGATCAGGTCTGCGTCTTCTTCGCCTTCGAACGGGAACGGGCCCATGCCTAGCATGCCATTTTCCGATTGCAGGGTGATGTCCTTGTCGCCGACATAGTTGGCCACCAGCGTCGGAATGCCGATGCCGAGGTTCACGTACATGCCGTCTTCAAGCTCTTGTGCCGCGCGTGCGGCCATCTGATTGCGATCCCAGGGCATTACTTTTCCTCCTGCGGGCGTGTCGTGCGTTGTTCGATGCGCTTTTCGTGCTGCCCCTGAATGATGCGGTGCACATAGATGCCGGGCAGGTGGATGCTGTCGGGGTCGAGCGAGCCGCGCGGCACGATCTCTTCGACCTCGACGACGCAGACCTTGCCGCACATCGCTGCGGGCGGGTTGAAGTTGCGGGCGGTCTTGCGGAACACCAGGTTGCCGGTGTCGTCGGCCTTCCAGGCCTTGACGATCGACAGGTCCGCGACGATGCCGCGTTCCAGGATGTAATCCTCGCCGTGGAAGGTCTTCACTTCCTTGCCCTCGGCGATCTGGGTGCCGACGCCGGTTTTCGTGTAGAAACCGGGAATGCCCGACCCGCCAGCGCGCATCCGTTCGGCCAATGTGCCCTGCGGGTTGAATTCCAGCTCAAGCTCGCCGCCGAGATACTGGCGCATGAACTCCTTGTTCTCGCCGACATAGGACGAGATCATCTTCTTGACCTGTTTGGTCTGCAGCAGGATGCCGATGCCGAAATCATCGACGCCCGCGTTGTTCGACGCGAATGTCAGATCCTTGGTGCCTGCGTCCCTGATCGCCTGGAGCAGCAGTTCGGGGATGCCGCAGAGGCCAAAGCCACCCGCCGCGATCAACATGCCATCCGAAAGAACGCCTTCCAGCGCCTCGGCGGCGGAGCCATAGACTTTTTTCACGAATATCCCCTTGTTGTCAGTGTCCCGAGACTTCTGACCTTAGGTCGCCTTGGTGTCAACATGACCCGGCGGCTCTGGAAGGGGGGCTGGGAGGATGTTACCGCCACCAGTCGCAGTTCGCGAGGTGGTGGCGGTAAAGGGGTCAGCTTTCGCCGGCGTCGGCTTGCTTTGCGGCCGGTTTTTTCGCGGCTGTTTTCTTGGCAGCAGGCTTCTTGGTCGGCGCTTTCTTGGCGGCAGGCTTCTTGGCGGCGGGTTTCTTCGCCGCTGGTTTCTTCTTAGGCGCTGCCTTGCGCTTGGCCGGAGATTTCGCCAGCTTTTCCTCGATCAGCAGGACGGCCGCATCCATCGTCAGGTCTTCGGGCTCGACCTCCTTGGGGATGGTGGCGTTGACCTTTTCCCATTTCACATAAGGCCCGTATTTGCCCTTCATGATGTTGACCGGGCCACCCTGATCGGGGTGCTCGCCCAATTCACGGATCGGTTTCGCGGCAGCGCCACGCCCCCCGCGCGAGGCGAGCTTCTCGGCCAAGAGCTGCACCGCGCGGTTCATGCCCACGGTCCAGACCTCGTCGATGCCTTCGAGGTTGGCGTTGGTGCCGCCGCGCTCCGACGTGCTTTCGGCGTGTTTCAGATAGGGTCCATAGCGCCCGATGTTGGCCCAGACAGCAACGCCATCCTCGGGGTGGGGGCCGACCAGACGGGGCAGAGACAGCAATTGCAACGCCTGCGCCAGATCGACGTCGGCGGGCGGCCAGTCCTTCGGGATCGACTGGCGCGGCGGCTTCTTGTTGTCGTCAGTGACCTCGCCGCGCTGCACGTAAGGGCCGAAGCGTCCTTTGAAGGCGTAGATCTTGTCGCCCGCATCTTCGCCCAGCACCTTGCCCTCGGGCGGAATGCCGCCCGTATCCTCGGCTCCGGGAGGGCCGAAGGCGCGGGTATAGCGGCATTCGGGGTAGTTCGAGCAGCCGATGAACGCACCGCCGGAGCGGGCCGTGCGCATCGACAGACGCCCGGTGCCGCAGTTGGGGCACAGGCGCGGGTCGGTGCCGTCTTCGGTGGGTGGGAACAGGTGCGGCTCCAGAACCTCGTTGATCTTTTCCAGCACCTCGGTGATGCGCAGATCCGAGGTTTCGGCAATCGCCGCCGAAAAGTCGCGCCAGAACGTCGCCAGCACCGACTTGTAATCGCGGTCACCGGCGCTGACGTCGTCGAGCTCTTCTTCGAGCGAGGCGGTGAAGTCATAGCCCACGTAGCGGCGGAAATAGTTTTCGAGGAAGGCGATGACCAACCGCCCCTTGTCCTCGGGGATCAGGCGGTTCTTTTCCTTGCGGACGTATTCGCGGTCCTGGATCGTGGTCACGATGCTGGCGTAGGTCGACGGGCGGCCGATCCCCAGCTCTTCCATGCGCTTGACCAGCGTCGCCTCGGTGTAGCGGGGCGGGGGCTGGGTATGGTGCTGCTCGGGCGTGACGGCGCGTTTGTCCATCTTGTCGCCTTCGCCGATCTGCGGCAGTCGCTTGTCGTCGTCATCCGTCACATCGTCGTCGCGGCCTTCCTCGTAGATTTTGAGGAAGCCGTCGAACAGCACGACCTGACCGGTTGCGCGCAGCATCACCTGGCCGTCCTGGCTGCCCACATCGACGGTGGTCCGCTCCAGACGCGCGCTCTCCATCTGGCAGGCCAGCGTGCGTTTCCAGATCAGATCGTAAAGCTTGCGCTGATCACCATCGCTGATCTTCAGGGCGTCGGCATCCTGCGACATCTCGGTCGGGCGGATGCATTCGTGCGCTTCCTGCGCGTTCTTCGCCTTGTTCTTGTAGACGCGCGGGCTGCTCGGCACGTAATCGGCGCCATAGCGGTCCTTGATCGCGTCGCGCGCCATCTGCACGGCCTCGGGTGCCATGTCGATGCCGTCGGTCCGCATGTAGGTAATGTAACCCGCCTCGTAGAGACGTTGAGCCGCGCTCATGGTCTGGCGTGCGCCCATGCCGAACTTGCGGCTGGCTTCCTGTTGCAGCGTTGATGTCATGAACGGGGCAGAGGGGTTGCGGTTGGCGGGCTTGGCCTCGACCGACTGCACCTTGAGATCGCGGCTGGTGATCGCCTGGACGGCCATTTCGGCCTGTGTGCCGTTCTCGATATCGTAGCGATCCAGCTTCTTGCCTGCCAGCGTGGTCAGGCGCGCCTCGAACTCCTGTCCGCGCGGCGTGGCAAGCAGCGCCTTGACCGACCAGTATTCGCGGGCACGAAAGGCTTCGATCTCCATCTCGCGTTCGGTGATAAGGCGCAGGCAGACCGATTGTACGCGGCCGGCGGATTTTGCACCGGGCAGCTTGCGCCAGAGCACCGGCGACAGGTTGAAGCCCACAAGGTAATCTAGCGCGCGGCGGGCGAGATAGGCCTCGACCAGCGGCATGTCGACCTGACGCGGGTTTTTCATCGCCTCGGTCACGGCGGTTTTGGTGATGGCGTTGAACACCACGCGCGACACCGGAGTGCTCTTGGTGATCGACTTGCGCTTGGTCAGCGCCTCTTGCAGGTGCCAGCTGATCGCCTCGCCCTCGCGGTCGGGGTCGGTCGCGAGGATCAGTTCGTTGTCGTTTTTCAGGGCGTCGGCGATGGCCTTGACGTGCTTCTTGCTGTCGCTGCCGATCTCCCAGAGCATCTCGAAATCATGGTCGGTGTCGACCGATCCGTCCTTGGGCGGCAGGTCCCTGACGTGGCCGTAGGATGCCAGAACGGTGTAATTGTCACCCAGATACTTGTTGATAGTCTTGGCCTTGGCCGGAGATTCGACGACGACAACTGGCATGTAAGATGCACCTCGGGGACTGAAAATCTTCTGCGTCTATGGCGGCGCTAGATGTGGGGTGCAAGCATTGAATGTCAACATGGGTCCGGTTGGGGGCCTTGCAGGGGCCCTTAGTTGGGCCGCGTCAGCAGCCCGCCCGCCCCCCGTTCGATGCGTCCATCCAGTTCCAGTTCCAGCAGAACCGGGGCCACATCGGACGGTGCGGCGGCCAGATCGCGGATCAACTGGTCCTCGGCCACCGGGGCAGGGCCGAGACGGTTCAGGATCTGGATGTGCAGTGCTGCGGTGTCGCGCAATGAGCGGCGGTCGCGCACAGGCACAGGGGGCGGGGTCAGCGGCAGATGCATCGGCAGGCTGGGCGCGCGCGGTGCCATTGGTGCAAGTGCTTCGATCACATCTGCGGCATTGCGGATCAATGTGGCACCATCGCGGATCAGCAAGTTGCATCCCGATGCGCGGGCATCCAGCGGGCTGCCGGGCACCGCGAGCACCTCGCGGCCCTGGTCCAGCGCATCGCGCGCGGTGATCAGGCTGCCCGATTTCGACGCCGCCTCGACGATGATGGTCGCGCGGCTCAGCCCCGAGACGATCCGGTTGCGGGTGGGGAAATGCCGCGCCATCGGTTGCAGACCCATCGGCTGTTCCGACAGCCGCAGACCGTGTTCGGGGATCGCCAGGGCCAGTTCGGTGTTTTCCGCCGGATACATCATGTCGACGCCGCCTGCCTGCACGGCGACCGTCCCGGTCTCGAGTGCCGCCAGATGTGCCGCCGCATCAATCCCCCGCGCAAGGCCCGAGACGATCACGAACCCTTCGGCCCCCAGATCGCGGGCCAGCGATTTGGCCATGCGGGTGCCCAGGCTGGACGCATTGCGCGCGCCCACGATCGAAATCATCGGGCGTGTCAGCACCGACAGATCGCCGATCGCCCACAGGAACGGCGGCGCATCCGACAGATCGCGCAGGGTGGCGGGGTAGAGTGGTGAAGTTTGCGATACAAGGGTTGCCCCGGCCGTCCGGCCGGCTTTCAGCTCGGCCTCGATGACGGCAACGGGGCAAGGGGCGTAGTTTTCTACACCAGCAGCGCGCGCCAGTTCCGGCAACGCATCCAGCGCGTTTTGCGCCGTGCCGTGTTCGATCAGCAGCCTGTGAAAGGTTGCTATGCCGACCCGGCGGGATCGCAACAGGCGAAGGCGCAGAAACCAATCGTCTTCCGGGGTGGGTGGGAGTGGGGGGTGAGTGGAAGAAGGATATGATCCTCGCTCAGTCATCCGTGTCTCCGCCTGTTGCTACAAGCTTTATGCGGGTTCTAGGTTAACAAGCGGTGAAAGAATCAGCCTCGTTTCGACAAAAACAATCGAACGAATTGGCGGCATCAACACAGCCTTTTGCCACAGCCTATTTTCCGCTGCCCCCCACGGTCAGCCCGCCGATCATCAGCGTGGGTTGGCCCACGCCCACCGGCACCCATTGCCCCGCCTTGCCGCAGTTGCCCATGCCGGGGTCCAGCGCCGGGTCGTTGCCGATGGCGCGGATCTGTTGCAGCGCCGTGGCACCGTCCCCGATCAGCGTGGCCCCCTTGACCGGCGCGCCCACAACCCCGTTCTGCACCCGGTAGGCTTCGGTGCACGAGAACACGAACTTGCCGTTGGTGATGTCCACCTGACCGCCGCCGAAGCCCACGGCATATATACCGTCCTTCAGATCGGCCACGATGTCGCCCGGTGTCAGGTTCCCGCCCAGCATATAGGTGTTGGTCATGCGCGGCATCGGCGTATGCGCATAACTCTCGCGCCGCCCGTTGCCGGTGGGTTCCACGCCCATCAGCCGCGCGTTCTGACGGTCCTGCATGAAGCCTACCAGAATGCCGTCTTCGATCAGCACGTTGCGCGCGCTGGGGGTGCCTTCGTCATCGACGCTGATCGACCCGCGCCGGTCGGGGATCGTGCCGTCGTCCAGCACGGTCACGCCGGGGGCTGCGATCCGCTGGCCCATCAGCCCCGCAAAGGCGGATGATCCCTTGCGGTTGAAATCGCCCTCCAGCCCGTGACCGATGGCCTCGTGCAGCAGGATGCCGGGCCAGCCTGGGCCAAGCACCACGTCCATCACGCCCGCAGGGGCGGGGACCGCATCCAGGTTGACGATGGCGATCCGCAGAGCCTCGCGCGCCTTGGCCTGCCAGTCAGCGGGGTCCAGCAGCCCGTCGAGGCCGATGCGCCCGCCGCCGCCTGCGGTGCCCGATTCGCGTCGGCCATTCTGTTCCACGATCACCGACACGTTCACCCGCGTCATCGGGCGCACGTCGCGCACCGAGCCGCCCTCGGGGCGCAAGATCTCGACTTCTTGCAACGAGGCGGCGATGGTCGCCGAGACCTGCACCACGCGTTTGTCCAGCGCGCGGGCAAAGGCGTCGATCTCGCGCAATGTGTCCAGTTTCACCGGGAACGCCGCACCCGCAATCGGGTCTTCATCGGTGTAAAGCCGCGTGTTCGTGGCCTGCGGCGCATCGGCCCAGGTGCCGCCGCCGTCGCCCACGGCCAGCCGCGCGGTGTCGGCGGCGCGTCGCAACGCCGCAACCGACAGTTCGGTGGAATGGGCGTAGCCTGCCACTTCGCCGCGCACCGCCCGCAGGCCGAAGCCTTCGGAGGCGTCGTAGCTGGCGGTTTTCAGGCGGCCATCGTCGAACACCAGCGCTTCGGACCGGCGGCGTTCTAGGAAAAGTTCGCCGTCGTCTGCCCCGTCGGTTGCGGCGCGCAGCACCTTGAGCGCTTCGTCGCGGTCCAGCAGGCTGTCGAAAGGGGCGAATGGGGCATCGGTCATGGGGTGCTGATCCTGCTGTTTTGGGCTTAGCGTGTCTCTTTGACGCGGTAAGAATGGCTTTATCTTGTGGTTAGAATATGATTGTAAGCGCGGGTAATACAACGGGAGGCGAAAGCGTATGTTGCTTTGTCCGTTCCCCGCGCCCAACAGCGATCACAAGATCAGGACGATACATGACCAAGCTTTTCTCGATCAAAGGCCTTGTTTCCGGCCTTTTTGCCGCCACCGCCGCATTGCCAGCCCTGGCGCAGGACAACCTTGAAATCGTCGGCGCGCCGACACCCGGTGCCATGGGCTTTCAGCCTGCCGCGACCGAACTGGCCCATGATCTGCAGTGGCTTGACGGCATGCTGCTGGTCATCATCACGATCATCTCGCTGTTCGTGGTCGTACTTCTGGCCTGGGCCGGCTGGCGCTATAATGCGCGCCGCCACCCCGAGCCTGCCAGCTTTACCCACAATTCGCCCATCGAGATCGCATGGACCGTGATTCCCATCGTGGTTCTGGTTCTGATCGGTGCATTCTCGCTGCCGATCCTGTTCAAGCAGCAGGTGATCCCCGACGCCGACGTGACGATCAAGGTGACCGGCTACCAATGGTACTGGGACTACTCCTATGTGGACGAAGGGTTCGAATTCTCCAGCTACATGATCGGTGCCCCGGCGACCGGCGGTCAGAACATGCTGACACCCGAAGTGATCGAGCAGCTGAACGAAGCAGGCTATTCCGAAGATGAATTCCTGCTTGCCACCGACAATGCCGTCGTCGTGCCCGTGGGCAAGAACATCGTGATGCAGGTGACAGGTGCGGATGTGATCCACTCGTGGACGATCCCCGCGTTCGGCGTGAAACAAGACGGTATTCCCGGACGTCTGGCCGAACTGTGGTTCAACGCCGACCGTGAAGGCATCTACTTTGGCCAATGTTCGGAACTGTGCGGCATAAACCACGCCTACATGCCGATCACCGTCAAGGTCGTCTCGGAAGAGGCCTATGCCGCCTGGCTGGAAGAGGCCCGCGAAGAGTTCGCAAGCCTGCCGCAGAGCTTTCAGGTCGCAGCCAAGTAAACTTGAACCAACGGGGCGGGGGCATGCCTCTCCGCCTCTTTCTGTTTTTACATGATGCGTGAGCCACCGATGACTGACATCAGCAGCCAGCAACAGCCCTTCGAGGCCGAAGCGTCCTTTGGCGATTATTTCGCCTTGATGAAGCCGCGCGTAATGCAGCTTGTCGTGTTCACCGCGCTGGTGGGCATGTTGGCGGCACCCGTCGGCGTGAATCCGGTGATCGGCTTTGCCTCGATCCTGTTCATCGCCATCGGTGCAGGTGCGTCCGGTGCGCTGAACATGTGGTGGGATGCGGACATCGACCAAGTGATGACCCGCACCGCCAAGCGCCCGATCCCTGCGGGCAAGGTCGCGCCGGGCGAGGCCCTGAGCATTGGCGTGGCGCTTTCGGGCCTGTCGGTCATGATGCTGGCACTGTCGGCGAACTTTCTGGCGGCCGGGCTCTTGGCCTTCACCATCTTCTTCTACGCCGTCGTCTATTCGATGTGGCTGAAGCGTGCGACGCCGCAGAACATCGTGATCGGTGGCGCGGCAGGGGCGTTCCCTCCGGTGATCGGCTGGGTCGTCGCCACGGGGTCGATGTCGGTCGAGGCATGGTTGATGTTCGCGCTGATCTTCATGTGGACGCCGCCGCACTTCTGGGCGCTGGCGCTGTTCATGAAGTCGGATTACGACGATGCGGGCGTGCCGATGCTGACCGTGACGCACGGGCGCAAATCCACCCGCAAACATATCCTGGCCTACACCGTCCTGCTGGTGGTGCTGGCCGTGGGCACCGCGTTCACCGCCATCGGCGGCGTGATCTACCTGACCACCGCCGTGATCCTGAACGCGCTGTTCCTGAAAGGGGCCTATGCGATCTGGCGCCGCAACGAGGCCCAGGCCGAAGCCGACAGCTATGCGGTTGAAAAGTCGTTCTTCAAGCTGTCGCTGTTGTATTTGTTCCTGCACTTCGGTGCGATCATGGCCGAGGCGCTGCTGCGCAACTCGGGTCTGGGAGGCTGGTAATGACTTTGAAAGCTGAACATGAAATGCATGGCCGTCGCCGCAGCCGCAATGTAGGCGTCGGCGTTCTGCTGGTCGCCTTCGTGGTGCTGGTGCTGGCGCTGACCTTTGCCAAGGTCACAAGCGGTGATTTCGAAGTGCCGCGGGCGGAGACGTTGAGATGAAGCGGTTGCAGGGTCCGGGGCGGACGGTTGCCCAACTGGTCGGCGTGGTCGTGGTCATGGGCGCGCTGTCGTGGGCGTCGGTGCCGTTCTATGACTGGTTCTGCCGTGTGACGGGGTTCGGCGGGACGCCGGGCCGTGCCGCAGAAGGTGTGGATCAGATCCTCGACCGTGAAATCACGGTGCGCTTCGATGCGTCGGTCGACAGCACGATGGCCTGGCAGTTCAAGCCGGTCGAGAACAAGATGAAGCTGCGCATCGGTGAAACCGCGCTGGCCTTCTACGAGGCCTACAACCCCACCGACCGGCCCATCGCGGGCTCTGCCAGCTACAACGTGGCCCCCTATGCGGCAGGCGGCTTTTTCAACAAGATCCAGTGTTTCTGCTTTGAAGAGCAGGTTCTGCAACCCGGAGAGCGCGTGCAGATGCCCGTGACTTTCTTTGTGGACCCGGAAATTGTCGATGACCGCGATGCAAAATACGTGCATACGATCACGCTGAGCTATACATTCTACGAAATTGATCTGCCCGAGGGCTATGCCGCCCTGGATGCGCAGAGCAACGACACCAACCTGAACTGAGGGACTGAACATGGCCCATGCCAAGAACCATGACTACCACATCCTGCCGCCGTCGATCGAGCCGCTTCTGGCCTCGGTCGCGGCCTTTGCCATGCTCTTTGGCGCCGTGCTCTGGATGCACGACGGCTCGCCGTTTCTGTTTCTGATCGGCCTTGCAGGCATCCTCTATGTGATGTTCGCGTGGTGGTCCAAGGTGGTCGACGAAAGCCACGTGGGCGATCATACGCCCGTGGTCCAGATCGGTCTGCGCTATGGCTTCATCCTGTTCATCATGTCCGAAGTCATGTTCTTTTCGGCCTGGTTCTGGTCGTTCTTCAAACACGCGATCTATCCGATGGAAAACTACGTGGGATCCTCCTACGAGGCGCCGTTCATCGTGCCGGTCGATGCGCTGCACCTGCCGTTGATCAACACGCTGGTGCTGCTGCTGTCGGGCTGTGCGGTCACATGGGCGCACCACGCGCTGGTGCACGAAAACAACCGCAAGGACCTGATCAACGGTCTGGCGCTGTCGATCGTGCTGGGCGTTCTGTTCACCGGGCTGCAGGCCTATGAATACTTCCACCTGCTGCACGAAGGCTGGGAATTCGGCGGCGACGAATTCTATTCCAACTTCTTCATGGCGACAGGCTTTCACGGTTTCCACGTGGTCATCGGCACCATCTTTCTGCTGGTCTGTCTGATCCGCGCGATGAAGGGGCACTTTACCCCCGAACGCCACGTCGGGTTCGAAGCGGCGGCATGGTACTGGCACTTTGTCGACGTGGTCTGGCTGTTCCTCTTCTTCGCCGTCTACATGTGGGGCGTGCCGTCCTAAGCCTTGGCTGGTTGCACATTCCAGGCAAATACCTAATACCCCGAAAGGCGCGTGGTCACCCTCGCGCCTTTTGTCATTCTAACGGCGCGGTGGACGACGGGCATGGGACGTATTCTGTTTCTGATCGGTATCGGTTTGGGGGGGGCTGCTATCCTGATCTCGCTCGGGGTCTGGCAGGTGCAGCGTCTGACCTGGAAACAAGGCATACTGGCCGACATCACTGCCCGTATCTCGGCAGCGCCGGTGGCATTGCCTGACGAGGCCGATCCGGTGGACGACAAATACCTGCCCGTGACGGTGACCGGCACCTTCGACCAAGGCGTGATCTACGTGCTGGTCAGCCAGAAGCAGATCGGCGCAGGCTACCGCGTGATTGCACCGCTTGTCACCGACGCGGGCCGCCGCGTGTTGATAGACCGGGGCTTTGTGCGGGACGAGGACCGGGGTGCAGTGACCCAGCCCGACGGTTCCGTGACCGTCACCGGCAACCTGCATTGGCCGCAGGAAATCGACGGCTTCACCCCCGAACCCGATCTGGACCGCAACATCTGGTTCGCCCGCGATCTGCCCGCGATGGCGCAGGTCCTGAACACCGAACCCCTGTTCGTGGTGGCGCGCGAAACATCGCTGCCGGACGCCACCGTCATCCCATTGCCTGTGGACACCGACGGTATTCCCAACAATCACTTGCAATACGCTATCACATGGTTCTCGCTTGCCCTGATCTGGGTCGGCATGACCGTTGTTTTTGCCCTGCGCGGCACCCGCCGCAGACCTGAAAGGCCCGACTTGTGAAATATATCTCTACCCGTGGCAAAGCCCCTGAGCTCACATTCGAAGACACCATGCTGACGGGTCTGGCCCGCGACGGCGGGCTCTACGTGCCGTCGGAAATTCCGACGCTGTCGCATGACCAGATCGCCGCGATGGAAGGGCAAAGCTATGAGGAAATCGCCTTTCGCGTGATGCGCCCCTTTGTCGGCGACAGTTTCAGCGACGAAGAATTTCGCGGGTGTATCGACCGCGCCTATGCGGGCTTTGGCCACGCCGCCCGCGCGCCTCTGGTGCAGTTGGATCAGGGCCATTTTCTGCTGGAACTGTTCCACGGGCCGACGCTGGCGTTCAAGGATTTCGCCATGCAGCTGATCGGCCAGCTGTTTCAGACCGCCCTGACCCGCAGCGGCAAACGGGTGACCATCGTGGGCGCCACCAGTGGCGACACAGGCTCGGCTGCGATCGAGGCATTTCGCGGGATCGAAAACGTCGATGTGTTCATCCTCTACCCGCATGGCCGCATTTCAGAAGTGCAGCGTCGCCAGATGACCACGCCCACCGAAAGCAATGTGCACGCTCTGGCGGTCGACGGCGATTTTGACGACTGTCAGGCCCGGCTCAAGGACATGTTCAACGACTTTGAATTCCGTGACGCGGTGAAGCTGGCTGGCGTCAACAGCATCAACTGGGGGCGCGTGCTGGCGCAGGTGGTTTACTACTTCTCCTCTGCCGTCGCGCTCGGCGCGCCGCACCGCAAGGTCAGCTTTACCGTGCCCACCGGCAACTTTGGCGATATCTTTGCGGGCTATATCGCCAAGCGCATGGGCTTGCCCATCGACCGGCTGGTGGTGGCGACCAACCAGAACGACATCCTTGACCGCTGCCTCAAGGGGCAGGGCTATCGCAAGGGCGAGACCGTGCCGTCAATCAGCCCGTCGATGGACATTCAGGTCTCGTCCAACTTCGAGCGTGCGCTGTTCGACGCCTATGGGCGCGACGGCAAGGCCGTGGCGCAACTGATGGATGAATTGAAAGAGGGTGGCTTTGACGTAAGCCAGGGCGCGATGCAGGCGCTGCAGGAGCACTACGACAGTGGCCGCGCGTCCGAGGCCGAGACCGAGGCGACCATTGCCGCCACGCTGAAGACCACCACCGAACTCTTGTGCCCGCACTCCGCCGTGGGTGTGAAGGTCGCGGAAGACACCCGCGTGCCCGGCACGCCGATGATCACGCTGGCCACCGCCCATCCGGCGAAATTTCCCGACGCGGTTGAGAAAGCCAGCGGCATTCATCCGCCTCTTCCCCCGCGCATGGAAGACCTCTATGAACGCGCGGAACGGGTGACGCGGGTTGCCAACGACCTTGCCGCGCTCAAGGACCATATCAAGGGACACATCGCACAGTGAGCTTGCAACAGCACCGCCTTGCCAACGGCTTTCGCATCGTGACCGAACACATGCCGGGGCTGGCCTCGGCGTCTATCGGGATCTGGGTCAATGCCGGTGGCCGACACGAAGCGCCCAAGCAGAACGGTATCGCGCATTTCCTCGAGCATATGGCGTTCAAGGGCACGGCCAAGCGCAGCGCCCTGCAGATCGCCGAGGCGATAGAAGACGTGGGCGGCTATATCAACGCCTACACCAGCCGCGAAGTCACGGCCTATTACGCGCGGGTGCTCGAGGCGGACGTGCCGCTGGCGATGGACGTGATCGGGGACATCCTGCTGAACCCGACCTTCGACAAGAACGAGATCGAGATAGAGCGCGGCGTGATCCTGCAAGAGATCGGTCAGGCGCTGGACACCCCCGATGACGTGATATTCGACTGGTTGCAGGCGCAGGCCTATCCCGAACAGCCCATCGGACGCACCATTCTGGGCCCGACCGAGCGGATCGAGGCGTTTTCGCGTAAGGACCTGGCGAAGTTCGTGGCCCAGCATTACGGGCCAGAAGAGATGATCCTGTCGGCGGCGGGTGCGGTCGACCATGATGCCATCGTAAAGCTGGCCGAGGAAATGTTCGGCGGCATGGTTCCGACCCCTGCGTTCAAACTGGCGCCTGCGGCATTTCGGGGCGGCGAAGTGCGTCAGGTCAAGGATCTGGAGCAGGCGCATTTCGCGCTGGCCTTCGAGAGCCCCGGCTATCGCGATGACGACATCTATGTGGCACAGATTTACGCGAGCGCTCTGGGTGGCGGCATGTCTTCGCGGCTGTTCCAGGAGGTCCGCGAGAACCGTGGCCTGTGCTATTCGATCTTCGCCTCGGCAGGTGCCTATGAGGACACCGGCATGATGACCGTCTACGCCGGCACCAGCGGCGATCAGGTGGCCGAGTTGTCGCAGATCACCATCGACGAGATGAAGCGCGCGGCCTCTGACATGAACCCCGCAGAAGTGGCCCGCGCCCGTGCGCAGATGAAGGCAGGGCTGCTGATGGGGCTGGAAAGCCCGTCGAACCGCGCCGAGCGTCTGGCGCGGCTGGTGCAGATCTGGGACCGTGTGCCGCCATTGGAAGAGACCATCGCACGCATTGATGCCGTCACCACCGGCGACGTGCGCGAGTTTGCCGAAAACATCGCGGCCTCGGCCCCGGCGGCACTGGCGCTCTATGGTCCGGTCGAGACAGCCCCCACGCTGGACGCCTTGCAGGAGCGTCGGGTCGCCTGATGCTTCTGACCAAACGGAAACTGCGGATCGAGACCGAGCGTTTGACGCTGCGGCCCCCGACCCATGCAGATTTCCGGCCATGGGCTGCACTTCGCGCCCATTCGAGGGAGTACCTTAGCCCCTGGGAGCCGGGCTGGGCCGACGACCATCTGTCGCGCAAGGCCTTCACCAACCGGGTCTATTGGGCGCAACGTTCCATCGCCAACGGATCGGCGCTTCCGCTGTTTTTGATCCGCCGCACGGACGAGGTGCTGTTGGGGGCGATCACGCTGGACAATATCCGGCGCGGCCCTGCGCAGGCGGGTACGCTGGGTTATTGGACGGGGCAGATGTTTGCGCGCAAGGGCTACATGCGCGAGGCCATCGAAGCGGTGGTGCACCATGCCTTTACCCGCCAGGACCTCAGCCGGATCGAAGCCGCCTGCCTGCCCGAGAACGTCGCCTCGCGCGGGCTGCTGGAAAAGTCGGGTTTCAAGTACGAAGGTGTCGCGCAATCCTATCTGCAGATCGACGGACGCTGGCGAACGCACGTTCTTTACGCATCCCTGCGCCATGACCGACGCGGACGCACCGACGCAGGATGACTTTGGCGGCAGGTGCGCTATCCTTTCGGGTCAGGGGGAACGCATCATGTTGATCAGACTTTTGACGGCCTTGACAGTTTTTGCAGGCGCAACGCAGGTCGCTGCCCAGCAACCGCCGCGCACGCCGAGCCACTGCATCGCACTGGCAGGCGACATCGACGGCGCCAGTTTTGTCCACCACGCCAGTTATGACGCCGAAGTGCCGCGCGAGACGGTGCTGATCCATTATATCAACCACGCCAGCTTTCTGATCCGAAGCCATGCCGGGCTGAACATGGTGACCGATTTCACGGGCTTTATCGGTAACGTGCCGATGATCCCCGACGTGGTCACGATGAACCACGCGCATGACACCCACTGGACCGCCTTTCCCGACCCGGCCATCGACCACGTGCTGAATGGTTGGGGCCCGTTCGGCGAAGGGATTGAGCATCATGTGGATCTGGGCGAAGTGCTGGTGCGCAACGTCTCGACCGACATTCGCAGCCAGTACGGCGGCAGCGAGCCTCGGGGCAATTCGATCTTTGTGTTTGAAATCGCAGGCCTGTGCATCGGCCATCTGGGGCACCTGCACCACGAGCCGAACGCCGAGCAATATGCGGCCATCGGGCGGCTGGATGTGGTGATGGCCCCGATCGACGGGGGCATGACGCTGGACCTGCCGACGATGACGCGCATCCTGAAACGTCTGAAGTCTTCCGTGGTGCTGCCGATGCACTGGTTTTCCGACTATGCGCTGGATGCGTTCCTGACCGGGATGACGGACAGTTTCGCCGTGGTCGAGGTGGGCGGTCCGTCCCTTCAGATGTCGCGCGACAGGTTGCCGTCGCGGCCCACGATCATGGTGCTGCGCCCCGAATGGCTGCGGCGATAGGGCCACATTCAGCGGTTGCCTTTGGCGCGGCGCGGCGGGATGTTGCGGCCATGACATTGGCATCATTGACCCCCGAGATCGAACCGCTGCTGACTGCGGCGCTGCCTGACGACCGGTTCCGGCGCTCCGAGGATCGCTATCTTGAAGAACCGCGCGGACGTTATCGCGGCCAGAGCGGGCTGGTGGCCCTGCCACGGAGCGTTGAAGAGGTGGCGGTGCTGGTGCGGATATGCGCTGAACATCGCATCGGCATCATTCCCTATGGCGGCGGCACCGGTCTGGTCGGTGGACAGATTGCTGAGGCAGGCCCCGTGCCGCTGATCCTGTCACTGGAGCGGATGAACGCGGTGCGCGCTGTCTATCCAGATGAAAACGTGGCGATTGTCGAGGCGGGCGTGATCCTGGCCGACGTCCAGAAGGCTGCCGACGATGCCGGACGGCTGTTTCCGCTGTCGTTGGCCGCCGAGGGCACCGCGCGGATCGGCGGCAACCTCAGCACAAACGCGGGCGGCACCGGCGTGCTGCGTTATGGCAATACGCGCGATCTGTGCCTCGGGCTCGAGGCGGTTCTGCCCGACGGCAGCGTCCTCAACGGACTGAGCCGGTTGCGCAAGGACAACACCGGATACGACCTGCGGCATCTGCTGATCGGTGCCGAGGGCACGCTGGGCATCATCACCGCAGCAGCACTGAAACTGTCGCCACGCCCCGCCCGCAGCGGCACCGCGATGCTGGTGGTCGAAAGTCCGGCGGCGGCGCTGAAACTGCTGACTCTGGGCCGTGACGTCCTGGGCGAGGGGATCAGCGCCTTCGAGCTGATGCACCGACAGGGCATGGAGTTCCTGGCCGAAACCCTGCCCGATATTCGCAGGCCCTGGGACGTGGCGCCGGAATGGTGCGTGCTGGTCGAGGTCGGTCTGCCTGCGGCGCAGGACCCGGTCGAAGCGCTGGAGCAATTGTTCGTGGCGGGGGCGGAGGCGGATCTGGTCAGCGACGGCATCATCGCGCAATCCCAGACGCAGTCCGACGACTTCTGGGCCGTGCGCGAGCACATCCCCGAGGCCAACCGGCGCATAGGGTCGGTCAGCAGCCACGACATTTCCGTGCCGCTGGGCGCGCTGGCCGAGTTCATCACCATGGCCGACGCGCGCATCCATGCCATCGGTGATTTTCGCATCAACTGCTTCGGGCACGTCGGCGACGGCAACCTGCATTACAACGTGTTTCCGGTCGCGGGCGAGAGCCGCGCGGATCATCAGGACAAGCGTGCGCAGATCAAGCGCACGGTGCACGATCTGGTGCAAGAACTGGGCGGTTCGGTCAGCGCCGAACACGGGATCGGGCGGCTGAAGGTGGACGATCTGGAGCGCTATGGCGATCCCGCCAAGCTGGCGGCGATGCGCGCGATCAAGACGGCGCTGGACCCTGTGGGGATCATGAACCCCGGCGCTGTTCTGCGGGGCTGACCGACGAGAGGGGCGCTGCCCCTCGGCGCTGGCGCGCCTCACCCCGGAGTTTTTTGGCAAGATGAAGGGGAGGGCTAGTCGCCCGCGTAGGCGCACAAGGCCTGGACGTCGATGCCCATCCCCTCAAGCCGGGCGCGGCCACCCAGGTCGGGCAGGTCGATGATGAAGCTGCACGAGATGATCTTGCCGCCCAGACGTTCGATCAGCTTGATGCCAGCCTCGGCCGTGCCGCCCGTGGCCAGCAGGTCATCGACGATCAGCACGGTCTCGCCCGGCTGGATGGCATCATCGTGGATCTCGACCACGGCCTTGCCGTACTCCAGCGTGTAATCCTGTTCGATCGTCGCACCGGGCAGCTTGCCCTTCTTGCGGATCGGCACGAAGCCCTTGGACAGCTGGTGCGCGATGGCACCGCCCAGGATGAAGCCGCGCGCCTCGAGCCCCACGACCTTGTCGATATGCAGACCCGCGTAGGGGTGCAGCATCTGGTCGATAGCCATGCGAAAGCCGCGCGGATCGGCAAAGAGCGTGGTGACATCGCGAAACATGATGCCCTCGTGCGGGAAGTCGGGGATGGTGCGGATATAGTCTTGGACGGTTTTCATGGTGTTTTCCGGTGTTTGGGGAGGCGGGCGCTCAGCCCCAGAGTGGCGGCCTGTGGATCATAAGCCAGAAGATTGCCACCAGTGCAAGGAAGGCAGGGCAGCCCAACGCGATGCAGATGCGATAGGCGCGGCGCGCTTGCAACGGCACGGATGTGGTGCTGTCCGTCAGGCTGCGGATACGGAACTGCAGGCCGATTGCGGGCACCCACGCGATGAAGGCCAGGGCGTAAAGCGCATAGGTCAGCGTGAGCCAGGCTTCGGTCGGCGGATAGCCCTGCAGGTGGATCAGCCACAGGCCGGTCGCGGGCTGGATCAGCCAGGCAGGCGCGGTGCAGAGCAAGGCCGCCATCAGGGCGCCCGAGACGGTGCGGTGGATCACCTGCGGATTGTCGCTGCGCATGGCCCAGACCATGTGGAACGCGGTGCCGATGCTTGTGCCGAACAGGACTGTGGATGACAGTATGTGCAGCCACTTGGCTGTGAGGTAAGCATCCATCAGCGGTTTCTTTCCACGTTTGCCGCTGTCAGCCGAGCATCCGCCCGGCGACGGCGTCAAGCTTGGCCACAACGTCGGGGTCGCGCGCCTCGGGTGAGGTCATGATCGCGTATTCCAATGCGCGGTCACAGAAGTGTGGGCAGGGCGCGCGTTCGGCCCCCAGAAGGGCTGGCAGGCGGGCGACCAGATTGCGGCCCTTGTCGGCATTGCCGGTCAGCGTGGCGATGATCTGCGTCACGTCGACCTCGCCGTGATCGGGATGCCAGCTGTCATAATCGGTGATCATCGCGACGGAAGCATAGCACAGCTCGGCCTCGCGGGCGAGTTTGGCCTCGGGCATGTTGGTCATGCCGATCACGTCCGCGCACCAGCTTTCGCGGTACATCCGGCTTTCCGCGAGGGTCGAGAACTGCGGGCCTTCCATCGCGAGATAGGTGCCGCCGCGATGCACATTGATGCCCGCGTCGCGCGCGGCGGTTTCGCAGGCGTCCGACAGGCGCGGGCAGGTCGGGTGCGCGACGCTGACATGGGCCACACAGCCGGGGCCGAAGAAGGTCTTGTCGCGGTTCACCGTCCGGTCGATGAACTGATCGATGATGACGAAATCGCCGGGCGCCATTTCCTCGCGGAACGACCCGCAGGCCGAGACGCTGATCACGTCGGTGCAGCCGATCCGCTTGAGCGCGTCGATGTTGGCGCGGTAGGGCACCGACGTCGGCGTGTGCACATGGCCGCGCCCGTGGCGGGGCAGGAACGCCATTTCGACGCCATCGAGTGTGCCGGTCAGGATCTGGTCGGACGGCTTGCCCCAGGGGGTTGCGACCTGCACCCATTTGGCGTCTTCCAGACCGTCGATTTCGTAGATGCCGGAGCCGCCGATCACGGCGATGCGGGTGGGGGTCATGGGAGGCGCCCTTTCGTGGGGTGAGTGTATCGCGGCAAGCCTAACGTCTGGGGCGCGGCCCGCAAGGCGGTTGTTGGGGGGATAGCGGCGAGGGCTGTCTGCCCCCCGGCGCTGGCGCGCCGTCCCCCGAGGATATTTATGGCCAAAAGAAGCGCAGGGTTCGGGGGGCAGGCGTGGCGTTGTCAGTCGTCGGGGCGTGTCAGTTCGAACAGGTCCTTGATCACGGTATAGTCGCGGTAGCCAAGGCGCGACAGCGGCTGATAGGTGGTGATGTCGAACCGGCCATCGACGATGGTGTCGTCGCGCATGTGCACGCCTGTGACCCTTCCGAACACAACGTAGTTGGAGGCGCCTTCGATCTGCACGATCTGGGTGACCTTGCATTCCAGGGCCGCAGGCGCGCCGCCGACGCGGGGGCAGTCGATGGTCTCGCAGCGCTCGGCGGTGACCCCTGCCTCGGCGAATTCATCCGTGCCCTTGGGATAGGTGGCCGAGGACGCGTTCATCGCGTCGCGCGCCGCCGCTTCGACGATGTTGACGCAGAACACGCCGGTTTCGCGGATGTTTGCGACGCTGTCCTTGGTGTTGTCCTGATCGTCCTTTGTGCCGGTCGATGCGAACATGACCTGCGGCGGCACGTAGGCCACGCCGTTGAAGAACGAGTAGGGCGCGAGGTTGGGCACGCCGCTCGCATCCTGCGTCGAGATCCAGCCGATGGGGCGGGGCGTGACGATGGCGTTGAAGGGATTGTGCGGCAGAGGGTGTCCGTCGGCGGGGCGATAAAACATGAGGCAGGCCTTTCGGTTCGGTTTGGCAAAGGGTTAGCCGCATGATAGGGCAAAGGCCAGCCGGAACCACCGAAGTAAGACCCGCCACCGATGTACGCCCTGACGCCCGAAACCCGCGATGACTGGTGGGAAGTCGAAGCCTTGTACGACCTGTGTTTCGCACCGGGACGCGAGGCGCTGTCGTCCTACCGCTTGCGGGACGGCATCGCACCCGTCGTCGGGCTGAGCCACGTGGCGCGTGACCGCGACGGCATTCTGGGCGGCGCGATCCGCTATTGGCCGGTGCGGGTGGACGGTGCGCAGGTGCTGCTGCTGGGGCCGGTCGCGGTGCACCCGACACGGCAGGGCGAGGGCTTGGGCGGGCAACTGATGCATGCTTCGCTGCACGCTGCCCGCGATCTGGGGTGGGACCGTGTGATGCTGGTGGGCGATGCGCCTTATTACCAGCGCTTTGGCTTTGCGCGGCTGGACGACGTGGTGATGCCGCCGCCGACCAACCCCGACCGGGTGCTGGGGCACGAGTTGACACCGGGCGCATGGGACGGTGTGCGCGGCGACGTGATGCGCTGGGACGCCGAGGTCTGAGACTGTCCAAGCCTGACTGATATAGAGCATTGAATTTTGCGCCCTCTGCCCCGATCTTTGAGGACAGGAGGACTGCACATGAACAACGTGACCTTGCCCGAAGATGCCGGACCGGCGGTTGTGGATCTGGATGCCGAGCTGGACAGGCTTGCCGCGCGCTATCGCAAGGCCAGCGGAATGGGGATCGAGCTGCTGAACGCCTTTGGCGCACGGGCAGACGGGCTGCTGACGCGACTGCCCGGCGATGTGCGCCAGCGGCTGGAAGGGTCCACGGTCATGGCGCTGACCCAGGCGATGAAGGTTGCCAGCGGCTCGCGCAGGATGGTGCGCGACCAATCCTCGTGGATCAACCGGTCGGTCAGTGCGGCGATGGGGGCGGCGGGTGGCTTTGGCGGTCTGCCCACGGCGCTGGCAGAGCTGCCGGTGACCACCACGCTGCTGTTGCGGGTGATCGAGGGCGAGGCGCATGCGCTGGGCTTTGACACCGCGTCCGAGAATGTGCGGTTCGACTGCGTGCAGGTCTTTGCCGCCGCCGGGCCGCTGGCCGAGGACGATGGCGCGGACATCGCGTTTCTGTCGGCGCGGGTCGCGCTGAGCGGGGCGGCGATGCAGGCGCTGGTGGCGCGGGTCGCGCCCCGGTTGGCCGTGGTGCTGGGGCAAAAGCTTGCGGCGCAGACGGTGCCGGTGCTGGGCGCCGTGGCCGGGGCTGCGGTGAACTATGCGTACACCAGCTATTACGCCGAGATGGCGCATATCCACTTTTCCCTGCGCAAGCTGGCGATTGATGCCGACACCCCGCGCGAGGTGCTGGTTGCAAGGCTGAAGGAACGTCTGGACCGTCGCAAGGGCGTCAGGGCCTGACGTGATCAACCCTCAGGGCAGGTGCTGCCCGATCGAGGCCTGGGCCACGGACGTCGCCTTGAGTACGGCAAAGCAGGGCATGCCCGCCTGGAGCCCCAGATCGCGCGCCGACCGTGCGGTGATCCGCGCCAGCAGCGCGTCGCCCGCGGCATCGAGCGCGATGGCAGCCCCCGGCCCGTCGCCCATCTGTACGGCGGTGACCGTGACAGGCAGGATGTTCACCGAACTCAGGCCCTTGGGCCGCTCGCGCGCGATGATCACGTCGCCTGCGCGGATGCGCACCCGCACCACGTCTCCCACATGGGCCTGCACGCCGGGCAGATAGAGATCGCCTGCCGCGATACGCAAGGTCGTCAGCCCGTCGTCGGCATGATGCGTCACGCGCGCGTCGATCACCGCACCCGCTTCGCGCACGCCCAGCACCGGAACCAGTGCGGGATCGGACAGCAACGTGCGGATCGGTCCGGCACTGTGGACCCTGCCGTCCGCCAGCAGCACGAGCGTGTCGGCAAGCCGCGCGATTTCATCGAGCGCGTGCGAGACATAGAGGATCGGCAGGTTGTAGGCGGTCTTGAGCCGTTCCAGATAGGGCAGGATATCGGCCTTTCGCGTCGCATCCAGTGCGGCCAGCGGTTCGTCCATCAACAGCATTTCGGGTCGCGACAGCAGCGCGCGCCCGATTGCGACGCGCTGGGTCTCGCCGCCCGACAGATGGCGCGGGCGGCGGTCGAGCAGCGGTGCCAGACCCAAGAGGTCGATCACATCGCTGCGTGACATCGCGGTGCCGCCCCCGGAGGCATAGCGCGTGCCATAATCGAGGTTGGCCGCCACGCTGAGATGCGGGAAAAGCCGTGCGTCTTGAAAGACATAGCCGAGGCGACGCCGGTGCGGCGGCAGGCAGATGTGCGCTGCGCTGTCCAGCAGCACGCGGTCCTTCAGCGTGATCCGCCCTGCGTCCGGGCGCAGCAAACCGGCCACCGCATTTACCAGCGTCGTCTTGCCCGCCCCAGACCGTCCGAACAACGCAGTGACCCCCGGCGGTGCCTCGAAAGCGGCCTTGAGCGTGAAGCCGTCGAAACGGTGTTCGATATCGACGCTGAGGCTCATGCTGCCCCGATCCGTGCCGCGATGCGCCGCGACAGCCATTCCGACACGATGACAGCCGACACCGCGATAGCGCAGGCGATCAGGGTCAGCTGCGCCGCGCGTGCCTCTCCGCCCGGCACCTGCAGGTAGCTGTAGATGGCCGAGGGCAGCGTCTGTGTCTGGCCGGGGATCGCGGCGACGAAGGTGATCGTGGCCCCGAACTCGCCCAGGGCCTTGGCAAAGCCCATAACGGTGCCTGCCAGAATGCCCGGTGCGATCAGCGGCAGGGTGATGGTGGCAAAAACGGCGTAGCGCGGCGCGCCCAGCGTGGCGGCGGCGGCCTCGATGCGCGGATCGACGGCTTGGATCGCCAATCGCATTGCGCGCACCATCAGCGGAAAGCCCATGACCATCGCCGCAAGCACCGCGCCGGTCCAGCGGAAGGCCAGCACCAGCCCCAGCGTCTGTTCCAGAAACCGCCCCACCGGGGCCGTGCGGCCGAAAGCCAGCAGCAGCAGATAGCCGGTGACGACCGGGGGCAGGACCAGCGGCAGGTGTATCGCCGCGCTGAGCAGATCCTTGCCCCAAAAATCACGCCGCGCCAGCAGCCAGGCGCAGCCCAGGGCCAGCGGCAGGGCAAGCAGCGTCGCCGTGCCCGAAACCAGCAGCGACAGGCGCAGTGCTTCGTATCCGGCGGCGTCCATCAGGGCAGGCTGAAGCCGTGTCGAACGAATATGGCTGCAGCCTGCGGGCTGCGTAAGGTGGTCATGAACTGCGCCCCCTCGGGCGTCAGGGCCGCCGCAGGATAGGAGATGGCGGGATGTTGCTCGGATGGAATGCGCCATAGAACGCTGACCTTCGGCTCGGCCCCCGCGTCCGATCCATAGACGACGCCCAGCGGCGCGTCGCCCCGCGCCACCAGTGCCAGCGCGGCGCGCACGTTCTCGACTTCGGCAAGATGCGGCTCGACCGTGGACCAAGCGCCGATGTGCTCAAGCCAGGCGCGCGCGTAGACGCCTGCGGGCACGGCGTCGCGCTGACCCATCGCCATGCGCCCGCCATTTAGGCGCGCCAGCAGGGCATCGGCGTCGGGGTTCGGCATTTCGGGGCCGCTATGCCCGATCAGGACCAGCGTATTGGTCAAGAGCGGGGCTGCTGCATCCGGTGCAACCACCCCTTGTGCGTGCAGCCAGTCCATCCATTGCGGGTTTGCCAAAACGACCAGATCCGCAGGGGCACCCTGCGCCACCTGCCGCGCCATGGCCCCCGATCCGCCATAGGAAATCACGACAGTATCGGCGCTCAGGGCCGCGACCTCGTCCAGCGCGCCGCGCAGGCTGGCGGCTGCGAAAACAGTGACGTCGCGCGCTATAGCGGGCGCCGCGACGGCGCAGATCATCGCAGCGGCGATGCAAAAGCTCTTGCATGTAAGTTTGCCCATGATTGGGCAGTATTTACACGCGGCCCAGCCATCGCAAGTTCATTCCGCAAGTCCTGCCAAAGATGTGACGAAACTCGGACACCTTCACCAAAAATTCGCAAAAACGTGGCATCCGTCTGGTATCAGACCTAAATCAGTGCATGGTAATCGAAAGACTATCTGCGAGGCATCTCATGACAGCGCCGCTGATCAAGCAGCTTCCCATCTCGGTAAACGGTGCGCGCAAGACCGATGTGCGCACCCAGTTTGCCGCGCTGTGCTGGCGGCTGATCGACGGCAAGGTGCAGGTTCTGCTGATCACCTCGCGCGGGTCGGGGCGCTGGATCGTGCCGAAGGGATGGCCCGTGGACGGGCATACCCCCGGCGAGGCGGCATTGACCGAAGCCTGGGAAGAAGCGGGCGTGGTGGGTAAGGTCGACGCGCGACCGATCGGGTTGTTTTCCTACAACAAGGCGATTGCCGACGAGGATGAACTGCCCTGCGTGGCAATGGTTTACCCGGTGCGGGTGAAATCGCTGGCCAAGACCTATCCCGAAGCGCTGGAGCGCAAGCGGCGCTGGGTCAGCCGCAAGAAGGCCGCGCAACTGGTGGAAGAACCCGAACTGGCGCAGATCATCAAGGGTTTCGATCCGCGTATCCTGCGATAGCCAGACAACAAGCCCTGATCTTGCCGCTTGAACCTGCGGCCTGCGTGTATATCTCAGTTCTGTAACCCTGTGTTGGAGCACACATGATCCGCTATGCCCTGAAATGTGATCGCGGCCACACTTTTGAAAGCTGGTTCAAATCGGCCGAGGCCTTCGATGCCCTGCGCGCGGCTGGTCATCTGACCTGCGCCGAATGCAGCAGCACGGATGTGCACAAGGCGATCATGGCCCCGCGTGTGGCGTCCGCGCGCGCGGAAGCGGTGCCTGCTGACCAGACCGACGACGCCAAGGCGGCCGCGTTCAAGGCCGCGCTGGCACAGATGCGCAAGCATGTGGAAAAAAACGCGACCTACGTGGGCGGCAATTTCGTGCGTGAGGCGCGGGCGATGCACTTGGGCGATGCCCCCGAACGCGCCATCTACGGCGAGGCGAAACCCGCCGAAGCCAAGGCGCTGATCGAAGACGGCGTGCCGCTGATGCCGCTGCCGTTCCTGCCCAAATCAAAGGTAAATTAAATCATGAACATCGTTATCACGGGTGCCACGCGCGGCATCGGCGCGGGTCTTGCTGCGCATTACAAGGCCCTGGGCCACCACGTTACAGGCACTGGGCGCTCGGACACCGCCGACCTGAGGCTGGACGTGACGCAACCGGCTGATTTCGCAAGCTTGGCCGCAGCCGTCGGCACGCAGCCTGTCGATCTTTTGGTGTGCAACGCGGGCGTTTACCTCGACAAGGGGCACAGCATCGACGACGGCTATGAACCTGATATTTGGGCGCAATCCTTTGCCGCCAATGTCACGGGCGTGTTTCAGACGGTGCAGACCCTGCTGCCCAGCCTGCGCGCGGCGAAGGGCAACATCGCGATCATCTCCAGCCAGATGGGATCGGACACCCGCGCGCCCGGTGGCAGCTATATCTACCGCGCGTCCAAGGCGGCGGCGCTGAATCTGGGGCGCAATCTGGCGACGGATCTGAAGTCCGAGGGGATCGCCGTGGGCATCTATCATCCAGGCTGGGTGCGCACCGACATGGGCGGCGACGGGGCGGCGATTTCGGTCGACGAAAGCGTCGCGGGCCTCAGCGCGCGGTTTGCCGAACTGGACATCGCCTCGACCGGGTCGTTTCTGACGTGGGACGGTGAGACACACCCCTTCTAAGCGGGTGCAACGTCGGTTTTGCAATGTCGGATGGCCCTGCGCCGATATAACCGCCTTGTAACGCTTGTCATTGTCCCAAGCGACGCGTAGGGAAACGTCGGATTTTGACGTGAGGACATCATGCCCGTTCTGGTGATGAAATTTGGCGGCACCTCGGTGGCCACCCTTGACCGCATCCGCCGCGCCGCGAAACGCGTGGGCGTCGAAGTGGCCAAGGGCTATGATGTGATCGTGATCGTCTCGGCGATGTCGGGCAAGACCAACGAGCTGGTCGGCTGGGTCAACGAGACCTCTCCGATGTACGACGCGCGCGAATATGATGCGGTCGTTTCAAGCGGCGAGAACGTGACCGCCGGCCTGATGGCGCTGACCCTGCAGGAAATGGACGTGCCCGCACGGTCCTGGCAGGGCTGGCAGGTGCCGGTGAAGACCACCAGCGCGCATTCCTCGGCCCGGATCGAGGAAATTCCGAGCGACAACATCATGGCCAAGTTCCAGCAGGGTATGCGCGTCGCCGTGGTCGCGGGCTTTCAGGGCGTCAGCCCCGAGGGGCGCATCACCACGCTGGGCCGGGGCGGCAGCGACACCACCGCCGTGGCCTTTGCCGCCGCATTCGATGCAGAGCGTTGCGATATCTATACCGACGTGGACGGGGTATACACCACCGACCCGCGGGTCAGCGCCAAGGCGCGCAAACTGGACAAGATCGCGTTCGAAGAGATGCTTGAGCTGGCATCACTGGGCGCGAAGGTGTTGCAGACCCGCTCGGTCGAGTTGGCGATGCGGTATAAGGTCAAGCTGCGGGTGCTGAGCAGTTTCGAGGAACAATCGGACACGGCCGGAACGCTGGTCTGTGACGAGGAGGAAATCATGGAAAGCAATGTTGTAGCCGGTGTCGCATTCAGCCGTGACGAAGCAAAGATGACCCTTGTGTCGGTGGCCGACCGCCCCGGCATCGCCGCCACGATCTTTACCGCCCTCAGCGAAGCGGGCGTGAACGTGGACATGATCGTGCAGAACATCGCCGAAGAAGGGCGCACCGACATGACGTGGTCGTGCCCCAACGATCAGGTGAAACGCGCCGAAAAGGCGATGGACGCGGCCAAGGAGTCGGGCGTGATCCGCTTTGACGAGATGATCGCCGATATGGACGTGGCCAAGGTCAGCGTTGTCGGCATCGGCATGCGCAGCCACACCGGCGTCGCGGCCAAGATGTTCCGGGTGCTGTCGAACGAGGGCATCAACATCAAGGTCATCACCACCTCCGAGATCAAGATCAGCGTGCTGATCGATCGCAAGTACATGGAGCTGGCGGTTCAGGCGCTGCACGATGCGTTCGAGCTGGAAAAATCCGCCTGATTGCCGGGCCTTGCGCCCAAGGTCAGGCATTGCGACGTTCCGCGAAGGCAGGCGGCAAATCCTGCGCTTGGGGTGTAAAACCTCATTTCTAATTGGCGTGCGGTATGATTTAAGTCGATACCGGACACCAAGGGGGGCGCCAAGATGACCGAGCGCACGGACACCGAGAGCCGCAAGTTGCTGGGCAGGCTGCGCGATGAGCTGGCCGGCGATGCACCCGGACAGACACGGCTGGACAAGATCACCTCGCTGATCGCCACGTCGATGGGCTGCGAGGTGTGTTCGATCTATCTGTTCCGCGATCAGGAAACACTGGAACTGTGTGCCACCGAAGGGCTGAAGGCCGAGGCGGTGCACCAGACACGGATGCGTCTGGGTGAGGGGCTGGTTGGTCGCGTGGCACAGCGCAGACAGGTGGTGAACACCGCCAACGCGCCCAAGGCCAGCGGTTTCCGCTTCATGCCCGAAACCGGCGAAGAGGTTTATTCCAGTTTCCTCGGCATCCCGATCCAGCGTCTGGGCGAAGCGCTGGGCGTGCTGGTCGTGCAGTCCAAGGACGCGCGCGAATTTTCCTCGGACGAGGTCTATGCGCTGGAAGTCGTGGCGATGGTTCTGGCCGAAATGACCGAACTGGGTGCCTTCGTGGGCGAAGGTGCCGCGATGTCGGCGCGTCACAGCCATCCGGTGATGATCAAGGGCACGACCGGGCAGGAGGGCGTGGCAGAGGGCCACATCTGGCTGCACGAGCCGCGCGTGGTGGTGGTGAACCCCATCGCCGACGACCCGCAGCGCGAGATGGAGCGGCTGAACGCCGCCGTCGATGAATTGCGCGTCGGCGTGGACAAGATGCTGAGCCTTGCCGGCCCCGATCAGGAACAGCGGCAGGTGCTGGAAGCCTACCGGATGTTTGCCAACTCCAAAAGCTGGATGCGGCGGATGGAAGAGGACATCGGGCGCGGCCTGAGCGCCGAGGCTGCCGTGGAAAAGGAACAATCGCTGGCGCGCGCGCGCGTGGGCCAGGCGGCTGACGGCTATCTGCGCGAAAGGCTCAGCGATCTTGACGATCTGTCGAACCGCCTGCTGCGCATTCTGACCGGGCAGGGCACGGATACGGGCGCGGAAATGCCGCCCGATCCGATCCTGGTGGCGCGCAACATCGGTCCGGGCGAGCTGCTGGATTACGGGCGGCGTCTGAAAGGGATCGTGCTGGAAACCGGGTCGGTCGGCAGCCATGCGGCGATTGTCGCGCGGGCACTGGCCATTCCGCTGGTGGTGCATGCCAAATCGGTCACAACCGAGGCGCTGAACGGCGATCACGTCATGGTGGACGGCGATCAGGGCGTCGTGCACCTGCGCCCCGACGACAACGTGGTGGCAGCGTTCCGTGACAAGATGGCGATGGAGGCCGAAGCGCTGGAACGCTACGCCTCGATCCGCGACAAACCTGCCGTGACCCAATGCGGGGCTACGGTCGAGTTGATGATGAACGCGGGCCTGATGGCCGATTTGCCGTCCTTGCCGAACTCCGGTGCCGAAGGCGTCGGGCTGTTTCGGACCGAGTTGCAATTCCTGATCCGCAACCAGATGCCGAAACGCTCTGAACTGAGCGCGCTTTATGCCCGCGTGATCGACGCGGCGCATGGCAAGCCGGTGGTCTTTCGCACGCTTGATATCGGGTCGGACAAGGTGCTGACCTATATGAAGCCCAACGACGAGCCGAACCCCGCGATGGGGTGGCGCGCGATCCGAGTGGGGTTGGACAAGCCGGGTGTGCTGCGCATGCAGTTGCAGGCGCTGATGCGCGCGTCGAACGGGCGCCCGCTCTATGTGATGTTCCCCTTCGTCGCGCAATACGAAGAGTATACGCGCGCCCGTGCCGAGGTCGACAAGGCGCTCGAGCGCGAACGTCGACTGGGGCACCCGTTGCCCTCGCGGATCGAGGTGGGCGCAATGCTGGAAACTCCGTCGCTTGGGTTTGCGCCGCGCAAGTTCTTCGACGAGGTCGATTTCATCTCGATCGGGGGCAACGATCTCAAACAGTTCTTCTTTGCGGCGGACCGCGAGAACGAGCGTGTGCGGCGGCGCTATGACACGCTGAACGTCAGCTTCCTGAGCTTTCTCGAACAGATCGTCGAGCGCTGCGCGGTCTCGAATACCCCGGTGTCGTTCTGCGGCGAGGACGCGGGTCGCCCGGTCGAGGCCTTGTGTCTTGCAGCCATCGGCCTGCGCCGGTTGTCGATGCGGCCCGCGTCCATCGGGCCGGTCAAGTCGCTGCTGCGGCGTTCCAACCTTGAGGATCTGCGCAAGGTGATTGCGGATACCCGCCACCGTGGCGCGATGTCGGTGCGTCCGGCGGTCATGGACTGGCTGAGAGAGCAGTAAAACGGCGTAAATCCTCGTGAATCTGGGCTGAAGGGCTTGTCCTTTTGATGCTATTTTTGGCGAAATTGATGGTGATATAGCTTTGAAATTGCTATAACTGCGCATTTCAAAGCTTATCCACAAGCTGCGTTACACGGCGCTGATCCTATGCCGGAACGGTGCCGGGAAGCGAATTTCCCCTGGCGCCTTACCCTGTGGCGCGCGGCTGGTCCTTCCTGTTGAGATTGGTCGAAAGTGCAGTTCAGATTGATGATACGGGAACCTGCTGTGGATAATTATTTCAGAAGAAATTGTATTGTATCAGTTATTTGGAGGGTGATAAGCACAAGCCTGTAGACTTATCCACAGCCTGCACGGCATCCATTCGCCTGGTGCTTCGACGTACTTCGCTCGTCTTCCAACCGCACACTCCATGCCCTTTTGCACCACCACAGGATCGCAGTCAGCCTTAATAAAACATCGCAAGTCATTGATATAAAATATCAAACCAAATAATCGTCTTGCAAAAACAAACCCGCCAAGCGCCGCCGTCACTGGAGCCATCCACGCCACCTTTCCTGTATTCTATCAGATCATTACCCTGCGAGGTGAAAGTGCGCGCAGGCGCTGTTGCCTTTGGCAGAGAGATGGAAATACGGTACCCTTTGACGTGTGCAGCACCACCCGGCGAAGAGGGACACCGATGACAGCCTATGCCACTTTCCACGATCTCGACGGGGCGTCGGTGTTCATCACCGGCGGCGGGTCCGGGATCGGTGCCGCCCTGACCGAAGGGTTCCTTGCGCAGGGGGCCAGGGTGGCTTTTGTCCAACGCTCGGACGCCAGCGCCTTCGTCGCCGAAATGGCCGGGAAATACGCACATGCGCCATTGTACCTGCCCTGCGACATAACCGATATTCCGGCGCTGAAGGATGCGATTGCGCAGGCCGCGCAGGCGCACGGCCCGATCACGCGGCTGGTCAACAACGCGGCGAACGACAACCGTCACAACGTCGCCGATTTGACCGTCGAAGACTGGGACGCCTACCAGAACGTCAACCTGCGCCCGCATCTGTTCACAGCCCAGACCGCAGCCCCGATGATGAAGGCGGCAGGATACGGGTCGATCGTCAACTTTTCCTCTATCTCATACATGCTCGGGATGGCGGGGATGGCCGGGTATGTAACGGCCAAGGCCGCGATCACCGGGCTGACACGGGCGCTGGCGCGCGAGTTGGGGCCGGATCAGATCCGCGTCAACGCGGTGATGCCCGGTTGGGTTCTGACGCAGCGGCAGATGGATCTGTGGGCCACGCCCGACGTCCTTGCCGCTCATCTTGACCGGCAGTGCCTGCCGGAACACCTGCAACCGCGCGACATCGTCGATGCGGTGCTGTTCCTGTCGTCGCAGACCAGCCGGATGATGACCGGGCAGGCAATGGTCGTCGATGGCGGTGTCGCGGTGTCGGGCTGATGGGGCAGGTGGACTGGATCGCCGTCGATTGGGGCACCACGCACATGCGCGTCTGGCTGATGTCGCGCGGCGGTGGGATGATCGAGGCGCGCAGCAGCGATCGCGGCATGGGCGCGCTTGCACCCGAAGGATACGAGCCCGCATTGCTGGCGTTGATTTCGGACGTTCTGGACGATGCCCCGATGCCCGTGGTGATCTGCGGCATGGCCGGAGCACGGCAGGGCTGGGCCGAAGCGCCCTATGCCACGGTGCCCTGCGCGCCCCCCGATCCGCGACAGGGACGGCGGGTGCAGACAGAGGATGCGAGGTTGCAGGTTATCATCCTGCCCGGTGTCAGCCAGAGCAGCCCTGCCGACGTGATGCGCGGCGAGGAAACGCAGATCAAGGGGCTGATTGCGACGCATCCCGGCTTTGACGGTGTGGCCTGCCTGCCCGGCACCCACACCAAATGGGCGCATCTCAGCGCGGGCGAAATCGTCAGCTTTCAGACCTTCATGACCGGTGAGATCTTTGCCCTGCTGTCGCAGCAATCGGTGCTGCGTCATTCGGTGGCGTTGAACGGCTGGGACGATGACGCCTTCAAGACGGCGGTGGACGAGGCGATGAGCAGGCCGCAGGCGGTTGCCGCCAAGCTTTTCGGCCTGCGTGCCGCAGCCTTGCTGGGCGGGCTTGGCGAAGTCGAGGCGCGCGCGCGTCTGTCGGGGCTGTTGATCGGCATCGAACTGGCCGCCGCGCGCCCTTATTGGCTGGGCCAGCAGGTCGCGCTGATCGGGGCGGCGTACTCTGCCGACGCCTACGAGGTCGCATTGTCCGCCCAAGGCGTGCCGGTGCTGCGCCAGAATCCTACAGACATGACACTTGCAGGGCTTAGCGCCGCATATTCGGAACTGGAGCACTCATGACGCGCAATCTGATCGCCATCCTGCGCGGCATCACGCCGCAAGAGGCCCAGCCGGTGTGCGAAACGCTGATCGCCGCCGGGATCACCCGGATCGAGGTGCCGCTGAACTCGCCCGAGCCTTTTGACAGCATCGCAGCGATGCAGGCTGAGCACGGGCAGCAGGCTATGATCGGCGCAGGCACGGTCCTGACGGTCGCCGATGTCGAACGACTGGCGGGGATCGGCGCGCAGATGGTCGTGTCGCCCGATTGCAATGTCGCGGTGATCGCCGCGACCAAGGATGCGGGCATGGCGTCCTTTCCGGGTTGCGCTACCCCGACCGAATGCTTTGCAGCGCTTGCAGCTGGCGCGGATGGCATCAAGATTTTTCCGTCGTTCGTGGTGGGCACCAGGGGGCTTGAGGCGATGCGCGCGGTGCTGCCTGCGGACGCCCAGGTCTTTGCCGTGGGCGGAGTGGGGGCGGACAACTTCGGCGACTGGCTGGCGGCGGGAGCCGATGGATTTGGTATCGGCTCAGCACTCTATTCTCCCGGCATGACCGTGAACGATATCCGCAGGCGCGCCGCCGACATTGTTGCGGCCTACGATCTGGCACGAAAGGCAGGCTAATGGACATATTCAGCGATACCATCTGCGCATTGGGCGAGGGGCCGCTGTGGCACCCCATGCGCAAGCAACTGTTCTGGTTCGATATCATCGGGAAAAAGCTGCTGACAAAAACCGACGCGGGCGAGCAGGTCTGGTCCTTCGACGATCATGTCTCGGCAGCGGGTTGGGTTGACGATACGTGCCTGTTGATCGCGTCCGAGCGCGAGCTTTTCACTCTCGACGTCGACACGGGCGCACGCACGCATGTGGCCCCGCTGGACGCGGACAATCCGGTGACACGCTCGAACGATGGCCGCGTCGACCCCATAGGCGGGTTCTGGATCGGGACAATGGGCAAGGGGCAGGAACGCCGCGCGGGCGCAATCTATCGCTATTATCGCGGCGAGGTGCGCAAGCTGATGGGTGACATAACGGTCAGCAATGCGATCTGTTTCAGCCCCGACGGCACGCTTGCCTATTTCACCGACACGGTCAGGCAGCGGATCATGCGCATCAATCTGGACGCGGACGGGTGGCCCAAGGGCGACGCGAAGGTTTTCGTGGACCTGCGCGCGGAGGAACTGTTTCCCGATGGTGCCGTGGTCGACGCCGAGGGCAACCTGTGGAACGCGCAGTGGGGCGCAAGCCGCATTGCCTGCTATGCGCCCGACGGCCGTTTCCTGCGCGCAGTCACCGTGCCCGCGACGCAATCCTCCTGCCCCAGCTTTGGCGGCGAGGGCTTTCAGACGCTCTACGTGACGACGGCGGCGGTGGATATGGACCGCGCGAGCGATCCGAAGGCGGGCATGACTTTCGTTCAGAAGATGGACGTAAAGGGCCAGCCTGAACACCGGGTCATTCTCTGAGGTTCGAAGGCGCACAAGGAACCCGCCGCCGCGTTGCAGCGTTGTACCATGGGTCCGCACACCAGAAGCGGGCGATGACGGGACGGACCGGCGCAGGCACTGCGTTTGCCGATCTTGTAAAAATTCCGCGCAAAAGCGGATGAAAAGGCGAAAAAATGCAGGCCACCATGGCGTCAGAACCACAGACCGTTCCGCAGACCATGCGTGTGCATGTCCTGATGAACCTCAAATCGGGCCGTGGCTCGGAAAAGCCGCAAATTCAGGACCTCGAAGATACCTTTGCCGCCCATGGGATCACCGCCGAGATCATCCGGCTGAAGCCCAAGGACGATATTTCGGCGCGCGCGGCGCAACTGGCCCGCGAAGGCGCCGAACTGATCATTGCAGCTGGGGGGGACGGCACCATCTGCGGCGTCGCCTCCGGGCTGGTCGGAACGGATGCGGCGATGGGCGTTATTCCGTTGGGCACGTTCAACTATTTCGGGCGTTCGCTGAACATTCCCGAAACCGCCGCCGAGGCCATTGCCGTCATTGCAGCCAACCGCCGCAAGACCATTCCCGTGGGCGTGATCAATGACCGAGTGTTTCTGAACAACACAAGCCTGGGCATCTATCCGCAGATCCTGCGGACCCGCGAAACCGTCTATGAACGCTGGGGCCGCAGCCGGATTGCCGCCTATTGGTCGGTGCTCAAGACCATGATGCGGCTGCCCCGAAGGCTGAAACTGAAGATCACCGTCGACGGAGACACCCGCGAGGTCAAAACCTCGCTTTTGTTCGCGGTCTCAAACGCATTCCAGCTGGAGCAGATGGGGCTGGAAGGGATCAAATGCATTGAACAGGGCAAGCTGGCCGTATTGATTGCACCCAATCGCGGTCGGCTCGGTCTGCTGAAAAACGGTCTGGCGCTGATGCTGGGACGCGCACAGCGCGATCATGACTTTGAACTGCTCTGCGCCGACCGCATGCACATCACCTGCAAACGCAAATCTTTGCTGGTGGCGCGCGACGGCGAACGCACACGGATTTCCGGCCCCTTTGAGCTGGAAATGCGCCAGGGGGCGCTGACGGTTTTGACCCCGGATGGAGAGGACGGGGGTATTCGATGAAACGGATCATTCATCTGTCGGACCTGCATTTTGGACGCGACCGCCCTGAACTGATGGCGCCGCTGCTGGAGCGGATCAACGGGCTGGATGTCGATCTGGTTGCCATTTCGGGCGACCTGACGCAGCGCGCGCGCAACTGGCAGTTCCAGCAGGCGCGCACCTTCATCGACGCCATCGACGCGCCGACGCTGGTGGTGCCCGGCAATCACGACACGCCGCTCTATAACTTCTTCGAACGGGTGATCTGGCCCTTTTACCGCTATCGCAAGTGGATCAACCGCGATTTGCAACCTGTTGTCCACAATGCACAAGCATCGGTGATCGGGGTCAATTCGGTAAACCCCTTGGGCATTCAGCGCGGTTGGTTCAGCCCCCGCGACATTCGCCGTGTCAGACGCGGATTTCTGGATGCAGCCGACGGGGCGCTGCGGATCGTGGTGGTGCATCACCCGCTCGAGCATCTGCCGGGCGAGCAGAAAAAACTGATGCGCGGCGCGCGCACGGCGATAAAGGCGCTGGGCGATGCGGGCGCTGACATCGTGCTTTCGGGCCATCTGCACAGTTGGCGCGCCGAAACATTCGCGCGCATCGAAGATCATCGTGGCGTTATCCAGATCCACGCGGGCACCGGTCTTTCCAATCGGGTGCGTGGCGAGCCGAACGACTTCAACCTTCTGCATCTGGGACCCGACCGCGTCACGGTCGAGCGGTTTGCCGCCGTCGAAAGCACCCGCAGCTTTGATCACCACCTGAAAGTGAGCTTTTCGCGCGAGGCCGATGGCTGGACCCAAATCGAAGAGATGACAGAGCAGGAGTAGACTATGTTCGACTGGATAACCGGTCTGATTTCGCAAACCGGTCTGATCGGAATTTTCCTTCTGATGCTGGGCGAAAATGTATTCCCGCCAATCCCTTCCGAGGTGATCATGCCCTTGGGCGGCTTTCTGGTCGAGCAGGGCGAGATGACCATGTTCGGCGCCGTGGTCGCGGGCAGTCTGGGATCACTTTTGGGCACGACGCTGTGGTATTGGGCTGCCGTGCGTCTTGGTGCAGACCGTATCCGGCGGCTGATCGTGAAACATGGGCGATGGCTGACCCTGTCCGAAACCGACTATGATCGCGCCCTGGGATGGTTCGACCGCCACGGCGACATGGCAATCCTGATCGGGCGGATGATACCGGGGGTTCGCACATTGATTTCGGTTCCCGCAGGGCTCGCAGGCATGCCGCTTGCGCGGTTTTTGTTCCTGTCGCTGATCGGCAGCGTGCTGTGGGTCTGCCTGCTGACCGGCGCGGGCTATGCGCTGGGCAGCCAGTTCGAACTGGTGTCCGAATGGCTTAATCCCGTCACCAATATCCTGCTGGGCGGATTGCTGGTGCTCTATGTGTACCGGTTGTTCAAGAAAAAGGGCGCGTAAAGCGAGGGTCTGCAAATGTCGCACCCGCATCTTAAAGTGATGCCTGATGATCGGATCGCAAGTCATTGAAAATAAGTGGAGGCGAGTAGGAGAATCGAACTCCTGTACACGGATTTGCAATCCGTTGCGTATCGCTTCTAGCAACTGCTAATTATCCAATGTAGCCATGAAAATCCTTGCTTAAAAAGGATTATATGCCCTAAGAGTCCGTTGTGGTCACCCAAAAGTTCTAACTGGTGTGGCTACATATTGGCTACATTTCGGGCGAGGGCAAGCAAATGGACCTTTCAAAGAAAGCGATTGAGGCTGTGCCACACCCGGTGGCGGGGCAAAAATTCGTTTGGTTTGATACGCCAAGGGGCTTTGGGTTGCGGGTCACCCCGACGACGAAGACGTTCATCTTCGATGCCCGTGTGAACGGAAAGAAGCGCCGTGTGACAATCGGTCGTGTGGATGTGTTTACTGATTTGAAGCGGGCGCGGGCTGAAGCGACCCGTCAAGCCGACGCATTCAACCGTGGCGTCGACCCTGCTGCGGAAAAGGTGCGCTTGAAGGAAGCTAGTGTGCGTGAGCGCGCTGAAGCTCTAACCTTAAAGGATGCGATTAAGAGGTATGCGGATGCACCGAAAAAGAAAGGTAGCGGTTACGGCTCAGGCGTTAAGCTAAAGAAGGCACGAACCATCCGCGATATTCATACCGTTACCAATCGTCATTTTGGCGACTGGATGGACAAGACGGTTACCTCAATCACGGGTGGAATGGTGAAGGAGCGTCACGCGGAAATAGCTGTTGATGCAGCTACGCAAGCAAATCTTGCCATGCGCTATCTGCGGGCCGCTCTGAACCATGTGAATGATGAAAGCGAAGGGGACACACCTCTTATCGTGAGCAACCCTGTAGACCGCCTGAAAAGGCTCAATCAGTGGGCAGATACTAAACCAAAGAAGGGGCGACTTGAGCGTGATGACATTCCGGTTTGGGTAAGCGCAGTCCGAACTGAACTTGTGGGTTTGAAGCATGGCGCGGAACATAAGGACGCCTTGCTATTCATCTTGTTGACGGGCGCGCGTTTAGCTGAAGTGTTTGGCAACGACCAGGATGGCTATCCAGCGCTGCGCTGGTCGGACGTTGATCTAAAGCGCAGAACCGTAACATTTCGGGACACAAAAAATCGAACCGATCATGAAACTGCACTCGGAACAGAACTGACGAAAACCCTTGCGTCTCGCAACGAGGTTTCATCCGGTCACTACGTCTTTGGTGATAAAGACGACAAAGTTTCAAGCGATCTTCGCACGGCATTTGCGCGTATCCAGCAGGCCAGTGGGTTGCGCGTGACGGCGCACGATTTACGCCGCACATTCGCAGCCGTAGCGAACACTTTAGACATCTCCGCATATAAGTTGAAAAGGCTGTTGAACCATATCAGTGGGAACACCAGCGATGTAACGGCAGGCTACATTGGTGAAATCACAACCGATGATTTGCGCGAACCCATGCAAAGGATTGAAGATTTTATGTTGCGGGCGGTTAAGGCGTGAACGCTGTATGTGATACCAGCTTTGCGCACGCTGTTCGTCGCGCGGCAAAAGGTATCCGTCTATACTCTCGTGCTGATGACTTGGTTGAAGCCGGTCCGTTATGTGCGATCCTCTGCAGTGATGGAGAACTTGATCAGCATGGATTAGAGCTGATGGCATTGGCGGTCACAGGTAAGTTGCATAGCTCCAAGGCGCAGCGGAAAGGTGAAACCGAGTTTGCCCGTGCGGTGCGACGTGCTAACGCTGTATGGCGTGCTGGCAAAGCAGAGCATCCATCTGTTGCAGGCGCTTCACTTGCGCACATGCTGCGATCAGGCCAAGCCCCATTCGGTTTAGGCGAGCGCCAAGAACTTGCTGAATTGTTTTCACCGAAAAAACCCAACGCCCACAATGCCCGCAAAGGACGACCGCCGATAGGAGCAGGGCACTGGCGCGTCAAAACCATAGCCAGAACAGTTCGAAGGCTAAAATGCAAATACGGAAACACCCAAAATTCACATTCCAACGCGGTCGATGCAGTTGTAAAAAATCCCAAGACTGGAAGGTTGATCCGGCACGTAAACCCTTCGACTGGTGAAAGATTTACTGTCAGCAAGAGGACAGTTGAAAAATATTGGCAGATAACGGAAAAGCGGAAAATGGCTATTGAGAAGTATCGAAACAATTAGATTTCTTATAAATGAATAGTTTTGATGGTTTTGACTATATGGTTTGCAGGCCATCATATCCCCAATATTTCTTTAGGAGGACAAAACCGTCACCTGATCTTTAACGACTTCAATTTTGCTAACTGAGTAGCATTTTTCTAAAGGTACACCATGCTCGAATTCACTCGTTTAGCAGTATTTCTAGTTGCTATTGTACTCGCAGCTTCAATGGCAACTGCGCAATCAAAGATCAAAGAACGCGAATTTCAAGAGCGTTTTTGCGTTGGAATGAATCTCGAAGTCATCACGGAAGCTGGAACTAAGGCGGATTGTGTGAGTGATGAGTACGCCATTGAGGTTGAAAAGTCTCATAAGTGGGCAGAAGCAATTGGTCAAGCTCTTCACTATGGAGTTGAGCTTGAACGCCAAGCCGGAATCATTATCGTTTGCGAAGATACAGCGAACTGTCAGGCACATTGGTATCGTCTAGAAAGCACCATTAAAAATAACTCTCTTCCAATAACTGTCTGGTACTGCATGTTTGGAGACCGACTACTGTCGGAATGCTGGCGGGATTAATGAAGAGAACTGGCAGTTAGAACGGTAGTTATTGGGGCTGCATCGGACAACATATCCGCTGCGGATCGAAATATATATTTTAAAATATCTGATATGTGCCAGCAACTTCACCAAAGTAGCCGCATTGTAGCCTTCATAATGATTTTGACCCCTTTTTTGCGGTCGGGAATGGCTTCTAAGGGCGGCGAACGCTCAATAAGTTGGCCTTAGGGTTTAACTGAAGGGTTACAGCATGGAACAAAATATTATCTTGCCGTCGATACTCACACAGGCACAAGCTGCCGAGTATCTGGGCGTGTCAGAGAAGAAGCTTGAACGTGACAGATGGTGTGAGCGCCGTATCCCGTATGTAAAGATGGGGCGTCATGTTCGTTATCGCGCATCGGACCTTGTTGCATATGTTGAAAGCAATATTGTTGAAGCCGCAGCACGTTGATTGCGATGGTCGTTCAGATGATTATTGCGAGGGTTGTTCGGGTGAATATTGCAAGAGAATTAAATAATAACAGCATATTGCGATTCATATATCTAATCTGTACAAAGGGTAGGCATGTTATCCAACCGTGCAAAATGAGATAGGGTAGCGGGGGCGTGAACCTTCACCGGAATTGGTGATTGCCCCGCATCCGCCCTCGTTAGCGGTTTGTGCATGAGTAAGGGTTGGATGACCCATGCCGCGGTAAAGACGTGGCGAATAGGCCGGATAGCCTACTAAACACGTCTTCACGGGCGTTCAATCTCATTTTGAACCGTAGGTATAAACATGGCTTTCCAATTCTGTGCGATCAGTCGCACCCCTTATTTCCCCCAAGCATTCGACAACTCTGTTCCAGACGATCAAGATATAAACCAAGGCCGTGCATTTGTTGATGCTTTAGGCGGTGGTGTCTTTGATTTTCGTGCAATTCATGACCGTGATCGTAGTTTGCAGGGCGTGAATTTCAGAGGAACTATTGATGACGTTTGGTCTACTTTAGTGGTCTACAACCAACTTGGTTACGGTTGTTTTGTTGTCATCAATCAGATGGACGGACATGGGCGATCAGCCGACAATATCACCAACAACAGAGCGCAATTTGTGGACCTGGACAACCTTTCAGCAATGCAAAACTTGCAACGTGCAAACGAATGGGTAATCAAACCGTCTTTCATGGTGCAATCAAGCGCAAACAAAGCGCACGTCTACTGGCCCGTGATACCCTATCAAGGTAATGATCGGTTTCATACTATACAGCGCAAGCTTATCCAGCTCTTCGACGGTGATCCGGCCTGCTGGGATGCGCCGCGCGTAATGCGTCTGCCTGGCACATACCATCTGAAAGGTGAGCCGCAGCTAGTAACCTGTCAGCAGCTATCGGGTTATGGCATGGTCACGCCTGTTGATGCGCTGGAACTGGCCTTGGCACACGTCAATGTGGTCAGCAGTGTCGGCGAACGTCATGAATTGGGTGATCCAGGCAAAGCAGCGCCTAGTTTAGAATGGGTTCAGTATGCTTTGGACAACTGTGATCCGAACACGCTGGATCGTGGTGATTGGGTCAGCTTTACAGCGGCCATAAAGCAGTCTGGATGGTCATTGACGGATCCTGACACGCTCTATGGTATGTGGTCTGCATGGTGCGAGCGCTACAGCGGGAATGATGTTGGTGAAAATCTTAAGCAGTGGAACAGCATTAAGGATGCACAGGTAGGGTGGTCCAGCATCGTACGGCGCGTGCCATCTGTACAGGCCCAACTATCGTTCGGTGGTGTGATGCAGCGGCAGCGAAACCAACGCAAAACTGACGACATTAAGATTGGCGACGATCTTGCTTTCTCAACTGTCCCAACTGTTTTGACACTTGAGCAAATGCAGCAGCATCTTGTTTTTGTCGCAACCGGATCAAAGGTGGTCAACACGCTCAACAAGACCACTAGAACTGTTCATGATGCCGGTAATGAATATGCAGCATCTTGGCACACCTTTGACACGGGCAAGATTGACAAAGATGGGCAACCAATTCTGAAGACAATCCCAGCTTTGCAAAGCTGGATGAAAAGCGAAACAAGAACGTCTGTCGATACGATAACTTGGAACCCTGCTGATGGTCAGTTTTGCCGTTCACCGGAAATCAGCCAAGGCGGTGACAAAGCCTACAACCTTTGGTCTGGGATACGGCTGCAAACACCGCCTGAAAACTGGCAGGAGTGGGCGCAACCGTTTTTGAAGCACGTTGAATACCTTGTGCCGGATCACATTGAGCGAGAACGGTTTCTGAAATGGTGTGCGCACATCTTTCAAAAGCCAGGTGAACTGCCACACACCTGCTATCTTATGATCACCCCACAAACCGGAACTGGTCGCGGCACGTTAGGCAGTATTTTGACACGCGCTTTACGAGGTTATGTTGCTGCAAACATGGACGTAAACGCATTGTTTGGCGGATTTAACGGTCGGCTTGCGCAAAAGCTGCTGGTAACAGTTGATGAAATCCGCGAAGGCAACGCCGCTAATCGTTACCAGAACCAAGAGGCGTTTAAGGCGAAAATCACTGAAGAAACACGCAATATCAACGAAAAATACGGCATGCAGTTTGTCGAAAAGAACTGTTGTAGGTTTCTGATGTTTTCCAACCATGAAGATGCATTGCCATTCGATAACAGTGATCGGCGCGTCATCGTTGTTGAAAACCCCGTGCTCCGGCAATCGCAAGAGTACTATCTGTGGTTGAACAAATTGCTAAAAGATCAACGTTTCATTGCTTCGGTCCAACGCTATTTGACGACGCTCAGTTTGGACGGTTTTAGCCCGCATGAACCTGCACCAATGAACGTCGCCAAGGTGAAATCACTAAAGAGCATGGAAAGCCCTGCTGACCAAGATGCCCAAGAATTCATCAGGTCTTGGCCGGGAGAGTTGGCGACGACCAGTGACCTGACAACCTTCATGGGTGAGAACGCACCAAGGTCGCCAGCGGCGATGGGTCATGCAATCAAACGTGCTGGCATGAAGTCTGCGCACAAACAAAAGATTGGTCCAGACGTGAGAACCGTCTTGATCGTAAAAGGTGATTTGACCGCTGAAAATCTAGTGAACGCAGACAGGTCAGAAATTGCACGGACTATTATTGGTAATCAGATGAGTTTTCGGAAAATAACATAGCTTGGACGCGATTAGTGGGGCGGTTCCCAACGGTTCCCAAAATTACCAGCATCTAAGAACTCTGTAGATATAGAATAAGTGAAATTTGATCTTGCGTTATTATAGTGTTGAGTAATTTGGGAACCTTTGGGAACCAGTGATTGATTAGACTGAACGATAATTTATGATTTTGGTGTCGGGCAGTATCATGGCTTGCCCATTACGGACTGCTCAAACTGATGTTTGCAGCGAACCTTCAGATGGTCTGCAACGGATACCTAGTCCGATACTTGATTCTCAACATTCTGAAATATTTGAATAAATTCAATGCGCTGCTGAAGCATGTTTATTGGCGTGGTTCGTAAGCTCTACATTGTATCCATATAGTAGCCATGGGTAGGCGGATACAGCTGAAAACTTCTACAGCTCTACTTTGATTTTTCGCCTCTAGCATGGGGGCGGATAAAATTTCTTACGCCAACAAAACCTCACAGAACCTAATGCATCATAAGAATTTTTTCTAGCAAAATTAATGGGTTGACTTGATTTGAGGGCGACGTCACCTGTCTGGAAAGGCAACTCGAAAGGATAGACAATATGCTGACAAAGATGATTTACACCCCCGATGGTGATGCAGGTAACTTTCTTCAGGTTCATGGAACCGATAGCATGGCTACGCTGCTTTGGCGTTCTCGCTTCAAAGACAGCAGGCTAACACCATCGATCAACGCAATGGCGACCGCATTGTATGACTACAGCAAAACCATGTTGAAGCAGGCTGAGGTTCTGAACGCAAAAGGATACAAGACAAAAGCTGAAACAGAAGCAGCAAACCTAGCTGCCCCCTGGAACGCGCTGCGTAGATCAATTATGGATGAAAAGTCATCGCTGATAGACCGCAGCGATATGATGCTGAAGGTAGAGGGCGGGAATGCAGAAATGCGTTCCGAATATCGAAAGTGGTTTCTCTCGTTAAGCCCGCCGGAACTTTTCAAAACTTTGCTAAACTCCAAAAACGTTGAACTTCTTGCTTCGGCAATTGAAAGCGGTCCCGCTCTTATTGGCTTGGACGATACAATCTTTGAACGGGTGGAAGAACGCTATGCAGTCGTTAAATTTCTATATGGTTCAGACAAAAAATTTCCACCAGCACCCATGGCTATTGATAATTTGGCAGGCATTGAGCCGGACTGGAAGACCCTTGAAAAGAATGCACGTGATCAATGGATAGGCATCGTTCAAAGCAATGACGAAATCGACGCGTCAGATCAGTACCTTGCGGGTGCCTTGACTTTAGTGGCTGCAAGCGTCGCAAGTATGACTACAGGGCAGGTGTTTGAAATCCTGAAAGCTGCCTGATGTCTATTAGCCAAAATGTTGAGCGCAGGCGCGAACTGCGTCCGCTCTCTATGTCTGTTGTCAGGTTGCCAAGAGCCGACACGATCACCATGGTATCTTTGTTAATAACGGCGTCAGTAACAAGACAGACCCTCCAGCGTTGGCGCGAAACACGAGGCTTTCCAAAGACATTGAAAGACGGCCCAAGTGGATGGTTCTCAACAACTCAGGTAGCTCACTGGTTTGATGAGCAGGGCGTTAAGGTAATTCGAAAATGACCGATAACGAACGTAAGTCTACCGCCTTGGCTGGGCGTGATAGTAACGGGCGTTTCGCGTCCGGCAGCGGGAATATTGGCCGACCCAAAGGTAGCCGTAACAGGGTAAGCCAGAAGGCTATGCAAGAGATCAAGAACATGTCGTTTGATGCCTTGCGAGTCCTAAAGGAGAATTTGGATAGGAATGACACAAAGGCAGCAATATTCGTTCTTGAAAAGATTCTGCCAAATCAGCGAACCGTTGAGCTAGACGGTGCAGACGTTGGCAGTATCGTTTCTGCGCTTATTGACGGCACAGTCAGTCCTGATGAAGCTCGAACCATTTCAATGTCCATCGCAAGATTGAAAGAAATTGATGAAATGGACGTACTTGAAGAACGCTTGGCTCAGATCGAAGAGTTGTTGAAAGGCTAAACGGCATGATGATTGCAAGTAGGTTGCTCAGAGCTAACAGACTACTCAAAAAATTAAAGGCGGCTCAACCTGATGACCCTTTCGCGTCATTCTCACCTGAGCAGCGTCAGTATTATAAAAAGTGGTGGGGCCAGTTCAAGGCAGAGCACTCATTCGGACTATACGAAACGTATATTAACTACACAAAATGGACGCCAAGTAGTTGGTTTGAATTTCCACGCGTTAAAATTGACATGACTATGAGCGATGCCCAAGCCCTTTACCTTAGTCAGTTAGGACAAAGAGAATGAGACCAACGAAATCATACCGGCTAACAGTCCCAGACCAGTTTGCAAACATCGCTTGGATTTCATCACTAGACCTATGGATAACTGCCCATGGCATTTTGTCGAATTCAGGGTTGCGTGATCATTTTGGGCGTTTCGCTGTAAAAGAGGCGATGAAGATTGCGACCAAATGCGACCATCTGCGTTTTGATCATCGCGACCAAAATAGGATAATCGTTGATGGTTTGGAACGCAAAGGGCTTAACCTCGCCGCGCATCCCTTTAGAATGAACTGTTTTCTGAGCACGATGTGGCGGTTTGCTGACCAGGACATATTGAGCACCTTCACAGTCTACGGGGACAGCTATATGTTTTATGGCTGGCTAGAAAATCTTGGTAGTGCAGCGAGCGCGCGGGATGGTCAGCCATATGCGCCGCCAAACAACATATTTGCAGATTCCGTCCATCTTGATCATTAAAACGCGGTACAAATCTTCACAGCCTTGGTGTATACAGCAACATCCTAGCTACACTGAGCAGGAAGCTGACACTGGTCGTAGTAGCGAAGGCAAACGGGCCTCTTCTTAGACGTAGGCAGGTTTGCAGTTTTTCCGGATACCTCGAAACGGGTCTGCGTCGATCGTTTGTCACCCTATTATGTCATATGGGAAAGGCGGACTGGGGGTTAGAAGGATTAATTGTCTGTTGCATTGATTGGCAAAGTCCAGCCGAGATTAATTTCCGTTTGGCACGCTGGAGCGGAAAAGAGATCTTTCAATCGCGCTCTTTCTAGCCTAGCGTCCACTAGACTTTCGATCCGCTCTACCAAGTTGCGGAGCTGGACCTTTCGCGGCAATAGTGTTTCTTTGTTGATCCAGACCGAAAGGGTTTCTGAAACGCCTCTCCACCAAGGTCCCTCAGCAAGGATTAATTCCGGTACGCGATCATACCGTTCTTTGAGATACCCTGTGAGCATTCGTTCTTCGTCCCGGCTCAAAGAAGTCCACGCCTCTACGAACTGAGCTATTGGGATGCACTGTAAGATTGGCTCTCTTAGAAATCTTTGCTCGCCTTTGCCATTAATGACAGTCAGATCGCCGAGAAAAGAAAAGTAGTCCGACTTCATAGTTTTGATAAGGTGGTCAGCTACGGATTGCGCTTTCCAATTGGTATACCAATCATCTGCAGCTACCTGTAGATGATTTAAAACTTCGCCAAAATCTTCTTCCTGTCTTCGGTGATACCCAAGGCCATCATAGCCGGTATCGAATCCCCATCGAGTTAATTTAAAACTCTTGAGGTCAAGTTTGGGTATCACGACCGCATCAATATAATTCTTAAATCTTTGGACCCACCCACCTTCGACATCATCGATCAGCCCTTCATCTAGTAGCATCAGAATGACGCCAACAACGTGCATCACAACGACCGGGTTCTGATAACGACCATCTTCGATACCAGAAAGAACGTCGCTGACATCGTCATCAAATACTGAACCTGAGCCATCGGAAAAATCCCAGGTCCAAATGTGCCAGAGCCGCTTCCAGGAAGGCCAGCTTTCCGGGCCGTTAACTTCGAGAGCGTCTGCCAGTTCAGCGTTGAACCGCGACGCATTAACGGTGCCGCTATTAAGAATATCAATCCATTGTCGAAGTGTGACCGCTGCATGAATGCCGTTCACGAGATTGTATTTTTCGACTATTTTCCGAATAGGTGTGTCAATCTCGTTATCGCCCAGCTGGAACGAATGGAAGTTTCTTTGTTCAGGGTCATCGCTCCCGAACTTGGGAAGAAGGTCAATGGGGGTCAGAACATTGTCTGGTGCCCCAAGATTTAATTTGAACTCTATGAAGAAGATGAAGGCTTGAGTTACAAGGCTATCTAGCAAATCACTATTTTCTCGAAACTTCTGGTCTGTCGCATCAAACATCCCTGTTAAAAACCACAGGAATTGCCGAACAGCCCGTAGGTTGTTGAAGCCAGAAAGTCGATATAGCTCTTCAATCCTATCGGTTCGAGAAACGATAATTGTTCTTACATCACTTTCTGCTATTTCGGCGATGAATGCATCGACAGCAGCCTTAGGATCAGGTTCTAATTCGAAGGATTGGCCGATAACCTTCTCTCGGAAGTCTTTAAACTTCTCGTCACCAATCCGCTGTGTGTTCGCCACCAATATGACGCGAGCATTGCCGTGCTCGATATACCGGTTCAAAACGCCAAGCAGTTCAGACTGATCGAATCCACATCGTTCAAGATCGTCAATCACCACCAATGCGCCGTTAATGACATCAATGGCTTTGGTCACTTGGCCTAAAGTGCTTTCGACAGCTTTGCCAATATCTGCTGAACCTGAAAACACGCCCCCCGATCCAACCGAGATTGCTCCAGAAAACAGGGACGAAGCAAAGCCTAAACCCTGATGCATAATCTTTACGGCTTTTGAGGATGCGGCATAGAATAACTGCCGTTCGAAATCCTGCAAGCTGCTGACTCCGAACAACGATAGGTATATCGTCTTTCGCGTTTCAAAGGCTTGTTCACCTAAGAGGCTCTGGATGAAGTGCGTCTTGCCACATCCCCACTGACCTTCAAGCATCACAGCAAATTTTGGGTTGTCTGGCGAATTGATCCAACTCAATAGGAATTGTCGTATCTGGTTTCGGGCTGTGTCGTGCATGAAAAAAATCCGGCCTAAATGCTTTCCGTTGCGACCATACTCTCTAGGGTAGCCTAGTCCATCTGATTGTCGGGAATGTTTAATGACTGCGGAGCGCGTTGCACAGACGGGTGGCCGCTTGCGAGCGTTGCGCGCATTAGTAGCGGACTAGCGTGACTGCTTGATGGCTAGAGGCTATCTAAATGCAGCGAATGGCCGGTTCGGCGGGCCGTATTGCAGCTGCCCAGACCCACGATAAATGGCAGGTGACGTAGTTGACGTGAGCTGAATGCTAGTGTTCCCCACCTGACATAGGATTCCCAATGATGTCCGGCTGTGGCATGATCAGCGGATGCGACGTTCCGACATCTGCCTTTACCTTGGCCCCGCCGACCGTGCTGATCTTGAAGCGCTGATCATCAACC
>NZ_JANKJG010000011.1 GCF_024733015.1 Pseudosulfitobacter koreensis
TGATCAGCGCTTCAAGATCAGCACGGTCGGCGGGGCCAAGGTAAAGGCAGATGTCGGAACGTCGCATCCGCTGATCATGCCACAGCCGGACATCATTGGGAATCCTATGTCAGGTGGGGAACACTAGAACTGGAGAGACCTTCTCTAGCAACAACACCGCTTTTGTGCTTCTCCACTCAGGCATGACCAAAGATGCTAAGACAATTTTCACCAAAAAGGTAGAAAGTTCGGGCGCATCAATTTATGAGCTATCAAACTTAGCCCTCTGCTATGCCCTTGAAGGAGACAAAAGCAAAGCGAGTGGGTATCTTGAAAGTTCAATCTTTCTATGTGACGGACAAGAGTCTCATATCATCGACTTAAATCGCGCTTTAATTGCATATACTTTAGATAACCACGAATCTGCGAAGGAAAGCCTTCTCAAATTCCGAGAAAATCACCCAAAGGCATTTGCAAGATACTCAAAACACTCGATACTAATCAATTCGGCAATGTCCGATTTAGGTATTGGAATTTAGATTCTTAAACTCCGTTTGGCGCTGCGCCCCACTACTGGGGAATCTCAACATATAGACTTTCGAAAACATAAAAATCGCAACAGAGTCCCGCTGCGCGCTTGGCTTCGCCAAACGCTTTCGCGCACTGCGAATGGCCAGCTTGCGCTGCCCGTTCGCAGTGTGATTTCAACTGTCCATCTTCAGCGCTGAAATAAACGCTTCCTGTGGAATTTCGACCTTGCCAAACTGTCGCATCTTCTTCTTGCCCGCCTTCTGCTTGTCCAGCAGCTTGCGTTTGCGCGTGGCGTCGCCGCCGTAGCATTTGGCCGTCACGTCCTTGCGCATGGCAGACAGGGTCTCGCGGGCGATGACCTTGCCGCCGATGGCCGCCTGGATCGGGATCTTGAACATGTGGCGCGGGATCAGGTCCTTGAGCTTTTCGACCATGGCGCGGCCCCGCATTTCGGCGCGGTCACGGTGGACCATCATCGACAGGGCGTCGACGGGTTCGTCGTTCACCAGCACCGACATCTTGACCAGGTTATCGGTTTGGTAACCTGTCATCTGGTAGTCAAAGGACGCATAGCCCTTCGTCACCGATTTCAGGCGATCGTAAAAGTCGAAGACGACCTCGTTCAGCGGCAGGTCGTAGACGACCATCGCGCGGCTGCCCGCATAGGTCAGGTCCTGTTGCACGCCGCGACGGTCCTGGCAGAGTTTCAGAACGTCCCCGAGGTATTCGTCGGGGACGAGGATGGTCGCCTTGATCCGCGGCTCTTCCAGGTGATCGACCACGCTGAGGTCGGGCATGTCGGCGGGGTTGTGCAGTTCCTGCATCGCGCCGTCGCGCATGAAGATGCGGTAGACGACTGACGGGGCCGTGGTGATCAGGTCGATGTCATATTCGCGCTCGATCCGGTCGCGGATCACTTCGAGATGGAGGAGACCGAGGAAACCACAACGGAAGCCGAAGCCAAGGGCGGCGGAGGTTTCCATTTCGAAACTGAAGGAGGCATCGTTGAGCGCCAGTTTGTCGATGGCGTCGCGCAGATCCTCGAATTGCGAGGAATCGACGGGGAAGAGACCGCAGAAGACCACCGGCTGCGAGGGTTTGAAGCCCGGCAGCGGTTTCACGATTTTCTTCTCGTGGGTCACAGTGTCGCCGACGCGGGTGTCGCGGACCTGTTTGATGGAGGCGGTCAGGAAGCCGATCTCGCCGGGGCCGAGGCTGTCGACGACCTGCATCTGCGGGCGGAAGACACCGATGCGGTCGACGTGGTGGATGGTGCCGTTGGAGACGAACCTGATCCGCTCACCCTTTTTCAGGCGGCCGTCGATGATGCGCACGAGGACGATGACGCCGAGATAGCTGTCGTACCAGCTGTCGACCAGCATCGCCTTGAGGTCGGCGTCTTCCTCGCCCTTGGGCGCGGGCAGACGGTGCACGATGGCTTCGAGGGTTTCCTTGATGCCGACGCCGGTCTTGGCGGAGACGCGGATGGCGCCGGAGGCGTCGATGCCGATGACGTCCTCGATCTGTTCGGCGACGCGGTCGCAATCGGCGGCGGGCAGGTCGATCTTGTTCAGGATCGGCACGATCTCGTGATCGGCGTCGATGGCCTGATAGACGTTTGCGAGGGTTTGCGCCTCGACGCCTTGGGTGCTGTCGACGACAAGCAGCGAGCCCTCGACCGCGCGCATGGAGCGGGAGACCTCGTAGGCGAAGTCGACGTGACCGGGGGTGTCGATCAGGTTGAGCACATAGGCCTCGCCGTTGTCGGCGACATAGTCGATCCGCACGGTGTTGGCCTTGATGGTGATGCCACGCTCGCGCTCGATGTCCATGGCGTCAAGCATCTGCTCCTTCATGTCCCGGTCGGCCACGGTGTGGGTCGACTGGATCAGACGGTCGGCAAGCGTGGATTTCCCGTGGTCGATGTGCGCGACGATGGAAAAATTGCGGATATGTGAAAGCGGTGTCATGGGCGAGGATATGTAGGGGATTTGGGATTTGGTCAAGTGAGCATGGAGGGGATGGGGGGATGTGTGATCGGTCCTGAGCGGACGTTGACCCATCGTCGACCATGCTGCTACGCGGCCTGTCAGACCAGACCTTCGCTGCGGCTGCGAAACCTGATAGACTCTCTCCCAACGGCTTCGCGAAAATCTAGACAGTAAACACTTAGGGGTAAATCAAGGGTGAACGACGAAGACGACAAAAGCGAAGTGAAAAGCCATAAAGACAGGCTCGAACGCATCAAAAAGTTCAGGGAGGAGTTTCTGCAGTTCAAAATTCTATTCGAAGCCGCCTTCGAAGAACTTCATGGTGTCGTCGTTGCAAAGCTTTCTGAGCCGGGAATTTACATCGGTCCGCACTCTGACTACCCGCGGCGAAGCACCACGGATAGCGGTTTTCCAATTTTTAACGGCATAGGATTTTACTCTGATAGCGCTCCAAGGGATTATGTGAGCACCATAAGGCCATCAGGGCTACCAGGCATCCTTGGCGGAAAGTTTGATGTCGAAGAAAGCGCGCTTCCAGCGCTAGATAGACTAATTGAATTTCTTCAGTCACATCGAATTGGCTCAAGGCTCACATACACAGGTTACAAAAGTGAGACTTCCTTTGCAGACTACACGATCAATCAGATCTTGGGTGACGCTGTTGAGAAGTACCTACATAGGCACGGCATAAAGGCTGCAGTCGACCCAAAAGCTAGGGATGTGATCTTGGGGCCTTTGTTATTCGGTGTCATCCGACAGACCCATGAACTATCTTTGATGGTTCCAATCGCACTCACGCACTTTGAATTCGAGCGCCTTCGCTTGTCAGAAACCACATACATTGCGCGTATACCTGAGAGATTTCAGCTTTCTCGGGCTCGCATGCGCACCCATGGAACTGGCGCTTCCGAACAAGTTGCGCATGCAGCAACTCACGCTTTCGTATCAAACGGTTGGAGCTTGGAGGTGGACGAAGTCGGTGACGTTTCAAAGTCGCTTTCATCCACATCGCAAAATGCTTTGGATGCCGTAGAAAGTTTTCTGGGCGCTCTCCGAGTAGCGACTGGCGTGAAGACTGGGTACGCTCAGTTGCTTTGGGTGCCAAGAAGATGGGCACTTAATTATTATTGCGATTTGCCGCCCGTGTACGGAACAACCGTCAGGCAGTATCCAAGTGAATTCGATAACTATGGTTGGGCTCGAGAATGCCCAACTGTAACTAAAGAAGAAATGAGCGCTGTTCGCACCGTATTTGAGCAAATGAACAATAATGACAGCGAAGCTGTCAGACTCGCTACGCGGCGATTAAGCAGCTGCCTAACTCGCAATGACCCATCAGATGCTGTGCTGGACGGAACTATCGGCTTGGAGCTACTGTTGGGCGACGACCAAAATCAGTCTTTGTCGTACAAGCTTAGACTACGTGCTGCTGCACTTACATGGATAAGCGGTAGTTCCATACCAGCTACCGAAATTGCTGATAAGGTAAAGCAGGTCTATGCGGTAAGATCGGAAATTGTGCATGGGAAAAAGCCTAAAGCACGGAAGAAGGCCGTAGATAGCAGTAGTACCCAAGGTGAAGGTGAAAGGCAGCTTGCGGCGGAGCTTCTCCGATTTGTTCTTCGGGTTCTGCTTGCTCATCCAAGGTACCTCGAACCATCAAAAATCGATTCTGAACTAATTCTAAGGGGCGCAAGCTCCACGTCAGAAGGAGAGCCGGGCGCTGCGCAGTGATTGGCTGGCGGATTGTCCTGAGATCGGCTCCGTAGAGTTTTGAGGTGGTGCCGGGAGACAGAGTTGAACTACCGATCTAGTCATAGCCAATAACGCGGCACAACCACTAAACCGACCTGCATGGTGGCCGATGGCCAACTACGGTCGCCGTCAAACCAAGGGCGCGCACCAACGATTGCGGCTGACATACTCCATTGGTCTCAACGATCAATCTTGAATGTCAGCTTAGCTGTTCGTTATCAATAAATCTCACCTGCGCAGCCAAAGCCCACTCCCCGCCCGTCTTCCTGCTCAGAAAGCAGCCCAGCCACCACACGCGCTCCGCGCTCCGCCTGTCGCGCGGGAGGCGTGCCGGTGGCATACGGGCGCACCTTCGGTCCGGCGGGCGGTTGGGCGCTGCCCCGCAGTGCCACGCACCTCGCTTCCGCGATTTCATCCCCCCTCCCCCACACTCGTGAATTGCCCCCTGCCCCGAATTCGGGCATAAGATTCCCCAGCAGTAAGCTGCGGCCAAAGAATGCCGCGATGGTGTGAGGCGTATATGAACAGACTTCTGGCGGTTTTATCCTGTCTGGCCCTTCTGGCGGCCTGTGGTGGCGGCGGGACCAGGTATTCGAGCTATAATGCGGCGGGCTATCAGTCTGCCGGTGTGCGCGTGTCGCCGGGGCTGGGGCAGCCGGCGCCCAACCTCTTCGCCACGGGGCCGATTGCGAACGCCTGTCAGGCGTCGGGGCGCAAGCAGGCGGACAAGGCGCGGTGTGGCTGTGTGCAGGCCGTGGCCGACATGTCGCTGAGCTCATCCGACCAGCGCCGCGCGGTCGGGTTCTTTTCGGACCCGCACAGCGCGCAGGAAATGCGGACGTCCAGTTCGTCCAGCGACGAGGCGTACTGGCTGCGGTGGAAGGCGTTCGGCGATCAGGCAGGGCAGCTGTGCACCTGATCAGAGCGGCTTGATCCAGACCTGGAGCGGTTTGGCCGTTGGGGCGTCTGATCCCACGTCTTTCCAGTTGAAATGTGCGATGGCCCCGTCGAGCGGGGCATAGCCGCGTTTGCGCCAGAAGGTGTCGAGCGGGCGGTAGTGCGCGGGCTTTTGCGGGTGATCGGCGGGGCGCTGCACGGCACAGAATGCGGAATGCTTGAGGCCGAAGGCGCGGGCGGCGTCCTCGCGGGCATCGAAGAACCGGTGCCCGACGCCCTGCCCGCGGTGGTCGTCGAGCAACACGCTTTCGGCGCAATAGAACACATCCGCGATGTCGATGCCCGTGTGCGCGAAGGCTGCGGCGAAGTCGTCGGCGTGGTCGGCCAGCGGGGCGGCGGTGGCGGCGCCCACGAGGGTATCGCCGTCATAGGCGCCCACGACCACGGCCTGCGGTGAGGCGCGGAAGGTGGCGAGGTAGCGGCGTTCATAGTCGAGATCGCCGTCGTAGAGGTAGGGCCAGTCGCGGAACACCGCGATGCGCAGGCGCGCCACATCGCCGAGCGCCGCGTCGAGGGCGGCACCCGTCAGCACGTGGCACTGGATCACGAAACCTGCGCCGTCCAGTCGGCGAGGTTGTAGTAGGTGGTGACGCGGGCGATCTTGCCGCCTTCGAGGTCGAAGAACGAGCCTGCGGGGAGTTTGTAGGTCTGGTTGCGGGCGTCCGGCAGGCCGTCGTCGGTTTGCAGGTAGGTGCCGTTGACCACGTATTCGGCGGCGGCGCGGGTCTGGTCGTCGTTCACGAAGATGACCATGTCGGTCAGCGTCTCGTCGTAGCAGCGGGTCATGTGGGCGCAGAAGTCGGCGAAGTGGGATTTGCCGGTGCGGATCTGGCCTTCGTTGACGTGGTGGGCGACATCGTCGGTCAGGCAGTCGAGCATGGCGTCGGTGTCGCCTGCGTTGAAGGCGTCGAAATAGCGGTGCAGGACGGTCGACATGGGCGTGTATTCCTTCAGGTGAGTACGGTGGGATCGCCCCAGCGGTCGAGCAGGCGGGCGATGATCTGGTCGCGGGCGTCGCGGTAGCTGGCCAGCTTGGCCTCGCGGGTTTCGCCGAGGCCGGTCGGGTCCATGATCGGCCAATAGGCGATTTCGAGGTGACAAAAGCGGGTCAGTTCCAGCGCGCGGCGTTGCGAGGCGGGTGACAGGGCGACGATCAGGTCGAAGCTGCCCAGATCGTCGCCCCAGTCTTCCATCTGGTCGAAGCTGCGCGAGCGGTGGCGCGACAGTTCCACGTCGATTTCCTGGCAGACGGCGATCGAAAAGCCGTCGATCTCCATGTCGGCCTTGACCCCGGCGGACTGGACGTAGGTGCCGGTGCCATAGAATTTTTTCATGATCGCCTCGGCCATCGGAGAGCGCACTGCGTTGTGATCGCAGCAAAACAGAACCGATTGGGGCAAGGGAGCAACCATTCTATCCGCCGAAATGCAGGACGCAGATCAGGGTGAACAGGCGGCGGGCGGTGCCTTCGTCAATCTGGGCCTTGCCGGTCAGGCGTTCCTGAAGCACGCGGCTGCCTTCGTTGTGGATGCCCCGGCGGGCCATGTCGATGGTTTCGATCTGGCTGGGCGGCAGTTTCTTGACCGCCTCGAAGTAGCTTTCGCAGATCTGGAAGTAATCCTTGACCACCTGCCGGAACGGCCCCAGCGAGAGGTGGAATTCGGCGGCTTTTTCGGCCTTTTCCGTGGTCACGTCGAAGACCAGCCGACCGTCGCGGATGGCAAGGCCAAGGTGATAGGGCCCCGGCGGCACATCGCGGTCGTCGCGGTCGGGCAGCGCAAAGCTGTTGTCTTCGAGCAGGTCGAACATCGCGACCTTGCGCTCTTGTTCAATCTCGGGCGTGGGGGGCGGCAGGTTGCCGTCGTCGAGGTCGATGTGGGTGATGCGGGACATGTCGCATCCTTTGCGTGTGAGTCACTTGAGGTTAGACCATGAACGCAGCCGGGCACAATCGCCCCGCTGCGTCATGTGGGGCTGTTCAGGCGGTTGAGGCGGGCGGTGACGGACAGGCCGTGGGCCTGCAGGCTTTCCGAAGTGGCGAGCGTTTCGGCGGCGGGGCCGATGGCACGCAGGGCGTCGGGGGTCATCTGCGCCAGCGTGGTGCGCTTGACGAAATCCATCACCGACAGGCCCGACGAGAACCGCGCCGAGCGGGCGGTGGGCAGCACGTGGTTGGGGCCGCCGACGTAATCGCCGATGGCCTCGGGCGTCCAGGCACCGAGGAATATCGCGCCGGCGTGGGTGATTTTTTCGCTCAGGCCATTGGGGTCGGCGACCATCAGCTCGAGGTGCTCGGGGGCGATGCGGTTGCTGAGCGTGGCGGCGGTGTCGAGATCGGGCACGGTGATGATGGCACCGAAATCGCGCCAGCTGGCACCGGCGATGGCACGGCGTTCGAGGGTTTGCAGGTGTTTTTCAACGGCTTCGGCCACCTTGCGGCCCAGGGTGGCGTCAGTGGTGATCAGCAGGCTTTGCGCGCTTTCGTCGTGTTCGGCCTGGCTGAGCAGGTCCAGCGCGATCCAGTCGGGATCGTTTTCGGCGTCGGCGATCACCAGGATTTCCGAGGGGCCCGCGATCATGTCGATGCCGACCTTGCCGAACACACGCCGCTTGGCGGCGGCGACGAAAGCGTTGCCGGGGCCGGTGATCTTGTCCACCGGTGCGATGGTTTCGGTGCCGTAGGCCAGCGCCGCAATCGCCTGCGCGCCGCCGATGCGGTAGATTTCATCGACACCTGCGAGGCGCGCGGCCAGCAGCACCAGCGGATTGAGGATGCCGTCGGGCGTGGGCACGGTGATGGCAAGGCGCTGCACGCCTGCGACCTTGGCCGGGATCGCGTTCATCAGCACGGAGGACGGATAGGACGCGAGGCCGCCGGGGACGTAGAGGCCCGCAGCCGACACCGGCGTCCAGCGCCAGCCCAGCGTGGCGCCCGCGTCGTCGGTCCAGCTGGCATCTGCGGGCAGTTGGCGCGCGTGGTAGGCGCGGATGCGGTCGGCGGCGAGTTCCAGTGCCGCGCGGTCGGTGGCGTTGACCGTGGCGATGGCGGCGTCGACTTCGGATTCCGTGATGCGCAGGGTGGCGGGCGTGAGCGTCTGGCGGTCGAATTTCGCGGTCAGTTCGATGACGGCGGCGTCGCCTTGCGCGCGCACCTGCGCGATGATGTCGGCCACGGTGGCGTCGACATCGGGGCTGTCTTCACGCTTGGCATTCAAGAGCGCGGTGAAGCGGGTTTCAAAGTCGGCATCGGCGTGATCGAGGAACTGGGGCATGGGAGGCTCGCTTGCAATGTCGGTCGTGACATAGCGGGCGCGGGCGGCAGGCTCAAGCGGGGGATGGGGGCGCTGCCCCCGGCGCTGACGCGCCTCCCCCGGAGTTTATTGGGCAAGATGAAGGGGGGGGGTGGTGGGGGTGCCATCTGACGGCACACCGTCATTCCCGCGCATGACATCGCTCCGGATTAGGAACTGACATTGGATTCTCGACCCGCACTGACGACCTCGAATAAAAGGGGCATCAGACGAGTTGCAGCAGAGCTTGCTATCGTGTGTACGTTGTGTAGCTCTGTGGGCATGAAACAAGTTATGTATTTGTCGATTGTGGTGAGCTTGCTGCTTGTCAGCACTCCGGTTCAATCGGAGCCCGTAGATTTGACTGGTTTATCCTGCACAAGGCATACTCAGTTTGGCATAAATACATGGGAGTTTTACGGCAGTGTTGCCGAAAGGATTTATCCGGACGGTCAAGGACGGCCGCAACGGTTTATTCGCATCGGGGAAGGTGCCTACGAGAAATACAGCCGTATTGATGGCGAATGGGACGCCATTTACTACTTCTTCGACGTGGGCGACGGCATCCAAGTGCGAATATTTTCGAGGCCCGGTCTAATTGTCCGAGAAGACAACCCGAAAGCGTCCTGGGAGCGCGGCATATTTCCTTTCGCAGCTGACTGCAGACCTCTGTGGGAGACCCATTAAAAGCAAAAGGTTTTAGCCGCCACCTGATCGCATTTCATCTGCCCTGTTTATAAGCTTGGCGGTCGTACAAGAGCTTTTACTCTTGGGGTGAAGCTTGCATCCGCGGCTTGGCAGAGCTGGGCGAAGGGGGTGTCAAAGGCGCCCGTCACAAAAATCATACCAATAACAGAAAATCCCACCAAGGTCCGGAATCAAGGCACGCAGTGCCGCCGGGCAGCGCCCGACCGCCCGTCACGCCGAAGGCGTGCTTTCAGCACGACGGGCGGGCGCCGCCCTTTGGGGTGAGGTTACACGTCCAACCTGGGGTCTGGCGATGCCCTTTGGGGGGAGGTCGCGTTGGACGGCGGGGCGGTCAGCGCCCCTGCCCCCGCCACCCTCAATCCGGGTGTCGCGGCCTGCTTTTGGACGGTGCCAGATAGGGCCGCGTTACATCCTTCAGCGTGGCTTCGATGGCTTCGACGGTCAGGCGGATGACGCCGTCGCCTGCGAGGGTCAGCAGGATGTGGCCCGCGCCGTCGGTGGTGGGCTCGAAGGTGATCGACAGCAGCGACAGCACCGTATCGCGGTCACTGCGGTCGATGCCCTGGCTTGCGACTTCGAGCACGGTGTCGAAGGACAGGAGCGCCTGCACGCGTTCAGGCTGGGCGGGCTGGGCGGTGCGGGCATCGTCTTCCCAGCGGAACCGGTTGAGCAGCACGGCAAAGCGGCGCTGGCGGATGGCCCATTTCATCTCGGTGATCGGGAACACCGCGTCCTGCGCCAGCGACGAGATCACCGACAGGTCGTCGGCATCGAGCGCGCCGAGGTTGAGGGGGCGCTCGCGTCCGTCTTCGAAGGTTGCGTCTGCGGTCATGTGTCCTTGACCCTTTCGATGTCTGCGCCGACGCCCGAGAGTTTGGCGACGACGTGTTCATAGCCGCGATCGAGGTGATAGACGCGGCTGACCTTGGTTTCGCCTTCTGCCGCCATACCCGCGAGGATCAGCGAGACCGAGGCGCGCAGATCGGTGGCCATGACCGGCGCGCCCTTGAGCCGTTTGACGCCCTTGACCGTGGCGACGCCGCCCTGCACGTCGATGTCGGCACCCATACGGATCAGTTCGGGGGCGTGCATGAAGCGGTTTTCGAAGATCTTTTCCTCGAGCACCGAGGTGCCGTTGGCGGTGCACAGCAGCGCCATCATCTGCGCCTGAAGATCGGTGGGAAAGCCGGGGAAAGGTTCGGTCGTGACGTTGACCGCGCGGATGTCGCCGCCGTTGCGTTTGACCGTCAGGCCGTTCGCGGATTCGGACACGGAAATGCCTGCCGCGTCAAGTTTTTCGCAGAAGGCCTGGACCAGATTGATGCGCCCGCCGAGCAATTCGACCTCGCCGCCGCAGATCGCGGGGGCCAGCATGTAGGTGCCCAGCTCGATCCGGTCGGTGACGACGGGGTGCGTGGCCCCGCCCAGACGGTCGACGCCCTGAATGGTGATGGTCGAGGTGCCCTCGCCCTCGATCTGCGCGCCCATCTTGCGCAGGCATTCGGCGAGATCGACGATTTCGGGCTCGCGCGCGGCGTTTTTGATGACCGTGGTGCCCTTGGCCAGGGTGGCGGCCATCAGCGCATTTTCGGTGGCCCCGACCGAGGCGAAGTCAAAGTCGATGGTGCCGCCGCGCAGGCCTTTGGGCGCCTTGGCGTGCACGTAGCCGTCTTTCAGCTCAAGCTCGGCCCCCATCGCTTCGAGCGCCTTGAGGTGCAGGTCGACGGGGCGCGCGCCGATGGCGCAGCCGCCGGGCAGCGACACGATCGCATGACCGTCACGCGCCAGCATCGGACCCAGCACCAGGATCGAGGCGCGCATCTTGCGCACGATGTCGTAGTCGGCGGTGTGGTTGTGGATGTTGTGGCTGGACATCGCCAGCACCTTGCCGTCCTGCAGGCTGGTCACCTCGGCCCCGAGCGAGCCCAGCAGCGCCGTCATCGTCTTGATGTCGCTGAGGCGCGGCGCGTTGGTCAGGGTCAGCGGTTCTTCGCTGAGCAGGGTCGCGGGCATCAGCGTCAGGCAGGCGTTCTTGGCGCCGGCGATGGGGATCTGCCCCTTGAGCGCGCCGCCGCCCCGTACGAGAATCGAATCCATCAGTCTTTTTCCTTTGCCTGCGTGTCCGCGTCCCCTTGGGCCGTCCCTTGCGCCGCGCGGGCGCGGGCCTGTGCCTTGCGCTTTGCCATGTTGGCCTTGAGCGCGGCTTTCAGGCGGGCTTCGCGCGCGCTCGGCTGCTGGGGTTTGGTGCGGTTGTCCTGTGCCATGCGGTCTTGTTAGCGCAGGGGCGCGGGGGCGTCCAGAATGGGTTGTGCCGAAGGTGTCGAAGGGGGTTGCGCGGGGGCACGTTTGCGTCTAATCACCCCGCACGTCGAGGCGGCCCGTGACGGTGGCCGAAACGAAAGGGCTGTTCCAGAGCCCGCTTGCATCGGGGGAACCCTCGGGGTAGCAGTCTGGGAAACGGATGCTGTGGTAGCTCAGTGGCAGAGCACACCCTTGGTAAGGGTGAGGTCGAGAGTTCAATCCTCTCTCACAGCACCATCCAAAGCCCTTTGTTCAGATAGCGCTTATGGTCAGCCAGTGTTGCCGAAAACTGACCAACATTCACAAACTTGGGCGTCGTTTGGGGCGTCGCGTTAGGGACAGCGGAAACGACTGACCCTGCACAGGTGCAGAAACGGATCTGGGACTTTTGGCCCGATGATGGCGGAAGCCCGGTTGTCTGGCGTGAGCCGTGCCCGTTTGCCTTTCTGCCACGATCGACGCACCAAGACGTTGTGCAGTCGATGCGCGGTCTTTCGGTGCGCGCAGGCGGGTCAAGGTTTCCCCAAGACACTACGGTGTCCCCCGTGCGGCGGATGTTACGCGAGGTTCAGGATCGGCCCGTCCAGGAGTTGCATCAGGTCACCGAAGTACCCTTCGGAGCGGGCGGGCAGGGTCGGGTCCGAGGTGATCGCCACGGCGAGGTCTCTGTCGCGGTGTGCGGCGATGATCTGCCCGCCGTAGCCTCTGCCGAGTGCATAGCCGGAGGGCGACAGAAACCAGCCATAGCCATATGACAGTCCCGACCACGGCGATCTGGCATAGGGGTGCAGCGAGGCGTCGATCCACGCGGCGGGCAGGACCTGGGTGCCGTTGAACCGGCCGCTGTCACGCAGCATTGTCGCGATATCCAGCATGGCGGTCGGGCGCAGGGCCATTTCGTTGCCGCCGAGGTAATAGCCCTGCGGGTCGCGCGTCCACGCCGGTATCTCGATGCCCAAGGGATCGCCGATGCGGGCGCGGGCCTGCGCCAGAAGGCTTTGCCCGGTCGCTTCGGTCAGGGCCGCGCCGAGGATATGGGTGGTGCCCGTCGAATAGAGCATCCGGCCACCGGGTTGCGCGACCATTGGCCGGGACAACGCATCGGACAGCCAGTCGCGGCTGTTCACCCAAGCGCCGTAGTTGGCGCCCGAGGTCCGCTCGAGGCCCGCGCGCAGCGTTACCAGATCCTGCATCGTGATGTCGGCGGCGCCGGGTGTGGCATCGGCGGGCAGGATGTCCGGTGCGACAGTGCCGAGGGTTGCGTTGACCGATGCGATTTCGCCCCTGTCGATCGCGGCCCCCAGCAGCAGGGCGACGATGCTTTTCGAGCACGACTTGATGTTTGCGGGGCGTTCCAGCCCCGGACCACGCGGCGCCTGGGCAAAGATCACCTGGTCTGCGCGTCGGACCTGAAGGGAATGCAGCTGCGGCAGGCGGTCAAGCGCTGCGGTCAGGTCGTCGGACTGGGCGCGCAGGATGTGCGGCACCGCAAGCGGGGCGGCGGCTGCGAGCATGAAATAGCGGCGATTCATCATGGGGTGGATCATCATGGGGTGGACTGTGTGGAGACGGGCGCGGGAAGTCTACACCGTGCCCCGTCACAATCGCGTTGGGTGCGGGGATGGCGGCGGGTGGCGCGCTTGCTGCGCGGTGTCAGGGCCCCCTGCCCGTCCTTTTGGCCGTGGGTTCGGCCGTGCGCCGCGACGCCCCCTAGACGTCGGGCGGGTGGCCTGTCGATGACTTGTCCTTGGCCAGTGTTGACCGTTCGGAATTCGGGTCGGCCCTGCGCTTGTCGACCTTTCGTTTGTTGACCAGTGCGAGCACCAGCACGATCACGAGGGTGACGATTGCAAGACCGCTGACCAATGTTGTCCAGTCCATGAGAATGTCCTTTCTCTTTACGTAGCGTTAGGATGTGAACGACAGGACAGGCACGCCGGTTCCCGGTCATCCTGTCGCAGCGGCGGGATGCGGCGGGATGGCGGGGCGACGCGCAGCGCCCTGCCCTGCGGACGCGGCTGCGACAGAATTGGTCGCAAAACCGGAGCGGATCGCCGGGTTTCTGCGCTACACCCTTGATCAGGCGGCAGCGCGCCGTTTGCGATACCCCTGTGACGAAAGAAGCGACGTAGATGAAACGAGTGGGTCTTGATGCGACGGATATCCGCATTCTGTCTGCGGTGCAAAAGCACGGACAGTTGAGCAAGACCAAGCTGGCCGAGATCTGCAACCTGTCCGCGACGCCCTGCTGGGCGCGGCTGGACCGGCTGAAGGCGGCGGGGTTCGTCAAGGGATACAGCGCCGACATCGCGCTGGCGCGGATCTGCGATTTTACCCATGTGGTCGTGACCGTGTCGCTGACCCATCACCGCAAAACCGATTTCGACCGCTTCGAGGCCTATATCCAAGGCCTTGACGAAATCACCGATTGCATCGCGACGGGGGGCGGCATGGATTACGTGCTGGAGGTGATCAGCCCCAGCCTTGCGTCGTTTCAGGTGATGATCGAGGAGCTGCTGGCCGCCGAGTTGGGGATCGACCGCTACATGACATACATCGCCGTACGGAAGGTGAAGTCGAGCCGTCCGAATCTGGCGAAGCTGGCGGGCAGATACGGCGGATAGCGTGCCGGGACGAAGCGGGGTCCAAACAAGGTCCAAACGGGCCGGAAGTGGACCAAAAATCGGCCTGATCGGACCGGATTTCCGAATTTTTCAGACCACACAGCGGGCTTTTTCCCGGCTAGTTCTCCGACAGGTTCACGCAGACTTTGGCCCCCGAGGGGCAAGGCGCAAAACGGGAGGACGTTTCAATGCAAGCAGATGATTTCGGGTTCGGCACTCAGATCCGCAAGTCGCCATATTTCGACGCGACAGTGCGTTGGGGCGCGACCGGCTTTTCGGTCTATAACCACATGTATATTCCGCGCGATTTCGGTGACCCCGAGCAGAACTTCTGGAATCTGGTGAACGATGCGATCCTGTGCGATGTGGGCGTCGAGCGTCAGGTCGAGATCACCGGGCCGGATGCGGCCAAGTTCACCCAGATGCTGACCTGCCGCGATCTGTCGTCGATGGCCGTGGGCCAGTGCAAGTACATCCTGATCACCAATGCGGATGGCGGTATCCTGAACGATCCGATCCTGCTGCGTCTGGCCGAGAACCATTTCTGGATCTCGCTGGCGGACAGCGACATTCTGCTGTGGGCGCAGGGGGTTGCGGTGCATTCGGGGCTGGATGTCACGATTGGCGAGCCTGACGTGTCGCCGCTGCAATTGCAGGGGCCGATGTCGGGCCAGATCATGCAGGCGCTGTTCGGCGACGAGATTCTGGACCTGCGGTATTACTGGCTGCGCGAGGTCGAGCTGGCGGGGATTCCGCTGATCGTGTCGCGCACCGGATGGTCGAGCGAGCTGGGCTATGAAATCTATCTGCGCGACGGGTCCAAGGGCGATCTTTTGTGGGAGACCATCATGGCGGCGGGCCTGCCGTTCGGGTTGAAGCCCGGTCACACCTCGTCGATCCGGCGGATCGAGGGCGGGATGCTGTCGTTCCACGCGGATGCGGACATGGGCACCAACCCCTATGAGCTGGGGCTGGACCGTCTGGTGAACCTGGACATGGAAGCGGATTTCATCGGCAAGGCCGCGCTGCGCCGGATCAAGGACCGCGGTGTGAGCCGCAAGCAGGTCGGCATCATCATCGACTGCGAACCGCTGACCGGGCCGAACACGACGTTCTGGGCGATCATGCGCAACGGCGAGACGATCGGCAAGGTGACATCCGCCGTCTATTCGCCGCGTCTGCGCAAGAACATCGCGCTGGCTATGGTTGACGCAGAGCACGCCAACGTCGGTGCCGAGGTCGAGGTCGTGACCAAGTCGGGACCGTCGCATGCGACGGTGTGCGAGCGGCCATTCTACGATCCCAAGAAGCAGATCGCGGCGGCGTAAGCCTGCCGGTTTCTCAGAAAGGGACAGTCCATGTCAGACCTTGCGATCCAGTTGCACTGGCACCGCGCGACGCCCGTTTTCCAGACGGGATCGTATTCGAACGAACATACGGTTCAGTACAATGGCCGCTATGACATTTCCGTGGACTCCGCCCCCGACTGGGGCGGAGATCCAGCGAACACCAACCCCGAGCAGGCGCTGGCGTCGGCGCTGTCGAGTTGCCACATGATGACGTTCCTGGCGCTTGCGGCCAAGGCGGGCTGGCCGGTGGCAAGCTATCACGACTATGCGGTGGCGCATCTGGGCAAGAACCCCAAGGGGCAGATGTCGGTGACGCGGATCGACCTGCATCCGGTGGTGCGCTTCGACACAGGCTTTGCCGTGTCGGCAGAGGCGATGGAGCAGATGCAGGACCGGGCGCATCGGTATTGCTTTATCGCCAATACGTTGGCCGACAGTGTCGAGATCAACATTCTCTAGGCTTTCAGGATTACCCCGATGACGAATGACGATATCCTTTTGCGGGATCTGGATGCGGACGGCGTCTTGCGTCTGACGCTGAACGACGTGGCGCGGCGCAATGCGCTGTCCGAGGCGATGCTGGGCGCGCTGGCCGGCGCGATTGCCGATGCGGGGGCGGATGCGGCGGTGCGGGTGATCGTGCTGGCGGCAAACGGGCCTGCGTTCTGCGCGGGGCATGATCTGAAGGAGATGACGGCGGGGCGGGACGGGGCCGATGGCGGCAGGGCGTATTTCGCCAAGGTCATGGCGATGTGTTCAGGCGTCATGCAGGGCGTGGTGAATTGCCCCAAGCCGGTGATCGCCGAAGTGGCGGGAGTTGCTGCGGCGGCGGGGTGCCAACTGGTGGCCAGTTGCGATCTGGCGATTGCGGCGGACACCGCGCGGTTCAACACGCCGGGGGTACACATCGGGCTGTTCTGCTCGACGCCGATGGTGGCGCTGTCGCGCAACGTGGCGGACAAGCACGCGATGGAGATGCTGCTGACCGGGGACATGACACCGGCGGCGCGGGCGGCGGAGATCGGGCTGGTGAACCGCTGCGTTCCTGCCGACGCGTTGCGCGAGGCCACGATGGAGATGGCGCGCAAGATCGCGTCGAAGTCCAGCATGACGCTGGCCACGGGCAAGCGGGCCTATTACGCTCAACGCGACATGAGCCTGTCCGACGCCTATGACTATGCGTCGGGCGTGATGGTCGATAATATGCTGGCACGCGATGCGGCGGAGGGCATTGGTGCCTTCATCGAGAAACGCGCGCCGCACTGGCAGGATGCATGACGTGATGGACAACAACCCCTATAACACCGATCTGGACCGGAACCCGGCCAACCACCAGCCGCTGACGCCGCTGACGTTTCTGGAACGTGCGGCTTCGGTGTTTCCCGATCACACGGCGATGGTGCACGGGCCCTTGCGGCGCAGCTATGCGGAGTTTTACGCGCGGTCGCGGCAGTTGGCGTCGGCGCTGGCGCAGCAGGGGATCGGGCGGGGTGACACGGTTTCGGCGCTGCTGGCGAACACGCCCGCGATGCTGGAGTGTCATTACGGCGTGCCGATGTGCGGCGGTGTCCTGCATTCGGTGAACACGCGGCTGGATGCGGCGGTGATCGCGTTTCAGCTGGATCATGCGCGTTCGAAGATCGTGATCGTCGACAGCGAGTTCATGCCGCTGATGCAAGAGGCGCTGGCGCTGGCGCAGGTCTCGCCGCTGGTGATCCAGTATGATGATGCGGAGTATCAGGGGGCGCGGGCCGCGAGTGATGCGCAGGATTACGACGCGTTCGTGGCGACGGGCGATGCGGATTTTGGCTGGCTGATGCCCGAGGATGAGTGGGACGCGATTTCGATCAATTACACGTCCGGTACGACGGGCGATCCCAAGGGCGTGGTCTCGCACCATCGGGGGGCGTATCTTTTGGCGCAGGGCAACGCGCTGACCACGTCGATGGCGAAACATGCGGTCTATCTGTGGACCCTGCCGATGTTTCACTGCAACGGCTGGTGCTTTCCCTGGACGCTGTCGGCGATCATCGGCACGCATGTTTGTCTGCGTCAGGTGCGGGCCGCACCGATCTGGGATGCGCTTGCCGACGAGGGGGTGACGCATCTGTGCGGCGCGCCGATCGTGATGTCGCTGATGATTTCCGCCCCTGCGGATGAGAAGCGGACGCTGGAGCGCACCGTGCAGTTCTTTACCGCCGCAGCACCGCCGCCCGAAAAGCTGCTGGCCGACATGCGGACCGCCGGGTTCGACGTGACGCATCTCTACGGGCTGACCGAGACCTATGGCCCGTCGGTGGTCAACGATTGGCATCAGGGCTGGTCGGATCTGCCCGCCGCCGAGCAGGCCGCGCTGAAATCGCGGCAGGGCGTGCGGTATCTGCCGCTGGAGGGGCTGGACGTGATGGACCCAGAAACCATGCAGCCGGTGCCGCGCGACGGCAAGACGATGGGCGAGGTGATGTTTCGCGGCAATGTCGTGATGAAGGGGTATTTCCGCAATCCCAAGGCCACCGAGGAGGCGTTCGCGGGCGGCTGGTTTCATTCGGGCGATCTGGGCGTGCGGTATCCCGACGGGTACATCCAGCTTAAGGACCGCTCGAAGGACGTGATCATCTCGGGCGGCGAGAACATTTCGTCGATCGAGGTGGAGGAGGCGCTTTACCGTCATCCGGCGGTCGGGATCGTTGCCGTGGTGGCGATGCCCCACGAGAAATGGGGCGAGACGCCCTGTGCGTTCGTCGAGTTGGTTGCGGGTCAGGATGTGGATGCAGACGCCCTGCGCGCCTGGTGCAAGGAGCGGCTGGCGCCCTACAAGGTGCCGGGGAAGATCGTCTTTGCCGCGATCCCGCGCACCTCGACTGGGAAAATCCAGAAGTTCGTGCTGCGCGATCAGGCGCGCGAGATTGCTGCGGGTGTGGGCGCGCTGACCTCTGCCTGAGGGGTTCTAGGCTTCGTCAGCCTGGTCTGGTTCGATCTGTCGGCGGTGCCCCAGTTCGCGTGCGATCAGCCAGACGCCAAGGGCCCATGCGGCCCCCAGCATCCAGCCCGCCAGCACGTCGGAGGGCCAGTGCACGCCGAGAAAGACCCGGCTGCTGCCGACCAGCACCGTCAGGACCGTGGCGACAACGATATAGAACACCCGCATGCGCGGCAGGGGTTCGGAGCGGGCCAGCATCACCGCGAGCGTGAGGTACGTAACGGCGGCCATCATCGAATGGCCCGAGGGGAAAGAGGCGGTCGCCACGTCGACGCCGTGGGGGACCAGATCGGGGCGCGGACGGGAAAAGCCGGTTTTCATGATATAGGACAGCACCAGCCCGCCGGTGATCGCGATGCCGACGAACACCGCCGTCGCGCGCTGCCCGCGCAGGACCAGAAACCCCAGCACCACCAGCGAGACCAGCGTGAGCACCGAGACGCCACCGAGCGCGGTCAGGTCGCGCATCGCGATTTCCAGCTGGTGCCCGCCGATGGGATTGGAGGGGTCCGAGGGGGTGCGCAGGGCCAGCAGGACCGCCTCGTCGAAGGCGTGCAGATCGCCCTCGAGCATTTCGGAGGCGATTGCCACGAAGGCCCAGAGCGCTGCGGCGATGACCATGATGACGGCCAGCGTGACGGTCTCTAACCTGCGGAAGATGTCGGTCAGGGCGGCTGGCAGTCTCATGGTGTCTCCTGTTTGCGGATGGTCCCCCAAACGTGGACCGACAGCACGGCTTGGCAAGGCGGAAGACCGCCTTGCGTGGGAAATTTCCCATGTTTCAGGACAGGTTGCGGCGGGTCAGTAGTCTTTCTCGAAGAAGATCCCGAGGCCGGTTTCGCCGTCGGACGCGACGCTGCCACGGGCGGTCAGCGAGGGCGAAATGGTCAGGTTCAGGTTCACGTCCGCCTCTCCGTCGGCACCGACGGTGACGTCCGTATAGATGTTGTCGGTCACGTATTTGCCGATGCGTGCGCCGGCCTGTCCGTCTTCGTCGGTGACGATGTCCAGATCATCGAGGCCGAAACGCTCGCGGATGCTGTTGACCAATCCGCCGCCGCCGCCCCCGGTCAGCGTGCGCACGGCTGCGGCCAACTGGACCGCCTGCAAGGGCGAGATTTCCGTGAGGCCACGCCCGAAGAGAAGCTGTGCGAGGATTTCATCGTCGGGCTTATCGGGGGTCGAGGAGAAGGTGATTTCAGGCTCGGAGGCGGGACCCTCGACGGTGATGGTGATGGTGGTGTCGCCGCTGCTGGTGATGGCGACGAAGCGGATATAGGGATCGAAGCCGCCCTGCAGTTGCACCGAGCCCTCGTCGAGGGTGAGGCGTTTGGTCAGGATGTCGAAACGGCCGCGGATCAGGTCGAAGCGGCCGATGGGCACCACGTTGGCCGTGGTCCCGGTCAGGCGCAGGCTGCCGCCCAGTTCGGCATCGAGGCCGCGACCGCGCACGAAGATGCGCGAGGGGGCATTGATGGTAATGTCGATGGGGAAGGCCACGCCGCCGCTACCGCCGCTGTCCGAGGATGTCGCCTGATCCTCGATCAGTCCGGCGCGGGCACGGGTGGCGCGCACGTCGGCAGGCTCTGCGATGTGGGTCAGCTCGTCCAGCACCGGTATGGTGTCGGCCCCGCCCTCGGGCACCCGGATCTCGGTTGTGCCGAGCGTCAGGTTCGCCTGGATCGACGCGCCGCCCGTGAGCGGGCCGGTGATCGCGCCCTGCCCGCTGACGACGGTTTCATAGAGGTCGGGATCAATAAGGCGGACGTCCGACAGGGTGATGTCGAGATCGGCGCGGTTGGGTGCATCGAGCGAGACCGGGCCCGACACACGGATGGTGCCGCCCGACGACACCGCGAGCGTGCTGTCGAGGTTGGCGCGCCCGTTCGAGAGGCTGATCGTGGCGTTGATCGGGTTCAGGGTGATCCCCTGCCCCGGCAGGATCAGGCGCGCGCCGTCGGTGGTGACGCGGCCCGAGACGGAGGACAGCGCCAGCGGGCCGTTCAGCGACAGGTTGAACTGCGCCTGACCTGCGGCGATGTTGGGCGAAATGAAGGTGTTGGCAAGCGCGATGGGCGCGGAGCCTGTCACGTCGATGTTGGCGCGGCTGGCGTCGGTGGCAACCTGGCCGGTGATGTCGGCAGAGGTGCCTGCGGGGCCGGTGGCGTCGATGTCGACGCGCCAGTTGTCGCCTGCCTGCGTGGCGGTGCCGCGTGCCGTTGCGGGGCCGTTGATGCCTTCGGCAAAGAGGCCGATGTCGGCAAGGCGGGCGTCGAATTGCAGGCTGGCGGCGCCGCTTGCGGTGGAACCGGTGACGTCAGCTTGCAACTGCGAGGTGTCGAGGTCGAGCTTGTCCACGATCAGCGGCTGATCCGCGTCCTTGTGCACTTCCAGATCCAGCGAGCTGGCACCGCGCAGCAACTGATCGACCTGCGGGATGCCCAGGGCGAGGTTCTGGCCCGAGATGTCGGCGGCGACGTCGAAGGTGGCGTCGCGGGGGTCGTACCAGCCTTCGGCGGTCAGGTTGACGGCACCCGAGAGCGCGCGGTCGGCCAGCGCGGAATAGGGCGAGAGCGATTGCACGGAGCCCTGCACGTTCGCGGTGATCCGCGCGGGGCTGCCGTCGACCAGCGGGACGGTGCTGTCGATGCGCACGTCGGCGGCACCGGGTCCGGTGGCGCGCATGTCCACGGCCCAGTCGGTGCCGGTCTGGCGCAGGGTGCCGTTCAGGGTTGCGTTGCCCTGCAGGGTCGGGGCCAGCACCGAGGTATCGGGGATGCGCACGTCGACGCGCAGGGCGCTGTCGTCGGTGTTTACGGAGCCGTTGACCGATGCGGTGATCTGGTCGGTCTCAAGCGCGAAGGTTTCGATCTGGATGCCGACGTCGGTGCGCGCGGCGGCAAGGTCGAGCGTGCTGGAGCCGCGCAGCAGTGCGTCAAGCTCGGGGATGCCTGCGCCGAGGTTCTGGCCGTCGATGTCTGTGGTGACGTCAAAGGTGCCGTCGCGCAGGTCGTAGGAGCCTTGCGCGGACACGGTGGCGGAGCCCGACAGGGGCCGGTCGGCGAGCGTTGAATAGGGTTCGAGCGATTGCACGGTGCCCTGGACGGTGCCGCTGATCCGGGCGACCGTCTCGTCGATCTGGGCGATGACGCCGTCGACGTTCACGTCTGCTTGGCCCGGTCCGGTGGCGCGCATGTCGACCGCGAAGTCGGTGCCGTTCTGGGTGACCGTGCCATTCAGGGTTGTCGCCCCTTCGAGCCCCGGTGCGATGCGGGCGGTGTCGCTGATTTCGGCTGCGATCTGCAGGGTGGTGTTTTCGGAGGCGAGTGTGCCGCTGATCGTGGCGTCGACATAGTCGGTGACGATCTCGAAGTTTTCGATCCGGGTGCCGGTCTCGTCGCGTTCCGCGGCGAGGGTCAGGCGGCTTTGGCCTTCGATCAGGCTGTCGGCCTCGGGGATGCCGACCGCGAGATTGTCGGTGACGCCCTCGACGGTGACGTCGAACGCGCCGCTGACGGGCGCGAAGGTGAAGGTGGTGTCGACATCGACCGCGCCGCGCAGGTCTTCCTGGCCTGCGAGGTCGGCAAAGCGGGTGAGGTCGGAGGCGGTCAGGCCAAGATCACCGGAGATGACGAGGTTGAGGTCATCGGTCAGCCCCGCAAGCTGTGCCTGTCCGGTGAGGGCGTAATCGGTGCCGTTCACGTCGATGTCGCGCAGTTGCAGCGGGTTGCCCACGGTCCAGTCAAAGCCGAGCCCACCGGCGACGCGCGGCCCCACGGCACCCGCAAGGGCGGTGTCGGTCAGTTCGATCCCTGTGGCCGTATAGGTGACGTCGCCCTGGACGCCGCCGACCTGCGAGCCCTCGCCCTGGGACAGCGTGCCGCTGCCGTTCAGGGTAAGCTGCCCGAGTTTCAGGGTGGGCTGGTCAAGCCCCTCGACCGCGATGATCGCGTCCCAGCCTTCGCCCAGCGCACGATCAAAGCTGACGTTGAGGGTGGCGCTGTCGATCTGGGTCTGTTCGCCGGGCAAGGGCAGCAGGACCGGTGTGCCCTCGTCGTCGGCGATGCGCCCGTTGAGTGAGATGACCGAGGGCCAGCCGTCGGCATCGACCGCGACGTTGCCGGTGAGGGTCAGCGAGCGGGTGTCGAGGTCGAGCGTGTCGAGCACCAGACGGCCATCGGCGAAAAGCGTGCCGGAGGTTTCGAGGGCGATGTTTTCACCGAAGAAGGCGCCGTAGCGCGGCGCGAAGACGGGCGCGATGTCACCGCCGAGTTCGACGGTAAAGCTGCGGTCGACGGCGGGGGCGGGTGTACCGTCGGCGTCGGTTTGGGGGGTCGCGTCGGAGGGCGTGCCACGCAGGGTGACCGCCCCTTCGAGGCGGGGCGTGTCGTCGGTGGCGAGCGTGATGTCGGCGGCGAAATCATCCAGTGGGCCGGACCCTTCGACCGTGAGGTCGATGGAGGGGTTGTCGGGCAGAACCATCAGGGTGGAGAGGATGCCGCCCTCGTCCTCGGAGACGTTCAGCAGCAGGTCGAGCACGTTGGTTTCGTTGGAATAGCTGGCCGCGAGGGTCACGTTGCCTTCGGTGTCGTCGATGCGGTTGATCTCGACCCGTGCGGTGCCTTCGCCATCGGCCAGTTGCGCGGAGCCGTTGAGCGAGATGACCGCAGCTTCGCCGAAGACCGGCTCGCCGATGTCGATGCGGTCGGCGCGGATGCTGTCGATGTTCACCGACACGGGCAGTTCGGGGATCGAGAAGGCGCCCGAAGCCTCGGGTTCGGGGACGTCGATCGTGTCGGGCGTGATCGGCTTGCGCGGCATGATCACCTCGGCCACGGTCAGTTCGCTGACCTGAAGACGCCCCGTCAGCAGGGCTGTGCGGCTCCAGTCGAGCGACAGGTCGCGCAGGGTCAGCCAGATGCCCTCCTCGTCGGCGATGGTCAGTTCTTCGATGGTGGCGCGGGAACTCAGCGCACCCTCGAACCCGGTGATGCGCACATCGCGGCCGGCACCTGAAAGGCTGTCCTCGAGAAAGGACTGGAGAAAGCCGCGGTCATCCGATTGAGCGGCGACGCTGCCCGGCAGCCAGAGCATGGCGAGGGCGGTCAGAACGATAAAAAACTGTCTCAAAACGCTTGTCCTATCCCAACGTAAACCTGCACGCCGTCGCCGGTGTCGCCCGCCACGGGGGCCGCGACGTCGAGGCGGATCGGACCGATGCCGGTGTTGTAGCGCAGGCCGAGACCTGCGCCCGCGTGCCAGTCGCCCTCATCCGCAAAGAGGCCGTCGGCAGAGATAAAGCCCGCATCGACGAAGCCGACGATGCCGATGGTGTCGGTGACCGAGGCGCGCACTTCGCCCGAGAGACCGATGAAGGATTTGCCGCCCGTGAGGGTGCCGCCGCCCTGGTCGATGCCGAGCGACTGGTAGGGTTGTCCGCGCACGGTGCCGCCGCCACCCGAGTAGAACAGGAAGTCGGGCGGCAGATCGTCAAGGTCGGCGCCGACGGTCGAGCCGAGTTGCAGGCGGCCCGCGAGGATGAAGTCGTTGTCTTCGTCAAGGGCGCGGAAGACCCGGCCATCGGCGAAGAAGCGGACCCCCACATCGGAGTCGTCGAGACGCACGAAGGGCATGCCCTCGGCCTTGAGGTAATAGCCCTCGGTTGGGTTCAGCACGTCGTCGCGGTAGTCCCATGTGGCCGACAGCGGCGCGTTGAGGAAGAAGAATTCGCGCGTGCCGTAGAAATCGTCGGTGGTTTTCACGTAGCGCAGTTCGAGCGCCACCTCGGCCTGGAAATTGTCGGAGAAGATGCGCGAGCCGCCTGCCCCGATGCGGGCCTGTTGCAGGTCGTAGTTCTCTTCGGTCTCGTCGAGGATCGAGCCGTAGACGAAGCCGTCGGAATCGGTGCCGAAGAAGGCGGGACTGTTGAGGCGCGCGGCGAGGTTGTAGTCGGTGCCGCCGGTCTGGCCGCCGATGCCCGACACCTCGCCGTCGATGCGCAGGCGTTCCGCGCCGCCGAAGAGATTGCGGTGCAGCCAGTAGCTGGAGAGGGTCAGCCCCTCGAACGAGGAGATTTCCGCGCCGAAGCCGAAGCGGCGGGGTTCCTCGTCGACCAGTGCCAATGCCACGTCGAGCGTGTTGCCGTCGCGCAGGGTTTCGGCCTCGGTCAGGGAGACGGAGGAGAATGCGCCGGTGCGGCGCAGGCGCGTGGCCACGGTTTCGAGCTGTTCGGGGGAATAGACTTCGCCTTCGGGGAAGCCTGCGATGCGGGCGATGCGTTTGGCGCGCACGGCGCTTTCGTTGGTGCGCACCAGCCTGCCGAATTGCACGCGCGGACCGGGGGCGAGGCCCAGACGCACGGCAAGGGTGTTTTCGCGGTGGTTGGCGGTGACGCTTTGCTGGGCCAGTTCGACCTTGGCGTAGCCGGCGTTGCGCCAGCCCGACACGCCGCTGTCAACGGTTTCCTGCAACACGGTGCTGCGGGCGGGTGCGCCGACGCGGAAATCGTCGGGGGGCGTGTCGCCGGGTGCGAGGGGCGCAATTTCGGCAACGCCGAGGGTAAAGCGGGGGCCGGGTTCGATGCTGACCACGGCCTGTCCGATCTGTTCGGGCACGTTGAACGTGGGGATCGACGCGGCCTCGCGGCCATCGAGGGTGATGTTCACCACGCCGCTGTAATAGCCCATCGCATAGAGCGTGCGGACCAGCCGGGCATAGTCGGCGCTGGCGGCGGCCAGAGCCTCGCGCGTGGTGATGTCCTCGTTTGCGGCGGCTTCGACCACGAGGGACGCGTCCATCAGGGTTTCGCGCAGGTCGTCGTCGCCCGAGGCCACGTTGAAACCGGCGAGTTCTAGCGCCGTTGCAGGCAGCGCCGCGCCGAGGGAAACCAAGACAGCGCCCGCTGCCAGTGTCGTTCTGAATGTGTGTCGCGTCACGTGTACAAATACCACAAATTGCAGGCTATCGGGCAAGATCATAACCAACAGCCAAGCGGGTCACCATCCGGTTTTCAAGTTCTTTCCGCAGTTGATCAATCAACTTCAGGGTGCACACCAACGTGATGCAATCCTTCGAAACTCTAACCTAGTCCGGCCCCGGATCGAGGCAACGAAACTGTGAGCGGCACGATTTCGCCGACGCCGGATGGGGCGGTCAGATCTGGCCGCATCAGTTGCGGTTGCTGATCCAGCGGCATTGGTAAGGTTCCAGCGTGATTTCGGGGCCGAGGGGGTCGACGCCCTCGCCCGAGAGCAGATCGTGCCAGGCGACATCCTCGATCAGGTTCAGCGCCTCGGAGGAGATGGTGACGGTTTCGTCGCTGATGTTGTGCAGCGCAAAGATCGACTGGTGGCGGTCGAGGCTTTGACGCCAGACGCCGAAGATGCGGTCGTCGCCCATGTTGACGGTGAACTGGGTGGCGTTGGGGTGGAACGCGGTCTGACGTTTGCGCAGTTTCAGGCGCGCGGTCAGTGCATCCAGCACCTGCGCCTGCGGGGTGTCTGCATCGTCGAGCAGATCGCGCAACTGCGGGTAATCCCAGCGGTGGCGGTTGATCGCGCGGTTCATGCCGCGATGTTCGACGCCGTCCAGATCGTTTGGCGTGGCCAGCAGCGAATGGATGTAGAAGGCGGGGATACCTTCCAGCGACATGACGATGGTTTGCGAACAGATGAAGCGGTCGAAATGGTAGGCGTCGGCCCCTTTGAAGGTGCGCGCCATCGCGGCGTAGAAGGTGGTGTTGAGCTCGTAGGGGCTTTGCCCGCCGTCGGGCAGCGTGCGCATCGAGACCAGCCCGCCGATGTCGCGCACGGTGTCGATGACCTGTTGTTTCTCGTCCTCGGGCAGCAGCCCCTCGGCGGGGCGCATCCCGATGCCGTCATGGCTGGCGGTGAAGTTCAGATAGGCGCAGCCCATCGGGGCGGGCGGCATGCCGCGCTGCCAGCGACGCAGATATTGCGCCGAGCCCGACATCATCGCGTGCAGGATCAGCGGTGGCAGCGGGAAATTGTAGATCGCGTGCGCCTCGTCGCCCTGGCCGAAATAGCTGAGGTTTTCGGCCTTGGGCACGTTGGTTTCGGTCAGCAGGATGATCTTTTCGCGGGCGAAGTCGCACAAGAGGCGCATCAGTTGCACCACCGCGTGCGTCTGCGGCAGGTGGATCGAGGGCGAGCCGGGTTCCTTCCACAGGAAGGCGACGGCATCGAGGCGGATGATCTCGACGCCGTTGTCGACGTGCAGGCGGATGATGCGCAGGAATTCCAGCAACACTTCGGGGTTGCGGAAATCAAGGTCGATCTGGTCGTGGCTGAAGGTGCACCAGACGTGGCGCGGGCCGTTGGTGGTGTCGACGCGGCGCAACAGCGGCGTGGTGCGCGGGCGTACGACCATGCTGTGATCGTCGGCGGGGTCTGCTTCGAAGAAAAACTTGTCGTAGGGCTGTTGGCCCTGGCGGTAGGCGTTGAACCATTTGCCCTGGCTTGAGACGTGGTTGAGCACCAGATCGGACATCAGTTTGAAATCCGCCGCGATGCGGTTGATGTCGGGCCAGTCGCCAAGCTGCGGATTGACCATGCGGAAATCCGAGACCGCGAAGCCGTCGTCGGAGGTGTAGGGAAAGAACGGCAGGATGTGCACGCAGTTGACCGCTCCGCGCAGGTAGCGGTGCAGGAAATCGTTCAGCAGATCCAACGGCTTGTGCGCGCCGTCGATGATCGAGTTGCCGTAGGTGATGACCAGCGCATCGGCTTCGGACCACAGCGTGTTGCCGCGCGCCCTGCCCCGCTTGCGCCGCTCTGTGCCCTCGGGCCAGAAGGCGTCGAGGATCTGGGCGGAGAGCATGGCGGCGTCCAGATCGGGATAGATCTGTGCGACAAGGTGCTGGACACGGCGGCTGAGGGGTTGGGTGCGTTCGGTCATGTGGCCCGAGTATGAGGCGTGTGCGCTTCGGCGCAACCCGCGCGCGCGAGAATTGGGGCTTATCGGGGTGTGCGCCTGAATAAGTGGCACATTCGCAGGCGTATGTCAGAGCGAGTGCGAACAAGGCCGCCGGGAAGGAAATTTGCGATGCGTTTTGCATGCGATCCTGTAGGGTTTCCACAGATGAACCATATAGCGGAAATCACGCGCCTGCGCGCCTTGGAATATTCCGACGTGGCGGAATGGCTGGTGCGTCTGACGGGCATCGCGGCGGGCAGCGTCATGCTTGCGGTTTATACCGAAAACCCGTGGGGCCTGCTGTGGATCGCAAGCTATGGCGCGGCGCATCTGGCCTATTACCTGTTTATGCGCAGCCGGGTCGGGACCGCGTCATTGCGGGACGTGCGCATCGCGCAAAGCCTGTTTCTGCTGGTGCTGGCAAGCTTTGTGCTGGGGCCGGTCTGGATGGTGATACAGGACGACCGCGCGCTGAACCTGGTCGGCACCGGGCTGTTCGGCTGTTCGCTGGTCTATCTGATCCGGCGCAACGAGGTGTTTCTGTTTGCGGTGCTGGGCCAGATCGGTGTGATGTCGCTGAGCATGGCCTTTGTGGCGTACCATGTGCTGCCCGAATTGGGCAGTCCGATTGCACAGGGCGGGATGGTGATGAGCTGGCTGGCGCTGGTCGGGTTCTTTGCGCAATCCATCTGGCAGTCGCGCAAGCTGACGCTGGCGGAAAAAGGCGCCAAGGACGAGGTGGCGCAATCGCAGAAGCTGGCGGCGATCGGGCAGATGGCGGGCGGGGTTGCGCATGACTTCAACAACAACCTGATGGTCATCATCGGCAATCTGGAACTGCTTGAAGATATGGACGACAAGGCGGAACGGGCGGCCTGTCTGGCCGCGGCGCAGACCGCCACGGAGCAGGCGGCATCGACCGTGAACGAACTGCTGCTGTTTGCCCGCAAGACGCCGACGCGGCCCGAGGCGATAGACGCCAATGCGGCGCTGGTCACGATGAAGGTGCAGCCCCTGCCGCACTGCCACATGATCCACGCGGACAAGAACCAGCTGGTGACCGCGATCCTGAACCTGGTGATCAACGCCTGTGACGCGATGCCCGAGGGCGGCAGCCTGCGTGTCGGGGCGCGCCGGATCGTGCTGGCCGCCGAGCTGCATGTGGCGGGCGGGCGCGTGCTGCCTGCGGGGCGTTATATCAGCTATGAGGTGTGCGACACCGGACACGGGATCGCGCCCGCGATCCGCGCGTCGGTGGTCGAGCCGTTCTTTACCACCAAGCCTGCGGGCAAGGGCACGGGGCTGGGTCTGTCCATCGTGCATTCCATCGCCGAACACTTTCGCGGCGGGGTTCAGATCGTGTCGGGTGGGACGGGAACCACGGTTTCGATCCTGTTGCCGCAGATTGATATCAGTCAGGTGGTTGGTCTGGGGATCGCGAGCCCCTAGATTGAGGTCAAGGAAAGGTTTCTTTGACATGCAACACTTCTCGCTTCTTGATCTGTCGCCGGTGCCCGAAGGGTCGACCGCCGCCGATGCGCTTTCCAACACCGTGGCACTGGCGCAATCCGCCGAAGCCGCGGGTTATCACCGCTATTGGCTGGCGGAACATCACAACATGCCCGGTATTGCCAGCGCCGCCACGGCGGTGGTGATCGGCCACGTCGCGGGGGCCACCTCGCGCATTCGCGTGGGTGCGGGCGGCATCATGCTGCCCAACCACGCGCCGCTGATGGTGGCCGAACAGTTCGGCACGCTGGCGACGCTGTACCCTGACCGGATCGACCTGGGGCTGGGCCGAGCGCCGGGCACCGATATGGCGACCGCGCGGGCCCTGCGCCGCTACATGGCGCCCGAGGACAGCTTTCCGCAGGATGTGGCGGAACTGATCAACTACATGGCGGATGGTGACGGCACGGCGGCTGTGCGCGCGTTTCCCGGCGAGGGGACAAACGTGCCCGTATGGATACTGGGCTCGTCGCTTTATGGTGCGCAACTGGCGGCGCATTTCGGGCTGCCCTATGCCTTTGCCTCGCATTTCGCGCCCGCGATGCTGGAGGACGCGCTGGCAATCTACCGGCGCGATTTCAAGCCGTCGGCCTGGTTGGACAAGCCCTATGTGATGGTCGCGGCGGGTGTTTGTGCCGCCGAAACCGACGCCGAGGCGGAATATCTGCGGTCTTCGCAACTGCTGGCTTTTGCGCGGCTGCGCACGGGGCGGCCCGGCAAGCTGCCCTATCCGGTGGAAAACGTCGAAGAGCAGATCCCGCCGCAGGTGATGGCGGGCGTGCAGCAGGCGATGTCCTGTTCGGCCCAAGGATCGCCCGCGCGGGTGCGCGAGGGGCTGGCGCGGATCATCGAGGCGCACCAACCGGACGAGTTGATGGTGACGGGCATGATCCACGACCATGCGGCGCGGGTGCGGTCGTTCGAGATTGCCGCAGAGGCGCTGCGCGCGTTGCAGGGCACGCACGAGATGGCCTGAGGCCGCGACGGATCAGGGGGCGATACCGGCCAGCGGCACCCGTGCGATCTGGTGAAAGCGCCCCGCGTCGTCCTGGCCCAGCAGGGTCAGCGCGTCGATGGCGAAAGGGGTCAGCGGGATGTCGGCGAGGCGTTCTGCAAGTGCCGCCTGCACCGGCGCGCGGGTGTCGGCCTCCAGCCGTCCGGACAGGGTCATGTGATAGCGGAACTGGTCCATCACGTAAGGATAGCCCCAGCGCTGCAAGTGCGCCTCTTGCTGCGGGTTCAGGCGCGCGGCGCGGCGCTTTTCGATCTCGGCCTCGGTCGGGGGCGCGCGGTGGGCGTCGAGCCTCTGCACCACCTCTGCTGCCAGATCGGCCAGTGCGGCGCTGTCGCCGCGCGGCACGAGGGCAAAGAAACCGCCCAGCCGCGCCAGTTCCAGCCCCGCGAGGGTGACGGGAGCCAGACGCGTGCAGAGCGTCGTCAGATCGGCCAGCAGCGCGTCGGGCGTGCTTTTGTCGCCGAGCCGGAACGGCGGCTTGACGGTGCCGTGAAAGCCGTATGGCTGCGGCGCTGCGGTGATCGCGGGCAGGTCCAGCCCTGCGATGTCGGGCTGCGCAACCGGCTGGCCCGTGGCGCTGTCCCAACCCAGCCAGTGCGCGCCGAAATCCGCGAGCGGGCTGTCAGGCTGTGGCGTGACGTAGATGGCATAGCGGTGATACATGACAAGCCTTTCGTGCGCCCCCGAAGTGTTGTGACCTGATGGCAAAAACCGGCGGGTTTGCCAAGGCGTGCTGTCAGGCGGGCGGGTCAGCGGGCGGGTCGGCAGGCAGATCGGCGGCGTCCAGTTCCACGCAGAAGGTCGTGCCGAGACCGACCTCGCTTTCGTAGGTGATGGTGCCGCCATGCGCCTCGACGATGCGTTTGGACACGCTGAGGCCCAGGCCCGTGCCCTCGAACTGGCGGTCGTCCTGCGCGTCGATCTGGAAGAACTCCTCGAAGATCTTTGCACCCGTGCCCGCGGGAATGCCGATGCCCTGATCCTGCACATACAGCTGGACGTGCGCGTTGGTGCTGTCGATTGAAACGACGACATTGTCGCCCTTGCGCGAGAACTTGGCGGCGTTCGACAGCAGGTTCGCTATGACCTGCTCGATGCGTTTTTTGTCCGCGTTTATCCAGAACCTGCCCGACGCGGCCTGAATTTCGATCGTGATGCCCAGACGTTGCGCATACGGCAGCGTCTGTTCGACCGCGTCGCGCGCGGGCACGGCAAGATCGACGCGTTCGATGTTGAGGTTCAGGCGTCCCGCGTCGGAGGATTGCAGGAACAGCAGATCGCCCACCAGATCGGCCAGCCGGTCGCTGTTGCGCCCTGCCATGTCCAGCAAACGCTTCATCTTGTCGGGCGGTTCGCCCACAAGGCCCGAATTGATCATGTCGAGCGCGCCCTTGATCGACGTGAGCGGCGTGCGCAACTCGTGGCTGACGGTGGCCAGAAACCGCGTCTTGGCCTCGTAGGCGGCGAGGGTGCGCTTGTGTTCGGCCTCCAGCGCCTGACGGCCTTCCAGTTGCGCCGAATAGCCCACCAGGAAGTTGCGCGCCAACTCGACGATAAAACCCAGGACGAAGAGCACGGTGAAGAGGTTCATCCAGATTTCGGAAGACAGCGGCGGACGTTCGATCCAGACGTCGCGGATGGGAATGTAGAGGATGGCGATGACGTAGATCACCAGCCGAAGCCCCAGAACCTTGAGAAAGTGGTGGTTGTTCATCGCGGCGAAGATAGACGCCGACACCAGGATGAACAGCGGAAAGAAGTGCCCTGAATCAGTGCCTTGCAAACTGGCGATGCTGATGCTGAACAGCGCGATGGTGAGGGCACCAAGAAAGGTGACGACATAGATCCGCGTTATTTCGACGCGAAACTCGCCCGGCGACAGGGCAGCGCGTTTGAGGACGCTGCGCAGGGACAGCGCGTCGAAGGCTTCGCAAAGCCAGATCGCCGCGTAGAAATAGACGGCTGTGGCCCAGTCGAGATAGAAGCCCGTCAGGAGCATCGCTGCGGAATATATGACGATGCGTTGCACAAAGAGCTTTTGCCCGATTGCGGCATAGTCGTGGAGACGGTTCCTGTCCGACCACGTGACAGCCGCCTTCGGCAATACGCCCTCGTCAAAAGCAGCAGTGTCAGGCATCTCCATCCGTCATTCTCGAGCCAGTGCGGGCGTCGCCCGTAATTGTTGCAGATTAATCAACAAACCCACCCTAACGGGAAAAATTGTCAATAAGGTGGCGAAATCGTGAACGGATCGTACTAGTTGTATGCTTAGTGGTTAACACAATCTTAAGGGTATCACTACACGATGGAAATGTTCGCAAAGAAGGCTACAGGTGCCTCGAGACTCCCTCACCTTGCCCCACAAGGCAATGAAAAACTTGTCAAAACCCAAGGTTCCTATAAGCCAAAGTCAGAATATGTCAACATAGGTGCCCTAAATTCGCAGGCCGGCAGGCTTACCGCGACCACCATATCTGTGACAAATCAGCACCGGTTTGGGGAGCTCTATGTCGATTTCCTGCGCGCCAGAAAGCGGGTTTTTATCGACCAGAAGCGTTGGGACCTGCCGCAGACCGATGGCATGGAGTTCGATCAATACGACACACCGCAAAGCTCGGCGGTGGTCGTGCACGAGTTCGGGCGCGTGCTGGCCGGTGTCAGGCTGCTGCCGACAACGGCGCATTGCGGGTGCTATACCTATATGCTGAAGGACGCGCAGCGCGGGTTGCTGCCGGATATTCCGCAAAAGGTGCTGTACGAAACGGCGCCAGTCGCACCGCATGTGATCGAGGCGACACGGCTGTTCATCACACCGGACGTCACCGCAGAGCGTCGGATGATCGTGCAGATGCAACTGATGCAGGCGATGGCAAGTTCGGCCAGCGCCCAAGGTGCCAAGTTCGTGATCGGCATCGTGCCCGCGATCTTTCAGCGCTGGATGACGCGTCTGGGGTTCAGTGCGGTGCCGATGGGGCCAAAGCTGAACATCGACGGCGACAACACGCAGGCGGCGATCATGAACGTCAGTTCCGCCGTGAGCTGGGACCAGATGCGCCAGACGCAGGCGGCATGACCTGACAGGACCGGGAGTGGAAACGGGGTTTGCGTGTCACGGCACCACCGTTTCGGGAGGAGCGCCCCCAGGTCGCGGTTTTGGAAACAATAAACGGCCGATCCCGCATTTTGCGGTGTACGGAAAATGCACAGCCTGATTGGCGCACCGCGGCCCCGTGCCGCAAAATCGCCGCCCCGAGGGGGGTGGCACGGCCAGGCCCGACAGGGGCTAACAGCAGGCCACGCGCGGCAGAATGCCCGCATAACATGCCCCCACGGGATTGAAATATCACATAAATCTGGTCTGATCAGGATTTCGCGCCATCGGGCTGCGCCCCCCGCCCCGCCCCCCGTCGCGGCGGCGTATCCTGCGAGACGGTGCACGCAGACAGCGGCGATGTTTCCAAATCCTTCCCAATCATGACCGCAATCCAGACACATTTACCCACTAGCTTCGCCATATGAACTGATCAAAGGTGGCTGTGATGCTGATCTCTGTTGTTGTGCCTTGTATGAACGAAGAGGCCTCTGTCCCATATCTGGTCGAGCGTTTGACGCAGACGATCGCGCCCTATGGGGCGCGGGCCGAAATCCTGCTGGTCGACGATGGATCAAGCGACGACACATGGGCCGAAATCCAGCGCGCCGGGCAAAGCTGTCCGCAGCTGCGCGGCATTCGTCTGTCGGCCAATCGCGGGCATCAGGTGGCGCTGACCGCCGGGCTTGAGGCGGCGAAGGGTGAACGGATCTTCATGCTGGACGCCGATCTGCAGGACCCGCCGGAACTGCTGGGTGACATGATGGGCATGATGGATCGCGGCTATGACGTGGTTTACGGGCGCCGCAAGGAACGTCAGGGCGAGACGGTGTTCAAGCGCGCGACCGCCTGGATGTTCTACCGTGCGCTGAACGCGATGTCGGATATCGAAATTCCCCGCGACACCGGCGATTTCCGTCTGGTCAGCCGCAAGGCGCTGGACGCTGTGCTGTCGATGCCCGAGCGGGCGCGGTTCGTGCGCGGCATGTTCGCATGGGCAGGCTTCAGTCAGGTCGGGATTGAATACACCCGCGCCCCCCGCGAGCTGGGCGAGACGAAATACCCCCTGCGCAAGATGATGCGTTTCGCCGTCGATGCGATGACCGCGTTTTCCACCAAGCCGCTGAAGTTCGCGACGCGCATGTCCTTTGCCAGCCTCGCGTTTTCCTTTCTGATGATGATCTACGTGATGCATTCGCTGATCGTGTACCAGACCGCCCCCGGCTGGGCGTCGGTGGTGCTGGTGATCAGCCTGTTCTCGGGCGTGCAGCTTTTGACGCTGGGCATCCTGGGCGAATATATCGGCAGACTGTACGTCGAGGCCAAGAACCGTCCGCTGTACTTTGTCTCGGAAGACACCCGCAGCGCCGAGACGCTGCCCCTGCGCAAGGTGGTCTGAGACCGTGGCCACCCCCGCCCGCATCATTCGCTTTGCGATCATCGGCGTGTTGATCGCCGTGCTTTACATGCTGCTGTATCTGGCATTCCTGCAGATCGGGATGTCGCTGGTGGCCGCCAATGCGCTGGCCTTTGTGATCGCCATCGCGGCGCAATATGCGGGGCAGGCACGGTTCACGTTCGAACGTCGGCTGGCCGATCCGGGGCAGGTTCTGCGCTTTGGCGTGATGACGGGCTGCGGGTTCGTGACGTCGGCGCTGGTGACGGGGCTGCTGGGCCCGATGCTGGGGCTGGAGCCTTGGCTGGCCGCGCTGATGGTGATGCTGGTGCTGCCGGTGCAGAATTTCATAATCATGACCCTGTGGGTCTTTGCCAAGTCCGCTATCTGAGAGAGAGATTTTCCATGACACATATCTATTCCGACACATTCTTTGACTATATCGACCAGGGCGCGCGCCGCTCGGCGCAACAGCTTCTGGGGCTTTTGGGTCCGTGGCTTGCCCCCACATCGGTGCTGGATCTGGGATCGGGACGCGGTGTGTGGCTGGACGAATGGCGCAAGACCGGCGTGGCCGACGTGCTGGCCGTCGATGGCGACTATGTGAACCGCGACCAGCTTGCGGTGCCGCGCGAAGATTTCATGGCCGCCGACCTGACCGCGCCGGTGTTCACCGACCGCCGGTTCGATCTGGCGCAAAGCCTGGAGGTGGGCGAGCACCTGCCGACATCCGCGTCGGAAACGCTGGTGGACAGTCTGACGCGCGCCTCTGACCGGGTGCTGTTTTCCGCAGCCGTGACCGGACAGGGCGGCGAGTTTCACGTCAACGAGCAGCCGCTGTCGTTCTGGCAGGACCTGTTCGCGGCGCGCGGATACACCGCCTATGACTGCATCCGCCCGCATCTGGCGAAGAACCGCGATGTCGAGCCGTGGTATCGTTATAACGCGGTCCTGTATGTCAACGAGGCAGGCCGCAAGGGTCTGCCCGAGAGCGTGACCAAACATGCGGTGCCGCAGGGCGCTGCCGTGCAAAACGGCGGCGATGCGATCTGGCGGTTGCGCCGTGCCGTCGTGTCGACGCTGCCGCGCGGCACCGTGACCCGCATCGCGCAGGTGCGCGCCAGGATCATCGCGATGAACGCGCCCGGCAAGACAGGTGCCGCTTGACCCTCGCGGCGGATGTGCCGGGTGACGCTGGGCTGACGACACGCGCGCGTGCCGAAGACCGGCCCGCCGCGCTGCGTCTGGGGCCCGTGGTTGCGCTGGCGCTGCTGGCGGTCCTTGCGATTTCGCTGCCCAATCTGATCGACCCCTTCATGCGCCATGATGATTATCCGGCGCTGTTCGCGGAAGGGAAATGGTTCTGGGAAAAGACCCTGAACGAAGGTCGGTGGCTGAATTACCTCTGGCATATTCGCGGGTTCGTCACGCCGTCCTGGCTGAACTTTGCCGTTTATCAGGCGCTTTGGGCCGTGCTGGCCGCCGCCATTGCCGTAGCTGCGATGGGGCGCGACGGGCATCCGTGGTTCGCGCGCGTACTGGCACTTTTTATCCTGATCGCCCCGCCCGCCACGTTGATTTCGCTGTGGTTTAACACGCTGATCCCCGGTCTTGCCGTTGTCACGCTGTTTGCGGTGATCGCGTGCTGGGTGACGCCGCGGACGTTGCGCACGCTGTTGCCGCTGTTCGTGATCGTCAGTTTCTGGGCCTATACCACCTATCCGCTGCTGTTGCTGGCGGTCTGCCTGGTGCGCACCGAGAAGCGCAGCCTGCGCGACCTGATCGGGCTGTGCACGCTGTTCGTAGCCAGTTTTGCCGCCGCCGTGCTGCTGACCTATACGCTGAACTGGTACGTGCACGGCATCTTTGGCGTGCCGCTGGCGGACTGGCGCGAAGCCACGCCTGCGGCGGATCTGGCGGGCATGGTCGCGAACCTGGGCGTTCTGCGCGAGACCTTTGCGACGCTGCTGGATGTGACCAGCTATGGCTTTATGCCTGCATCCTATTTCCACATCGCGATGCTGGTGCTGGCCACGCTGATGATGCTGCGTCTGGCCCCGATGGAGACGCTGTATCTGCATGCGGGCATGCTGATGGGCATGGGGCTGATCGTGCTGCAGGTGCTCAAGCTGGGCGTGCAGGTGCCGCCGCGGACGTTCCTGTTTGCCTGGGTTTTCTATGCGCTGATCTTTTTGCGCACGGCGGCCCTGCTGAGCCGTCTGGACCACGGTGGCGGCCTGCGCGGACGCATCGCGCGCAATCTGGCGCTGCTGGTGGTGCTGAGCTATCTGTTGCAGACCTTCAACCAGTACACGATCTATCGCCCCTGGCAGGCCGAGACGCGCACGCTGGCAGAGGTTGCCGAGGCGTCCGAAGGGCCGATCCTGATCTATGGCCCGCTGGACAAGCTGAGCAGCTACGAGGGCGCATATGTGCAGTCGGAGATGGCGATGGTGTTCCGCATGCGGCAGGTCGCCGAGCGCGAAGTCCTGATCTGTGACAGCGACCCCGACGCCTGCGCCAAGGTGGTATCGTCACGGGCAGAAGCCAACCAGCCGCCTGCCCTTCGGGTCGAGGTGACGACGATGGGGGAAGAGACCCGCCTGAGCTTGCCGCAGGGGTCATGATCCCTGCGGGCGGCGGTGACGGATTGAAAAGCTGATGGCGATCCCTGAAGGACTCGAACCCTCAACCTGCTGATTAGAAGTCAGCTGCTCTATCCGGTTGAGCTAAGGGACCGCTTGGGCGTGGTTATGGTCCAAGCCGCGCGGTGCATCAAGGGGAACCATGCAATCCGCCGTGTGTTGAGGTGTTATCACACAAAGGGAGAACCATCATGCGACTGACAAAGACACTTCTCGCCACGACATTGTGCTTGCCGCTGGCCCTGCCCGCCTTTGCCGAAGGGCACATGAGCCCGGACGCCGTGGCCGACGTGCAGGGGCCGGAGATTTCCGGCACTGTCGGCCTGAACAACACCCTCTCGGGCCGCACGCTGGTGCAGATCGACCTGAGCGGCGTGCCCGAGGGCGTGCACGGCGTGCACCTGCACGAGACCGGCGATTGCTCTGCGCCCGATTTCACATCGGCGGGGGGGCACATTGCGGGGGACCAGATGCACGGCGTTCTGGCCGAAAATGGCCCGCATCCGGGTGACATGCCAAACATGACCGTGGGCGCCGACGGCGTGCTGAAGGCGGACGTGTTTCTGGAGCTTCTGGACATGGAAAGCATGATCATGGACGGCGATGGCGCCGCGTTCATCGTGCATTCGGGTGCCGATGATTACACATCGCAACCGTCCGGGGATGCCGGATCGCGCATCGCCTGTGGCGTGTTCATGGCTGCCGACTAAGCCGACGATCAAGCCGGGGCGGCTATTCCGCCTCGGCCACGGCCAATTGCGCCAGTCGCAGGATCGCGTCGCGGCTGTCTGCGACCGCGATGAACCGCCCGTTGTGGCAGAATTTCGCGCCGGTGACGCCCGAGGCTGCCTCAAATGCCGCATCGGTCAGGCCCGCCCAGGCTGCGGGCAGATCGGCGCGGGTATCGAACGTGTCGTCGCCGGTGCGGATCGTGGTCAGCGCCCAGTCTGACCCGCGCGGGTGGACCACGAACAGCAGATGATCGGCGCCCGACGCCTCGACGCCCGCGCGGAACGGCATGCCCATCGGCAATTCCAGCACGCGGTTGTCGCCTGCCGCTTCGATCGCGGCCAGCACCATCGCCTCGGCGCGGTGCTTGGCGGCGCGGCGGTTGACTTGCGCCTCGACGAAGGCGCGGGCGACGGGAAGGGCCGCCATGAACGCGCGGTCATCGGCATCCTCCGCCGGATCGTCAAATGCAGGTTTGAGGCTTTCGAGCAGGACAGGCAGCGTCATGCCCGCAAAGATCGGCCCCGCCTCGGAGGCGTTCACGGCACCGTTGTCCAGCAGATCGACAGGCAGCACGAAATTGCGGTCGACCGAGGCATGGATGGCGTCGATATCGCGCGCAGGCACATCCATCGCGGCAAGGTAGTCGCGCCCGTACTGCGCCCAGATCAGCCCGAACGAGCTGTAGGGCTGGCCATCTTCGCGCAGGGGATTGGGGCGCTGGTGGTGGTCGAAGATCTGCGCGGCGGCATCGAACTGCCCCCCCACATCATAGATGATGCGATCAGAGCCGGGCGTGATCCACGCCTTGTCGCGGCTGCGGATCAGGGCGGCGTCGGGAAACAGGCGCGTCAGGAGGACCGACGACAGAAGTTCATCGGCGTGAAAGCCGCCCGAATGGGTCACGAGGTGGGCGATGGTCATGGCATGGCCTTGGGTCTGGGGCGACCCCGTGGGCTGCCGTTTTTTGGGGTATCGGAGAGGCGCGCGAACGCCCGTCGCTTCCCGTCGCCTAGTGCGTCCAGACACCGCGACGGTTGGTGGCGAAGTTGTCGCCGTAGCCGCCCGAACGGATGTTCGGCTTGCGCTTGTTGGGGTCTTGCACCACCGCGTCGATGCCGTTTTCGCGGGCGTAATCCTCGGCCTGCTCGCGGGTGTCGAAACGCAGGCGCACCTGGGCCTGGGTGTCGTCGGAGGAGGTCCAGCCCATCAGCGGGTCGACCGTGCGCGCGGTCGCGGGGATGAATTCCAGCACCCAGCCCTTGGTGCGCGCATTGCCCGAGGACATGGCGGTCTTGGCGGGTTGGTAGATTCGTGCGCGCATGGACAGGCTCCTGTTCTGACGTCTTGCATATATCGGCAATTTCGCCGCTTGGGGCAAGATGCGTTTTGACGCGGGGGCTGGGGGGCGCCCCCGTGCGCGCGACATGCAAAGAGTTGACCGGTTTCAGTTTCGATGCGTTAACTATTTGGTAATCTTTTTATCAAAGGTCAAAAAACATGAAATATCTTGCAATTCTTTCCTTTTGTGCTGCCTCGGCCGTGTCCGCGCCCGTTCTGGCGAAAACGGGGCCTGTCCAGCTTACTCTCGCTGGCCAGACGACCATTGCACACAGCGGCGGCTGCCGGAAATCTTCGCCTCCAGGCCAGTGCTGCCACGGCGGGTCGCAGCCCGTGCATTGCCACTGATACCGCGCACGATCTGGCAGCGCTGAACGGGAGAGATTCGCAGCGGGCAATGCTGACAAAAACTGACATCAATGGCCTGCCTGCCCCTTGCGCCCTGCGCGAAACGGACCAAGTTGGGGAATGAAAGCGAGACTGCCATGCCCTATGCCCACTCCGACTCTTCTGCGCCGGTGCTGTCGAACCCTGCGCCGGATGTAAAGAACCGCCCCAAGCTGGAGGGCGGACAGCGGTTCACCATGCACACGGAGTTCGAGGCGGCGGGCGACCAGCCGACGGCGATTGCGGAGCTGACCGAGGGCGTCAACGCGGGCGAGCGCGATCAGGTGCTGTTGGGGGCGACGGGCACGGGCAAGACGTTCACCATGGCGAAGGTGATCGAGGAGACCCAGCGCCCCGCGATCATCCTGGCCCCGAACAAGACGCTGGCGGCGCAGCTTTACGGCGAGTTCAAGGGGTTCTTTCCCGACAACGCGGTCGAGTATTTCGTCAGCTATTACGATTATTACCAGCCCGAAGCCTACGTGGCGCGGTCGGACACCTTCATCGAGAAGGAAAGCCAGATCAACGAACAGATCGACCGCATGCGCCACTCGGCGACGCGGGCACTGTTGGAGCGCGACGACGTGATCATCGTGGCGTCGGTGTCGTGCATCTATGGCATCGGCTCGGTCGAGACCTATGGCGCGATGACGCAGGATCTGAAGGTCGGGCAGAGTTACGACCAGCGGCAGGTGATCGCCGATCTGGTGGCGCAGCAGTACAAACGCAACGATTCCGCGTTCTTTCGCGGGGCGTTCCGGGTGCGTGGCGATGCGCTGGAGATCTTTCCCGCGCACCTTGATGACCGTGCGTGGCGGCTGTCGTTCTTTGGCGAGGAGCTGGAGAGCATCACGGAATTCGACCCGCTGACCGGCGAGAAGACCGCGAACATGGATCATATCCGGGTCTATGCCAACAGCCACTATGTGACTCCGAAGCCGACGATGAGCCAGGCCATCATCGGCATCAAGAAAGAGCTGCGGATGCGGCTGGACCAACTGGTCGGCGAAGGCAAGCTGCTGGAGGCGCAGCGGCTGGAGCAGCGGACGAATTTCGATCTGGAAATGCTGGAGGCCACGGGCGTCTGCAACGGCATCGAGAACTATTCGCGCTATCTGACGGGCCGCGCGCCGGGCGAGCCGCCCCCCACCCTGTTCGAGTTCATTCCCGACAATGCCATCGTCTTTGCCGATGAAAGCCACGTGAGCGTGCCGCAGATCGGGGGCATGTACAAAGGCGACTTTCGGCGCAAGATGACGCTGGCGGAACACGGGTTCCGGTTGCCGTCGTGCATGGACAACCGGCCCCTGAAGTTCGAGGAATGGGACGCGATGCGCCCGCAATCGGTGTTCGTCAGCGCCACGCCCGCCGCCTGGGAGATCGAGCAGACCGGCGGCGTGTTCACCGAACAGGTGATCCGCCCCACCGGCCTCATCGACCCCTATATCGAGATCCGCCCCGTCGAGATGCAGGTCGATGACCTGTTGGACGAAGTGCGCAAGGTCGCGGCCAAGGGGATGCGGACGCTGTGCACCACGCTGACCAAACGCATGGCCGAAGACCTGACCGAATACATGCACGAACAGGGCATCCGCGTGCGCTATATGCACAGTGACATCGACACGATCGAGCGGATCGAGATCCTGCGCGACCTGCGACTGGGTGCTTTCGACGTGCTGATCGGGATCAACCTGCTGCGCGAGGGGTTGGACATTCCCGAGTGCGGGCTGGTGGCCATTCTGGACGCGGACAAGGAAGGGTTTTTGCGATCTGAAACCTCGTTGGTGCAGACCATCGGGCGGGCGGCGCGCAATGCCGACGGGCGGGTGATCATGTACGCCGACCGCATCACCGGCAGCATGGAACGCGCGATGGGCGAAACCGAGCGTCGCCGCAACAAGCAGATCGCCTATAACATCGAACACGGGATCACCCCCGCGACGGTGAAGAAGAACGTCGAGGACATTCTGGCGGGGCTCTACAAGGGCGACACCGACCAGAGCCGCGTCACCGCCAAGATCGACAAGGGGCTCGCGGGCGGCAACCTTCAGGCGGTTCTGGACGGTCTGCGCACCGACATGCGCAAGGCCGCCGAGAACCTGGAGTTCGAAGAGGCCGCAAGGCTGCGCGACGAGGTCAAACGGCTGGAAGCGGTCGATCTGGTGGTCGCCGACGATCCGATGGCGCGGCAATACGCGGTGGAAAAGGCCGTGGGCGACGCACAGAAGGCATCTGGCCGCAGCACCGGAGGCCGCGGCGGCATGCGCGGCGGCAAGTCACGGTACGGGGGGAAGCGGTAGGGGTTTGCCCTACCCCCGGAACCCCGTTTCCAGCACCACGGGGACGACGATGTCTTCCTCGTCGGTCAGGTGGCGTTCCAGCAGGGTGCCGAAGTTGGTCAGGGTGTCGCGGAAGGTGCCGACTTCGCCGCCCTGAAGCACGGCGTTCGCGCCGTCGGCCATGCCGTGCAGCAGGCCGTCCATCGCCAGGTGGTCGCTTTCCAGCAGGTCGAAGGCCTTTTCGATGCGGCCATCGAGCTGGATCAGCTGCGGGAAGTAATGCGCGTCTTCGATGTGGTGGTGGCCGTGCAATTCGTTCAGCAGCGCGCCCGCGTAATGTGACAGGCGCGGCGCGTAGTCGTTGAAGGCGATCTTGCGGTCCATCACCTTTTCGGCGTCCTGGTTCAGCAGGTCCATCAGCTGGCGGAACATCATGTGCCGCTGCATCCAGAACTGGATCATCTGGTTGAAATTCTCGTGCTGTTCCCACGTGCCGCGCGGATAGGCATCGGCCAGCACGCGCAGGCTGTCGGGAAGGCCGTCGCGCTGATCGAGCGCCAGAAGATGAGCGGGTTTTACCATGCCAAAGGCCTATCATGCGGCACGCCCACGCTCAACGTGCGCAACTGCACCGAGGGTCTGCACTGGTGCAAGATGCAGGCCCCCAAGGGGCTGCGACGGGTTGCAAGCCTATGGCCGAAACGGACCATCTGTCAGGCAGCGGGGTCCGTCGCGGGCGATGCGTCGATGGTGTGGTCGCCCACATCTTCGATCTGGTCGAGGTCGATCAGGTAAACACCTGCGATGATTGCCAGAATGGCAAGGACAGCAAGGGCGATCTTTGCTCCGGTGCTCATGACGGTCTCCTGTGAACGCTTTGAAATCCTGTGTTTGTCGTCAGTTAACCGCAGGGGCGGCGGGTTGGTTCCCCGGATGGGCGCGCGTGGGTGCACGGTAACGCCCTGTTAACCATGTCTCGCCCAAGATGAAGGTCCACTTCGGGGGGATCGTCATGCGTCTGCGGATCGCCATCCTTTGCGCCAGCCTGTGCGCAGCGTCCGCCGACGCGGGTGCGTGGCTGCGCGAACAGGGGACGGGGTTTGCCGCGACCTCGACGGGGGTGACCGACCAGTTCAATGCGCAGAACGGGTTCTATCTGGAATACGGGCTGACCGCTGGGACCACCGTGGGGCTGGACATCGACATGAGGCTGACGCAGGCGGGGCAATCGGGCAGCGGCCATGTCTTTGCCCGCCGCGCCCTGCCGTTCGGGGGCAAGGGCGTCTGGGCCTATCAGATCGGTCTGGGCGCTGCGTTTCAGGATGTGGCGGTGACACCGCTGGCAAAGCTGGGCCTGAGCTATGGGCGGGGCATCAAGCTGGGGAAATATGACGGCTGGCTGGCGGTGGACAGCGCCGCGCAGTGGGATTTCGGCACCTCGGTGCGCAGCCTGAAGGTCGACACCACGGCGGGTCTGACATTCAACGAGCACAGCAAGGCGATGGTGCAGCTGTTCTGGACAGCCGACAGCCTGGGCACCAGCAGCGCGACCCTGACGCCGTCCTATGTCTATACGCCGGAGCGCGGCAGGTTCAGCTATGTCGTGGGGGTCGAGGCGATCCGGGGGCGATCCGAGCGCTATGGGATCAAGCTGGGACTTTGGAGCGATTTTTGAGAGGGAGATGGCAAAAGGCCCGCACCGGAGGGAGATGCGGGCCCTGAAACGACGGGCCCCCCTAATTGTCCAGACGGACCGTCAGGTTCACGGTGCCCTTCACCGCCTGACCCCAGTGCAGGTGAACCTGATCGCGGTCCGGGCCTTCCTCGGGGTCGGTATAGGGCGTTTCGTACTGGATGACGTTGTTGCCATTGCGCAGCGGGCCGTGGGCCGTGACGCTTGCAACCTGCACGGCCCGGCCGCCGAAGGGCAGCTGACCGTCCGTGTCGATCACCCATGTCTGCGATGGGCTGGCTTCGCCGTGGCGCAGGCGCAGGGGGTTGGCGACGGAGGTGTTGATGCCGTGGAACGAATTGCCGTGAAACTCGATATCCTTGAACCGTCCGCGGTCCAGATCGGCAAAGGAGGTGTCGACCCGTTCGACCCTGTCGATGTTGCCGCTGATCGACCGGAACTTGTTGCCGGTGATCGACACGCCGGACAGGAAGTGCCCCGCGCCGTGCGGTTTGACCACGATATAGCTGAACCACGGCGCGACGCCGCCCGACAGGAAGGTGTTGCCGGTGATCGACAGCGCGCTGAACGAGAATTCAGAGTTGAATTCGGGGGCCTGGTCGTGCTCGTTGGTCCATTCGATAAAGCAGTTGTCGATATAGTTGGCCGAGATCACCCCCGAACTGTGCGGCTTGGCCATCACCAGCCCCGCACTGCGCACACCGCCGTTGACCGTATCGCCCTGAAAGAAGTGATTGCCGATGATGATCGACGATCCGCCGCCGATCACCGCCCAATGGCGGAACTTGGTGGCGCGGTTGTTGCGGATCTTGACGTCATTGGCGTTGACGTTGAAGCCGATCGACACGCGGTCGGACATGTCCGCGCCATCCTCCGACGACAGGAACTGGCAGCGGTCGATGATCATGCCCTGACAGCCGCCGCCGTGCGAGGAAATGCCACGATCCTTGGGCCGCGAGATAAAGCAGTCCTGCACCGTGAACGTGAGCCCCGATTCCGCCAGCAGGATACCGGAGCAGACGTTGTTGCACTGGAATTCGATGCCATCCAGCCCGAATTTGGACAGGCTTGAAAAGCCGCTGAAATCCAGCAGGTAGCGGAACCGTCTGAAGGTGAAGGTCTGCGTGCCCGCCGCATCATAGAGCGGTGCCGACAGGGTGATGCGCTGCTGGGCCACGTTCTTGGAGCGCACGTAGACCTCGCGGCCGACGCCGTTGCCCGTGACCACGCTGCCCACCTCGATGTTGGCGACGTTCACCACATTGTCGAGACGCGTGGCGTTGTCGGGGTCGTAGGTGGCCTGCGACGTGGTGGTCTGCGTGGCCCAAGCGGCGGTTCCCGACGCCTCGAACTGGCCGTTGCGGATGATCCGGCGGGTCGCATAGCTGGTCTTGCTGGGGACGGCTGCGATCATGTCGATGGGGCCTGTCACGTTGACCTTGCGCCCGCCCATGTCCAGCGATTCATGGTCGGCGTTGTTCAAGAGCGCCTGAAACGCCTTGGTGAACGCGAGTTCCTCGTTCTCGAATGCGTCGATGTAGGCGGGCAGATGGAAATCGCGGCGCAGCAGCAGGACCGCCTCGGTCGGCATCGAGAGCGTGCCCTCGAAGCGCACATGGGTGTCGAAGGTCATGTCGCTGTTCAGCCGGTAGACGCCTGCGGGGATCAGCACGTGCCGCCCTGCCGCCGCGGCATTGGCCGCATCGAAGGCGGCGCTGTCGTCGGTGGTGCCGTCGCCTATCGCGCCGTAGTCGCGCACATCGACCTGGGCCAACATATCGCGCAGGAAGACCTGCGTGACGTCTTCGATCACGATGTCGTCGACGCGCACGACGCCGCCGTTCGGTCCCGTGAGGTCCAGCCCGAAATGGCCATAGAGCGCCTGGCGGCCCCAGACCATGTCGACGCCGCCCCGGTCGCCGGTGCCGATGATCGCGCTGACCTCGACGATCTGGCCGTAGCTGGTCAGGGGCACCGCATCGCCTGTCTGGACCACGCCCGCGACGTTGGCACCGCCTGCTGCAGCGGCAAAGCCCGCGATGCGGACCGAGGGCAGGTTGCCACTGATCGCCTTGATGCGCGCCGTGACGCGCAGATAGCAGCCGGGCAGCATCGGGGTTTCGCCCATGTAGCGCAGTTTGGTGGTGCTGGCGTTTTTCTGGATCTCAAGACACCCGGCAAAGTCCTGATCGGCGGGGACAAAGGCCGCGTTGGCTGCATTCGCATAGGTGTCCGACCCCGGCGTGCCGTCGCCGCTGGAATAGACGCCCAAGCCGTTTGCGAACGGCGGTGGCATCAGCAGCACGCCGTCGGTTATTGCCTTGTTCATGAGTATCACCCTTTCCCGTGGCGCGGCAAAGGGTCTTCATCCGCCCCCCTGCAATCGCCAGTGTTGACCTGACCGGGGGCGACGCCACCCGTTCCGGGGGCAGGATGTAGCGTGCGGGCGTTAACGGGACTTCACAGCACCGTCACGGTGGTCGGCATCGGCGGGGTGTATTCAGACGGCCACGGCGCTGCTGTCGAGCAGGGTCACGCCGTTGATTTTCCAGCCTTCGTCGGTTTGCAGCATCCGGTAATCCAGCACATGCACACCGCCCTTCTGGTCGGTGATCAGCACCTTTTGCCAGATCGCGCCATCTTCGGAGCGTTGTTCCAGATATTCCACCTGGGCCGGGCGCCAGACCATCGGATAGCCTTGGGTGACCATCTGGCGAAAGTTTTCGGACGTGCGGAACATGCTTTGCAGCGACGGGCTGGCATAGCCGAAGGCCTGATCGAAATCATCGGCCTGAAAGGCTTCGATCTGGCGGGTGATCGTGTCTTCGATCCCGGCCTCCTGCGCCTTTGCGGGCACCGCGAAGGTCAGGGACAGGGTCAAAGCGAAAAGGATGGACAAGAAAAATCGTGACATGGCTTACCTCTTTATGAATGGGAGGTAACCTAGCGTAAATTTGCCCCACGGCAAAACACGGACGGGAGAGGTCCCCGCCCGCGTCTATCAATCAGGTCAGGCGACCAGTTCGCCCGCCAGCGCGCGGTCGATCAGCGCCACGGTTTCATCGACGCCGTAAAGCGCGATAAACCCGCCGAAACGTGGGCCCTGGGTCGCGCCCAGCAGCACCTCGTAGAGCGCCGAGAACCATGCGCGCAGCGGGTCGAAACGATCACGGCCCACGGCGTAGACGATGGATTGCAGCGCCTCGTCGTCCAGCGCGCCATCGTAGGCCTTGAGTTCGTCGCGCAGTGCCTCGAGTGCCTCGCGTTCCAGATCGGTGGGCAGGCGGAAGGTGCGCTTGGGCTTCACGAAGTCGTTGAAATAGCGCACGGCAAAGCCTGCCGCCTGATCCATGTCGGGATTGCTTTGCGGTGTCGCATCCGGCGCATAACGCTGGATGAACCCCCAAAGCTGGTCCTTGTCCTTGGCCTGCGAGACCGAGGCGAGGTTCAGCAGCATCGAGAACGGCACCAGCATCTTCGACGTCGGAACATCGCCGCCGTGGATGTGCCAGACCGGGTTGTTCAGACGCGCCTTGTCGTCCTGATCCTCGTAGGCGCGCAATTGCTGGTGGTATTCGTCGACGGCCTTGGGGATCACGTCGAAATGCATCCGCTTGGCGGTCTTGGGCTTTTGGTACATGAAATACGACAGGCTTTCGGCGCTGGCATAGGTCAGCCATTCGTCGATGCTGACGCCGTTGCCCGAAGATTTCGAGATCTTCTGGCCGTTCTCGTCCAGAAACAGCTCGTAGGTGAAATGCTCGGGTGCCTTCCAGCCCAGAATGCGGCAGATGCTGTCGTAGATCGGCGTGTTGGTGCTGTGATCCTTGCCGTACATCTCGAAGTCGACCTCGAGTGCTGCCCAGCGCGCGCCGAAGTCGGGTTTCCATTGCAGTTTCACGTTGCCGCCGGTCAGCGGCAGGGTCATTTCGGTGCCGTCCGTGTCGTCGAAGGTGATCGTGCCGTCGGCGGCGTTGACCTCTTTAATCGGCACATAGAGCACGCGCCGGGTGTCGGGGTGGATCGGCAGGAAGATCGAGTAGGTCTTGCGGCGCTCTTCGCGCAGGCTTTTGAGCATGACCTCCATGATCTCGTCATATTTCTCGGCGGCGCGCAACAGCACCTCGTCGAATTTTCCCGAGGCATAGAATTCGGTGGCGGAAATGAACTCGTAGTCGAAGCCGAAGGTGTCGAGGAACCGGCGCAGCATCGCGTTGTTGTGGTGGCCGAAGCTTTCGAACTTTTCGAACGGGTCCGGCACCGATGTCAGCGGCATCTGCAGGTATTCCTGCAGGTTGTCGGGATTGGGCACGTTGCCGGGCACCTTGCGCATGCCGTCCAGATCGTCGGAAAAGCAGATCAGGCGCGTCGGGATGTCGCTGATTTCCTGAAAGGCACGGCGGATCATCGTGGTGCGCGCCACCTCTCCGAAGGTGCCGATATGCGGCAGGCCGCTGGGGCCATAGCCGGTTTCGAACAGCACGTATCCCTTCTCGGGCGGGGCCTTTTCATAGCGTTTGAGGATGCGGCGGGCCTCTTCGAAGGGCCACGCTTTGCTGGTCATGCCAGCTTCCGTCATTTTCGCCATGTCACTATATCCTTAACATCGAACGCGCATAACCGCGCAATACCGCCGCTACCTATTGTGCAAAGGGTAGCGCGTCAATATTCTGCACCTGCAACACGCAGACCAAAGGACCGCGCCCCGTGCCCCAAGACACCCAAACGTCAATGACCGAGCAGGATGCGCTGGTCGCCGTCATGATCGCGGTTTCTGCGTCGGATTCCGAAATGGAAACCACCGAGCTGCTGAAGATCAACACCGCCATCAACACGCTGCCGGTTTTTGCAGGCTATGACGTCGACCGTCTGTCGACCGTCAGTCAGGTGGTGTTTGACCTGTTCGACCAGGAAGACGGGCTGGACGCGCTGTTCGGGCTGGTGCGCGAGGCCCTGCCCGAACGGCTGTTCGAGACTGCCTATGCGCTGGCCTGCGACGTGGCCGCGTCGAACGCGCATCTGAACGAAAGCGAGCTGCGTCTGCTGGAAGAAATCCGCTATGAGCTGAACCTCGACCGGCTGCACGCCGCCGCGATCGAGCGTGGCGCGCGCGCCCGGCACCTGACGCTGTGACTTAGCTGCTGTAGAGCGTGCCCCAGCGCTCGATCAGCTCTTGCTGCATGTTCTTGGCGCGTCCGTTGTACCAGCGTGCGCCCTCGGGGCGTTCGCGCTGCGCCTTGGTCAGCTTGGCGCGGCGGTCCTCGTCGGCGGCGAAGATCGCGAAGGCCATGACGGTGCCGTCATTGGCCGAGATATAGCCCGCCAGCCCCGACACGAAATTCAGCGTGCCGGTCTTGGCCTGAACCGTGACCGGCCCGGACGAGATCGGGCGCCCCTTCGCATCGCGCAGGGGGATTTCCTTGAGCAGCGGGCGCAGGTTGTCGTCGCCGTGTACCTTTACCAGCGCCTCGACCATCGCGTCCGCCGTGACCATGCTGTCTTCGCTCAGGCCGGAATGATCCACCAGCGCCAGCCCCTCGACGCCCAGCGTCTGCCGCGCCCAAGCGTTCATTTCTGCCGCCGACTGCTTCAGCGTCTGGGGTGCCTGCCCGCGTTTGATGGTGGCGGCCAGTCCGACCATTTCGGCGGTCAGGTTGGTGGAATAGAGCAGCATATCCTTGACCAGCGCGCGCAGGTCGTCGCTGAAATGTCGGGCCAGCACCTGCCCCGATGGCCGGGTCGATGTCACCTTGGGCGCGGACAGCTTGATCCCCTGCGCCCGCAGCATCGTGTGGAACACATCGCCTGCATAAAGTGCCGGTTTGCGCACCGGCAGCCAGCGCGCGCCACCCGAGCCCAGCGCACCCCGCGCAACGGTCCAGTCGTCGCGTCCGTTCATGTCGGCATAGGTGTAGACAGGGCCGGAGCGATCCTCGACGCGCATCTGCGCCACGACTACATCGGGGCGGTACTTGTCCGACCGCGCGTCCATCGTCACCGCGTAATCGCCGCCGCTGCGTTTCCATTCGAAATGCACGCGGTTGTAGTTCAGCGCGATGCCCGAGACGGCGGGGCTGTAGCCCACATGCGCCGGCTGGTCCGGGTCGATCGTGGTCACGTTGGCCGAGCCGCCGTCATAGATCACCAGCCCGCCGCGCACCTCGCGGATGCCTGCCGCCTTGACGTCAGCCGCCAGTTTGGCGAGCGCGTTGGTATCGAGGCTGGGATCGCTGCCGCCCAGCAACACCAGATCGCCCGAGACCACACCGTCGGTCACCGATCCCGTCGCCACCACCTGCGTCTCGAAACGGTGATCGCCGCCCAGCACGTCCATCGCATAGAGCGCGGTGATCGCCTTGGCGGTGCTGGCAGGGGGCGTGCCGGTCTGCGGGTTCATCCCCTCGAGCCGCAGGCCGGTCTTGGCGTCGGCGACGGTATAGCAGACCTGCCCGCCGAGATTGGCGTCGGCCACGATGACCTCGGGGCCTGCGACGGCCTTCTTGCGGAATCCCTCGCCGCGCAGACGCGGCAGCAGGGAGGTCTTGGGCGCGTCGGCAACGGCCCCCGTGGCGAGGGACGCCGCACTTGCGGACAGAAAGAAACGTCTGGAAATCTGATAGGACATGGACGCCAGAATAACCTTGGTCCGAATGGATGGACAAGCCGCAATCAGAGGGTTTGCGGTCACAGAAACGTGGTCCATTCCCAACCCCGAAACTGCGTGATAGCTGCGCATCATGCACCGCGCCGCGCTGATCATGTTTGTCGCCATGTCGTTGATCCCATTGGGAGACAGCGCGGGCAAGCTGCTGACGTCGGGTCATGGTGCGTCGCCGCTGTGGGTCGCGTCCTCGCGGTTTTTCCTGGCCGCCGTGATGATCGCGCCCTTTGCGCCGCGCAGCGCCTTTGGTCTGCTGCGAAACTGGCGGATCTGGCTGCGGGCGCTGATCCTGGCGGCGGGCATCACCTGCATCCAGATGGCGCTGCGGACCGAAGCGGTGGCAGACGTCTTTGCCGCCTTCTTCATCGGCCCGCTGATCAGCTTTGCGCTGGGGGCGCTGGTGCTGCGTGAGCGGGTGACCGGACTGCGCGTGGCACTGATCGCGCTGGGGTTTGTCGGCGTGCTGATCGTGGTGCGGCCTGGCTTTGGCGGCGGTGCCGGGCTGATCTGGGCGGTGGCTGCGGGCACGTTCTACGGCATGTTCCTGACCGCGTCGCGCTGGCTGGCGGGCCTTGGGTCGCCCGTCGCGCTGGCGTTCACGCAGTTTTCGATTGCGGCGCTGGCATTGTTGCCCTTTGGCCTTGCCAATCTGCCGCCTGCCACGGCTGCGGTCGCGGGTCTGACGCTGCTGAGTGCCGCGGGGTCGATGCTGGGCAATCTGCTGCTGCTTTACGCCAACCGGATCGCGCCGGCGACCAAGCTGGCACCGCTGGTCTATTTTCAGCTGCTGGCGGCGGTCGGGCTGGGCTGGGCAATATTCGGTGCCCTGCCCGATGCGCTGACATGGGTCGGGCTGGCGCTGATCGTGGGCGCGGGTGTGGTGTCGGCGCGGCTGCGCCGCTGATTCACGCTGCTGACCAGCCGCCCGCCGCGCGGATCGCGCTGGACGATTGCGCCACCATCGGCACGTTGACGAAGCACCACGCGGGCGCGTCCGCATGCCCCAGCTGATGCGAATGCCGCCCCGCGATGCGGTAGGGTGCAAAGAGCCGGGCCGCCGGGCTCATCCGGGCCGAGATCGTGTCACCCGGACGGGCCACCACGCCGATGGGCACATTGGCCACGATCCAGCGCCAGTCCTGCCAGAGATGCAGCTGCGCCAGATTGTCCGCGCCCATCAGCCAGACGAAGCGCACACCGCGATAGCGCGCCTGCAACGCCTTGAGCGTCTGCGCGGTATAGCGCGTGCCCAGCGCATCCTCGATATCGGTGACCGTCACGCGCGGGTGCTGCATCAGGTGCTGCGCTTGCGCCATGCGTTTGTCCAGCGGGGCGGGCCCCTTGGCCTTGAGCGGGTTGCCGGGGCTGACCAGCCACCACACCGCGTCGAGATCGAACCGTTTCAACGCCTCGCGGGTGATGTGCACGTGACCTGCGTGGGCCGGATCGAATGATCCGCCCAACAGCCCGATGGTCTGGCCGGTCGTGGCAAAGGGGCGTGCGCTGTTCATCATCGCTTGTTGCCCCAGAGTGCGGCGTCAATCAACCACGCGCACCGCGTCGCCCAGGCGGACCAGCCCCGGCGTGACCACTTCGGCACACCAGCCGCCGTGTCCGCGCACCGCGTTGTAGCCGCCGGGGCCGAAGGTTTCCTCCATCCGGCTGCATGGCGCGCAGATGACGGTCAGCCGCAGGACCGCATCGCCCACGGCGATATCGCGCCCCTTGAGCGCGCCGAGGTTGATGCCGGAGATGAGGATGTTGCGCCGCAAGGCTTCGGGCGTCACCTCTGGCCCGCCCAGAAGCCCCGCGATCACCGGCAGATGTTCGGCCTGGATCAGCGTCACCGCCCGCTTTCCCGCCCGCGCGCGGTCGCCGTCCAGACCGGCCATCTCGACCTGAACCTGCGGCAGGGAGACCACCGCCGCGCGCCGTTCCGGGCGCACGCCGATCCAGTCCACACGACCGGGTTGCGCGTGCCGCGCCAGCAAATCCGCCATCAGGTGCATGCGTGCGCCCCGCTGCCTTGCGCAAAAACCATTAACGCTTCCCGTCTAAATTGCATTACCCTTACGTCATTCATTCGACCCAAGGACCTTTTTCAATGACCCCGATAGAATTTCTGCAATCCCTTCTCAAGATCAACCGCAGCGGCACGATCCTGATCATGACGGGCCTTGGCGTTGTCGCCGCCGGGGCTGTTGCGGTCAGTTGGGTCGGGAGTGGGCAGAACGTCATCACGCTGGCGACCTACATTCTTGGCTTTGGACTGATCGCGACGGTGCTGACCTTTGTGGTGTCCAACCCGCTGATGAAAACCGTGATGGGCTGGATGTTCGTCGTGGTCCTGGGGCTGATTCTGTTCTGCGCCTTCGACAGTGTGCTGCAAATGACGGGGCGCACGCCCTCGCCGCCCTGCTGGCGGACCATTTTTCAAGAGCCGCCGCACGTGTGCAAGGCGCGCTTTGAAAGCGGCGAGCACGGCAACAGTTTCCTGGTGACGTCGAACGCGCCCGAGCCTGTCGAGACGCTTATTTTGCCCGATGTCGCCAGCGACACGACGGCTCCGATTGAAGAACCCGTGATCGTCGGCGGGACCGCAGCCACTCCGCCACTGGTCCACATGCAATTCACGCCCCCCGTCACCCGCGCCACATCGCGCGATATCGCAAACGATCTTGCCGAAGCCGGTTGGAACGTCGCGGGGGAAGATAAGGGCGGCGAAGAAGTTGCGCGCGGACCGTCGAAAACCCAAGTCAGATACTACAGCGCCGACTATGCCGAGAACGCGCGATGGCTGGCCCGCGATCTGTCGGAGAAACTGGACGGAGCCGAGGTTCTGGTGAACGACTTTTCAGAGGCGGGGCTGATCGCACGGCCCAATCTGCTGGAAGTCTGGCTTGCGCCTTGAAATAAAGGGCCAGAAAGGCCGAAAGGGCGGCCCCCGCGCATCAAACCTGTTTGCCAAGTCACGCGCCGCAGCCTAAGACACCAGACAAATTCACGCATCGGCAAGGAGCGTCCAATGGCGGCCTATCAGTACGTTTACCACATGTCCGGAGTCTCCAAGGCCTATCCGGGCGGCAAGAAGCTTTTCGAGAACATCCACCTGAACTTTCTGCCCGGCGTCAAGATCGGCGTCGTGGGTGTCAACGGCGCGGGTAAATCCACGCTGCTGAAGATCATGGCGGGCATGGACAAGGATTTCACCGGCGAGGCCTGGGCCGCCGAAGGCGCGCGCGTGGGGTATCTGCCGCAGGAGCCGAAACTGGACGAGTCCCTGAGTGTGCGTGAAAACGTGATGCTGGGCGTCGCAGGCAAGAAGGCCAAGCTGGACCGTTACAACGAGCTGGCGATGAACTATTCGGACGAGACCGCCGACGAGATGGCCGCCCTGCAGGACCAGATCGACGCCGAGAACCTGTGGGATCTGGACAGCCAGATCGACGTGTCGATGGAGGCGCTGCGCTGTCCCCCCGACGACGCGCGCATCGCGGATCTGTCGGGCGGTGAAGCCCGCCGCGTCGCGCTGTGCAAGCTGCTGCTGGAAGCGCCCGACATGCTGCTGTTGGACGAGCCGACCAACCACCTCGATGCGGAAACCATCGCCTGGCTGCAACAGCACCTGATCAACTACAAGGGCACGATCCTGATCGTCACCCACGACCGGTATTTCCTGGACGACATCACCAGCTGGATTCTGGAACTGGACCGTGGCCGCGGCAACCCCTACGAGGGCAACTATTCCGCATGGCTGGAACAGAAGGCCAAGCGGCTTGCGCAGGAAGCGCGCGAGGACAAGTCCAAGCAAAAGACGCTGGAGCGCGAATTGCAGTGGATGCGGCAGGGTGCCAAGGCGCGTCAGGCCAAGTCCAAGGCGCGGATCAGCTCGTACAACGACCTGCTGGAAACCACCGAGCGCGAAAAGCTGGCCTATGCCCAGATCGTCATCCCCAACGGCCCGCGTCTGGGCAACAAGGTGATCGACGTCAGCGGTCTGAAGAAACACATGGGCGACAAGCAACTGATCGACGGGCTGGATTTCTCGCTGCCGCCCGGTGGCATCGTCGGTGTGATCGGCCCCAACGGCGCGGGCAAGTCGACGCTGTTCAAGATGTTGACCGGTCAGGAAAAGCCCGACGCGGGCGAGATCGAGTTCGGTGACACGGTCGAGCTTTCGTATGTTGACCAGTCGCGCGACGATCTGAATGCCGACGACAACGTCTGGCAGGCAATCTCGGGCGGGGCCGAGTTGATCGCGCTTGGCAACGCGGAAGTGAACAGCCGCGCCTATTGCTCGTCGTTCAACTTCAAGGGGGGCGATCAGCAGAAGAAAGTCGGCCTGCTGTCGGGCGGTGAACGCAACCGGGTGCACATGGCGCGGCTGCTGAAAGAGGGCGGCAACGTTCTGCTGCTGGATGAACCGACCAACGACCTGGACGTGGAAACCCTGCGCGCGCTCGAAGATGCGCTGGTGGAATTCGGCGGCTGTGTCGTGGTCATCAGCCACGACCGTTTCTTCCTCGACCGGATCTGCACGCACATCCTTGCCTTTGAAGGCGAGGCGCATGTGGAGTGGTTCGAGGGCAACTTCGAGGACTACGAAGAAGACAAGAAACGCCGTCTGGGTGCCGACGCGCTTGAGCCGAAACGCCTGAAACACAAGAAGTTCGCGCGTTAAGACGACAAAACAAGGACAGGGTGCGCTGCGGCGTGCCCTGCCCCGATACGTATTGCGATACGTCTTCCGATACGGGGCAGTATGGGTGACGCGGCTGCCGCTCTTGAAATCCCTGTGGAAACGGACAAGTGTTAATGAACACACGCGTTTTCAGATCAGGAGCCTGCCATGCACCGCCGTTCGTTCATCGCCTCAGCCCTCGCTGCGCCCTTGGCAAGCCAGCTTGCGACACCGGCCATCGCGCAAGAGGTCGTGTTTGATCCGACCCCGCAATATGTGAACATCAAGAAGGATTTCCTGCCCGGTCAGCTTTTGATCCTGCCGCGCAGCTACTACCTCTATTGGGTGACAGAGCCGCGCACCGCGATCCGCTATGGCGTCGGCGTGGGCAAGGCGGGGCTGGAATTTACCGGCACCGCGACCATCGCCGTCAAGAAGGAGTGGCCCACATGGCGCCCGACCGACGAGATGATCGAGCGCAGCCCCGAGAGTTACGAGCGTTTCATCGACAATGATTATGTCCAGCCCGGTGGTCCGTCGAACCCGCTGGGGGCGCGGGCGCTCTATCTGTTCCAGAACGGCGTGGACACGTATTTCCGCATCCACGGCACCACCGAACCCGAAAGCATCGGGCGGTCGGTCAGCAACGGCTGCATCCGGATGCTGAACGCCCATGCCATCGACCTCTACGAGCGTGTGCCCATCGGAACGGTTGTCACGGTGCTCTGACGCGGGCGTTTTCACCCGGTCAGGGCGGCAGAGGGACAAAGAGGGACCGAAACGGACTTTCCCAGTGCGCGCAAACAGGGTATTCTGCCCCCGTGTTGCGTTAACGAGTTCCCTCCAGAGATATCTGACGCAAGCATTTTGCACAAAATTTTTAGATCGCGCCGGGAAAGGGACGTTTTGTCCGTTATTGATCTTAGCAATCTGCCGTTTCCGGGGAACAACCTGCGTTCGTTTCTGGATTCCGTGTGCGAAGAACATGAACTGGATTTCGCGGCCTATGCGGGGATGGACCCGATTGCGCAGACCATACACGGCTTTGTGAACTACCCCGATGAATGGCAGACGCGCTACGTCAGCGAAGGGTTCCAGCACCGCGACCCTGCGCTGCTTCTGGCCAGCCGCAGCATCGCACCTGTCGATTGGCAGCGCCTGCGCGGCGAAAGCACGTTTCAGGACATATTCCGCGCCGCCAGCGACCACGGCATTTCCGAACAGGGCCTGACCGTGCCGGTGCGCGGCCCCTATGGCGATGTCGGTCTGTTCAGCGTCACGCGCAACTGTTCCGACCGCGAGTGGGGACTGCTGAAATCCAAGATCCTGGGCGGATTGCAAACCGCCGCCGTGCACCTGCATGACAACGTGATCCAGTCGCATTCGCTGAACCGCAAGCTGAATCACCCCAGCCTGTCGGCGCGCGAGCTGGAAATCCTGCAATGGATCGCCGCCGGCAAAAGCCAGCAGGACGTGGGCGACATCCTGTCGATTTCGAACCGGACGGTTGAAGTGCACCTGCGGTCGGGGCGATCAAAGCTGGGCGCGCTGACCACGCCGCAGGCCGTCGGGCGTGCCATTGGCCTGGGTCTGATCCACCCGAGTTAGCCCTGACGGAGCGGTGCGGACCCTACGGGATTCCCCGTATAGCAGTTAACACTTAAAAATCTGATGCTCTCCACAGCAATTTAGTAGCGGAGAAAATCATGATCATTGTAATCGACGGCCTTAACCGGCATCGCTACAACCGCCTCCTCGACGAAATGTTTGCATTGCGTGCGCGGGTGTTCGGTCAGCGATTGGGCTGGGATGTGGACATTATTGACGGCAAGGAGATCGACCAGTTCGATGCGCTTGACCCGGCTTATGTCATCGGACTGAACGACGCAGGAAATGTCGTGTCCTGCGTGCGCGCGTTGCAGACGACGGGGCCGCACATGCTGTCGGACGTGTTTCACGACATTCTCGACGGAGAGCCGCCGCTGCGCAGCGCGACCTTGTGGGAATCAACGCGGTTTTGCGTGGATACCGAGGTTCTGGATCGGGGCAATTCCCGCAATTCGGTCGGCTACGCCACCTGCGAGTTGATGGCCGCATCGCTGGAATATGCAAAGAACTCGGGCATTTCCGACATCGTCACGGTGATTGATCCGGTGATGAACCGCGTTCTGAAACGCTCGGACTGCGCGCCTTATGGCTATGTCGGATCGACCAAACCGATGGGCAAGGTTTCGGCGATGGCGGCGCTGCTGGATTGCACCGACGAGCGGATCAACAAGATCCGGGCCTTTGCCGGGATCGAGGGCAACATCTTCGTATCTGCGCAGCGGGCTTATGAGTTGTCGGACGATCACGCACCGACAGGTCCCGCACCGACGGCGGCCCCCGTCACGGCAGAGGAAAACGTGCGCCAGTTGCTCGAAGAGTATTGCGTCGATCAGATCACCGACGCCGACACGGTCGAGGATGCGGATGCCGCGAAACGTCTGACCAGATTGCTGGTGGATGCGGGGATGGTTGACAGCAAGCACGGCTGAGGGCCCGCCCTTTCCCTGACCTTGCCACACGAAAAAAGGGCCGACGCAACGCGCCGGCCCTTTGGCTTTAGAACGGAGGCTGGATCAGTTCAGCGCCTTGTCGGTGATGTCGTGGGTCCAGGCACCTTCGGGGGCCTTGGTGATCATGCCACCTTCCATCGTGATTTCGGCGCTGCGGTCAAAGGCCGCCTCGTCCAGCGTGCCATCGCCGCCTGCGGTCAGCTTCGCGATTTCACCCATCATCCGTTTTTGGTGCTTTTCGGTCTGCGCGCCGGTCTGGTCGTTTTCCAGAACGATTTCCGCAGCCTCATCGGGATTTTCCTCGGCGTATTTCCAGCCCTTCATCGACGCGCGCACGAAGCGCACCAGCTTGTCGGTCATCTCGGGGTCGGCCAGATTTTCCTCGGTGGTGTAAAGACCGTCTTCCAGCGTCGAGATGCCTTCGTCCTCGTATTTGAAGACCACCAGATCGTCGGGCGTCAGCCCTGCGTCGATGACCTGCCAGTATTCATTGTAGGTCATGGTCGTCGCGCATTCGACCTGCTTTTGCAGCAGCGGATCGACGTTGAAGTTGATCTTCTGGATGGTCACGCCACCCTCGGAGCCGTCGGTTTCATAGCCCAGTTTGCCCATCCAGCTGAGCAGCGGGATTTCGTTGCCGAAGAACCATGTGCCCAGCGTGTGACCGGGGAAGTCCTCGGGCGCGTTGATGTTGTGTTCCTTCAGGCAGGTCAACATCAGGCCGGATTTGTTGAACGGCTGCGCGATGTTCACGATCGGCGCGCCCTTTTCACGTGCGGCCAGGGCCGAGGGCAGCCAGTCGACCATCACGTCGGCACCGCCACCCAGCAGCACCTGCACGGGAGCGATGTCGGGGCCACCGGGCTTGATCGTCACGTTCAGGTCTTCTTCCTCGTAGAAGCCCTTGTCGAGCGCCACGTAGTAGCCCGCGAACTGGGCCTGCGTGACCCACTTGAGTTGCAGCGTGACATCATCGGCGGCCATCACGCCCGTGCCCATCATGCCCATCGCGGCGGTCGCCGCGGCAAATGTATATGTCTTCATCTTGATCACTCCTTGTTGGTCTTGTTGTTGGTTTCTTGGTCTTATTATTTTCATGTCCGGCCCCTTTGTGAAGGGTGCCAGAAAGTCACGACGCGTTCCAGCAGCGCAATGCCGCCATAAAAGGCAGAACCGACGGTCGCGGCCACGACAATTTCGGCCCAGACCAGGTCAAGTGCCAGTTGCCCCACCGACGTCGAGATGCGAAAGCCCATGCCCTTGATCGGCGAGCCGAAGAATTCCGCCACGATGGCCCCGATCAGCGCCAGCGTCGAGGCGATCTTGAGCCCGTTGAAGATGAACGGCATCGCGGCGGGCAGGCGCAGTTTCAGCAGCGTCTGCCAATAGCCTGCCGCATAGGTGCGCATCAGGTCGCGCTGCATCGCATCGCTGGATTGCAGGCCCTGCACGGTGTTCACCAGCATCGGAAAGAACACCATCACGACCACCACGGCAGCCTTCGACTGCCAGTCGAAGCCGAACCACATCACCAGGATCGGGGCCATGCCGACGATGGGCAGGGCGGCGACAAAGTTGCCCACCGGCAGCAGCCCCAGTTGCAGGAACGGAAAGCGGTCGATGACCACCGCCAGCAGGAACGCGGCGCCGCAGCCCATGACAAAGCCCGAAAGCGCGCCCTTGATGACGGTCTGCACGAAGTCGACCCACAGGATGTCGCGCGACAGCCAGAACCGCGCTGCGATCTCGGAGGGGGCGGGCAGCAGCACGTCGGAAATCTCGAACAGGCGCTCGCCGACCTCCCACATCAACAACAGCGTGACGCCGAAGATCACCGGGATGATGTAGCCGCCCCAGCGCGCCGCACTGCGCTGCGCGATCAGGGCGTTGACGACCCAGCCGCCGACCCAGATGGCCAGCACCGGCACCAGCCGCAGATCCAGCGCCGCCGCCATCGCAAAGGCCAGCGCCACCAGCGCCCAGCCCATCCAGGCGGGCCGTTTCGTTTGCACCGCAGCCGTCATGTCGCCATCCCCATCCGTTTCAGCACGATCCGCTGGATCAGCCCGATCAGCGCCACCATGACGGCGGCCAGCGCCGCGGCCATGACCAGCGCGCTCCAGATCTGGATGGTCTGGCCATAGTAGCTGCCTGCCAGCAGGCGCGCGCCCAGACCCGAAATCGCCCCTGTCGGCAATTCACCCACGATGGCACCGACCAGCGATGCGGCCATCGCCACCTTGAGCGAGGTGAACAGATAGGGCATCGACGCAGGCAGACGAAGTTTCCAGAAGGTCTGCGACGCACTGGCGTTCCATGTGTGCATCTGGTCCAGCTGCATCACCTCGGGGCTGCGCAGCCCCTTGACCATGCCGACGACCACCGGGAAGAACGACAGGTACATGCTGATCACCGCCTTGGGCAGCAGTCCCGAGATGCCCACCGCGTTCAGAACCACGATGATCATCGGCGCCAGCGCCAGAATGGGAATGGTCTGCGATGCGATCACCCAAGGCATCACGCTCATGTCCATCACGCGGTTATAGACGATGCCGACCGCCAGCATGATCCCCAGCACCGTGCCCATGCCAAAGCCCAGCAGCGTCGCACTCAGCGTGATCCACGCATGATAGACCAGCGAGCGTTTCGAGGTGATGTTCTTCTGCACCGTGGTTTCCCACAGTTCGACCCCCACCTGATGCGGCGCGGGCAGCTTGGGTTTGTCCTGGCTCCAGGTTGCGGCGACAAGATCGGTGAACGTCAGTTCGATATCGGCCCGTTTGGCCACGTCATAGGCCCAGGGCGCATTCATCGGCACGGCGGCGGCGTACCACAGCGCCATGATGGCCGCGACAACGGTCAGGACGGGAATGATCGACCGCATCAGGAACGGCCCCCGCAGGTGCGCGCATCAGTCATCGCCATGCCCCGCGCGCAAGCCTTCGCGCACCCGGTGCGCGACCTCCAGGAACTCCGGCGTCTCGCGGATGTCCAGCGGGCGATCCTTGGGCAAGGGGCTGTCGATCACATCGGTGATCCGCCCCGGACGCGGGCTCATGACCACGATCTTGGTGCTCAGGTACACCGCCTCGGGGATCGAGTGGGTGACGAAGGCGATGGTCTTTTCGGTGCGCGCCCAGAGCTTCAGCAACTGCTCGTTCAGGTGGTCGCGCACGATCTCGTCCAGCGCCCCGAACGGCTCGTCCATCAGCAGGATGTCGGCGTCAAAGCCCAGCGCACGGGCAATCGACGCCCGTTGCTGCATGCCGCCCGACAGCTGCCAGGGAAACTTGTTCTCGAAGCCCGCCAGTTCGACCAGTTCCAGCACCCGCGCCACGCGCGCGCGCTGTTCGGTCTTGGAATATCCCATGATCTCCAGCGGCAGGCTGATGTTGCCCCCGATGGTGCGCCACGGATAGAGGCCCGCCGCCTGGAACACATAGCCGTAAGCCCGTGCCGCCCGCGCTTCGGCAGCACTTACACCGTTGACGGTGATGCTGCCGCCCGTGGGCTGTTCCAGATCGGCCATGCAGCGCAGGAACGTCGTCTTGCCACAGCCCGAAGGGCCGATGAAGCTGACAAAATCGCCCTTTTCGATGTCCAGCGACACGCCCTTCAGAGCGTGCACCGGGCCGTCGTTGGTCTGAAACGTCAGGTCGAGATCCTTGGCCGAGATAACGGCTCCGCCAGTTACAGCAGGATTGCCCGCGTCTTTCAGGCCCCCATCTTTTAAGTCGGTCATTGCCACGTAATCAAATCCCCGCCGGAATGTTCATCGGATCGCGCTTGATCATCTTGGGGCTGGTCAGCTCCTTGTACTTCGACAGCGCGACGTTGGGGGCGGCAAAGGCAGGGCGCGGCACGAACTTGCCCCGTCCCGGCTGCGGCTGGCTGTTCTGCCCCCAGGCCCAGATCACTTCGCCCCGGCTGAGGGTATAGCGGCTTTGCGCGGTGACCTCGAAGCCCTCGAAGACGTTGTAATCAAGGATCGAATGGTGGTTGGCCGGGCTGATCGTCTTGGTGATCTTTGGGTCCCAGACGACGATATCCGCATCCGCGCCTTCGACGATCGCGCCCTTCTGCGGATAGATGTTCAGGATCTTCGCCACGTTGGTCGAGGTTGCCGCGACAAATTCGTTGGGTGTCAGACGCCCCGTCTCGACGCCTTCGGTCCACAGCACCGCCAGACGTTCCTCCAAACCGTTCGAGCCGTTGGGAATGATCCGGAAATCATTGCGCCCCGCGCGCTTCTGCTCGGTCGAGAATGCGGCATGATCAGTTGCCACCACCTGCAACGATCCCGCCTGCAGACCGGCCCAGAGGCTGTCCTGGTGCTGCTTGTTGCGGAACGGCGGCGACATCACGCGGCGCGCGGCGTGGTCCCAGTCCTTGTTGAAATACTCGCCCTCGTCCAGCGTCAGGAACTGGATCAGCGGCTCGCCATAGACCCGCATCCCCTTCTGCCGCGCCCGGCGGATCGCCTCGTGGGTCTGCTCGCACGACACGTGCACGATATAAAGCGGCACGCCGGCGGTGTCGGCAATGGTGATCGCGCGGTTGGCGGCCTCGCCCTCCAGCTCGGGCGGACGGGAATAGGCGTGACCTTCCGGCCCGGTGATCCCCTGATCGAAATACTTCTGCTGCAACTCGGCCACCAGATCGCCGTTCTCGGCATGGACCATCGGCAGCGCGCCCAGCTCGGCACAGCGTTTGAACGACGCGAACATCTCGTCGTCCTCGATCATCAGCGCGCCCTTGTAGGCCATGAAATGCTTGAACGAGTTCACGCCCATATCCACGGCGTCCTTCATCTCGTCAAAGACGTTCTCGTTCCAGCCGGTGATCGCCATGTGATAGCCGATGTCCGAACAGATCTGCGGCGCGCTCTTGCGGTGCCATTCGTTGATCGCGTTCTTGATGCTGCCATCGGCGCCCGGCAGGCAGAAATCCACGATCATCGTGGTCCCGCCGACAGCGGCGGCCCAGGTGCCTGTCTCGAAGGTCTCGGCGGCGGTGGTGCCCATGAACGGCATCTCAAGATGCGTGTGCGGGTCGATCCCGCCGGGGATCACATAGGCTCCCTCGGCGTCGATGTATTCGTCGCCCACCAGATCCTCGCCGATGCGCACGATCTTCTCGCCCTCGATCAGCACGTCCGCTTTCCACGTCCGGTCCGCCGTGCAGACCATACCGCCCTTGATCACCTTGCTCATGTCGTCTCTCCCTGTCGTCTCATTTGTGTGGCCAGTTTCTCTTGGCCTTGAATATCCCGGGGTCCGGGGCAGCGCCCCGTCTTACACACTGGCGTAACACGCCATCGCGGGCCCATGCACGCCGATGTCCAGCGGCCCGAAGTCGCTTTCGACACAGAGCGCGAAATACCCTGCGCGCGGCATGTAGATCACCCTATAGTCACCATCGGTGCGCGTCACGGTCCAGCAGGTCTGCGTCAGCCCGCCGGAAAAGTTCACCGTCGTCGCAAAGGGCCGCACCAGCGCCGCCTGAAACGCCGCCAGATACGCGCGGTCTTTGGACGTCTCCACCGGTGCTTCGTCCACCTCGGCCTGAACCAGCAGGCCGATGCGGTCCGCGATGCTCAGGTCCGGGTCGATCATCGCGGCACACCCCTTATCCGACAATCTGTGCCGTCTCGACCACCGCGTGCAACAGCACTTCTGCGCCTGCCGTGGCCCATTCCTTCGAAATTTCCTCGGCCTCGTTGTGGCTCAGCCCATCGACGCAGGGGCACATCACCATCGCCGTGGGCGCCACGCGGTTGACCCAGCAGGCGTCGTGACCGGCGCCCGAAATCAGGTTCATGTGGCTGTACCCCAAACGCTCGGCGGCATTGCGCACGGCACTCACGCAGGTCTCGTCGAAGGCCACGGGATCGAATCCTCCGACCTTTTCGAAGGCGACCTCAAGCTCCATGTCGTCACAGATCTTCTGCGCCTCGACCTTCAGCCGGGCTTCCATGTCCTCGATCACCGCAAGGTCCGGCGAGCGGAAGTCGACGGTAAAGACCACCTTGCCGGGGATCACGTTGCGCGAATTGGGGTAGACGTCGATGTGCCCTGCAGCCCCCACCGCATGGGGCGCGTGGCTCCAGGCGATCTCGTCGACCTTTTCCAGTATCCGTGCCATGCCGAGGCCCGCGTTGCGGCGCATCGGCATCGGCGTCGATCCGGTGTGGGCGTCCTTGCCGGTCACGGTCACCTGGGTCCACGACAGGCCCTGACCATGGGTGACGACGCCGATATCCTTGCCCTCGGCCTCCAGAATGGGGCCCTGTTCGATGTGCAGCTCGAAAAACGCATGCATCTTGCGTGCGCCCACTTCCTCATCCCCGCGCCAGCCGATGCGCGCGAGTTCGTCGCCGAAGGTCTTTCCGCCCGCGTCGGTCTTGGCATAGGCCCAGTCCTGCGTGTGGATGCCCGCGAACACGCCCGACGACAGCATCGCGGGGGCAAAGCGGGTGCCTTCCTCGTTGGTAAAGTTGGTCACGACGATCGGATGTTTGGTCTTCACGTCCAGATCGTTCAGCGTGCGCAGGATTTCCAGCCCGCCCAGCACGCCCAGCACGCCGTCATACTTGCCGCCCGTGGGCTGCGTGTCGAGATGCGAGCCGACATAGACCGGCAGCGCGTCGGGGTCGGTGCCCGCGCGTTCGGCAAACATGTTGCCCATCTGGTCCAGACCCATCGTGCAGCCCGCAGCCTCGCACCACGACTGGAACAGTGCGCGGCCTTCGGCATCGGCATCGGTCAGCGTCTGGCGGTTGTTGCCGCCCGCGACACCGGGGCCGATCTTGGCCATGTCCATCAGGCTGTCCCACAGCCTTTGCCCGTCGATCCGCAGGTTTTCCCCTGGTGCTGCCATATCATCCCCCCTCGCGCTCTGCGGCGCGTGTTTTTGACCATTTGGTAAATCCACGATTGCGCTCTGCACCTTTTGAGTCAAGAACTGACTGAAACACATTGCGCAGCCTTTGCGCTTCTGCCCGAATTTACAGCATCGAAAAGGGGCGCGCTTTGGCCGATCAACTTCCCAGGAAAACCAGCCGCATCCAGCAGCGCAACCGCCGCCGGATTCTGGACGCGGCGCTGGACGTGTTTTCGGCCCACGGCTTTCGCGGCGCGACGCTGGACCAGATCGCGGAGCAGGCGGGACTGAGCAAGCCCAATATCCTCTACTACTTTGATGGAAAAGAGGAAATTCATGTCACGCTGCTGAGCCAGTTGATGGAAACCTGGCTGGACCCCTTGATCGCGCTGGACCCGGCGGGCGAGCCGTTGACCGAGATATTGGCCTATGTCCAACGCAAGCTGGACATGTCGCGTGATCTGCCCCGCGAGAGCCGTTTGTTCGCCAATGAAATCCTGCAAGGTGCCCCCCGGATGGACCCGCATCTGCGTGCCGATCTCAAGCCCCTGTTCGATGATCGCTGTGCCGTCATCCGCGCGTGGATGGACGCGGGGCAACTGGCGCAGGTCGATCCGCGCCATCTGATTTTCTCGATCTGGGCGACCACGCAACACTATGCCGACTTTCAGGCGCAGATCGAGGTGTTGCTGGAGGGCGAGGAGCCCATCGACGCCGCATCGCAGTTCCTGCAGACCATGTTTCGCAACCTGCTGACACCGGGGCAGCGCACCGCCCCGGCGTGATGCGCGCTTACTCCGCCGCTGTCGCAGACGGGTTGTTGGGGTGCGTCGTCCAGTTGGCATAGGACGGATCGACCACCTTGCCGGTGCGCGGATCGGTGGAGCCTGCGTCCATCGGCACCATGCTGATGCAATCCTCGACCGGGCAGACGTTGACGCACAGGTTGCAGGCCACGCATTCTTCGTCGATCACGGTGAATGTGCGGTCTTCGGACATCGCAATGGCCTGGTGCGAGGTGTCTTCGCAGGCGGCAAAGCAGCGACCGCAGGAAATGCAGGCATCCTGGTCGATCCTGGCCTTGGCGACGTAGTTCAGGTTCAGCTGGTTCCAGTCGGTCACGTTCGGCACCGCCTTGCGCACCAGTTGGTCGACCGACGTCATCTCCTTGCTGTCCATATATTCCGACAGGCCCGAGATCATTTCCTGAACGATCTTGAACCCATAGGTCATCACCGCCGTACACACCTGCACGTTGCCCGCGCCCAGTGCGAGGAATTCCGCCGCGTCGCGCCATGTGGTGACACCACCGATGCCGCTGATCGGCATGTCGGCAGTGGCGGGGTTGCGGGCAATCTCGGCCACCATGTTCAGCGCGATGGGTTTCACTGCGGGGCCGCAATAGCCGCCGTGGGTGCCCTTGCCGTCGATCATCGGCTCGGGTGCAAAGCTGTCGAGGTTCACCGACGTGATCGAGTTGATCGTGTTGATCAGCGACACCGCGTCCGCGCCGCCCCTCTTGGCCGCCTCGGCGGGATAGAGCACGTTGGTGATGTTCGGCGTCAGCTTCACGATGACCGGCATCCGCGTGTACATCTTGCACCAGCGGGTGACCATTTCGATATATTCCGGCACCTGCCCCACCGCGCTGCCCATGCCACGCTCGGCCATGCCGTGCGGGCAGCCAAAGTTCAGTTCGATCCCGTCCGCGCCGGTGTCCTCGACATGGGGCAGGATCGCCTTCCACGCCTCTTCCTCGCAGGGGACCATGATCGACGCGATCAGCGCCCGGTCGGGATAGTCGCGCTTGACCGCCTTCATCTCGCGCAGGTTCACTTCCAGCGGGCGGTCGGTGATCAATTCGATGTTGTTCAGCCCCAGCAGACGGCGGTCCGCGCCCCAGATCGCGCCATAGCGCGGGCCGTTGACGTTGACGACGGGCGGACCTTCCATGCCCAGCGTCTTCCAGACCACACCGCCCCAACCGGCCTCAAAGGCGCGGCGGACGTTGTATTCCTTGTCCGTGGGCGGCGCCGAAGCCAGCCAGAAGGGGTTTGGGCTTTTGATGCCGACGAAGTCGCTTTGCAGATTTGCCATTTTATATCTCCTCAAGGTGGGCCGCAGCCCGACCGTCAGCCCATCAAAGCCGAATGAATGTCCATCGCCGCATCGCGGCCTTCGGCGACTGCCGTCACCGTCAGATCGTCCCCGCCCGAGGCACAGTCGCCCCCGGCCCAGACGCCTGCGACGCTGGTGCGCCCTGTCACTGTGACGGCGATCTTGCGCCCGTCGAGGTCGGGCAGACCGTCGCCCTGCAGCGTCTGGCCGATGGCCTTGAACACCTGATCGGCGGCAAGGCGCAGCGTCTCGCCGGTGCCTTTCATCGTGGCATCGACATATTCGAACTCGATCTCGCGCACTGCACCGTTGCCGTGCACGGCGACGGGCACCGCGTGGGTCACGATCCGCACGCCCTTGCTGGCGGCCAGATCCTGCTCGAAGGGGCTGGCGTTCATTCGGTCGCGGCCACGGCGGTAGACCAGCGTGACGTTCAGCGCGCCCAGCAGCTTGGCCTGAACGGCCGCATCAATCGCGGTCATGCCGCCACCGATCACAACCACATCGCGCCCGATGGGCAGCGCGGTCAGGTCGGTCGACTGGCGCAGTTCCGAGATGAAATCGACCGCGTCCGACACGCCATCCTTGTCCTCGCCCACGGCCCCCAGCGCATTCACGCCGCCAAGGCCCACGCCCAGGAACACCGCGTCATGGTCCGCCTTCAGCTGATCCAGCGTGAGGCCCGCGCCCAGTGCCTTGCCGGTCTCAATGCGGATGCCGCCGATCTGCAGCAGCCAATCGACCTCGGCCTGCGCATAGCCGTTGGGTGTCTTGTAGGCGGCGATGCCGAATTCGTTCAGCCCGCCGGGTTTGGGCCGCGCGTCATAGACCACGACATCATGCCCCAGCATCGCCAGCCGGTGCGCGCAGGACAGGCCCGCAGGCCCGGCGCCGACGACGGCAACAGTCTTGCCCGTCGCCTCGGCCCGCACGAACGGATGAATGCCCTGCTGCTGCAGATGGTCGGTCGCATAGCGCTGCAACTGGCCGATCAGCACCGGCTTGCCCTCGGCGATTTCGCGCACGCAGGCCTGTTCGCACAGCTGTTCGGTCGGGCAGACGCGGGCGCACATGCCGCCCATGATGTTCTGGCTGAGGATCGTCTTGGCCGCCGCATCGGGCGTGCCCGTGGTGATCTGGCGAATGAACAGCGGAATGTCGATGTCGGTGGGACAGGCCGTGATGCACGGCGCGTCGTGACAGAAATAGCAGCGGTCGGCGGCGACCAGCGCCTCGTGATCGTCCAGCGGTGGGTGCAGGTCCGAAAACTGCGCCGCATAGGCACCGTGTTCCAGTCGCCCTGCCCTGATCCCCGGTGTAAATTCGTTGTCTGCCATCTTTACGCTCCCAAGACATTTTGCTGTCATCTTTGCAAAAACGCTCTCACGGAACTATTTTTTTATCAACTGGTAAAAAATAAAATTTGAGGCGGAGGGTTGTACTTTCCTGCGCGGGCGCTCAAAAATGCGGCACTGCGGATCTTAGGCGTGCTTTTGCCTATTGGCTGCGCGAGTCTCATTTTGCTTGATTTTCATTGCCGCATTGTGCATACGCAAAGTGCGACGTTACACCTATCGACCACACTGCTCCTTTACCGGCCCAGTCTCTCGATCTGTCTAGACTTTGCCGACCTGCCGCATCCCGTGGGCAGTTTTTAAAGGAGAATAACGATGGCTACTGGCACCGTTAAATGGTTCAACACAACAAAAGGCTACGGCTTTATCGCACCCGATGGCGGCAGCAAAGATGTGTTCGTGCACATTTCGGCTGTTGAGCGTTCGGGCCTGACCGGTCTGGCCGACAACCAAAAAGTCACTTTCGACATCGAAAATGGCCGCGACAATCGCGAAAGCGCGATCAACATCGCACTGGCGTAAGCCTTTTGGGCGCAAGCCTTTTTGTTGACATGATAGATGAAACGGGCGCTTCGGCGTCCGTTTTTGTTTGTTCCGGTTTTATTTGCAGAGGGTGCTGCGCAGCGCGGTAAGCCGCTCAGCTTTCGGGGAGCTCCGATATCAGGTTCAGAACCTCCGGCCCCAGTCCCTGCACGATCTGCACCACGCCTTCCGCATTCGGATGAATGCCATCGGCCTGCATCAAGCCGCGCACCTGAGCCGGATCAATGCCGACACCCCCCATGCCTTCGAAAAAACTGGGCGCATAAAGCGTGTCGTATTGTTCGGCCAGCTCTGAATACATCGCATCGAACGCCGCCTTGTACTCGGGCCCATAGTTGCCCGGCGCCTGCATTCCGACCAGCAAGACCTCGACATCGGCCTCTGCCGCCGCCTGCAGGATACCGTCCAGATTGGCCCGGCTGACCGCCGGATCAATGCCGCGCAGCAGATCGTTGCCGCCCAGTGTGACGATCATCGCGTCCACGTCCGGCGTCAGCGTCCAGGCCGCCCGCGACAGGCCGCCCGCCGTGGTGTCGCCCGACACGCCCGCGTTCAGGATCTGCACATCGGCACCCTGTTCGCGCAGCCAGCTTTCCAATTGCGGAACAAAGCCCTCTTCCTGCGGCAGCCCGTACCCTTGGGTCAGACTGTCACCAAGGGCCGCGATCACCACAGGCTCGGCCAGGGCAGGCCCTGACAAAACAACGAGAATACCGACTATCGCCTTGCGCATCGTGATCCAGCCTCCATATCCAAACGTACCCTCTATAAAGGTACGAATTCATGTCCGATCCAGTCCTGACCCTTGAAAATGCGACATTGTCGCTGGATGGCAATGCCGGGCGGGTCGAAATCCTCCACGGCATCAGCCTGCAGATCGCCGCGGGTGAAACCGTGGGTCTGGTCGGCCCTTCGGGATCGGGCAAATCATCGCTGCTGATGCTTATGGGCGGGCTGGAACGGGCGACCGACGGCACCGTCATGGCGCTGGGGCACGATCTGACCCGGTTGGACGAGGATGCGCTGGCGCGCTTTCGCCGCGACAACATGGGCGTGGTGTTCCAGTCGTTTCACCTGATCCCGACGATGACCGCACTGGAGAACGTCGCCACCCCGCTGGAACTGGCGGGTGTGCGCGATGCCTTTGCGCGGGCCGAGGCCGAACTCGAGACCGTCGGTCTGGGGCATCGCACCGGGCACTATCCCTCGCAGATGTCGGGCGGCGAGCAACAGCGCGTGGCGCTGGCGCGGGCGTCGGTGACGCGGCCCCGCATTTTGCTGGCGGATGAACCCACCGGCAATCTGGACCTGGCCAATGGCGATGCGATCATGGACATGCTGTTCGATCTGCGCGACCGCCACGGGGCGACGCTGGTGCTGGTGACCCATTCCAACGCGCTGGCCGAACGCTGCGACCGGGTCGTGCGGCTGGTCGATGGCCGGATCGCCGAGAAGGCCCACGCATGAGCCTGCGCATCGCTGCACGTCTGGCCCGCCGCGAGCTGCGCGGAGGCCTGCACGGATTTCGCATTTTCCTCGCCTGTCTTGCGCTTGGCGTCGCCGCCATCGCCGCCGTCGGATCGGTGCGCTCTGCGATCGACGCAGGGCTGACCCGCGAGGGTGCCGCACTGCTGGGTGGACAGGCCGAACTGGATTTCACCTATCGCTTTGCCACCGACGAAGAGCGCGCGTGGATGGACGAGATCGCACTGGACGTATCGCGCGTCGTCGATTTCCGCTCGATGGCGGTGGTCGACCGTGACGGCACCACCGAGCGCGGATTGACCCAGGTGAAGGGCGTCGACGACGCCTATCCGCTGATCGGCAGTGTCGGGCTGGACCCGGAAATCCCGCTGGATCAGGCACTTGGCGATCAGGACGGGCTGCCCGGTGCGATCATGCAGCAGGTGCTGGCCGACCGGCTGGGCCTGCGCCCCGGCGACACCCTGCGGCTTGGAACACGGGATTTCCGGCTGAGCGCCCTGCTGACCCGCGAGCCTGACAGCGCCGGTGCGGGCTTTGGCCTCGGGCCGCGAACGATTGTGCGCACCGAGGCGCTGCAGGGTTCGGGGCTGCTGGAAACCGGCACGCTCTTCAACACCAAATACCGGTTGATGCTGCCGCCTGATGCCGACCTCGACACGCTGGAAGATGCCGCCGAGGCCAGGTTCGGCGACGCCGGAATGCGCTGGCGTGATTCGCGCAACGGTGCGCCGGGTGTGGCACGCTTTGTCGAACGGCTGGGCGCGTTCCTGGTGCTGGTGGGCCTGTCGGGGCTGGCCGTGGGCGGCGTCGGCGTGTCGGCTGCGGTGCGGGCCTATCTGGCCGAAAAGACCAGCGTGATCGCCACCCTGCGCACATTGGGGGCCGAGCGTGCGACGATTTTCCAGACCTATTTCATCCAGATCGGTGCGCTGTCGCTCTTGGGTATCGCCATCGGCCTGACCCTGGGTGCCGTCACCCCGGTGCTGCTGGCCCCGCTGATCGAAGCCCGCCTGCCGATTCCCGCCAACATCGCGATCTATCCGCGCCCGCTGATCGAAGCCGGAATTTACGGCCTGCTGACGGCGTTCATCTTTACCCTCTGGCCGCTGGCCCGCGCCGAAGACGTGCGTGCCGCGACCCTGTTTCGCGACGCCTTGGGCGGGTCGAACATGCTGCCCAAGACGCGCTATGTGATCGCCGTTGCCACCGGTTTGGTGCTGCTGATCGGGCTGGCCGGACTGTTTTCGGGCACCTGGCGGCTGACGCTGTGGATGGCGGGCGGCATCGCAGGTGCGCTGGTGATGCTGGTGCTGGCGGCCTGGGTCATCCGCTGGACTTCGCGGCGCGGCGCGCGCATGGCGCAGGGGCATCCTGCCTTGCGGTGGGCGCTGGCCGCCATTTCGGGTCCGCGCGAAGGGGCGACATCCACGGTTCTGTCGCTGGGCCTCGGGCTGTCGGTGCTGGCCTCGATCGGGCAGATCGACGGCAACCTGCGCAACGCCATCGCGGGCAACCTGCCCGAAGTCGCGCCCTCGTATTTCTTCGTCGACATCCAGAAGGACCAGATGGAGGGCTTTACCGAGCGGCTGGTCAATGATCCCGCCGTCAGCCGGATCGACAGCGCGCCCATGCTGCGCGGCGTCATCACCCGGATCAACGACCGCCCCGCCCGCGAAGTTGCAGGCGACCACTGGGTCACGCGCGGCGACCGTGGCGTGACCTATGCCACCGAATTGCCCGACCGCACCCAGATCACCGCAGGCGAATGGTGGGCGCCGGATTACGCAGGCCCGCCGCTGATCAGCTTTGCCACGGAAGAGGCCGAGGAGATGGGCCTGAGCCTCGGCGATACCATGACGATCAACGTCCTTGGCCGCGAGATCACCGGCACCATCGCGTCCTTCCGCGAGGTCGATTTCTCGACCGCAGGCATCGGCTTTGTCATGACGATGAACCCCGCCGCCCTGTCCGGCGCGCCGCACAGCTTCATCTCGACGGTCTACGCGACACCCGAAGCCGAAGCGGCGATCCTGCGCGACCTCGGTTCTGCCTATCCCAACATCACGGCGATCCGCGTGCGCGACGCGATCGACCGCGTGGCCGAAGTGCTGGCAGGCATCGCGGCCGCCAGTTCCTACGGCGCTGCGGCGACGTTGCTCACCGGGTTCCTGGTGCTGATCGGTGCCGCGTCGGCGGGCACCCAGTCGCGCACCTACGAGGCGGCGGTGCTGAAAACCCTCGGCGCGTCGCGCAGGCGCATCCTGATCAGCTTCGCCCTGCGCGCAGCCCTTCTGGGCCTTGCCGCCGGACTGGTCGCCCTGGGGGCGGGCATCGCGGGCGGCTGGGCCGTGTCGCGTTTCGTGATGGAGACGGGGTATCAGGTGATCTGGCCCTCGGCGCTGGCGATCATCGCAGGGGGTATCCTCGCCACTCTGGTTGCGGGGCTTGCCTTTGCCTGGGGCCCGCTTTCGGCGCGGCCCGCCCATGTGCTGCGGGCGCGGGAATAGAACTTTCTTGCCTCCGGCGGGGATATTTCCGGCCAAGAGAGATACGAAATATTAACCAATTTGCGATGATCTGGGGGCACGGTACAGGCGGGGACGCCGATGACCGTGCCAGGAGAAACGACAGATCGTTTCAGGAGGAGGAGGCGGTGTCACCAGCGCCTCCTCGTCTTTCTTTTGGCCCCAAATATCCTGGGGGAGGCCCGCACGGGCCGGGGGGCAAAGCCCCCTATTCCGCTGCTTCGGCGTAGGTCTCCATCGGCGGGCAGGTGCAGATCAGGTTGCGGTCGCCGTGCACGTTGTCGACGCGGTTCACCGGCGGCCAGTATTTGTCCACCCGGAATGCACCGGGGGGGAAGCAGCCCTGTTCGCGGGTGTAGGGACGGTCCCAGTCGCGCACCAGGTCTTCCATCGTGTGCGGCGCGTTCTTCAGCGGATTGTTGGCCGGGTCGATCCGGCCCTGCGCGATGTCGTCGATCTCGGCGCGGATCGCCAGCATCGCATCGCAGAAACGGTCCAGCTCGGCCTTGGTCTCGCTTTCCGTGGGCTCGACCATCAGCGTGCCCGCCACCGGCCAGCTCATCGTCGGGGCGTGGAACCCGCAATCGACCAGCCGTTTGGCGATGTCCTCGACCGTGACACCTGCCGTTGCCTCGAACGGGCGCACGTCCAGGATGCATTCATGCGCCACACGGCCCGAGGGCCCCTTGTAGAGCACGTCGAACGCCCCTTCGAGCCGCTTGGCGATGTAATTGGCGTTCAGGATCGCAACCCGCGTCGCCTGGGTCAGACCGTCACCGCCCATCATCAGGCAATAGGCCCAGCTGATCGGCAGCAGCGACGGCGAGCCGAAGGGGGCTGCGCTGACCGGGCCCTCGGTGCCGCCGGTGGCGGGATGCCCCGGAAGATGCGGGATCAGGTGGCTTTTGACACCGATCGGCCCCATGCCGGGGCCACCGCCGCCGTGCGGGATGCAGAACGTCTTGTGCAGGTTCAGGTGGCTGACATCGCCGCCCAGATCGCCGGGGCGCGACAGGCCGACCATCGCGTTCATGTTGGCCCCGTCGATATAGACCTGGCCGCCATGCTGGTGCGTGATCGCCGTCACCTCGTTCACCGTCTCCTCGAACACGCCATGGGTCGAGGGATAGGTGATCATGCACCCGGCCAGACTGTCGGCGTGCAGCGCGGCCTTGGTCCGGAAGTCTTCCAGATCAATATCGCCGTTCTCTGCCGATTTGATCGGCACCACCTTCCAGCCCACCATTTGCGCACTGGCGGGGTTGGTGCCGTGCGCATTCATCGGGATCAGGCAGATGTTGCGGTGCCCCTCTCCGTTCTCGCGGTGATAGGCCGAGATCGTCAGCAGGCCCGCATATTCGCCCTGCGCGCCCGAATTGGGCTGCATCGAGATCGCGTCATAGCCGGTGATCTGGCACAGCTGCTTGCTGAGGTCGGTGATCATCTCGGCATAGCCTTCGGCCTGATCTGCGGGCACGAACGGGTGCAGCAGCGAAAACTCGTCCCATGTCACGGGCATCATCTCGGCGGCCGAGTTCAGCTTCATCGTGCAGGACCCCAGCGGGATCATCGCGCGGTCCAGCGCCAGATCGCGGTCGGCCAGACGGCGCATGTAGCGCATCATTTCCGTCTCGGCGCGGTTCATGTGAAAGATCGGGTGCGTCAGGTAATCCGAGGTGCGGACCAGACCGTCGGGCACGCGGTATTCGTGCGCATAGTCGCTGTCGCTGGCGTCCAGACCGAAGGCGCGCCAGACCGCTTCGATGTCGGCGGGGCGGGTGCGTTCGTCCAGGCTGATGCCGACGCGGGTTTCCCCGACGCGGCGCAGGTTGATGCCCTCGTCCACCGCCGATTTCATCACTGCCGATTGCAGCGGGCCGACATCCACGGTCACCGTGTCGAAATAGACCTTTGGGTCGATGGCAAAGCCTGCGGCCTCGAGGCCACGCGCCATGCGCACGGTCTTGCGGTGGATGCGTTGGGCGATGGCCTTCAACCCTTCGGGCCCGTGGAACACCGCGTACATCGACGCCATCACCGCCAGCAGCGCCTGCGCGGTGCAGACGTTGGACGTGGCCTTTTCGCGGCGGATGTGCTGCTCGCGGGTTTGCAGCGACAGCCGGTAGGCGCGGTTGCCGTGGCTATCGATGCTGACGCCCACGATCCGGCCCGGCATGGCGCGCTTCATCTCGTCGCGGCAGGCCATATAGGCGGCGTGCGGACCGCCGTAGCCCACGGGCACGCCAAAGCGCTGCGTGCTGCCTACGGCGATGTCGGCGCCCATAGCGCCGGGTTCTTTCAGGATGGTCAACGACAGGGGGTCGGCGCTGACGATGCCGATGGCCTTGGCGCCGTGCAGCGCCTCCATCTGGGCGGTGAAATCGCGCACGTGGCCATAGGTGCCGGGATACTGGAAGATCGCGCCAAAGACGGCATCGGGGTCCAGATCCTCGGGCTTGCCGACGATCACCTCGATGCCCAGAGGGGCGGCGCGCGTCTGCATCACGGCGATGTTCTGCGGGTGGCAGTCGCGGTCGACGAAGAAGCCGCGCGCCTTCGACTTCGACACACGCTGCGCCATCGTCATCGCCTCGGCGCAGGCGGTGGATTCGTCCAGCAGCGAAGCATTGGCGACCTCGAGCCCGGTCAGATCGCTGATCATCGTCTGGAAGTTCAACAGCGCCTCGAGCCGCCCTTGGGAAATCTCGGGCTGGTAGGGCGTATAGGCCGTGTACCAGGCCGGATTCTCAAGAATGTTCCGCTGGATCGCGGGGGGCGTTACCGTGCCGTAATAACCTTGGCCGATCAGGCTGGTCAGCACGCGGTTCTTGCCTGCGACCTCGGCCATGTGGTGCAGCAACTCGCGTTCCGACTTGGCCTTGCCGAACTCCAGCGGTTCCTTTTGGCGGATGCCCTTGGGCAGCGTGTCGTCGATCAGCGCGTCCAGATCGCCGGCGCCGAGCAAGTCAAGCATCTGGGCCATCTCTTGCGGCGACGGGCCGATGTGGCGGCGGTTGGCGAAATCGTAAGGCAAATACTCGGTCGGCGTGAACGACATGCAAACGTCCCCTGCTAAAATAATGTTACGGTGGTGGTGCCACCCCCGGTGCAGGGGGCGGCGGAAATCGCATCAGGCGATGAACTTCTGATAGGCGGCTTCGTCCATGAACTCGTCCATCTGCGACGGGTCGCTGATCTTCATCTTGAAGAACCATGCGTCGCCCTGCGGGTCGTCGTTGACCATGCCGGGATTGTCGACGAGCGTCTCGTTGACCTCAATGATCTCGCCGTCGACGGGGGCCAGGATGTCGGAGGCGGCCTTGACCGATTCGATCACCACGACCTCGTCGTCCTTGCTGACCACGGTGCCGACTTCGGGCAGTTCGACGAACACCACGTCGCCCAGCTGTTCGGCGGCGTGGATGGTGATGCCCACGATCATCTCGCCGTCTTCGTCGCGCAGCCATTCGTGTTCTTCTGTAAATTTCATCTGTTGATCTCCTGAAGGGGGTTATCTTTTGAAATTGGCCGGAACAAAGGGCAGGGTCGCCACCTGCACCGGCATCCGTTTGCCGCGCACCTCGCCCCAGAGGGCCGTGCCTGCGGCGGCATGATCGACATTGACATAGCCCATCGCCACAGGTCCACCGACCGTGGGGCCAAAGCTGCCGCTGGTCACGTGACCCACCGGATCGGTCGCCGCCTCGCTGGCATAGATCGCCACGCCCTCGCGCATGGGGGCGCGCCCCGCGGGCAGCAGGCCGACACGTTTGCGGGCAGGGGCGGCCAGTGCGGCGTCAGCGCCGGGAAAGCCGCCCGCGCGGTCGCCATCGGGGCGGCGCACCTTCTGGACGGCCCACATCAGCGCGCCTTCGGCGGGTGTGGTGGCGGTGTCGATGTCATGGCCATAAAGGCACAAGCCTGCCTCAAGCCGCAGCGAATCCCGCGCGCCGAGGCCGATGGGGGCGACGCCGTTTCGCGCCAGCAGGGTGCGCGCCAAGGCCTCGGCCTGCGCTGCGGGCACCGAGATTTCGTAGCCGTCCTCGCCGGTGTAGCCCGAGCGCGACGCCCAGACCGCGATGCCGTTCAGGTCCAGATCGGCCAAGTCCAGATCGGTCAAGTCCATGAAGCGCATGTCGGCGGCACGGGCATCCAGCCCCGCCAAGGCCGCCTCGGCCCCCGGTCCCTGCAGCGCAATCAGCGCGCGGTCGGCCAATTCGGTCACGGTCACCTGCGGTTCCAGCGCGCTGCGCATCCGCGCGATATCGGCCCCCTTGCAGGCGGCATTGACCACCACCAGCAGATCGTCGCCCCGGCGCGCGAACATCAGATCGTCCTCGATCCCACCTGCATCGTTGGTGAAAAATCCATAGCGTTGACGCCCGTCGCCCAAGCCCAGCACATCCTGCGGCACCAGCGTCTCGAACGCGCGCGCGACGGCATCCCAGGAGGCGCCCGTCAGGGTCACCTGCCCCATGTGGCTGACGTCGAACAGGCCCGCGGCGCTGCGTGTGTGGTTGTGTTCACCCATCACGCCCATCGGGTATTGCACCGGCATGGCATAGCCCGCGAAGGGCACCATCTTGGCGCCCAGTTCAACGTGCAAATCATATAGCGGGGTGCGCAGATCGTCAGACATCGGTCTCTCCTTCGACCGGGCCCATTTGCAAAAACAGGCCGGCATCATACGACGCGCCCCAATGGCTGCGCCTGCGATGCCCCCTCTGTCCTGACGCCTGAGATCGTTATCCCTTCGGCGGGTGCGCGCAGGCACCTCTCTCCAGAGTCTTCTTACCCGTCACGGTCCCTTTGGCCTGAGAGTTTCCGGGGCGGTTGCTCCTTCGGCACCGGTATTTGCAACCGGTTCTCCCATGACGGATTGTCGGATAAGTAGCCAAGAGCGTCGGATACAGTCAATAGCCGATAGCATCGTCTTGACACTTCGCCCCCGCCGCCCGACACAAGCGCCCATGAAAGCACCATATTTCTTCGGCTACGGCAGCCTCGTAAACCGTGCGACCCACGCATATCCCGAAGCCCAGACAGCGACCCTGACGGGTTGGCGGCGGGCCTGGGTGCGGGCGCGTGAGCGTGACGATCTGGTGTTCCTGACGGCGGTGTCCGATCCTGCGGCGCGCATTTCCGGCCTGATCGCGGCGGTGCCCAACGCCGACTGGGTGGCGCTGGATGCGCGCGAAACCGGCTATCGCCGCCGCGATGCGACCGAGGCCGTGACCCACGCTGCCAAGGATGCAGAATCCATCGCCGTCTATGCCATCGACCCGCGCGACATGCGCCGCGAAGGGCAGCACCATATCCTGCTGAGCTATCTCGATGTGGTCGTCCAGGGCTTCCTGACCGAATTCGGCGAAGAGGGCGTGGCCGACTTCTTCGCCACCACCTCGGGCTGGGACACCCCGGTTCTGGATGACCGGGCCAAGCCGCAGTATCCCCGCGCGCAGATCCTGACGCCATCGGAAACGGCGCTGGTCGATCACCATCTGGACCGGGTCAAGGCCGCGCTCTGACAGCGCAGCCTTCCCAGCTTCATCTTGCCGGGAAAACTCCCCCCGGAGGGTCGGCCCGCCGTAATGAACCTCAGCCGCGTGCTTTGACCACCTGCAACAGCGGCATCACCACCGACATGTCCGGCCCGTGGCCTTGGCCCGTCAGCGCCTTGCGCAGCGGCATGAAGAGCCCCCGCCCCTTGCGGCCCGTGGCCTCCTTGACCGCTGCCGTCCAGGTGCCCCAGGTGCTTTCGTCGTAGGGTCCCTCGGGCAGCAACGTCATCGCCTCGGCCACGAAATCCGCATCCTCGGGGTCGATATCAGGCTCTGCGCCCTCGCGGAACATCAGCCACCAGGCGTCCAGATCCTTCAGCGTGTTGATGTTCTCGCGGGTGACCGCCCAGAAGTTCGCCGCAAGGTCCGAAGGCACGCCCAGCGCCTCGATGTCGGCGCGCACGTCGTCCAGCGCCAGTGTCTGCAGATAGCGGCCTGTCAGCGGGTACAGATCCTGTTCGTCGAACTTGGTCGGAGCGGAGCCGAAGCGGTTCACGTCGAACCCTTCGATCAGCGCGTCCATGTCGGTGCGCAGTTCGACCGGATCGGACGACCCCAGCCGTGCCATCAGCGACAACAGCGCCATCGGCTGCACGCCCGCCGCGCGCAGATCGCGCAAGGACAGCGTGCCCAGACGTTTCGACAGCGCCTCGCCCTGCGGGCCGGTCAGCAGTGAATGGTGGGCAAAGGCCGGCGGCGTGCCGCCCAGCGCCTGAATGATCTGGATCTGGGTTGCGGTGTTGGTCACGTGGTCCGACCCGCGCACCACGTGGGTCACGCCCATCTCGACGTCATCGACCACCGAGGCCAGCGTATAGAGCATCTGGCCATCGCCCCGGATCAGCACCGGATCGGACACGCTGGCCGCGTCGATCGAGATGTCGCCCAGGATGCCATCGGTCCATTCGATCCGCTCCTTGTCCAGCTTGAAGCGCCAGACACCGCCGCCGCGTTCGGCGCGCAGGGCGTCACGCTCGGCGTCGCTGAGGGCCAGTGCGGCGCGGTCGTAGACCGGCGGTTTGCCCATGTTCAGCTGTTTCTTGCGCTTCAGGTCCAGTTCGGTCGGCGTCTCGAACGCCTCGTAAAAGCGGCCCGCCGCGCGCAGCTTGTCGGCGGCTTCCTCGTAGCGGTCCAGCCGTTCCGACTGACGCTCGACGCGGTCCCAGTGCAGGCCAAGCCATTCCAGATCGTGCTTGATCGCGTCGACATATTCCTGTTTCGACCGCTCGGGGTCGGTGTCGTCGATGCGCAGGATGAAACTGCCGCCCGACTTGCGCGCGATCATGAAGTTCATCAGCGCCGTGCGCAGGTTGCCGACGTGGATGTAGCCAGTGGGCGACGGGGCGAAACGGGTGGTGATCTGATTGGACATGGGCGCTCTCCTGTTGAGCGCCGAAGTGTCACAGGGCGCGGGAATTGTCCAGATCAGGCGACTGCCGGGGCCTTTCGGGTCAGCTTTTGTCGCGCCAGCGGTTCACCAGGGGATAGCGCCGGTCGAGCCAGAATGCGCGCTTGGTCAGACGCGCCCCCGGTGCCGACTGGAACCGCTTGTATTCGCTGAGGAACAGCAGCTTTTCGATCTTTTGCGCCGTTTCGCGCCCGAACCCTGCGGCGACGCAATCGGCGATGCTGCCGTCCTGATCCACCAGAATGTCCAGAATGGCATCCAGTTCGGGATAGTCGGGCAGGCTGTCGCTGTCTTTCTGGTCGTCGCGCAGTTCGGCGCTGGGGGGTTTGGTGATGATCCGCTGCGGGATCACCTCGCCCGCGCGTCCCATCATCCAGTCGCGGTGATTGGCGTTGCGCCAGTCGCAGGTGGTGAACACCCGCGTCTTGTACATATCCTTGATCGGATTGTACCCGCCTGCCATGTCGCCGTAGATCGTGGCGTAGCCCACCGCGACCTCGGACTTGTTGCCCGTGGTCAGCAGCATCTCGCCGAACTTGTTGCTCATCGCCATCAACAGCAGCCCGCGCAGCCGCGACTGGATGTTTTCCTCGGTCAGGCCCGGCTCCAGCCCTTCGAACAGCGGCGCCAGTGTGTTGGTGATCGCGGCGCGGCCTTCGGTGATCGGCACATAGTCGTAATGACAGCCCAGCGCGCGGGCACAGCTTTCGGCATCTTCCAGACTGTCGGGGCTGGTGTATTCCGACGGCAGCATCACGCAGCGGACGTTTTCCGGCCCGATGGCATCGGCGGCGATGGTTGCGACCAGGGCGCTGTCGACACCGCCCGACATGCCCAGCAGAACCTTCTTGAAACCCGTCTTGGCCAGATAGTCGCGCAGCGCCACGACCATCACGTAGTAGTCCTGCTCCCAGTCATCGGGCAGCGGTGCGATATCGCCGCAGGTCACGCGCCAGCCTTCGGGGCCGCGCTTCAGATCCACGTGGGCGATGGTTTCGGCCATCACCGGCAGGCGCATCGCCAGCTTGCCGCCGGGGTTCAGCGCGAAGGACGCGCCGTCGAACACCTGGTCATCGTGACCGCCGACCATGTTCAGGTAGATCAGCGGCAATCCGGTGTCGATCACGCGGGCGACCATGTGGTTCAGCCGAGTCTCCATCTTGCCGCGATAATAGGGCGACCCGTTCGGGACCAGCAGGAAATCGGCCCCGGTTTCCTGAAGGGTTTCGGCGACATCCTCGTGCCATGCATCCTCGCAGATCGGGCTGCCGACGCGCACGTCGCCGATGCTGTAGGGGCCGCCAAGGGGGCCTGCATCAAACACGCGCACCTCGTCAAAGACGGTCTCATTGGGCAGATGATGCTTCAGCACGCGGCTGGCGATGCGCCCGCCGCGGCAGATCAGGTAGGCGTTGAAAAGCTCGGTGCCTTCGACCCAAGGGCCGCCGATGGCCAGCGCCGGGCCGTCGGCGCAATCGCGCGCCAGATCCTTGACCGCCTGGATGGCGGCGGCGTGAAAACCGGGTTTCATCACCAGATCCTGCGCGTTGTAGCCGACGATGAACATTTCGGGCAGTGCCACCAGATCGGCCCCGGCGTCGCGCCCGGCCTCCCATGCGGCGCGGGCCTTGGCGGCGTTGCCTTCGATGTCGCCGACGGTCGGGTTCATCTGCCCCAGCGTGATGCGAAAAGTGTCGGCCATTGGCTGTGCTCCGAAAATTGCCCTTGGGTGCCCCTATACGGTTTGCCTGCACCGCGTGAAAGGCCCCAGCCGGCAATTCGCCGCGCCCACGCGCTTGTGTTGCCATCAAAGCGGGCAAAGCCATTGCGACCCCCTCGCGGTTTCTTTACCCTTTGGCAACGATCCACGGGCGACTGCCCCCATCATCGCCAAAGGTGCCACATGACCCCACGCAGTTTGATCTTTTGCCTTGCCCTGCTTCCCGCCGCCGCCCATGCGCAGCAGGCTCAGGTTCTGACAAAGCAATATGACGATGGCGGGATCTACGAGGGCACCTTCAAGAACGGCCTGCAGGACGGCACCGGCACCTACAAGCTGCCCAACGGCTACGAATATACCGGCACGTGGGTCGACGGAGAGATCAAGGGCGAAGGCGTCGCACGCTTTCCCAACGGATCGGTCTATGAGGGCAACTTTGAAAAGGGCAAACCCCACGGCTTTGGCAAGATCACCTTTGCCGACGGCGGCACCTATGAAGGCGAGTGGGAAGCGGGCGCGATCATGGGCCAGGGCGTTGCGCTCTATGCCAATGGCGTGCGCTACGAAGGATCGTTCCGCAATGCCAAGCACCACGGCAAGGGCGTGATGCAAAGCCCCGGCGGCTATGAATACAAGGGCGACTGGGTCGATGGCGCCAAGCAGGGCGTCGGCACGATCACCTATCCCGACGGCGCGGTCTATGACGGCGAGATCGCGGCGGGCGAACGCCACGGCACCGGCACGCTGACCATGCCCGACGGGCTGGTATACGAAGGCAAATGGGTCGATGGGCAGATCGACGGGACCGGCAAGCTGACGCAGCCCAACGGCGACGTCTACGAAGGCGATCTGGTCGCCGGCCGCCGCGAGGGCAAGGGCCGCGTGACCTATGCCAACGGCGATGTCTACGAGGGCGACTTCAAGGATGACCGCCGCGACGGCTCGGGCACCTTTATCGGCAACGACGGCTATACCTATATCGGCCAGTGGGTCGCGGGCCAGATCGAGGGCGAAGGCCGCGTGACCTATCCCGACGGATCGGTCTACGAAGGCGATTTCCGCGACGATCTGGCCGATGGCACGGGCAAGATCACCTATGCAGACGGATCGACCTACGAAGGGGAATGGACCGCAGGCGTGATCGAGGGTCAGGGCAAGGCGGTCTATCCCAATGGCGTGGTCTATGAGGGCGGCTTTGCCAACGCCAAGAACGACGGTCAGGGTGTCATGACCTATGCCGACGGCTACCGTTACGAAGGCAGTTGGGAAGATGGCCAGCGCCACGGCATGGGCACCGCGACCTATCCCGACGGCACGGTCTACGAAGGCAACTTCGAGAACGGCCAGCGCCACGGCACGGGCAAGATCGTGATGTCGGACGGGTTCACCTATGAAGGCGAGTGGGTCCGCGGCGAGATCAGCGGCACCGGCACCGCGACCTATGCCAACGGCGACGTCTACGTGGGCACGTTTCGCGCGGGCAAGCGGCAGGGCGATGGCACCATGCGCTATTCCACCGGCGAAGAAGCGTCAGGCGACTGGGAAAACGGCGCGCTGCAGCAGGACGGCTAAACTCAGACCACCTCGCCCGCGTCCAGCCGTTTGAGGAAGCGTTTTGCGTCCGACAGAACCGTTTCGCGGCGGTCTTCGTCCATCCGGTCCCAGGTGCCGTACATATTGCCCATGCGCGGGTTCTTCTCGAACCGGTCGCGATGGCGGATCAGGAAATCCCAATAGAGCAGGTTGAACGGGCAGGCCCCCTCGCCCGTCTTCCTGGTGACCTTGTAGCTGCACTGCTTGCAATGGTCGGACATGCGGTTGATGTAGGCGCCCGACGAGACATAGGGCTTGGACGCGATCACGCCGCCGTCGGCGAACTGGCTCATGCCGACGGTATTGGGGGCCTCGACCCACTCGAAGGCGTCGGCATAGACCGACAGATACCATTCGTGCACCTGCGCGGGATCGACGCCCGCCAGAAGGGCAAAGTTGCCGGTGACCATCAGCCGCTGGATGTGATGGGCATAGGCGTTGGCGCGGGTCTGGCCCACGGCCTGCCGCACGCAGCGCATCTTGGTCTCGGTGCCCCAGTAGAAGCCGGGCAGATCGCGTTTGTGGCCCAGCACGTTGCGCTGGGTGTAGTCGCGGCCTTCCAGAAAATAGATGCCACGCACATATTCGCGCCAGCCGATGATCTGGCGAATGAACCCTTCGGCGGCGTTGATCGGCACGTCGCCCGCGTCATAGGCGTCCTGCACCGCCTCGCAGACTTCCAGCGGGGACAAAAGACCGATGTTCATGTAGGGCGACAGGACGGCGTGGTAGAGATAGGGCTCCCCGTCCAGCATCGCGTCCTGATAGTCACCGAACCGCGCCAACGCGTGTTTCACGAAATGCGCCAGCGCATCGAGCGCGCCTTGGCGGTCGGTGGCAAAGTGGAAGGGTTCGAGATCGCCAAAGTTGTCGCCGAACTGGGACGCGACCAGATCCAGCACCGCGCGGGTGGTCTTGTCAGGCTCGAACTGCAGCGGTCCGTCGGTCTTGATGTCGTCGGGCGCGGGCTTGCGGTTGTCGTGGTCGAAATTCCACTGGCCGCCTGCGGGGTCGTCGCCGTCCATCAGCAGGCCGGTCTTGCGCCGCATCTCGCGATAGAAATACTCCATCCGCAGCGCCTTGCGGCCTTCGGCCCAGTCCTCGAACATCGCGTGGCTGGCGATAAAGCGGTCGTCGTCGTGCAGCGCGACCTTCAGCGGGGCATGGCGCAGCTTGTCGATCAACCGCCATTCGCCCGGTTCGGTTGCGATCACTTCGGATGTGCCGCGTTCCTCGGCACGGCGCAGCAGTTCGCCCACGATGCTGCCTGCGTTGTCGGGATCGTCAAGCGTGGTGTAATCCACCGTCCAGCCGTCGTCGCGCAGCTGCACCGCGAACTTGCGCATTGCGGTCAGGATCAGCGCGATCTTCTTGGGGTGGTGCGGGACATAGGTGCCCTCGTCGCGCACCTCGGCCATCACGACCACGTCCCTGGTTTTCTGCGCGGCCTTCAGCGCCGACAGGTTCATGCTCAGCTGATCGCCCAGGACCAGCACAAGGCGGCTCACCAAGGCACCTCCTTGCCTGCCCAGTCAAGGAAACGGCCCGTGTGATCGGCCGTCAGCCCGTCCATCACCGACATCAGGTTGCCTGCCGCCTCGTCGGGGGATACCGACGGATGCCGCCCGAGGTATTTCTCGGTAAAGGGCGTGGCGACCGTGCCGGGGTGCAACGCCACGACCGCCGCCTGCTTGTGGGTGCGGGCCAGTTCGATCGCCGTGGTGTGCACGATCTGGTTCACCGCCGCCTTGGCGCTGCGATAGCTGATCCAGCCGCCGATCTTGTTGTCGCCGATGGAGCCCACGCGCGCGGACAGCACCGCGAACACGCCGTCCGGTTTCAGCAGGTCATGCGCGTGGGACAGCACCAGCGCGGGACCGATGGCGTTGACCGCGAACTGATCCGCCATCGCCTTGGCCGTGATCGCCTTGATAGTCTTTTCCGGCTCTGCCCCGTCGATTTGCAAGGCGCCCGTCGCCACGATCACCCGGTCGAAGGGGCCGAGGCCCACCAGCGCCGTGTCCACCGACGCCGCATCGGTCACGTCGAACCCATCGACGGAGCGCGACAGCGCCGTCACCTTATCGCCGCGCGCGGCATGTGCGGCGCAAAGTGCCGCGCCGATCCCGCCCGAGGCGCCCAATATCAATACATCTGCCATGCCGTGCGACCTAGTGCAGCCTGCACACCCGTCCATGAGACTGAACGGAAATAATAAATCTTCCTCTTTTCATTCAATCCAAGCGCGGTATATGCTCGGGGCATGACACTGGTCGCACATATCCCTTCTGCCCGCGCATCGCGTGCGATCCTGCGTGACCTACTGATCCTAACCCGCCTCTGAGCGTGCCATTCCGGCGCGCCCGCTCAGAGGGGAGTGCCGCGCGCCACAGGCTTTTAGGACAAAAAAGAGATCTCACATGACCCAAGAACAAGACCGCGTTGTCATCTTTGACACGACACTCCGTGACGGCGAACAGTCGCCCGGTGCCACCATGACCCACGCCGAAAAGCTGGAGATTGCCAGCCTGCTCGACGAAATGGGCGTGGATATCATCGAGGCGGGCTTTCCCATCGCCTCGGAAGGCGACTTTGCCGCAGTGGCGGAGATTGCGAAGAACGCAAAAAACTCGGTGATCTGCGGGTTGGCGCGCGCGCAACTGCCCGACATCGACCGCTGCTGGGAGGCGATCAAGCACGCCTCGCGCCCGCGCATCCACACCTTTATCGGCACGTCACCGCTGCACCGGGCCATTCCCAACCTGACGATGGATGAAATGGCAGAACGGATCGACCAGACCGTCAGCCACGCCCGCAACCTGTGCGACAACGTGCAATGGTCGCCGATGGACGCGACCCGCACCGAGGAAGATTACCTGTGCCGCACGGTCGAGATCGCGATCAAGGCGGGTGCGACCACGATCAACATCCCCGACACCGTGGGCTATACCGCGCCGCGCGAAAGTGCGGCACTGATCCGCATGTTGCTGGAGCGGGTGCCGGGCGCGGATGAGATCGTCTTTGCCACGCATTGCCACAACGACCTTGGCATGGCGACCGCCAACAGCCTTGCCGCCGTTGAAGCAGGCGCGCGCCAGATCGAATGCACGATCAACGGCTTGGGCGAACGCGCGGGCAACACGGCGCTGGAAGAGGTGGTGATGGCGTTGAAGGTACGCAACGACATCATGCCGTTCCAGACCGGCATCGACACCACCAAGCTGATGAACATCTCGCGCCGGGTGGCAACCGTTTCGGGCTTTCCGGTGCAGTTCAACAAGGCCATCGTCGGCAAGAACGCCTTTGCCCACGAAAGCGGCATCCACCAGGACGGGATGCTGAAAAACGCCGAAACCTTCGAGATCATGCGCCCCGAGGACGTCGGCCTGACCGAGACCAACATCGTGATGGGCAAGCATTCGGGCCGTGCCGCGCTGCGGTCCAAGTTGGAAGATCTGGGGTTCGAGCTGGGGGACAACCAGCTTAAGGATGTGTTCGTGCGGTTCAAGGAGCTGGCCGATCGCAAGAAGGAAATCTATGAAGAGGACCTGATTGCGCTGATGCGCACCACCACCGATCCCGAGGACGAGCGGATCAAGCTGGTGTCGCTGCGCGTGGTCTGTGGCACCGAAGGACCGCAGCAGGCCGACATGACGCTGGAGGTCGATGGCACCGAACACCAGACCAGCCAGACCGGCGATGGCCCCGTCGATGCGTCGTTCAACTGCATCAAGGCGCTGGTTAGCCACACCGCGCGCCTGCAACTGTATCAGGTGCACGCCGTGACCGAAGGCACCGATGCGCAGGCGACGGTATCGGTGCGGCTGGACGAAGACGGTCGGATCGTCACCGGACAATCGGCGGATACCGACACGGTCGTCGCATCGGTCCGTGCCTATGTCCACGCGCTGAACCGGTTGCTGGTGCGTCGCAAGAAGGGCGGCACGGACAAGCGCGAGATCAATTACAAGGACGTCGGCTGATTACGGTCTGAGCCGCATTCGCAAATTGCAAAAGGGCAGAGGGATCAACCTCTGCCCTTTTTGCGAACATATTGGCGGCAGTCTCGTACACCATCCGGACGCCGCAATCAGACGGGCCCGGAACGGCAAAACGGCCGGGTGTTTCCACCCGGCCGCCTGATCATGTGAAACTCTGATGGGACAATCAGAAGTTGGTCAGATTTGCAAAGCTGCCTGTCGCGCTGCTGATCACGTTGCCCAGTGTGCGACGACCGGATGTGCGGTTGCCCAGCTCGTAGTTCAGGCCAAAGCTGACGTGATCGACGTCGGCGAAGTCTGTCGAGATGCGGCCAACCGACAGTTCGACGTTTGCGCCTTCGGTGAACTCATACTGACCGCCGACTGTGACCGACGTGCCGTCGAGGCCTGCCAGATCGAAGTAGGACAGCGAGCCGATGGCCGCGAAGCCGTTGCCGAAGCTGTAGCCGCCGCCAACCGAGACCAGGTCCAGGTCTTCGGTGGTGATCAGGTCGGCCTGCACGTTGTAGGCGTCCAACTCGTAGTCTGCGAAGGCCGAAACCAGCGTTTCGTTTTCGATGCGGGTGATGTCGATGCCCACGGTGCCTGTCGGGGAGACGTCCCACGACCCGAACACGGTGTAGACGGTGTCGTCCAGATCCGAAGAATCGCCGATGGCCAGACCGACGGTGTATTCGCCCATGTCGTAGTAGCCGAAGACCGATTTCAGGTCGACGTCGGTGCCGAACAGGTCAAAGCGGGTGTAGTCCGCACCCAGCGAGACGCCGTTGTTCAGACGGTATTCGGCTGCGAGCGACGCATAGTCCAGGTCAAGGCCCAGCAGGTTGAAACGTGCCAGTTCGCCGGAAAATGTCCAGCCGCCCGTCACGTATTCGATGCCGCCGCCGAAGGCTGTGAAACGCGTGTTGCGCCACCGCCACACTCACCATTTTGTTACCGTAGGGGCACCTTCTTTAACCCTTTGTTCATAAATCAGTTTTGAGGCTCGGAGCCTCGATAGGGGTCCTTCGCCTGCCGATTCTCGCTCAGTGAGTCTTGCGACCGCGCCACGATCCGCTCGACCGCGTCGGCCAGATGCACTTCGGCGATATGATCGTCGCCTGCGGCCACCCGGATCTTGTGTGCCTCCATCAGCACGGCGGCATGGCTGGACCCGCGCGGCGGAATGAACTTGTAGCAGGCCAGTTCGATCAACAGCCCGCAGGGATCCTTGAAATAGATCGAGTCCATGAACCCGCGATCCTTGACGCCGGAATTGCCGATGCCCCGCGTCTTCAACCGGTCCGGCACCTGGCCGAAGGTGGCGCGGTCCACCTCGAACGCCAGGTGATGCACGCAGCCCACGTCCATCGGGGTGCGGCGATTGTCGGGTTTGCGGGTGTCGTCGGTGAAGACGGTGATCAGGCGCCCGTCGCCGGGATCGAAATAGAGGTGACCCTGTCCGGGATCGTCCAGGTTGGGCTGATCGAAGATGAACGGCATGCCCAGCACGCCTTCCCAGAAATCAATGGTGGACTGGCGGTCGGCACCGGTCAAGGTAATGTGATGGACGCCCAAAACCTGAAGTTTGCGCATGATGTTCTCCCTCTTGTCTGGGATGGTTCTAGCACGCAAAGCCACGCCCGCCATGCCGCAACGTCGCGTGGCGCACAGTTGTGCATCCGGCGCGCAGGGACGGGCAGGACCATCTGCGCGAGAACCCGCGTAGCCCGTCCCCATTCGGCCCTTTCGTATCGGTCCTCACATCCCTATAACTCGAGCGCCCGCATCAATCATGACTCGCGGGCCAAAACGTATTGACGAAGGGTACGCGAATGTCGTGGTTTGGAAATTTGGGTGGTCTGTTTTCTTCGGATATGGCCATTGATCTCGGAACGGCTAACACTCTGATATACGTAAAAGGCAAGGGCGTCGTTCTGTCCGAGCCGTCGGTTGTGGCCTATCATATCAAGGATGGCGTCAAGAAGGTTCTCGCCGTGGGCGAGGACGCCAAGCTGATGCTTGGTCGAACGCCCGGCAGCATCGAGGCGATCCGCCCGATGCGCGAGGGTGTCATCGCCGATTTCGACACCGCCGAAGAAATGATCAAGCATTTCATTCGCAAGGTTCACAAACGTTCGACCTTTTCCAAACCCAAGATCATCGTCTGCGTGCCCCACGGCGCGACACCCGTTGAAAAACGCGCGATCCGCCAGTCGGTTCTGTCGGCGGGCGCACGTCGTGCCGGCCTGATCGCCGAGCCCATCGCCGCGGCCATCGGTGCAGGCATGCCGATCACCGACCCCACCGGCAACATGGTCGTGGACATCGGCGGCGGCACCACCGAGGTGGCGGTTCTGAGCCTGGGTGACATTGTTTACGCCCGTTCAGTCCGCGTTGGCGGCGACCGCATGGACGAGGCGATCATCAGCTATCTGCGCCGCCAGCAGAACCTGCTGGTCGGTGAAACCACCGCCGAGCGCATCAAGACATCCATCGGCACCGCGCGCATGCCCGACGACGGGCGCGGCACCTCGATGCAGATCCGGGGCCGCGACCTGTTGAACGGCGTGCCCAAGGAGATCGAAGTCACGCAGGCACAGATCGCCGAGGCGCTGGCCGAACCCGTGCAGCAGATCTGCGAGGCGGTGATGACGGCACTGGAGACCACCCCGCCGGATCTGGCGGCAGACATCGTCGACCGTGGCGTGATGCTGACGGGCGGTGGCGCGCTGCTGGGCGATCTGGATCTGGCCCTGCGCGAGCAGACGGGTCTGGCGGTGTCGATTGCCGACGAGTCGCTGAATTGCGTGGCACTGGGCACCGGCAAGGCGCTGGAATACGAAAAACAACTGCGCCACGCCATCGACTACGACAGCTAAGCGCGGATCAGGACGCGAGGGGCCCCTTTGCATGAGGGGGCCGATTGCGGCAGAGTTGATGCACGATCCCGCCAGACCGATCAAAGGCCGATCAAACCGCAGGTGAGACTTCACTTTGGCAAAAGACCGCTCTTCCTCTGACTTTGTCACGCCGATCCGGCGGCTGCTGACGGCTGTGCTGGTGCTGGGGTTGATCGCGACCTTCATCGTCTGGCGCATCGACAGCCCGCGCGTCGAGCGGTTCCGCGCGCAGGTCACCGACCGGATCGTGCCGAATTTCGATTGGGCGATGGCCCCAGTCACCGGGACCATCAATCTGGTGCGCGATTTCCGCAGCTATCAGCGCATTGCCGAACAGAACGCAGAGCTGCGCCGCGAGTTGCGCAAGATGCAGGCGTGGAAAGAGGCCGCCGTGCAGCTGGAACAAGAAAATGCGCGGCTGCTGGACCTGAACAACGTGCGGCTGGACCCGCGCCTGACGGTGATTTCGGGCATGGTGCTGGCCGACAGCGGATCGCCGTTTCGCCAGTCGGTGCTGCTGAACGTGGGCGCGCGCGACGGGCTGGTCGATGGCTGGGCGACGATGGACGGCATCGGACTGGTCGGGCGCATTTCGGGCGTGGCCGAGAACACCGCGCGGGTGATCCTGCTGACCGATGCCTCTAGCCGCATTCCCGCGACGATCCAGCCCTCGGGGCAGCGCGCCATGGTGGCGGGGGACAACAGCAAGAACCCGCCCGTGGATTTCCTGGAGAACCCCGATCTGGTGCGCCCCGGCGACCGCGTGTTCAGCTCGGGCGATGGCGGGGTGTTTCCGGCGGGCCTGCTGATCGGGGAAATCGCCAAGGACCCCGGCGGGCGTCTGCGGGTGCGGCTGGCTGCGGATTACGAGCGGCTCGAGTTCCTGCGGGTGCTGCGCCATTACGGCAATGAGCCTGTCAGCGACACCGCGCGGATCATCACCCCCGACCTGCCCACTGCTGGGGCTACCGCTGGGTCCGCTTCCGAGGTTCGCGAATGAGCGAGCGGTCGCAGGCACGGGTCTGGGTGATGCGCGCGGCGTTCTGCGCCTTGGTGCTGGTGATCCTGTTCTTTCAGATCCTGCCGCTGCAGACCCAGCCGACCCGCTGGGCCCCGCCCGACCTGCTGATCGGTTTTGCCTTTGCCTGGTCGGTCCGGCGCCCCGAGTTCGTGCCGCCGCTGATGCTGGCGGCGCTGTTGCTGCTGGCCGATCTGCTGCTGCAACGTCCCCCCGGCCTCTATGCGGCGTTGGTGCTGCTGGCCTGCGAGAACCTCAAGGGGCGCGCCCGCGTGTTGCGCGCGTCTACGCTTGCCGCAGAGCTTGCGACGGTTGCGATGTTGATGGTCAGCGTCGCCGTGGTATATCGTCTGGTTCTGACAGTGATGGTGATCGACACTGCCCCGCTGGGCCTGTCCCTGCTGCAACTGGGACTGACCATTCTGAGTTATCCCATCGTGGTGCTGATCACCCACAGCATCATGCGCGTCCGCAAGACCGGACCGGGCGACATCGAAACGGCAGGAGGCCGCATATGAAACGCACCCGCGCCGATACCGAGGCGAGCCATCGCAAGATTTCGCGCCGCGCCGCCGTTCTGGGGGGCGTGCAGCTGGCATTTGTCGGCGGGCTGGCCGCGCGAATGAACTTCCTGCAGGTCGATCAGGCCGACCAGTTCCGGCTGCTGGCCGAGGACAACCGCATCAAGGACAGTCTGATCCCCCCCGCCCGTGGCGAGGTTTTCGACCGCAACGGCGTGCAATTGGCCAAGAACGTGCCGTCCTACCGGATCGTGGTAAAGCGCGAGGACATCGGCGATGTCGATGAAGCACTGGAGCGGCTGAGCCGTGTCGTCAGGCTGGACCCCGACGATCTGGAACGCGCGCTGACCGAGATGAAACGCTCGGCCCCGTTCCATCCGATCACGGTGGCCGAAAACGTATCCTGGGAGGACATCAGCCGCGTCAGCGTCAATGCGCCCGCGCTGCCCGGTGTCACGCCCGAGGTCGGTCTGAGCCGGATCTATCCGCTGGGGTCGAACTTTGCGCATGTGCTGGGCTATGTCGGCCCGGTCAGCGACTATGACCTGCAACAGATCGAGGCACCGGACCAGTTGCTGCTGATCCCGCGGTTTCAGATCGGCAAGGTCGGTGTCGAGGCCAAGCAGGAGGACCGCCTGCGCGGCGAGGCCGGCGTGAAACGCGAAGAGGTCAACGCCACGGGTCGCGTGATGCGCGAGCTGGACCGCCGCGAGGGACGGCAGGGCGCGGACCTGCAACTGACCATCGACGCGGGCCTGCAGAACTATGTTCAGGCGCGTCTGGGCGAGGAAAGCGCAAGCGCCGTGGTGATGGACTGCGAGACCGGCGATCTGGTCGCCATCGCCTCGTCGCCGTCGTTCGACCCGAACCTCTTCGTGCGCGGCATATCGGTCGCCGACTACAAGGGTCTGACCGAGAACACCTATCGCCCGCTGTCATCGAAATCGGTGCAGGGCGCCTATCCCCCCGGATCGACGTTCAAGATGATGACGGCGCTGGCCGCCCTGGAAGAGGGCATGGCCCAGCCCGACGAGACGGTCTATTGCCCCGGCCACCTGGAAGTCTCTGGGCGCCGTTTTCACTGCTGGAAGCGCGGCGGGCATGGCTATGTCGATCTGCAGAACAGCCTGAAGCAATCCTGCGACGTCTATTATTACGATCTGGCGCTGAAGGTCGGGATCGAGAAGATCTCGGCGATGGCGCAACGCTTTGGTCTGGGCGTACGCCACGACGTGCCGATGTCGGCCATTTCCGAAGGGCTGACGCCGACGAAGGACTGGAAACGCCGGGTGCACGGGCAAGAGTGGGTGATCGGCGACACGGTCAACGCCTCGATCGGCCAGGGCTTTATGCTGGCGTCGCCCCTGCAGCTGGCGGTGATGACCGCGCGCATCGCCACGGGCCGCGATGTGTCGCCGCGTCTGGTGAAGTCGGTGGACGGGGTCGAGGAGCCGTCGACCGCAGGCGAAAACATGGGGCTGAACGAGAACAACCTGCGCAAGCTGCGCAGCGCGATGTTTGACGTGGTGAACGACCGGCGCGGCACGGCCTATGGCAGCCGGATCATCGCCGAAGAGATGCGGATGGCGGGCAAGACCGGCACCAGCCAGGTGCGCAACATCACCGCCGCCGAACGCGCGCGCGGGGTCATCAGCAACAACGACCTGCCGTGGGAGCGCCGGGACCACGCGCTGTTCGTGAACTTTGCCCCCTTCGACAAGCCGAAATACGCGGTGTCCATCGTGGTCGAACATGGCGGCGGCGGGTCGTCCACGGCGGCCCCCATCGCCCGCGATATCACCCTGCAGGCGCTCTATGGCGGCGAGCCGCCGCTGGACGCCTATCCGTCCAAGGACCGGGGCCGCATCGAGACCCAGCAGGAACAGTTGCGCGGCGTGCGCCCGATGGCGGATCTGGGCGGGTCCGATCAGGCATGAGCTATCTTGAATATACGGTCAAATCGGTTCCTGCGGGATTTCGCAAGATCCTCTATCTGAACTGGCCGCTGACGATCCTGCTGGCCTCGGTGGCGGGTATCGGGTTCCTGATGCTCTACTCGGTGGCGGGGGGATCCTATTCGCCCTGGGCAGAGCCGCAGATGAAACGTTTTGCCCTGGGGCTGGTGCTGATGGTGATGATCGGCATGGTGCCGATCTGGTTCTGGCGTTCGATTTCCTCGGTGGCTTACGGCGTCTCGGTGATGCTGCTGATCGGGGTCGAGTTCTTTGGCTCGATCGGGATGGGTGCGCAGCGCTGGATTGATCTGGGGTTCATCCGGCTGCAACCTTCCGAGTTGATGAAGGTCACGCTGGTGATGTTCCTGGCCGCCTATTACGATTGGCTGCCCCCCTCCAAGAAATCGCGCCCGTTCTGGGTGTTGATCCCCGTGGTTGTCATCCTGGTGCCCACGGCGCTGGTGCTGCGGCAGCCCGACCTGGGCACGGCGATCCTGTTGATGGCGGCGGGCGGCGGGCTGATGTTTCTGGCCGGGGTGCACTGGACCTATTTCGCCGCCGTTCTGGCGGCGGGCATCGGGCTGATCACGGCCGTCTTCCAATCACGCGACACCTCGTGGCAGTTGATCAAGAACTACCAGTTCCGGCGCATCGACACATTCATCGACCCCTCGTCCGATCCGCTGGGGGCGGGCTATCACATCACCCAGTCCAAGATCGCGCTGGGATCGGGCGGCTGGACCGGGCGCGGGTTCATGCAGGGCACGCAGTCGCGACTGAACTTCCTGCCTGAAAAGCACACCGATTTCATCTTTACCACGCTGGCCGAGGAGTTCGGCTTTGTCGGCGGGCTGTCGCTGCTGGTGCTTTATGCGCTGATCATCTTTTTCTGCGTGATCTCTGCGGTGAACAACCGCGACAGGTTCTCGTCGCTGCTGACGCTTGGGATCGCGCTGAACTTCTTTTTGTTCTTTTCGGTCAACATGTCGATGGTCATGGGGCTGGCCCCGGTTGTGGGTGTGCCTTTGCCGTTGGTCAGCTATGGTGGCTCGGCGATGCTTGTCCTCATGCTCGCCTTTGGCTTTGTCCAGAGCGCCCACATCCACCGACCAAGGTAATCCATGATAAACGTTCTTTTCGCCGCCCATCCCGACCGCTGGGAAAGCTATGAAGCCCCTCTGAAAGAGGCCATTGCCGACGCAGGGGTCACGGCCTTTCTGGCGACGGACATTCCGCCCGCCGATGTCGATTACATCGTCTATGCGCCCAATTCGCCCCTGCAGGATTTCACGCCCTATACGCGCGCCAAGGCGGTGCTGAACCTGTGGGCCGGGGTGGAAAAGATCGTCGGCAACCGGACGCTGAAGATCCCGCTGACGCGGATGGTCGACAGCGGGCTGAGCCAGGGCATGTGCGAATGGGTCACCGGGCACACGTTGCGGCATCATCTGGGCATGGACGCGCATATCAACTGCGCGCCGGGCGTCTGGAACAACGTGGCACCGAAGCTGGCTTGGGACCGCAAGGTGACGCTGCTGGGTCTGGGCGAGCTGGGCACCGCCTGCGCGCAGATGCTGGCGCAGATCGGTTTCGACGTGACCGGCTGGTCGCGCACCGCCAAGGACATCGGGGGCATCCGCTGCCTGTCGGGTGACGACGGGTTGAAAGAGGCGCTGACCGGGGCCGAGATCGTGGTGCTGCTGCTGCCCGACACTCCCGCGACCGAGAACACGCTGAACGCGGAGACATTGCCGCTGCTGGCCAGGGGGGCGTGCATCATCAACCCCGGACGCGGGCCGCTGATCGACGACGATGCGCTGCTGGCGGCGCTGGATGCGGGGCAGATCGGCCATGCGACGCTGGACGTGTTCCGCATCGAGCCGCTGCCCGAAGCGCACCCCTATTGGCACCACCCGCGCGTCACCGTCACGCCGCATGTGGCCGCCGAGACACGCGCCAAATACTCCGCGCTGACCATCGCCGAGAACATCCGCCGGGGCGAAGCGGGCGAGCCGCTGTTACATGTGGTGGACCGGAAGACCGGATATTGAAACGACAGCCCGTGTCACGCGCGCCTTCCCTGCAACTTGGCCTGATCGGCGACAACATTGCCGCATCGCGCGCGCCTATGCTGCACGGGCTGGCCGGAACGCAGAACGGGATCGCCGTGCGCTATGACCGGCTGGTGCCGCACCAGCGCGACATGACGTTCGATCAGCTGTTCGACCACTGCGCGGGGGCGGGCTATCGCGGCCTGAACATAACCTATCCCTACAAGGAACGGGCGGTCGCGCGGGTGCGGATCGACGATCCGCTGGTGCGAGCCATCGGGGCGGTCAACACGGTGATCTTTGACGCGGGCGGCCCCACAGGGTTCAACACCGACTACTCGGGCTTCATGGCCGCCTGCACCGCGGCACGTGGCACCGCACCGCTGGGAGCGGTGCTGATGATCGGCACGGGCGGCGTGGGCCGTGCCGTGGCGTTCGGGCTGGTGGGTCTGGGGGTCACGGAAGTGCGGCTGGTGGACCGCGACCCCGACAAGGCGCAGGCCTTGGCCAGGGCATTGCACGACAGCGCGCCGCAGGTGACGGTCAGCGTCCACGCCGATGCGGTAGAGGCGGCATCGGGCGTGTCCGGCGTAATCAACTGCACGCCTGTCGGAATGGTCGGATATGGCGGCACCCCGCTGCCCCGCGCGGCGATGGCGGGAATCGTCTGGGCCTTTGACGCGGTATACACGCCGACGGACACGCAATTTCTGAAGGATGCCGCCGCCGAAGGGCTGGAGGTGATTTCGGGATGGGAGCTGTTCTTTTACCAGGGCGTGCACGCGTGGGATCTGTTTTCGGGCACGCCGCTGGACAGATCGGCCCTGCGGCAGGCCCTGAACCCGGCCGAAGACGGCTGAGCGCGCAAGTGGCTTAGGGTGCGGTCCCGTCGCCCTGCAAGCGCTGCAACAGACGTTCCTTGATCTCGGACGGCTCTGCCCCGATCGCCTGCATCACCTGATCCAGCCTGCCCTGCGCGCCGTGCAACTGGTCGAGCAGCGACATGATGATCACCAGTGCATCCTCGTTCACCTCGAAGTCGTCCGTCAACTCGCACAGCAGCGTGATCCGGCGGATGTCCAGCATCCGGTAGCGCGGGCCGTCCGCCGTGATCATGGGCGTCACGATCTGCAACCGCTCGAAGTGGGCCAGACGGTCGGCGGTCAGCGACGCGACGCTTTCGATCACCTGCGCGGGGGCATAGGCGTCGGTCATACCGGTTCCTTTCCGGCGCGCGGATCATAGGGGTGATCGGCCCGCCAGCCTTCCATGAACTGTTTCAGCGCTGCGTCGATCCTGGGCGGGCTGACGATGCGCAGGATCACCCGCTGGTCGCCTTTGCCCGTGCGCCCCTTCACGCCGCGCCCCTTGAGACGCAGCACCTGGCCCGAACTGGCACCGGCGGGCACGCTGACGTTCACCGTGCCCGAGACCGTGCGCACGGGCACCTTGCCGCCAAGTATCGCCTCGTCGATGGTGATCGGCAGGGTGACCACGATATCGTCGCCGTCGCGTTCGAAATCGGGGTGCGGGGTCACGTCGAGCGTGATGAACGCGTCGCCGCGCCGCCCTGCGCCAAAGCCCGGTGCCCCCTTGCCGCGCAGACGCAGGATCTGCCCGTCGCGCGCCCCTTCGGGGATTGCCACCTCTAGCGTGCCGCCCTCGGGCAGGGTGATCCGCGTCTTGGTGCCGGTCGCCGCATCCAGAAACGGCACGGACAGGCGGTACTGCGTGTCCTCGCCCGGTCTGTCGCCAAACCCGCTGCGGTTGAAACCGCCGCCCCTGTTGCGGCCGAAGCTGGCGAAAAAGTCATCGGGATCGAACGCGTCGTTGAACGGGTTGCCACCTGCGCGCCCTTGGGCATAGGGGTTTTCCGGCCTGCGCGCCTCGTCGCGGTAGTAGCCACGCGGTGCTTTTTCGGCACCCGATGCGTCGATTTCCCCGGCGTCGAAGCGGCGGCGCTGGTCGGGGTCTTTCAGCAGGTCGTAGGCCCGCCCCGCGTCCTTGAAACGCGCCTCGGAGAGGGGATCGTCGGGGTTCAAATCGGGGTGATCGGTGCGCGCGATCCTGCGGTAGGCTTTCTTGATCTCGTCCGCGCTGGCGGTCTTGGTCAGGCCAAGTGCGGCATAGGGGTCTTTGGGCATTCGATGCTCCGAATGGGTGAGATAGCGGCAGGGAGTCGCCGGGGCGACACCCGGACCTTACAACAGGCGCCGGAGTTTCAACAGCGGTGGCAAAAAGGCTCAGGCCGCCAGCCCGCGCCCCTTGAGCAATGCCTCGACCCCCGGCAGGCGCCCGCGAAAGGCGGTGTAAAGCTCTGCCGCGTCGCGGCTGCCCCCGGTGCTGAGGATATTGTCCTCGAGCGCGCGGGCCACCTGCGCGTTGAACGCCCCGCCCGCCTCTTCGAAGGCGGCAAAGGCGTCGGCGTCCATCACTTCGGACCACATGTAGCTGTAATAGCCCGATGAATAGCCGTCGCCCGAAAACACATGCGCGAAATGCGGGGTCGCGTGGCGCATCGCGATGGCGGGCGGCATCCCCAGACCTTCGAGGATCTCGGCCTGCCGCGCCATCGGATCGGCGGGGGCATCGCCGTCGTGAAATTCAAGATCGACCAGTGCCGAGGCGATATATTCCACCGTCTGAAAGCCCATGTCATAGGTCGCGGCGGCCAGCACCTTGTCGAGCAGCACCTGCGGCATCGGCTGGCCGGTGTCGGCGTGCGTGGCGAATGTGCCCAGCACTTCGGGCACGTCGAGCCAGTGTTCGTAGAGCTGGCTGGGCAGTTCGACGAAATCACGCGCCACGGAGGTACCCGAGACGCTTTCATAGGTCACATCCGACAGCATCTGGTGCAGCGCATGGCCGAATTCGTGGAACAGCGTGCGCGCGTCGTCATAAGACAGCAGCGCCGGATCGCCCTTGGCGAAGTTGCAGACGTTGATCACGACCGGCGTCTGCACGTCGGGATGCTTCGCCTGCGACCGCATCGCCGAGCACCAGGCCCCCGAGCGTTTTGATCCGCGGGCGAAGTAATCACCGATGAACACCGCCACATGCTTGCCGTCGCGGGTGACCTCCCAGGCGCGGCAATCGGGATGGTAGAGCGGCACGTCGAGCGGTGTGAACGACAGCCCGAAGAGCCGCGATGCACAGTCGAAGGAGGCTTCGATCATCCGGTCGAGCTGGAAGTATGGCTTCAACTCGGCCTCGTCCAGATCGTGCAATTGCTGGCGGCGGCGTTCGGAATAGAAACGCCAGTCCCAGGCTTGCAGATCGCCGTTGACGCCCTCCTGCTGCATCATCTGGCCCAGCGCCCAGGCGTCCGCCTCGGCCTGCGCCTTGGCCGGTTCCCAGACCTGCATCAGCAGGTTGCGCACCGATGCGGCGTCGCCCGCCATCTCGGTTTCCAGCTTGTAGGCCGCGAAGTTCCGGTAGCCCAGCAGCTTCGCCCGCTCTTCGCGCAGCCGCAGGATTTCAGCGGCGATCTCGCGGTTGTCGGTCTTGCCACCATTGGCACCGCGCGCGGTCCATGCCTTGTACGCGGTCTCGCGCAGGTCGCGGCGGGTGGAGAATTGCAGGAAAGGCACGATCAGCGACCGCGACAGGGTGATCACGGCACCGTCCGCACCTTTTTCCGCACCTGCGGCGCGCGCGGTGCGGATCACGAAGTCGGGCAGGCCCGCCATTTCGGCTTCCGGCAGGTCCATGTGCCAGTCACGCTCGTCCGCCAGCAGGTTCTGGGTGAACTCGGTGCCCAGCACCGCCAGACGTCCCTTGATCTCTTTCATCCGCGCGGCCTGTGGCCCGGTCAGCGCGGCACCGGCACGCACGAAACCGCGATGGGTCAGCATCAGCACGCGCGATTGCTCGTCGGTCAGGTCCAGCGTATCGCGTTGATCCCAGACCGCTGCGACACGGGCAAAGAGCGCCTCATTCGCCGAAATCTCGGAGAAATGCGCGGCCAGCTTGGGGGAGAACTCACGCTGCAAGGTTTCGCGGACGGGGGTGCTGTCGGCACCTGCGACGGTGAAGAACACGCCCAGAACCTTGTCCAGATCGCGCCCTGCCGCCTCGAGCGCGCCAATAACGTTGTCAAATGTCGGCGCATCCGCGTTCCCGGCAATCGCGTCGATTTCCGCATTGTGCGCCGTCAGCGCAAGGGCGAGTGCGGGGGCGAAATCCTCGTCTGAAATGGCGTCGAAGGGGGCGATCTGGTGGGGCGTGTCCCAGTCGGCAAGCAGGGGATTGGTCATGTTGGGGGTCTCCTTTGACCTCAACCTAAGCTTTGGTGCGCCACATGCAATCGCATCAGGGCTAGACGTGGGTGAATTCGCGCGATCAGCTGCCGCAGACCGGACAATCGGCGCGGCGCTTCAACGCGATCTTGCGGCTTTCGCCGTAAAGCGCGTCGTAGATCAGCATCTCGCCGCGCAGGGGGGTGCCTGCGCCGGTCAGCAGCTTGATCGCCTCGACCGCCATCATGCTGCCCACCACACCGGGCAGAGGTCCCAGAACGCCCGCCTCGGCGCAACTGGGGGCCAGACCATCGGCGGGGGCCTGCGGAAAGATGCACTGGTAGCACGGCGCGCCGCGTGCCGGGTCGAAGATGCTGAGTTGCCCTTCCCACTGGCTGAGCGCACCAGAGATCAACGGCACACCCGCCGCGACGGCGGTGCGGTTGATCAGATAGCGCGTGTCGAAATTGTCGGTGCCGTCCAGCACCAGATCGTATTCGGCGACCAGCTCTGCCGCGATGTCTTCGTCGAAACGCCGGTGATAGGGCAGCACGGTCACGAAGGGGTTCAGCGCCTCGATCGCCGCCTGCGCCGAGAACACCTTGGGCATGCCGATCCGCGCGTCGGTGTGGATCACCTGGCGTTGCAGATTGCTGCCCTCGACCGCGTCGGCGTCGATCACACCGATGGTGCCGACGCCCGCCGCCGCCAGGTATTGCAGCGCAGGCGCGCCGAGGCCCCCGGCCCCCACGACCAGCACCCGCGCGTTCTTCAGCGCCACCTGCCCCGGCCCGCCAATCTCGCGCAGCACGATGTGGCGTGCATAGCGGTTCAGTTCGACCTCGCTCATCGGTCCTTTGGGCGTTGCGTCAGGCTGCGTGGTGGCAATCCGCGCCTTCAACCGGCGCAGCACCAGACGGTAGCCCAGCACCAGCGCTGCAAATCCCCCGAGGATCAGCCAGAGCGCCGCGCTTTCACCCGTCGCCATCCGCAACGGATGCCCCTCGGGCAGGACCAGATGCAGGGCCAGCACCCCGACATAGAGGATCAGCACCATGTTCAGCCGCACGGACCGGGGCGCGCCCATCGCGGCACCCACGCCCCAAAGGGCAGCAGCAAGGGCCAGAACCAGGATCATGCGGCACCGGTCGAGCCGAAGCCGCCCTGACCGCGTTCGGTGCCGTCCAGCGCCGTGGCCAGATCGAACCGTGCCTGCACCACCGGCGCGACGACCAGCTGCGCGATCCGCATCCCGTGTTCAACCACGAAACCCGCGTCGCCGAGGTTGATCATGATCACCCCCAGCGGCCCGCGATAATCGCTGTCGATGGTGCCGGGCGTGTTCACCAGCGTCACCCCATGTTTCAATGCCAGCCCCGAGCGCGGGCGCACCTGCACCTCGAACCCTTCGGGGATCGCAAGGCGCAGGCCGGTCGGCACAAGCGCGCGCGCGCCCGGGGCCAGGGTGATCGCACCGCGATCCGCAAAGTTTGCCCGCACGTCGGCCCCCGCAGCGCCCGACGTCTCGTAGGACGGCAGGCCCAGCGCGGTGTCCGCGCCCGCGTCCCAGAGCATCTGCACGCTTACAGTCCCGTTCTTCATCTTGCCCTTAAACTCCCGCCGGAGGCATAAAATCTATTCCAACGCAGCCGCGATCCGCGCCGCCAGTTCCTGCGCCACCGCGTCCTTGCCCATGCGCGGCCAATCCTCGACGCCCGCGTCCGAGACCAGATGCACGGCGTTTTCAGTGCCGCCCATGATGCCGGTTTCGGGCGACACGTCATTGGCCACGATCCAGTCGCAGCCCTTGCGCTTGCGCTTGGCGGTTGCGTTTTCGACCACGTCATTCGTCTCGGCGGCAAAGCCCACGACGAGCGCGGGCCGCCCTTGGGTCATCTGCGAGACTGTCGCCAGGATGTCGGGGTTTTCGGCGAAGTCCAGTTTCGGCATCCCGTCACGGGTCTTTTTCAGCTTCCGGTCAGAGGCGGATGCCACACGCCAGTCGGCCACGGCCGCCGCAAAGACCGCAGCATCACAAGGCAGCGCCGCCTGCACCGCCTCCAGCATCTGCTGCGCGGTCTGCACCCTTACCACCTGCACACCGGCAGGGGGCGCCACGTCCGCAGGTCCGGTGACAAAGACGACTTCCGCCCCCGATGCCGCCAATGCAGCGCCCAGCGCCGTGCCTTGCGCACCGGACGAGCGGTTGGCGATATATCGGACCGGATCAATCGGTTCGTGCGTCGGGCCCGAGGTGACCAACACGCGTTTGCCCGCCAGCGGCCCGGCCCGCAGAGCACCCTCGAGCGCTGCGACAATCTCCAGCGGTTCGGCCATCCGCCCCGGTCCAAACTCGCCGCAGGCCATGTCGCCGTCGTTCGGCCCGATCACCGTGATGCCGTCGGCCCGCAGGGTCGCCAGATTGCGCTGCGTCGCGGGGTGGTCCCACATCCGCACATTCATCGCGGGCGCGATCATCACCGGCGTGTCGGTCGCCAAAAGCAAGGTCGAGGCCAGATCGTTGGCCATGCCCTGCGCCATCTTGGCCATCAGATCCGCCGTCGCCGGTGCCACCAGCACCAGATCCGCCGAGCGTGACAGCTGGATATGGCCCATTTCGGCCTCGTCCGTCAGATCGAACAGGTCGCGGTAGACCTTCATTCCCGCAAGCGCCGACACCGACAGCGGCGTCACGAACTCGGACCCCGCCTGCGTCAGCACCGGCGTCACCGATGCGCCGCGTTCGCGCAGACGCCGGATCAGGTCCAGCGCCTTGAACGCCGCGATCCCGCCGCCGATGATCAAGAGAATTCGTTTGCCGTTCAGCATGCCCGCGTCCCCGCTGCCGTCAATTTTGTCCGAGCATAGGGCGTGCCAGCCCGATCTGCCAGCCCGTCCATCTGCCCGCCTATTTGAACGCGGCACATGGATCGGCGCGGGCTGGCGCGGCCGCATCCCAGATCGCGTCGAACCCGCCGTCGGGCATGGTTCCGCCCTCGCCCTGACCGATGGACCAGACCGTCGCCTCGGGGTTTACCAGCGCCAGATAGTGCGGCACGCCCCAATCCTTGCGGGCATGGCCGTTGCCGGTGATCACCACCACGGGGCCGCCGGTGTCCTCCAGCGCCTGCAAGGCCGCCCGCGCCAGTGTCGCATCCCGCAACCGCTGCACGTTCACCATGCCCGCCAGCAGGTTCTGGGGCAGTGCATCGCAATGGGCCGCAAACTGCATCGCCTCGCGCGTGGCTTGCTGGTCGGTGGGCAGGTCGCGGTCGAGCCCATAGGCCGCAGCCGCGTCGAAGGCATCCGCCAGGACCCCCTTGACCGCACCAGACGCAACCGCACGCGGAACCGCAGCACCATATGTCGCGGCATCGGGGGCGGCTGCAAAAATCGGATGATACATCGTGAAATCGGGCCAACCGGCCTCTGCCCAGACCAGCGTCCCGGCCATCGCGCTCGCATCCGCAATCAGCTCGGGCGACACCAGCTTGGCCTGCTCTTCCGTCAGCATTTCCCAGACGATCGCCTTGGGCTGCACCTGCGCCACGGCCTCGGCCTGTGCCACGTGATGGGCGGGATTGTCGTGCACCTCGCCCAGGATCACGATGTCGGCGGATGGGATTTCAGCAGGCCCAACGGCAAAGGCCGCCCCCGACAGGGCGGCCCACGAAAGCAAAGCGGGAATCACATGTCTCATACGAGGAAGTGATGCACTTCCCGGCTCTGGGTCTCCAGCGATTTCCGCATCTTGGCGAAAGCCGCGGCTTCCAGTTGGCGCACGCGCTCCTTGCTCAGGGACAGCTCTTGTCCCAGGCTTTCCAGCGTCCGCGCCTCGTCGCGCAGCTTGCGTTCGCGCACGATGAAGCGTTCGCGTTCGTTCAGCGCGTTCATCGCCATCAGCAGCCATTCGCGCAACTGTGCGGTGTCGTGTTCGTTCTCGACCAGTTCCGCCGCCTGCGCGCCATCGTCTTCCAGCGCGTCGATCCACTCGCGGCCTTCGTCCTCGGACGACTGCGTGGCGTTCAGCGAATAGTCGGACCCGCCAAGCCGCCCCTCCATCATCTCGACATCGCGCAGGGGCACGCCGATCTCGGTCGAGATCATCTGCCGCAACTGGTGCCGGTCGAGGGTTTCGCCTGCCGATGCGCTTTCACGCTCAAGCCGTGCCTGAACCCGGCGCATGTTGAAGAATAGAGATTTCTGCGAGGATGTGGACCCGGTGCGCACCATCGACCAGTTGCGCATGACGTAATCCTGGATCGACGCCTTGATCCACCAGACCGCATAGGTCGAGAAGCGAACACCGCGATCAGGGTCGAATTTGTCGGCGGCCTTCATCAGGCCAAGACCGGCTTCCTGGATCAGATCGTTCATCGGCGCGCCGTAGCGTTTGAACTTGGACGCCATCGAAATCGCAAGCCGCATGTAGGCCGTGATCAGCCGGTGCAGGGCGGCCTCGTCCCGCTCGTCGCGCCAGGCGTAGGCCAGTTTCAGTTCGGTTTCCGCATCCAGTAACTCGGCTTTCATCGCGATGCGGGAAAGTGATACTTCCTTAACGTTGTCCAATGCCATTGTGACGTCTCCCAGATCGCTGCCAGATCGCTGCTTGTGATGCGGTATTGAGTTGATTACGCATCAACACAGGGTTCGGTTCACTTGCGAGGTTAAAAAAGTGTTGCCTTCGATGACATTCGTTTTAGGTGGCGCCGCGTCCGGGAAATCCGTCTTCGGTGAAAACCTGATAGTTAACAGTGGGTTAATTCCGGTCTATCTGGCAACCGCACGGATATGGGACGCCGAAATAAAAAACCGGGTGCAGGTACACCGCGACCGGCGCGACACCGCATGGACCAACTGCGAGGCAACCCATGATCTGGCCCCGGTCCTGTCCAAGCGCCGCGCGGGCGAGGCTGTGCTGGTCGATTGCGCCACGATGTGGCTGACCAACCACGTGATGGACGACACCGATCTGGCGCAGGCACAGGCCGATCTGCTTACGGCGCTGGCCAATTGCGCGGCCCCCATCGTCGTCGTCTCGAACGAGTTGGGCCAGGGCATCGTGCCCGCCGACGCCGACACCCGCGCCTTTCGCGAGGCGCAGGGGCGGCTGAACATCGCGCTGGCCGCACAGGCCGATACCGCCGTGCAGGTGGTCGCAGGGCTGCCCAATGTTCTGAAAGGCAGCCTGTGACCACCTGGCATTGGGTGCGTCACGGCCCGACGCATCAGAAAACATTCGTCGGCTGGCGCGACGTTGCCGCCGACCTGTCCGATCAGGCCCAGATCGACCGCATCAAGGCGTTTCTGCCGGATGATGCGCTGGTGATCTCTTCGGACCTGATCCGCGCCCATGCCACCGCCGACGCGATTGCAGGGGGGCGTACCCGGCTGCGCTCCGATCCGATGCTGCGCGAATTTCACTTCGGCGCCTGGGACAACTGGCATTTCACCCGCGTCAGCGACACCTATCCCGACCTCAGCCGCAGCTACTGGGAAGACCCCGGCGACATCATCCCGCCCGGTGGCGAAAGCTGGAACATGGCCGCCGCCCGTGTCGCCACCGCCGTGCGCCGGATCAGCGCGCAGCATCCGGGTCGGCACGTCATCGCGGTGGCGCATATCGGCGTGATCCTGACGCAGGTGCAGGCGGCGATGGGCTGGACGCCGAAACAGGCGCTGGCCCACAAGATCGACAATCTGTCGGTGACCCGCATCGACGGCAACGGGGCCGCGTCCCCGGTGCCCCTGCTCAATCACCTTCCGTGATGATGGCCCGCACAAAACAGCGTTTTACCGCCGCTGACATTCGCGCTTAACCTGCGCGCCATGACATATGACCTTTATATCGGCGACCGCACGTTTTCGAGCTGGTCCTTGCGCGGCTGGCTGATGCTCGAAAAATTCGGCCTGCCCTATCGCACCCACATGATCGGCCTCTACGGTGGCACGATGGCGCAAGACATGGCGCATCTGGCCCCGGCGCGGCTGGTCCCCGCCCTGCAACTGCCCGACGGCACCGTGGTCGGCGAAAGCATGGCCATCGCCGAAACGCTGGCAGAAAGACACCCGCAGGCGGGGCTTTGGCCCACGGACGCCGCCGCGCGGGCCACCGCACGGATGCTCTGCGCCGAGATGGCCGCAGGCTTCGGCGCGCTCAGGGGCGAATGCCCGATGCAGTTGCAGCATGTGAACGCAGGCTTCGAAGCCTCCGGGCCGACGCGCCAAGACCTGGCGCGGATCGAGGTCCTGTGGTCCCATGCCCGCACATTTGCGACCGAGGGCCCCTGGCTCTTTGGTGCATACAGCCTTGCCGACGCGTTCTATGCCCCGGTCTGCGCGCGCATCATCGGCTATGATCTGCCGGTCTCGGACGCCGCCCGCGCCTATTGCGCCACCACAATCGCGGACCCCGCATTCAAGACATGGCGCGCCGAGGGGTTGAAAACAGTCTACGATCCCTTCCCCTATGACATGGGCACCCCTACCACAAACTGGCCCTGATCTTTCTTCTGGCCTTAAATATCCAAATTCCGACCCTGCCGCCGCGCGGCTCCACCCGCGATCCTGCGACGTCGTTAACCAATCGTAAATGCCCACCCTCTACCGATTAACCATATCGCAAGAGGGGCATCATGGTCGCACGCGCCTATACCGTGGCATTTCAGGGGGTCGAGGCCCGGCTGGTCGAAGTGCAATGCGCCCTGTCGCCGGGCCTGCCCGCATTTTCCATCGTGGGCCTGCCGGACAAGGCCGTGTCCGAGGCGCGCGACCGGGTGCGCGCGGCCTTGGGTGCGATGGCCATCGCCCTGCCGTCGCGGCGCATCACGGTCAACCTGTCGCCTGCCGACCTGCCCAAGGAAGGCTCGCATTTCGATCTGCCCATCGCACTGGCGCTGCTGGCCGCACTGGACATCATCCCCAAGGACACCGCCGAAGGGGTCGTGGCCTTGGGCGAGTTGTCCCTCGACGGCTCATTGATCCCCGTCATCGGCGCGCTGCCCGCGGCGATGGCCGCCGCCGCCGACAACCGCACCCTGCTCTGTCCAGCCGCCTCGGGTGCCGAAGCGGCCTGGGTCTCGGCCACCAAGGTGATCGCCGCGCCCGACCTTGGTGCCGCGATACGCCACTTTACCGGGCAATCGCTGATCGAACCCAGCCTGCCGGGCGAGGTCACGCCCGACGCGATCCTCAAGGACATGCGCGACGTCAAGGGACAGGAGCGCGCCAAGCGCGCGCTGGAAATCGCCGCCGCAGGCAGGCACCACCTGATCCTGGTCGGCACGCCCGGATCGGGCAAATCCATGCTGGCCGCGCGCCTGTCAGGCATCCTGCCGCCGCTGACCCCCGGCGAGGCGCTGGAAACCTCGATGATCCACTCGCTCGCCGGGCTGCTGGACGCGGGCGGCATCTCGCGCGCGCGGCCCTTTCGCGAACCGCACCACACCGCGTCGATGGCCGCGATCATCGGCGGCGGGCGCAGCGCCAAACCGGGCGAGGTGTCTCTGGCGCACAATGGCGTCTTGTTCATGGACGAGTTCCCCGAATTTCCCCGCGCGGTGCTGGAGACCCTGCGCCAGCCGATCGAAACGGGCGAGGTGATGATCGCGCGTGCCAATGCCCATGTGAAATACCCCTGCGCCTTCATGCTGGTGGCTGCCGCCAACCCCTGCAAATGCGGCTATCTGACCGACCCCGACCGCGCCTGCGGACGTGTGCCGCTCTGCGGCGAGGATTACATGGGGCGCATATCCGGCCCGCTGATGGACCGGTTCGATCTGCGGGTGGACGTGCCGCCGGTGCGCTTTACCGATCTGGATCTGCCTGCCTCGGGCGACACCTCGGCGCAGATTGCGGCACGGGTGGCGGCGGCACGCGACATCCAGATCGCGCGGTTCGACGGACGCGCCGACATGCGCTCGAACGCCGACGCCGAAGGCGAGATCCTGAAGGCATGCGCGACACCGGATGCGGAAGGCCGCGCGCTCTTGTCGCGTGTGGCGGAACGGTTCGCGCTGTCGGCGCGCGGCTATCACCGGGTGCTGCGCGTGGCGCGGACCATCGCCGATCTGGCCGGATCGGACGAGGTTCGCCATCCCCACATCGCCGAAGCGGTCAGCTTTCGCCTGCCGCAGCCAGGCGGGTCCTGATCCAGCCCGCAAGCTGGTCCAGCGTCTGCCGCGCCTCGGGCAACGTGTTGTGAAACATTGGCCAGACATGGGGCACGTCGTGCGCGATGTGCATCTGAACCGACACGCCCTGCGCCTTCATCCGGGGCACCAGTCGACGGGTGTCGTCCAGCAGGATCTCGGTATCGCCCGCGGCGATCCAGGTGGGCGGTGCGCCTTTGAAATCGGCGAAAAGCGGGCTGGCCTGCGGATCGGTCGGAGCGGTGCCGTGCAGATAGGCCTCGGCCATTTCCGAGACGCGATTGGTCGGCAGCATGGCCTCGCACCGCGCGTTCACCTGCAGGCTGGCGCCCGAGAACGTGAGGTCGGTCAGGGGCGAGAAGGCGAAGACCCCGGCGGGCAGGTCGGCCCCGCACTGTATCAGCCGTGCCAGCAGCGCCAGAACCAGGCCGCCACCGGCACTGTCGCCGCCCATGATGATGCGCTGCGGCGAAACGCCCGAGGCGACAAGCGCGTGGTAGGCGTCTTCGGCGCGGTCAAGGGCGGCGGGATAGGGCGCTTCGGGGGCAAGCGGATAAACCGGCAGAACCGCGCGCAGGCCCGCCCGCCGGGCCAGAGCCGCGACCATCGCGGCATGGGTGCGCGGGCTGCCGAAAATATAGCCGCCGCCATGGAAATAGAGCAGTACCTGACCCGCGTCCGCGCCCTTCGGCTCGAGCCACAGCGCCTCGCCCGACCCCAGATCGCGCCAGTGCCGCGCCACATCGCGGGGGCCGTGAAAGAACAATCGCGCGCTGCTCTCGAACCTGCGCCGCATCTCGTCGTGCGACGCGGCGCGCGCCATCGCAGGCTTTTCGAACCACGTCAGCCAGTTGTTCAGAACGGACCGCTGCCAGCTCATGCGCGTCTGGCCTCGATCGCCTCCCAGATCCTGGCGGCGATGTTCACGCCGTCAAAACGCTCCAGCTCCTGAATGCCGGTGGGCGAGGTCACGTTGATCTCGGTCAGGTAGTCGCCGATCACGTCGATGCCAACGAACACTTGTCCCCGCTCTTTCAACAAGGGGCCGATGGCCGCGCAGATCTCGCGGTCCCGGTCGGTCAGGCCGACCTTTTCGGGGCGTCCGCCGACGTGCATGTTCGACCGCGTCTCTCCCTCGGCGGGCACCCGGTTGATCGCGCCTACGGCCTCGCCGTCGACGAGGATCACCCGCTTGTCACCCTTGGAGACGGCTGGCAGGAATTTCTGCACGATCAGCGGCTCGCGGCTGAACCCGGTGAAAAGCTCGTGCAGGCTGCTCAGGTTGCGGTCGTTGGCATCCAGCCGGAACACACCCGCGCCGCCGTTGCCGTAAAGCGGTTTGAGGATGATATCGCCATGCTTGGCCTTGAACGCCTTGATGGTGCCGAGATCGCGCGCAATCGTCGTGGGCGGCGTCAGCTCGGGGAAATCCAGCACCAGCAGCTTTTCGGGAAAGTTGCGGACCCAGAACGGGTCATTCACCACGAGCGTGGTCTTCTTCAGCCGGTCCAGCAGATGGGTCGAGGTGATATAGTGCATGTCGAAGGGCGGGTCCTGACGCAGCCAGACCACGTCGAATTCGGACAGATCGACCTCGCGCATCTCGCCCAGGCGCGCATGGTCTCCCTGTACCCGCTGCACGGTAAAATCCTGCCCCCGCGCGGTGATGCGCCCCTCTTGGTAGGCCAGATGATCCGGGGTGTAGAAGAACAGAGAATGCCCCCGCGCCTGCGCCTCCTCGGCCAGCCGAAAGCTGCTGTCTGCGTTGATATTCACGTCCCCGATCGGGTCCATCTGAAAGGCGATCTTCATCGCGGCACCTCGCGTTGCTGAGCTTCCTTGATGGATCAGCGGCGCAGCGGGCGCAATGGGTCAGTCAAAGCCGATGGCGTTTTCCATGATCCGCGTCTCGCCATGACCATTCACCAGCGCCACGTCAAAGCGCACCTGGGTCAGGCTGCCGCGTGGCATCAGGGCAAGGTATTCCTCGGCAGAGGCATAGATGCGGCGTATCTGGCGCGCACTCAGCCGGGCGGCGGCGCGGTCGAAGGTCTTGCTGTGCTTGACCTCGACAAAGACGAGCCCCTCGCCGTCACGGGCGATCAGGTCGATCTCCCCGCTTTTGCCGCGCCAGCGTTGCCGGACGACGGGATAGCCCCGGCGTTCGTAGTCCATGGAAATCCGTGTTTCGGCGGCGACACCCGCGTGGTAGGCCATTTCGCCGCGCGCACGGCGCAGATCCGATGCCACACGTTTTGCCGCAGGTTTTGCCACGGGTTTTGCAGCGGGGGTTTGCGCGGCGGTTTGCGCGGCGGGCGTCAGGGGAAGCGGCGGTCGAAAATCAAATGCCAGTTGTGTCATGCCAAACCTCAGGGTGTGTCGTCGTCCCCTTTGGAAAGGGTCAACGCCAGTTGATAGACTTTGCGGCGGGGCGCGCCGTGGGCGGAGGATACGGCATCCACCGCATCGCGCATCGACATTTGCCCCAACGCCTCGATCAGGTCCGAGGAGACATCATCTTCCTTAATTTCCTGTGAACGGCGATCAATCAAGACCACGATTTCGCCCTTAACGGTCGCTTCCGCATAGTATTCGGCAAGTTCCGAGAGGGTTCCGCTGCGCACTTCCTCGAATTTCTTGGTCAGTTCGCGGCACACCGCCGCGCGCCGCGCGGCACCCAGCACGTCGGCGGCATCGGCCAGCATCGCCGCCAGCCGCTTGGGTGATTCGTAAAACACCAGCGTGGCCTGCACATTGCCCCAGCCCTCGAGCGCAGAGCGCCGCGCGGCCTTGGTGTTGTGCAGGAAACCGCCGAAAAGAAACGCATCCGTCGGCAATCCGCCGACCGCCAGCGCCGTCACCACCGCGCTGGGGCCGGGCGCGCAATGCACCGGCACGCCTGCTGTGCGGGCGGCGCGGATCAGCTCGAACCCCGGATCGGCGATCAGCGGCATCCCCGCCTCGGAGGCATAGGCCACCGCCTCGCCCGCGCCCGCCGCGTGCAGCAACTGGTCTACCACCTTGGCCGCACTGTGGTCATGCAGCGTGTGGATGCGCCGACCGTTCAGCGGCACGCCGTGGATGTCCATCAGCCGCCGCAGGCTGCGCGTGTCTTCGGCCGCCAGAACATCCGCCGACGCCAGCACATCCAGCGCCCGCAATGTGATGTCGCGCGCGGTGCCGATGGGCACGCCCACCAGGTGGATGCCCGCAGGCAGAGTAACCTTCTGAAAATTCAACGCTGGACCCGCCTTTCGTGACGTCTATGATCTTCGCCAAATCAAGGCGGTTTTCGGGCCGCCCAGACCTTAGGGAGTTTCCTGCACCATGTTCGCGTTTTTACACCCCGCCCGCAAGGCATTGCACCTGCTGTTCTTGCCGCTCATAGCCTTCGTTCTGGCCGCGTGCGAGCCTGTGATGATGGCACCCGGCACCGCCGGTGGCCCCTCTGTCGACACGTCGAAGCCCGTGCCCGTGGCCCTATTGGTGCCGCGCGGTTCCGCCACGGCATCCGACGAGCTGCTGGCGACCAGTCTGGAAAATGCCGCGCGTCTGGCGATGCGTGACCTTAGCGGTGTCGCCATCGACCTGCGGGTCTATGCAACGGCGGGCAATGCCGCCACCGCCGCCAGCGCCGCGACGCAGGCCGTCAATGACGGGGCCAAGATCATCATCGGGCCCGTCTATGCCGAAGCCGCCAACGCGGCAGGAGTCGCTGCCTCCGGTGCGGGCGTGAACGTGCTCGCGTTCTCGAACAACACCACCATCGCGGGCGGCAACGTCTTTGTGCTTGGGCCGACCTTTCAGACCACCGCCGACCGGCTGGTCAGCTATGCCACCCGTCAGGGCAAATCGCGCATCGTGGTGGTCAGCGCGCAGGATGTGGCGGGGCAGCTGGGACGCTCCGCGATCCAGAACGCCATCAGCAACACCGGCGCCACGCTTGCCGGTTCTGTTGACTATCCGCTGTCGCAGCAGGGCGTGATCGACGCGGTGCCGCGCATCAAGGCCGCTGTGGACGGATCGGGGGCCGATGCCGTGTTCATGACATCCTCCACCGCCTCGGCGCTGCCGCTGCTGGCGCAACTGCTGCCCGAGGTCGGCATTCAGCCTGCGGTCACGCAATATATCGGCCTGACCCGTTGGGACATTCCCACGCCGACGCTGTCGCTGCCCGGTCTGCAAGGCGGCTGGTTTGCCTTGCCCGATCCTGCGCGCAGTGCAGCCTTTGCCGCCAAGTACCAGGCGGCCTATGGCAGTGCGCCGCATCCGATTGCGGGCCTCGGCTTTGACGGGATCGCAGCCGTCGGCGCATTGGTCGCAAAGGGCCAGTCGAACGCGCTGACCGGTGCGGCGCTGACCCAAGGTGCGGGCTTTCAGGGCGCTTCGGGCATCTTCCGGCTGCGCAGTGACGGCACCAACGACCGCGGGCTGGCCATCGCCACGATCCGCAACAACCAGGTCGTTGTGATCGACGCCGCACCGCAAGCGTTCGGCGGCGCCGGTTTCTGATCCCACAATGCTGAACACCCAACAGCCAGCGCCTCTGGCGGTCGACTTGATCTGTCCGCCAGAGGCGATTTTCGACGCGGCCGCCTTTTCCTCGGCGCTGATCAAGGCGCGGCAGAATGATGCAGCACCGATGGACGTGCGCAACGAGATGGTCGGATGGCTGCAACAGGCGCAAAAGCAGGGGCGTGCCGCCATCGCCGAGGCCTTTGCCGCCCGCCCCTTTGCCGCGCGCCCGACCACGGCGGCCTATACCTACCTGACCGATCAGCTGGTCGAGGCGACGATGACGCTTGCCGCGCAGGTGATCCACCCCAACGTGTCGCCCACCGCAGGCGAACGGCTGTCGCTGATCGCCGTGGGCGGGTACGGGCGCGGCGAGATGGCACCGTTTTCCGATGTCGACCTGCTGTTCCTGACCCCCTACAAGATCACCGCCTGGGCCGAGAACGTGATCGAGACCATGCTCTACATGCTGTGGGACCTGCGCCTGAAGGTCGGCCACTCGTCGCGCACCGTGAAGGATTGCATCCGGCTGGGCCGCGAGGATTTCACCATTCGCACCGCGATGCTGGAGCACCGTTTCATCGGCGGCGACCGCGAGTTGGCCAAGGTCCTGGACAAGCGCCTGTGGGACGAGCTGTTTTCCGGCACCGCGCGCGATTTCGTCGAGGCCAAGCTGCACGAGCGCGACGAGCGTCACAAGCGGCAGGGCCAGCGCTATGTGGTGGAGCCGAACGTCAAGGAGGGCAAGGGCGGGCTGCGCGACCTGCAATCGCTGTTCTGGATTTCAAAATACATTCACGGCGTGCACGACACCGCCGATCTGGTGCCGCTGGGTGTCTTTACCGAGGATGAATTCGCCAGTTTCGCCGCCGCCGAAAGCTTCTTGTGGGCGGTCCGGTGCCATCTGCATCTGCTGACCGGGCGCGCCACCGAGCAGCTGACATTCGACATGCAGGTGCAGGTGGCCGAGGCGATGGGCTACGAGGACAAAGCAGGCCGCCGCGCCGTCGAAGTCTTTATGCAGGCGTTTTTCCTGCACGCCACCGAAGTGGGCGACCTGACGCGGATATTCCTGACCGGGCTTGAGGCCGTGCACCTGAAGGCCGAGCCGCTGCTGGAGCGGCTGCTGAGCCGCCGCCGCAAGACCAAGGCCGGCTATCAGGTGATCCACAACCGCATCGCGATCATCGACGACAACGCGTTCCTTGCCGATCCGCTGAACATCCTGCGCCTGTTCGAAGAGGCGCTGCGCACGGGCATGCTGATCCATCCCGACGCGATGCGTCTGGTGAAGGCGAACCTGAGGCTGATTGACGATCACGTGCGCAATGCGCCCGAAGCGCGGCGCATCTTTCTGGACCTGCTGCTGAAACACGGCAACCCCGAACGCGCCCTGCGGCGGATGAACGAGCTGGGCGTGCTGGCCGCCTTCATCCCCGAATTCGAGCCGATCGTGGCGATGATGCAGTTCAACATGTATCATTCCTATACGGTCGATGAACACATCATCCAGACGATCATGGCGCTGAGCGAGATCGAGAACGGCGATCTGGTCGAGGATCTGCCGGTCGCCACGTCGATCCTGAAGGCGGGGGTGAACCGCAGGGTGATCTATGTGGCGCTGCTGCTGCACGACATCGGCAAGGGCCGCGAAGAGGATCATTCGATCCTGGGCGCACAGATCGCCCGCAAGGTCGGCCCGCGCCTGGGGCTGAAGCCCGACGAGGTCGACACAATCGAATGGCTGGTGCGCTATCACCTGCTGATGTCCGACATGGCGCAGAAACGCGATATCGCCGACCCGCGCACCGTGCGCGACTTTGCCAAGGCGGTGCGCACGGTCGAGCGGCTGGACCTGTTGTGCGTGCTGACCGTCTGCGACATTCGCGGCGTGGGGCCGAACACCTGGAACAACTGGAAGGCCGTGCTGATCCGCGCGCTTTACCGTCAGACACGCACGGCGCTGGAAGACGGCATGGAAGCGCTGAACCGCGAGAACCGGGGCGCCGAGGCGAAGAAGGCGCTGCGCGCCGCCCTTGCCGATTGGCCGCGCAAGGACGTTCAGGTCGAGACGGGCCGCCACTACGAGCCTTATTGGCAGGGCCTGCACCAGACTGCGCATGTGGTTTTTGCCAACCTGCTGCGGGGTATCGGCGACAACGAGATCCGCATCGACCTGCACCCCGACGAAGACCGCGACGCGACGCGCGTCTGTTTCGTGATGCAGGACCATCCCGGCATCTTTGCCCGTCTGGCCGGTGCGCTGGCGCTGGTCGGGGCCAATGTGGTCGATGCGCGCAGCTACACGACCAAGGACGGCTACGTGACCGACGCCTTCTGGATACAGGACGCGGACGACACGCCCTATGACGCCAGCCGCCTGCCCCGCCTGCGCAAGATGATCGAGCGCACGCTGCACGGCGAAGTGGTGCCGCGCGAGGCGATGGTGGACCGCGACAAGGTCAAGAAACGCGAAAAGGTGTTCCGGGTGCCCACGCACATCACCTTCGACAACGATGGGTCGGAAATCTACACGATCATCGAGGTCGACACCCGCGACCGCCCCGGCCTGCTGCACGATCTGGCGCGCACGCTGGCGTCGTCCAATGTCTACGTCGCCAATGCGGTCATCGCGACCTATGGCGAGCAATGCGTCGACACGTTCTATGTCAAGGACATGTTCGGGCTGAAATACTATACCCCGAGCAAGCAAAAGACGCTGGAGAAGCGCCTGCGCGCCGCCATCGTCGAAGGGGCGCAGCGGGCCGAGGATTGATTTAAGGCGCGTTTGAGCGCTTTGCTGGCTGCGGGAGCCTCCGGCGGGAGTTTATCTGGCAAAATGAAGGGCGGCGGCCTGTTCAGGCGGCGGGCAGCGCGTGCTGTACCAGATGCACCCACGTGTCTGCGCCGGGCACCAGCCCATCGTCATTGAAATCGTAGCCCGAGGCATGAAGCGGCAGGCCGTGTGCGCCATCGGTGCCGTTGCCCATCAGGAAAAAGCAGCCGGGACGCGCCATCGCCATATGGGCGAAGTCTTCGGAAAAGAGCTTGGGGAAGCATGCGGCGTCCACGTTGGCGGCCCCCAGCGCAACGCTGCCTGCGCGGGCGACGGCGGCCACCGCGTCGGCATCGTTGATGGTGGGGGCAAAGACGGTCTGGTAGGCGACTTCTGCGGTGACGTCATGGGCGGCGGCGGTGCCCGCCACCAGTTCGCGCATCCGCGCTTCGATCAGCCTGTTGGTTTCGGGGGAGAGCGCGCGGGCGTCGCCCTTGAGGACCGCGCTGCCGGGCAGGATGTTGCGCCCGCCGTCGGCGATGAATTCGGTCACCGACACCACGCCGTTCTGCGCCGGGTCGAGCTTGCGCGAGACGATGGTCTGCAAGGCGCCGACGATCTGCGCGCCGACCACGATGGCGTCGACGCCCAGGTGCGGCAGGGCGGCGTGACCGCCGCGCGCGCGGACCTCGATCTCGAACAGCGCCTCGGAGGCGGTCATCGGCCCTGCGCGCGTTTCCAGATGGCCGACGGGCAGGCCGGGCATGTTGTGGATGGCAAAGACCTGATCGACCCCGAACCGCTCGAAGAGGCCATCGGCGATCATCGCCTGCGCGCCCTGCCCATGCTCTTCGGCGGGCTGGAAGATGAACACCACGCGCCCGTCGAATTGACCGTGCGCGGCCAGATGTTTCGCGGCCCCGAGCAGCATCGCCATATGCCCGTCGTGGCCGCAGGCGTGCATCACGCCGCCCGTGCGGCTGGCATAGGCGGCCCCCGTGGTTTCGCGAATCGGCAGCGCGTCCATATCGGCGCGCAGACCCACCGAGCGGGTGCCATTGCCGCGTTGCAATATGCCCACCACGCCGGTCTGACCGATGCCCCGGTGCACCTCGAGGCCGAAGCTTTCCAGCAGGTCCGCCACCCGTGCCGCCGTGCGCACTTCGGCAAAGCCAAGTTCGGGATGGGCATGGAAATCCTGCCGCCACGCTGTCATTTCGAGGGAAAGATCGGCGGTGGTGGTGGCTGGCATTGCAGGTCCTTTGCAAAATGATTTCCTTCATCAAAACCATCTGGCGGACAAACTCAAGTTTTGCCCCTTTGGCGTCGCGCCCCGGGCAACAATGACACCGGCCCGACAGATTTATGCACGCGGCGGCGTGATCGGCGGCAAACTGCGCGAAAACCGCGACACCGGCGCGCGGGATCTGCACCCGCGGATGTCGTCGCTGCAAGAGGCCCTTGTCACGCACCCGCCCGACCCGCTAGGCCCTGTCCGAGACTGCACCAGCGAGGCCCGCACGTGAAACCCATCCGCCTGATGACCGGCTTTCTGACCGTGGGGTTCTGGACATTGATGTCGCGGGTCCTGGGCTTCGTGCGCGAGATCCTGATCCTGTCGCTGATCGGACCGGGGCCGCTGATGGATGCCTTTGTCGCGGCGTTCAGGCTGCCCAACATGTTTCGCCGGTTCTTTGCCGAAGGCGCGTTCAATGCGGCCTTCGTGCCGATGTTCTCGGCCAAGGTCGAGGGCGACGAGGATGCCCACCGCTTTGCCACCGACGCGCTGAACGGGCTGATGCTGGCGACGCTGGCGCTGACGGCGCTGGCGCTGGTGTTCATGCCGGCACTGGTCTGGGCCACGGCGGGGGGGTTCGACGCGCAGCGGTTCGATCTGACGGTCGGGTTCGGGCGGATCACATTCCCCTATATCTTCTTCATGTCGCTGTCGGCGCTGTTCTCGGGCGTGCTGAACGCCACGGGCCGCTTTGCGGCTGCTGCCGCTGCCCCGGTGCTGCTGAACATATTCGTCATCATTGCCATGATCGCGGCCAACAAGCTGGGCGGCGATGTGGTCCTCTGGCTGATCTGCACCATTCCGCTGGCGGGCATCGCACAGCTGGCCCTGACGTGGACCGCCGCCGCGCGCGCGGGCTTTGCGCTGAAACCGGGGCTGCCGCGCTGGACGCCGGACATGCGCAAGATGCTGATCGTTGCGGTGCCTGCAGCGCTGGCGACCGGCGTGATGCAGGTGAACCTGGTGGTGGGGCAGGTCGTCGCCTCGCAGTTCGACAATGCGGTCAGCTGGCTGTTTGCGGCAGACAGGCTCTATCAACTGCCGCTGGGCGTGGTGGGCATCGCCGTGGGGATCGTGTTGCTGCCCGATCTGTCGCGCAGGCTGAAGGCGGGCGACGACGAGGGCGCGCGCAATGCGCTGAGCCGTGCCGCCGAGATATCGCTGGCGCTGACCATCCCGTCGGCGGTGGCGCTTATGGTGATCCCGCAGCCGCTGACCTCGGTGCTGTTCGAGCGTGGGGCGACGGGCCCCGACGATGTGGCGGCGATCGCCGTGGCGGTCGCGGTCTACGGGCTCGGCCTGCCCGCCTTCGTGATCCAGAAATTCCTGCAACCTCTGTTCTTTGCCCGTTCCGACACGCGCAGCCCGTTTCGCTACGCGGTCTGGGCGATGGTGGTGAACGCCGTGCTGGCCGTGGGGCTGGCACCGGTCCTGGGCTGGATTGCTCCGGCCATCGCGACCACCGTCGCGGGCTGGGCGATGGTTCTGATGCTGCGCCAGGGCACGCGCAGGATGGGCGAGGTCGCGCAGTTCGACGACCGTTTCCGCAAGCGCATCTGGCGGATCATCCTCGCGTCGGCGGTGATGGGCATCTGCCTCTGGGCAGTGTCATTGGCGCTGTCGGGCGCGCTGGGAACCGCAGGCCTGCGCTATCTGGCGCTGTTGGTTCTGGTGCTGGCCGGGGCTATCAGCTATTTCGGCACCGGCCACCTGATCGGCGCGTTCAAACTGTCGGATTTCAAACGCGCCACGAAACGCAAACGCGGCTGACCCACCTTCATCTTGCCGGATAAACTCCGGGGGAGCGCCGCAAGGCGCGGGGGCAGAGCCCCCATTTGGCCCCCTCAACGACGCTGGATCATCCCGCGCAGCCGCGTCCAGCCGCCCGGCACCACGACCAGCGACAGCGCGAAGCCGCAGAAGAACCCGGCCAGTTCGGCGATCCAGTCGAGGCCCACCTCGAAGAATATCCCGAACAGCAGTTGCAGCCCCATCAGCACGCCGATCAGCGAGAACGCCTGAAGCTGTTGCGGGCCCGTGCCGGCCAGCTTTTGCCACATCAGGAACGTATAGGCACCGATCAGTCCGTAGACCGCCGGAAACGCGCCGATCAGCCAGGGCGCGTCGGTCAGCAGCCCGTAGACCACCGCGCCGAAGATCGCCGAGAAGAAGAACACAACGGCCACGGCCAGTTGTCCCATCACCTCGCCCACCAGCTTGCCCAGCGCCAGCAGGATCACCCCGGCGAAGAGCGTGCCCGAAAAGCCGTTGTTCACGAACGGATAGGTGACGAAGCGCAACAGATGTTCCCACGGGAAAATCGCGTTGGCCACCATCCAATCGAAAGCCACGCCCGAGAACCCGTAGTCGCGCAGCGCCATAAGCCGCCAGCCGACCGCACCGGGGCCGCCGATATAGCCCGCGTTGCCCAGCGACAGCACTGCCTCGACCCCCATGATCGCGGCGAACAGCGCCCAGACGACGGGCGGCAAGGGGTTTACGGGGGGCTGCATGTCGTCGTGCATCGGTGGCTCTCCTTGACGGGACTTTGGCGCATGGGTAAGCCAGCCACGCACGAATGCCCAGAGGGGAACCCAAATGACTGACGCTCCTGCATCGCACTTCACGCCGCGCGTGTTCTCCGGCATCCAGCCGTCCGGCGGATTGACGCTTGGCAACTATCTGGGGGCGCTCAAGCGGTTCTCGGAGATGCAGGACGAGGGGCGCGAATGCATCTTCTGCATGGTCGACCTGCATGCGATCACCGTCTGGCAGGACCCTGACAAGCTGCGCCACAACACGCGCGAGCTGACCGCGGGCTTTATCGCCTCGGGTGTCGATCCGGAAAAGTCGATCCTGTTCAACCAGTCGGCTGTCCCCGAGCACGCGCAGCTGGCGTGGATCTTCAACACCGTGGCGCGCATGGGCTGGATGCAGCGCATGACCCAGTGGAAGGACAAGGCGGGCAAGAACGCCGAGAAGGCTTCGCTGGGTCTGTTCGCCTATCCTGCGCTGATGGCCGCCGACATCCTGATCTATCACGCGACGCATGTGCCCGTGGGCGAGGATCAGAAACAGCATATCGAGTTGACGCGTGACGTGGCGGCGAAGTTCAACCACGACTATGGCGTCGATTTCTTTCCGATGACCGAGCCCGTGATCGAAGGGGCGGCGACGCGGGTGATGTCCTTGCGCGACGGGTCCAAGAAGATGTCGAAATCCGACCCTTCGGACGCCAGCCGCATCAACCTGACCGATGATGCTGACACGATCGCCAAGAAGATCCGCAAGGCCAAGACCGACCCCGACGCCCTGCCCTCCGAGGCGAAGGGGCTGGAGGACCGCCCGGAGGCACGCAATCTGGTGAACATCTATGCCGCTTTCACCAACCAGAGCATCGATCAGGTTCTGGCCGAGGTCGGAGGCCAGCAGTTCGGGACGTTCAAGCCGATGCTGGCCGATCTGGCGGTCGCCAAGCTGTCGCCGATCTCGACCGAGATGGCGCGGCTGCTGAATGACACGTCAGAGATCGACCGGATTCTGGCGCGCGGGGCCGAGCAGGCGCGCGATATCACGGCGCCGATCCTGAAAAAGACCTATGAGATTGTCGGGCTGGTCGGCGCATAGGCCGACAGTTCCCAACGCGAGATTAAAGGGCGGGTGCGGCGGCATCCGCCCTTTGCGCGTCTGTGCACCATCAGTGCGCGACGCCTGACCTTTTGCGCGCGGGGGCGGCGGGTTATCCTGGCCTTGACCAGACCAACAGGAGGCATCCCATGCCCGGTAAAGTTCCCGCCGACACGCGCGTCGGCCACATTCACCTCAAGGTGTCCGACCTTGATCGCGCGCTGGCCTTCTATGGCGACGTGCTCGGGTTCACCCTGACGCAGCGCTATGGCGATCAGGCCGCGTTTCTGGCCGCTGGCGGCTATCACCATCACATCGGCCTGAACACCTGGCATTCGAAGGGTGCGGGCCCTGCCCCGCAGCGTGCGCCGGGGCTTTATCATTCGGCGTTCCTGTTTCCCGACCGCGCCAGCCTTGGGGCGGCACTGCAACGTGTCGTGGATGCGGGCATCGCACTCGACGGGGCGGCGGATCATGGCGTGTCCGAGGCGGTCTATCTGCGTGACCCCGACGGCAATGGCGTCGAGCTTTACCGTGACCGCGACCCCGCCGAGTGGCCGCGCGATGCGGACGGGCAACTTGAGATGGTCAACAGCCCGCTTGATGTTCAGGCGCTGCTGGCCGAAGCTGGCTGAGCCGGAATTTTTCACGCTGCGGTGCATCGACAATCCTGCCCGTCTCGGCCACCCTGCCCCAAAACGGGAGACGCACACGATGGCCACGGGATTTTTCTGGGACGAACGCACATTCTGGCACGCGGGGGGCAACTATGCGTTTACCCTGCCCATCGGCGGGCTGGTGCAGCCGCTTGCCGCCGGGGGGCTGCCCGAAAGCCCCGAGACCAAGCGGCGGCTGGTCAACCTGATGAACGTCACCGGACTGATGCGCGCGCTGGACGTGCGCACGGCGCCCGAAGCCACGACCGAAGACCTGCTGCGCGTCCACCCCAAGGCCTATCTGGACGAGTTCAAGCACAAGTCCGACAACGGCGGCGGCGAGTTGGGGCTGCGCACGCCCTTTGCCCGTGGCGGATACGAGCTGGCGGCGCTGTCTGCGGGCCTGTCGGTGGCGGCGGTCGAGGCGGTGCTGACGGGTGATCTGCAAAACGCCTATGCGCTCAGCCGCCCGCCGGGGCATCACTGCCTGCCGGATTTCCCCAACGGGTTCTGTCTGATGGCCAACATCGCCATCGCCATCGAGGCGGCCAAGGCCAAGGGGCTGGCGGGGCGTGTCGCCGTGCTGGACTGGGACGTGCACCACGGCAATGGCACCGAAGCGATTTTCTATGACCGCGACGACGTGCTGACCCTCTCGTTCCATCAGGAGGGGAATTACCCACTGGACACCGGTGCGCTGGCCGACCGGGGCAAGGGTGCTGGCGAGGGCTACAACATCAACCTGCCGCTGCCTGCGGGCGCGGGGCACACCGCCTATCTGCATGCGATGGACCGCGTGGCGATCCCCGCGATCCGCAATTTTGCGCCCGACATCATCATCATCGCCAGCGGCTACGATGCCTCCGTCGTCGATCCGCTGGCGCGTATGCAGGCGACCGCCGACACGTTCCGGCAGATGACGCTGCGGGTCAAGGATCTGGCAGCCGACATCTGCGGCGGCAAGCTGGTGCTGGTCCACGAGGGCGGCTATTCCGAGGCCTACGTGCCCTTCTGCGCCCATGCGGCGATCGAGGCATTGTCGGGCAGCGACATCACCGCCCCCGATCCCTTTGGCGAAGCCTTTGTCATCCGCCAGCCCGGACCCCGGTTCGACGCCTTCCTGATCGGCGAGATCGACCATATGGCCGAGACGCTGGGGCGATGATATCGCACAGCGCCCCTTGACGGCGTGGCCTGCAATGACAACATGCAAACCAACCCAATGTAAAAGATCTTAACATATGCCCGAGTCCGATATCGCCGCCCTGAATTTCCTGCACACGCGCCGGTCGCGCCCGGCCAAGACGCTGGCGATGCCGGTGCCCGACCGTGCCGACCTGGAACAGTTGCTGACCGCCGCCGCACGCACGCCGGATCATGGCAAGCTTGAGCCGTGGCGGTTCATCGTCGTTGAGAAGACCGCGATGCCGCGTCTGGCCGATCTGGCGGAAACCCGTGGCAAGGTGCTGGGGCTGGACCCTGAAGACATCGGCAAGGGCCGCAGCCAGTTCGACATGGGTCATCTGGCCGTCGCCGTGATCGAGGTGCATGTGCCTTCGCCCACGATCCCGGCGCTGGAGCAGACCTATTCCGCCGGTGCGGTCTGCCTGTCGTTGCTGAATGCGGCATTGGCGGCGGGCTGGGGCGCGAACTGGTTGTCGGGCTGGCCCAGCCATGACCGTGTGTTCATGCAGGAAGCCTTTGCCCTTAAGGACAATGAACGCATCGCCGGGCTGATCCACATCGGCACGGAAACCACGGCACCGCCCGACCGCCCGCGCCCCGATATCGCGGCCAAGACCACATGGCTGTCAGAATGATCATCGCGTCTTTTTTCGCCGCCCTGGGCCAGATCGGCGATCCGCGCTTTCGGCGGGTGCTGCTGTTGGGCATCGCTCTGACGCTGGCGCTGCTGGTGGCCTTTACCACGGGGCTGGTCTGGGTGGTCGATGCGCTGACCGCAGACAGCATTGACGCGCCCGTCGTGGGCGAGATCACCTGGCTGGACGATATCCTGAGCTGGGGATCGGTCTTTTTGATGCTGTTCCTGTCGATCTTCCTGATGGTGCCCGTGGCCTCCGCCATCACGTCGATGTTTCTCGACGAGGTGGCGCAGGCCGTGGAGGACCGCCATTACCCCGACCTGCCGCCCGCGACCCCCGTGCCCTTCGGCGATGCGGTGCGCGATACGGTCAACTTCCTTGGCGTATTGATCGCGGCCAACATTCTGGCGATCATCGTTTACGTGATCCTGACCTTCATGTTCATGCCGTTCCTGGCGCCGCTGGTGTTCTGGACGCTGAACGGGTTCCTGCTGGGCCGTGAATACTTCACGCTGGCCGCGATGCGCCGTGTCGGGCGCGAACGGGCGCGCAACCTGCGCAGCCAGCACAGCGGGACCATCTTTATCGCCGGATTTCTGATGGCGGTCCCGCTGTCAGTGCCGCTGGTCAACCTGATGATCCCGATCATCGGCGCCGCGACGTTTACCCATCTGTTCCATCGGTTGCAGCCGGAGGGCCCATGCGATCGAACCAGTCGATATCGCGCAGGCTGATCACGCCCGACAGGATGATGCCCGCGACGATGGCCCAGATCACCACGGAGGCCCCTGTGGTGATCCACGCTTTTTTCTTGAGGTTGTGCACCTCGGGCGCGCCGGAATGCGTGCCGGGCACGATCTTGCCTGCGTCCCCTTGGGTCTGCACGCGGATCGGCAGCACGATCAGGAACGTCATGAACCAGATCACGGCATAGAGGACCAGTGCGGATGTAATGCCCATCAGACTTGCTCGAGCTCTGTCAGGGTGCCGTTCATGTCCTTGGGGTGCAGGAAGATCACCGGCTTGCCGTGCGCGCCGATCCTTGGTTCTCCGTCGCCCAGAACCCGCAGGCCGCTGGCCTGAAGGTGGTCGCGCGCGGCGATGATGTCCTCGACCTCGTAGCAGACGTGGTGAATGCCGCCCGCGGGGTTCTTGTCCAGAAACCCCTGGATCGGGCTGTTTTCGCCCAAGGGATGCAGCAATTCGATCTTGGTGTTGGGCAGTTCGATGAACACCACTGTCACGCCGTGGTCAGGTTCGTCCTGCGGCGCGCCGACCTTGGCGCCCAGCGCATTGCGGTATTGTTCCGATGCAGCGTCAAGATCCGGCACTGCGATGGCGACGTGGTTGAGACGTCCGATCATATCAAATCTCCTTGGTAGGTGTTGGTGCTGTTATGCGCAGCTTGGGATTGGGGCGCAAGGGACGCACCGACGCAGGGGGGCATCGCGATGTTAACGCCCTGTTAGGCAAGCCGGGCTACCTTGAGAATCGTAGAACCTGAGAGGCTGCGGACATGGACACCATCGACCCCTTCAAACCCCACCTGCCGATGCCCACCTCTGCGCGGCCCTTGCTGGGGCTTACGGTTCTCGCGGTCGAGGACAGCCGCTTTGCCTGCGAGGCGCTGCGCCTTTTGTGCCTGCGCAGCGGTGCGCGGATCAGGCGGGCCGACAGTCTGCGTGCCGCACGGCGACATTTGCAGGTCTACCGCCCCACCATCGTCATCATCGACCTGGGCCTGCCCGATGGCAACGGCATGGACCTGATCGAGGCACTGGCCGCCGCCAGCCCGCGCCCCGAGGTGATCATAGGCACCTCTGGCGACAGCTTTGGCGTCGATGCAGCCCTTGCCGCCGGTGCAGACGGTTTTTTCGAGAAACCGATCACCTCGCTGGGCGTTTTCCAGACCAAGATCCTGTCGCTGCTGCCTGCGGATCGCTGCCCCGACGGCCCGCGCAGCGTCTCGACCGAGGAAGTACATCCCGATCCCATCGCCTTTCAGGACGACATGGCGCATGTGGCTGACGTGATGGAAGACCACCACGACGACAGAACCCTGGACTATGTGGCGCAGTTCCTGTCCGGCGTCGCCCGCAGCGCCAGTGACAGCCCGCTTGAGAAAGCCGCCGAGGCGGTGGCGCGCAAACGCGCAGCGGGCCAATCCGCAGTGTCGGAGGCCGCGATACTGGCGGGGATGGTGCACGACCGCCTGACCCAGCGCATCGCGATCTGACCGTTAGCGGAGGCCTACAGTGAGGGGTCGCTTGCAACCCGCACCAAGGCGGTCAGGTCTGAAAGACGCTCGATCTGGTGGCCGTTCTCGTCGAAGTTCGCAGGGTCAAGCCAGACCCGGAACGCCTCTTTCAACGCGGGCCATTCGGCGTCGATGGCGGCAAACCACGCCGTGTCGCGGTTGCGCCCCTTGTAGACGGTGGCCTGCCGAAACACCCCTTCGAAGCTTAGGCCCAGACGTTGCCCGGCCCGACGCGACGGCACATTCAGCGCGTCGCATTTCCATTCGAACCGGCGATATCCGGCCTCGAATGCCCATTGCAGGGTCAGGAACAAGGCTTCGGTGGCGACGGGCGTGCGCTGCAGCGTCGGGGCAAAGTTGATGTGCCCCACCTCAATCGACCCCGCCGACGGGTCAATGCGCAACAGGCTGAGCACCCCGTCGTAATGGCCGGTTTCCAGATCGCGGACGGCATAGAACACCGGATCGCCATTCCCTGCCACGCCCTGCACCCAGCGGTGATACTGGGCCGAGGATGAAAACGGGCCATAGGGCAGATAATCCCATACATGATCCTCGCCCTGATAGGCGCGAAACAGGCGGGCCGCGTGTTTGTCCGCATCCAGCGGCTCAAGCGCTGCATAACGCCCCTTCATCGAGACCCCGTGGGGCACTGGCGGAGGGGACCAGTCGGGCACCGGTGCGCCGAACTGCGGACTGTCTGATCGGCGAATGTTCATATCCCGATCTATAGGCGGATCAGGGCTGAGCGCCAAGCGCAATCAGGCTCAGAGCAGGAGGCCGGGATCGCGGCCCATGTCGAGACCGGGGAAGATCACCCGCTCAAGCGTCGCCCGATCCAGCCCGGTCATCGCCCGCATGATCCACGCCGCGTGGGCGCGCACGTCGCGTGTCGGCATCAGATCGCGGTTCTGATAAAGATCCGGCTCGTCCAGCCCCGGCCAGTCGGCATGAACCTTGCCGCCCCGGATCGCCCCGCCCGCCATCACCATCAGCCCGCCGGTGCCGTGATCGGTGCCTTGGGTTCCGTTCTCGCGCGCGGTGCGGCCAAATTCGGTCATTGCCACGACGGCGGTCTTGGCCCAGACGGGGTCGGTCAGCTCTTGTTTCAGATGCACCAGCGTGTCGGCCAATGTGCCCAGCGCCCCCTTCAGACTGCGGTGCTGCGCGCGGTGCGTGTCCCATCCGTTCAGCGAGAATGACGCCACCCGCGCGTCCTCGCGCAGGCGCTTTGCGGCAAATTCTGCGATCTTCAGGTGCGTGCCGCCCTTGCGGGCCTGCTGCATGTCCCGCGCCATGTTGCCCGACGTCGCGGGCGTATCCACTGCAGACAGCAGCGCCGCCTCGGCCAGTGCCGCGTGCATCGCGGGATCGCTCTCCGAGACCATGGCCAGCAGCCGCTCTGCCTGCGGGCTGAGGCTCAGCGTCGCTTCGGGTGTCCAGTTCGCGACGGGCGCCTTGCCCCTCAGGATCGGCAAGTCGCCCAGTCCGATGGCATAGGCCGTGTCGGCGGTGACACCCGGCACCTCCTGCAGCATTCGGTTCAGCCAGCCGTCGCGCACGCCGCCCTGCAGGGTGTCGGTCCCCGCCTCGAGCAGATCCTGACCGTCGAAATGGCTGCGCTTGTCGCGGTAGGGGGTGCTGACCGCATGGGCAAACCCCAGCTCTCCTGCCTGCCACATCGGTGCCAGCGCCTGCAGTCCGGGGTGCAGCGCAAAGAAGCCGTCCAGATCCAGCGCGCCGTTCTGCGGCCCGCCGACGAGGCTGCCGCGCAGCCCGGCATAGGCGGGATCGCCGTAGGGTTGCACCGCGTCCAGCCCGTCCATCGCGCCGCGCAGGAGGATGACGACCAGCCGTCTGTTCCAGGGGGCGGCGGCGAAGGTGACCGGCGTCAGCAGCGGGCTGGCCGCAAGTGAACAGCCCAGGACCGCCGAGCGGGTCAGGAAAAAGCGGCGCGAAAGATCGGTCATGGCGGCGGCTCCTAGCGGCGCTGGAATGCGGGGGACATCAGCACGAGGCCGATGGCCTCGGCTTTGCTTTCGGCAGCCTTCGCCGCGAATTTCACCGGCTCGGGTGCGGATGCGCCCAGCGCCGTGTCGACGAAGGCACGCGGGTCAGGCAGATCGGGGCACAGCTTCTGCGGCCCCGCCATCGCCCAGCGCACACGCCCCGAAAGCCCCTGTGGCGTCAGCCAGGCGTCGTCCTCTTCAGGCCAGCCATCGGGGCCGGAAAACGCCTGCCAAGTCTGCCCCATGATGGCCATCGGCGTCAGCACCACATTGCGCATCTGCTTTTCCGTCATCTCGGTCATCATCACCGGATCGACCGCCAGTGCGCGCATCGCAGAGCCCACGAAATCGACGGGCGGCTTGATGTTGGCCCCTTCGCGCGTCCATGCGGCGGGGTGTTCCAGCAGCGCTGCATATACCTGCATCAGGTCGCCACCCGTCGCGATGTACCGCGCGGTCACGTGGTCAATCAGCGCGGGGTCGGGCGTGTCGGAGACAAAATGCACCGCCAGTTTCCATGACAGATGCCGCGCGGTTATGGGATGGATCGCCAGATCTTCCAGCACCGCATGGACGGGCTTGATGGTCAGCGTGTCCGCATAGGTCTTGCCCAGCACGGTTTCGGCGCCCGGCTCGACATAATTCTTGCGAAACACGCGGCCTTGCAGGGGCTTGAACGACAGGCCGGTGAACAGCTCGGCCAGTTCGCGCACGTCGGTCTGGGTATAGGGGCCGCCCACGCCCAAGGTGTGCAATTCCAACACTTCGCGGGCCAGGTTTTCGTTCAGGCCCCCGCCCTTGCCCGCAGTCATGACCCGCTTGCTGCCCGCGCCCATCGACTGGTCCTGGTCCAGAAACGACAGCATCACAGGATGGGTAACGGCGCTGATCAGCAGATCGGCGAAACGCCCGCCGACGAAAGGGCGCACCGCCTCTTCGATATAGGGCGAGGTCGCGCTTTTCAGCAGCCCGCCCTTGCCCCGTGCTGCGAAATGGTCACCCCAGAAATAGACCAGCCGTTCGTGAAATCCGGCTTCGGTATAGGTGCGGCGCAGCATCGACTGGCCCAGCCAGTGGATCATGTCGAAACGCGCCTGATTCTTGATGTCCTTGCGCTGCCGGTCCGCCGCTTCGGCTTCGGGCGTGCCCTTGTTCGCGCGGATCAGGCGGCGCAAAGCGTTGGTTTCGGCGATGCGTGCACCGAAGCTGTCAAAGCGTTCTATTGGAAACCGACGGGCCATGGCGTCGGGGCCTGAAATCCCTGCCAGCATCGCCTCGACCGACGTGGCGGGCGCGATCACCGGCGACAGGCCGCAGCCAAACCGCATTTCTGCAAACTCGGGTTCGAAGGCGCGCATGGCTCAGCTCCGCTGCGGGACATGGCACCAATATAGCAAGGGGCGCGCCAACTTGCATCGGCGCGCCCCATCAATTTTTATATTACAGGCGGCGTGCCGCCCACGCCCGTTCAGTCCTGCGGGATCACCCGCAGCGACAGCTCCATCAGCTGATCGCTCGTGGGCTCGCTGGGTGCGTTCATCATCAGGTCTTCGGCGCGCTGGTTCATCGGGAACAGGATCACTTCGCGGATGTTCTGCTCGTTGGCCAGCAGCATCACGATGCGGTCGATGCCCGCAGCACAGCCGCCGTGGGGCGGCGCGCCGTATTGGAACGCGTTGACCATGCCGCCGAACCGCTTGCGCACTTCGCTTTCGTCATAACCTGCGATCTCGAAGGCTTTGAACATGATCTCGGGGCGGTGGTTCCGGATCGCGCCGGAGACCAGTTCATAGCCGTTGCAGGCCAGGTCATACTGAAAGCCCAAGACCTCCAGCGGGTCGCCCTGCAGCGCGTCCATGCCACCCTGGGGCATCGAGAACGGGTTGTGTTCGAAGTCAATCTTGCCGGTGGTCTCGTCCTTTTCGTAGATCGGGAAATCGACGATCCAGGCGAAGGCAAAGCGGTTGGTGTCGGTCAGGCCAAGTTCGTCGCCGATCACGGTGCGCGCACGGCCTGCGACGGATTCGAACTGTTTCGGCTTGCCGCCGAGGAAGAACGCGGCGTCGCCCAGCCCAAGGCCGAGTTGCTGGCGGATCGCTTCGGTGCGCTCGGGACCGATGTTCTTGGCCAGCGGGCCTGCCGCTTCCATACCGCCTTCGACCTCGCCGGATTTCAGCTTGGCCTGGGCTTCCTTCACGGTGATCCCCAGCTCTTGGGCCACGGCATCCGCGGTCTTTTCGCGCCAGAAGATATAGCCCATGCCGGGCAGACCTTCCTTTTGCGCGAAAGCGTTCATCCGGTCGCAGAACTTGCGCGACCCGCCCGTGGGTGCGGGGATGGCGCGCACCTCGGTGCCGTCCTGTTCCAGCAGCTTGGCGAAGATGGCGAAACCGGAACCGGCGAAATGGTCGGACACCACCTGCATCTTGATCGGGTTGCGCAGGTCAGGCTTGTCGCTGCCGTACCACAGCGCCGCGTCGCGGTAGCTGATCTGCTCCCACGTCTGGTCGACTTTGCGCCCGCCGCCGAACTCTTCGAAAATGCCGCCGATGACCGGCTGGATCGTGTCGAACACGTCTTGCTGGGTCACAAAGCTCATTTCAAGGTCAAGCTGGTAGAAGTCGGTGGGCGAGCGGTCGGCGCGCGGGTCTTCGTCGCGGAAACAGGGCGCGATCTGGAAATACTTGTCAAAGCCCGAGACCATCAACAGCTGTTTGAACTGCTGCGGGGCCTGCGGCAGCGCGTAGAACTTGCCGGGGTGCAGACGCGAGGGCACCAGGAAGTCGCGCGCGCCTTCGGGGCTGGACGCGGTGATGATCGGCGTCTGATATTCGCGGAACTTCGCATCCCACATCCGGCGGCGCATCGACGCGACCACGTCCGAGCGCAGCTTCATGTTGGCCTGCATCTTTTCGCGGCGCAGGTCGAGGTAGCGGTACTTGAGGCGGGTTTCCTCGGGGTAATCCTGATCTCCGAACACCATCAGGGGCAGTTCGGCGGCAGGGCCCAGCACCTCGACGGCGCGCACGAAGACTTCGATCTCGCCGGTGGTGATCTTGGGGTTCACCAGGTCGGGCGCGCGCGCCTTCACCTCGCCGTCGATGCGCACGCACCATTCGCTGCGCAGTTTCTCAACGTCGGCAAAGGCGGCGCTGTCGGGGTCGCACAGAACTTGCGTCACGCCGTAATGGTCGCGAAGGTCGATGAACAGGATGCCGCCGTGATCGCGCACCCGATTGACCCAACCGGACAGGCGGACGGTTTTGCCGACGTCGGCGGCGGTCAGTTCGGCGCAGGTGTGGCTGCGATAGGCGTGCATAATGGGCTCCCGCTCTCTGGGCTGATGATCGGGGCAGATACACCGCCCATAGGGTGGGAAGTCAAGCCGCAGGGGCCGTCACACGGGGGAAATCCGCGTGACGGCAGCGTTTTGTCGGCCTCAGCCGAGCGAACGCAGCAATTCCTGCGAGGGCACGCCGGTGGCGGGCAGGCCCCGGCTGGATTGATAGGCGCTGATTGCGGCCTGGCTTTTGGGGCCCAGAACGCCGTCGGCCCCGTCGGTGTCAAAGCCTGCGGCAGTCAGCCTGCGTTGCAGGGCGACACGGTCATCCTTGGTCAGGCCATTGGCATCGGGCGGGAACGATCCGCGCAATGGCCCCGCGCCGCCGATCCGGTCGGCCAGATGGCCCACGCCGATCGCGTAGCTGTCGGAGTTGTTGTAGCGTTTGATCACGCCGAAATTCGACGTGACCGAAAAGCTGGGGCCGCCCGGTTGCGGGGTCAGCACGCTGCCCGCCGGTGCGCCGTTGCCGACCTCGCCACCCCAACGCACACCGCGTGTCCAGCCGTTGCGTTGCAGGTATGCCGCGGTCGAGGCCAGCGCATCGCTGGGATCGTCCGACCAGATGTCGCGGCGTCCGTCGCCGGTATAGTCCACCGCGAAGGCCTGATAGGATGTGGGGATGAACTGGGTGTGGCCCATCGCCCCGGCCCAGCTGCCGACCATGCGGCTTGCGGAAATATCCCCGCTCTGAACGATGTTCAGCGCCGCAATCAACTGCTTTTCAAAGAACGCGCCGCGCCGCCCGTCATAAGCCAGCGTCGATGTGGCCGAGACCACGGGCACGTCGCCCATCCGCTCGCCGTAGTAGCTTTCCAGACCCCAGATCGCGCAGATGATGGTGGCATTGACGCCGTATTGCGCCTCGAGCGCGTTCAGCGTGGCATTGTGACGTGCGAAGGCGGCACGTCCCTTGGTCACGCGTTCGTCCGATGCCGCGATGGCAAGGTAGTCTTCCAGCGTGCGGCTGAATTCGGTCTGGTTGCGGTCGCGTCGGACCACGCCGAGCAGATAGCCCGCGCCGCGAAATCCTGCATTCAATGTGGTCTGGGATATGCCCTGCGCACCCGCGCGGTCGCGGAAGGATGCGACCCACTGGCTCCAGCCCGCGTTCGGAACGGGGCGCAGGTCGTCGGGCAAGCCGCCCGAAGATGCCGCGGGAATACCCGGCATCGAAGAGCTGCACCCCGCAAGGCCCAAGCCCGCTGTCAGCCCGAGTGTGAAATTGCGTCTGGTGATGATCATTTTTATGCCCTGCCCAAGCTTGTTTGCGCGTCACCCTAAAGCAAAGGCGGGCACGCGCAATCATCCGCGCACTGGCCATCAGCCAGTACGCGGCGTTTTGCTTAAGGGCGCAGGGGTGCGTCTAGCCGATGATCTCCAGCAACAGCTTGCGCGTGTTCTCTTCCGTCATCTTGACCGGATTGCCGCCGGTGCTGGGGTCGATCATCGCGCCCGCGACGATACGGTCGACATCGGGGTTTTCGACGCCCAGACCCGCCAGCGTTTTCGGGATGCCCATCGACGCATTCAGATCGTCGACGAAGGCGCAGAACCCGTCGAACCCGCCGTCGATGTCCAGATACCGCGCGGCCTGCGCGATCTTGCCTTCGATCTCGGGGCGGTTGAATTGCAGCACGGCGGGCATGCAGACCGCGTTCGTGGTGCCGTGGTGGGTGTGGTAGATGGCGCCGATGGGATGCGACAGCGCGTGGATGGCGCCCAGACCCTTCTGGAATGCGGTGGCACCCATCGCGGCGGCGGACATCATCTGCGCGCGGGCTTCGATGTCGGTGCCATCCTTGAAGGCGCGCGGCAGATAATCCTTGACCAGACGCATCCCCTCCAGCGCCATGCCCTGGCTCATCGGATGGTAATGCGGCGAACAGAATGCCTCGACGCAATGGGCAAAGGCATCAAGACCCGTGCCCGCGGTGATGAACGGCGGCATGCCGACCGTCAGTTCGGGGTCGCAGATCACCACGCGCGGCAGGATCTTGGGGTGGAAGATGATCTTTTTCTCAGCCGTCTCGGAATTGGTGATGACCGACGCGCGGCCCACTTCCGAGCCCGTCCCTGCCGTGGTCGGCACCGCGATGATCGGCGCGATGGCGTCGGCGTCGGCGCGCGTCCACCAGTCGCCGATGTCTTCGAAATCCCAGATCGGGCGGCTTTGCCCGGCCAGAAACGCCACGACCTTGCCCAGATCAAGGCCCGAGCCGCCGCCGAATGCGATCACGCCGTCATGGCCGCCTTCGCGGTAGACCGCGACGCCCGCCTGCGCGTTGATCTCGTTGGGGTTCGGGTCCACGTCGGAAAACATCGCACGGCCCAGCCCGGCGCCGTCGATCAGGTCCAGCGTCTTGCGGGTGATGTCCATGTTCGCCAGCCCACGGTCGGTAATCAACAGCGGCTTGGTGATGCCTGCGGCGATACACGCCTCGGCAATCTCGGAGATGCGCCCCGCGCCAAAGCGGATTGCGGTGGGATAGGACCAGTTTGCAGTCAGCGTCATGGATCAGGCTTTCTTCAGGTGGTAGGATTTGGGGCGGGTCAGGTTGTGATAGCCGATGACCGACAGACCGCCGCCGCGCCCGGTGTCCTTGCAGCCCGTCCAGCACAGGGCCGGGTCAAGGTAATCGGCGCGGTTCATGAACACGGTGCCGGTTTCGATCTGGTCGGCGATGGCCTCGGCGCGGGCGGCGTCCCTGGTCCAGACGGCGGCGGTCAGCCCGTAATCGCTGTCGTTCATCAGGCGGATCGCTTCGACGTCATCCTTGACGGCCATGATGCCGACGACGGGGCCAAAGCTTTCCTCGCGCATCACGCGCATGTCGTGGGTCACGTTCGTAAGGATCTGCGGCATCAAGTACGCACCATTGTCCTGCGGAAAATCGGCGGGGTCGATGTGGGCCGTGGCACCGGCGGCAATCGCCTCGGCGGTCTGCTCGCGTACGGTTTCGGCAAAGCGGGCATGCGCCATCGGGCCGATGGTGGTTTCGGGGTCGAGCGGGTTGCCCAGACGGTAGCCTTTGACGATCTCGACCGCCTTGGCGACGAAATCATCGAACAGCGCCTCGGCCACGTAGATCCGTTCGATCCCGCAGCAGCATTGGCCCGAGTTGAACATCGCGCCGTCGATCAGCGTGTCGGCAGCCGCCTGCACGTCGGCGTCGTCGCAGACATAGCCGGGGTCCTTGCCGCCCAGTTCGAGCCCGACACCGGTGAAGGTTCCGGCAGCGGCAGTTTCGATCGCGCGGCCCCCGCCGACCGATCCGGTGAAGTTCACGAAGCCGAAGGATTTCGCGGCGATCAGGTCGGATGTGGTCTGATGGTCCAGAAACACGTTCTGGAACACGTCATCGGGGATACCTGCGGCGTGGAATGCCTGTGCCAGACGTTCACCGACCAGCGGCGTCTGGCTGGCGTGTTTCAGCATCACCGCGTTGCCTGCGATCAGCGCGGGAGCGACGGTGTTGATCGCCGTCATGTAGGGATAATTCCACGGAGCCACGACCAGCACGACGCCGTGCGGCACACGTTTGATCACGCGGCGAAACGTGTCGCTGTCCTCGATCACGATGTCGGCCAGCGCGTCCTGCGCGATCTCGGCCATATAGGTGGCACGTTCGTTGAAACCACCGAATTCTCCGCCATAGCGGATCGGACGGCCCATCTGGTGCGCCAGTTCCGGCACGATCTGGTCGTTCATCGCACCGATGCGCGCGACGCCGTCCTGAACCAGCGCGATACGCTCGGCCAGCGGGCGCGCGGCCCATGCGGATTGCGCAGCACGGGCACGGTCAACGGCAGCCGTGGCGTCGGATGCGCCCAGCGGCGTACGCTCGGCATAGACCGATCCGTCGATCGGCGAAATACAGGTAATCATGGTCAGGCCCTTTCAAATCCGCGCGCGATTTCCCAATCGGTCACGACGCGGTCAAATTCTTCCTGCTCCCATTCGGCGCAACGGGTGTAATGGTCAATCACATCCTCCCCGAAGGCGTCCCGAAGGAAAGCGGATTTCCGCAATGTCTCGGTCGCCGCCCGCAGGGTCTGCGGAATATCGGCGGCCTTGGCGTCTTCGTAGACGTCACCGCGGGTGGGCGGCGACAGTTCCATCTTGTCCTCGATGCCCTTGATCCCGGCGGCCAGCATCGCGGCCTGCGCGAGATAGGGGTTCAGGTCGGACCCGCCGATGCGGCATTCGACCCGCACGCCCTTGGTGTCGGCACCGCACAGACGGAAGCCCGCCGTGCGGTTGTCGATGGACCAGACGGTCTTGGTGGGGGCAAAGGTGCCCTTGGCGAAGCGTTTGTAGCTGTTCACGTAAGGCGCCAGGAAGAACGTATAGTCGGGCGCATGGGCGATCAGGCCGGCCATGTAGTTTTTCATCAGATCGGACATGCCCAGATCGGCGTCCTTGTCGAAGAATGCGGGCGTGTCGCCCTGCCACAGGGATTGGTGCACGTGGCTGGAACTGCCGACGCGGTCCTTGTGCCATTTGGGCAGGAACGACGCCGCGCGTCCGTTCTGCCAGGCGATTTCCTTGATCGCGTGTTTCGCGATGCTGTGATGATCGGCGCAGTCCAGCGCGGGGGCGTAGCGGATGTTCAGCTCTTCCTGCCCGGCCTCGGCCTCGCCCTTCGAATTCTCGATGGGCAGTCCGGCGGCAAAGAGATGGTTGCGGATGGGGCGCATCACGCCCTCTTCCTTGGTGGTCTGGAAGATGTGGTAATCTTCGTTATAGCCGCTGATCGGGGTCAGATCACGAAAGCCGCTGGCGCGGATTTCATCCAGGGATTTGTCGAACAGGAAAAATTCCAGCTCGGTCGCCATCATCGCGTCGAACCCCAGATCCTTCAGCCGCGCCACCTGCTTTTTCAGGATCGCGCGCGGATCGTGCGGCACCGGGGCGTGGGTGTGGTGGTCAAGCATGTCGCAAAGCACCAATGCGGTGCCCTCGAGCCACGGCACGGTGCGCAGCGTCGACAGATCGGGGGCCATGACATAGTCGCCATAGCCCTTTTCCCAACTGGTCGAGGCATAGCCCGAGGGTGTCGCCATCTCCAGGTCGGTTGCCAGCAGATAATTACAGCAATGGGTTTCCTTGAACGAGGTTTCCACGAAGTTGACTGCATGAAACCGTTTGCCCATCAAACGGCCCTGCATGTCGACGAAACAGGCCAGCACGGTGTCGATGCTGCCGTCTGTGACGCGGGATTTCAGGTCATCAAAGCTGAGGTTGCCGGGCATGTCGGTATCCTGTGGTTAGAGGGCGTGACACGGGCGACCCGATGGGGCCGCCCGCGTGCATCTGGTTGTCGGTGGTTCAGCCGTAGCGGTAGGGGCGTCCCGCCTTGACCATGTCGGCGTTGTACTTCTTGAAGATGTCGACGACCCGGCGTTTTACGTCCGATTCAGCCGCGATCTCTTCCCAGAACTCCTGGGCCGCTGCTTCGACGGTGTCCCATTCCGCATCGGGGATGGTGGTCAGTTGCAGCTTGTCGCCGTTGACGCGCAGGTTGGCTTCGCCGCCCCAGTACCACCACTGGCGGTAATAATGCGACTGGTCACAGCACACGCGGAACAGCGTTTGCAGATCTTCGGGCAGTTCGTTCCAACGCTCCATGTTGGCAAAGAACGATCCGGCCCACGCGCCCGAGATGTTGTTGGTGAGGAAGTAGTTGGTCACATCGGCCCAGCCGACGGTGTAGTCTTCGGTGATGCCCGACCACGCGATGCCGTCCAGCTCGCCGGTTTGCACGGCGACTTCGATGTCTTCCCATGGCAGGTTGACCGGAACCACGCCGAAACGTGTCAGGAACCGGCCCGCCGTGGGGAAGGTGAAGATGCGTTTGCCTTCCAGGTCGGCCAGGCTGTTGATCGGGTCCTTGGTGGCGAAATGGCAGGGGTCCCAGGCACCGGCGCTGATGTGTTTGACGCCGACCTTGGAATATTCCTCGTCCCAGATTTCGTTCAGGCCGTACTGGTTGAACAGCACCGGCACATCCAGAGAATAGCGCGAGCCGAAGGGGAAATAGCCGCCAAAGACGGTGACTTCGGTGGGCGATGCCATGCTGTCGTCATCCGATTGCACCGCGTCGATGGTGCCGCGCTGCATCGCCTGGAACAGCTCGCCCGTGGGGACCAGCTGGTCGGCATAGAACAGTTCGATCTGCATGCGGTCGCCTGCGATCTGGTTGAACATCTTGATCGCGGGGTCGATCACCTCGGCGGCCAGTGCGGCACCCGCATAGGTCTGCATCCGCCATGTGATCGTCGATTGCGCCAGCGCGGGCGTCGCCAGGGCGGCGGGGCCGGCAACGGCTGCACCCTGAATGAACTTGCGTCGTGTCGTCATGTTTTCTCTCCTTGTGGGGTTAAGCCGGTTAGCCGGTTCTTGATTATTTGTCGTAGACGTAATTGGGCAGCCAGGTGGCCAGTTCGGGGAAGACCATGACAAGGGTCAGCGCCAGAACCATGACGGCCACGAAGGGCGTGATCGAGCTGTAGATGTCGCGCAGGGTGATTTCGGGCGGGGCCATCGCGCGCATCAAGAACAGGTTATAGCCAAACGGCGGCGTCATATAGGCAATCTGCGTGGTGATCGTGTAAAGGATACCGTACCAGATCAGATCAAAGCCCAGCGCGCCCACCAGCGGCACATAGAGCGGGGCGACGATCACCAGCATCGCAGTGTCGTCCAGGAACGTGCCCATGACGATAAAGCTGAGCTGCATCAGGATCAGGATCATCCAGGGGCTGAGGTTCAGACGGTCGGTGAACAGATCCTCGATCGCCTTGACCGCGCCCAGCCCGTCGAACACCGCGCCAAAGGCGAGTGCCGCCAGGATGATCCACATGAACATGCAGGTGATGCCCAGCGTCTTGCGCACCGAGTTCTCGAAGACTTCGCGGGTCATCCGCCCCTTGAGCACCGCCGCGACAAAGGCCGCAATCGCGCCAATGGCCGAGCTTTCCACCAGCGACGTCCAGCCCTTGACGAAGGGGAACATCATCACCGCGAAGATCACCAGCGGCAAGAGGCCCGCGCGCAGCAACCGCAGCTTTTCACGGCGCGGCATGTCGCGTTCTTCGGCGCTGAGCACCGGACCGAGGGCGGGGTTCAGTCGGCAGCGGATGGCGATATAGGCGATAAACATCGCGGCCATCATCAGCCCCGGCACCACGCCCGCCAGCCACAGCTGGCCCACCGGCTGCCGCGCGATCATCGCATAAAGCACCAGCACCACCGAGGGCGGCACCAGGATGCCCAGGGATGACCCCGCCTGCACCACGCCGGTGACCATCCGTTTGTCATATCCCCGCTTCAGCAGTTCGGGCAGCGCGATGGTGGCCCCGATGGCCATGCCCGCCACGCTGAGACCGTTCATCGCGGAAATCAGCACCATCAGACCGATGGTCCCGATCGCCAGCCCGCCGCGCAAGCCCCCCATCCAGACGTGGAACATCTTGTACAGGTCATCCGCGATCTTCGATTCCGACAGCACGTAGCCCATGAAGATGAACATCGGCAGCGTCAGCAGCGGATACCATTTCATCAGCTTCATCGCGGCGGAAAAACCGAGGTCATAGCCGCCCTTGTCCCCCCACAGCAGCAGGGCCGCAACGACGGCGACAAACCCGATGGCCCCGAACACGCGCTGGCCGGTCATCAGCATCAGCATCATCGTCGAGAACATCAGCGTGGCGATCAATTCATATGACATCAGATCGTCTGGCCCTTCAGCCGCAGCACATCTTTGCAAAACTCGGAGAGGCACTGCAAAAGCATCAGGAAAAAGCCCACCAGCATCACCAGCTTGACGGGCCACATGTAAGGTCGCCATGCGGACGACGATTGCTCCAACCGGCCGATTTCCTCGGTGCCGGTGACGACGCCGAACAGATAGCTGATCGGTTCAGTCTTCCAGTAGCCCAGCGAATAGGCGGTGGAACTGATCGCGCCATAAATCAGCACCGACAGGTAGAAGATCAGCAGCAGGACGGTGAACAGATCGACCCTGGCCTTCTTGCGGTCGGACCAGCCGCCATAGAGCAGGTCCATGCGCACGTGATCGCCCATCTGCATCGAGTATGGACCGCCCAGGACGTAGTAGCCGACCATGATGAACTGCGCCATTTCCAGCGTCCAGAGCGTGGGCAGGAAGAACGTCTTGCTGATCGACGACCACAACAACACGCCCATCAGGACGAATATTCCGTACATCACGATCCGGCCAAGCCGGTAATTCACCGCATCGACGCCGTGGATAAAGCCGCGCATCACGCCCTGCATCTGACACCCTCCGCGTTCAGTTGGGCACAGGCATCGGCCAGCCATTCGGACAGCATGTCACCGATCTGCGCCTGCTGCGCTTCGGTCTGGATCAGGTCGTTGCGCACTTCGATCATGACGCTGGGGTGGCCGTGGGCGACACCGTGAACCTGCAAGGTGTGGGTGACCCCGTCGCCGGGACCATAGGGCGCGTTGCGCTGCACGTCGGCCTGCGTGTGGGCGGCGCCCCTGTCCAGCATCGCATCGGCCAGCCGGGTGTCGGTGTCGTGCAGAATGCCGATCTCGACCGCGCGCGGCGCGCCGTTGTAGACGGGTGTGAAACTGTGGATCGTGACCAGAACCGGCGCGGGTTTGGACGCCATCACCTGCGCCAGCATATCGCGGAACGGCGCGTAATAGGCGGCGACACGTGCCGCACGGGCATCCACGCTCAGGTCCGCATTGCCGGGAATGTCGAAAATCTCGCTTTTGACCGGCATCGCTCCTGCGGCTTCGGGCGGGCGGTTGCAGTCGTAGACCAGACGCGACACGCCGCTTGCCACCAATGTGGCATCCAGCCGGTCGGACATGCGCACAGCGACACCCAGCGCGCCGGGGTCCCATGCGGCATGGCTGACCTTGGCCGCGTCGGACAGGCCAAGGCCCTGCAACGCATCGGGGATGAAACAGGACGCATGTTCACAGACCAGCACGACGGGCGACGCACCGTCCGCATTGATCGTCTGTGCAACCGCCATCTGTGTTTCGCGCGCAGTCATCCTGTCACCCCCGTAGACACAAAGTGCTTGCCACCGCCGCGTTCTGTCAACAGAATTGTGAAAAATAACCAACAGCCGCCTTGGGTGTGAAATTTTTTCGATCAAAGAGGAGGCGCCGCCCGTGTCGTCAGATACGCTTACGATTTCGGACCGCATCCAGCAAAAGCTGGACGATCTGACCCGCGCCGAGCGTCAGCTGGCCCATTCGATCCTGGAAAACTACCCGATCTCGGGGTTGGGCCCGCTGACCGAACTGGCGCTGGATGCCAATGTATCGGGGCCGACCGTCGCGCGGATGGTGCAAAAGCTGGGGTTCAGGGGCTATGCCGAGTTTCAGGCCGAACTGCGCGAAGAGCTGCGCGCCAAGGTCAAGGGTCCCATCGCCAAGCATGACACCTGGGCCGACAGCGCCCCGTCGGGGCATATCCTGAACACGTTCACCGATGCGGTGATCGACAACATCCGCCACACGCTGGGCCAGATCGACCCCAAAGCCTTTGACACCGCGTGCGAACTGGTCGGCAACCCCGCGCATCATCTCTATATCGTCGGGGGTCGGGTCACGCACACGCTGGCCGAATATCTGTTCCTGCACATGCAAGTGATCCGCCCGAACATCACCCATGTGCAGTCTACCTCGAACGCATGGCCGCATTATCTGCTGGACGTGAAACAAGGCGATGTCTTTGTCATCTTCGACGTGCGCCGCTATGAAAACAACACGCTGAAGCTGGCGGAAATGGCCCATGCGCAGGGGGCGAGGATCATCCTGTTTACCGATCAATGGCGCTCTCCGGTGCATCAGTTGGCCGACGTCAGCTTTAGCAGCCGAATCGAGGTGCCCTCGGCCTGGGACAGCGCCGCGACGACGCTGCTGCTGGTTGAGACGATGGTGTCGGCGGTGCAGAACCTGCGTTGGACCGACACCAAGGGCCGGATGGAAGAGCTGGAGGCGATGTTCGACCAGACCAAGCTGTTCCGCAAGTTTACCTGATTGCCCGAAAAACAGGCAACCGTGCCGCCACGGCTTGCGGCCCTGACATTCAGCCCGCAAACTGACCGCAAATGCCGCAAATTCTTCCTCTGCTCGTCTTCAGCGATCTTGATGGCACATTGATATCGCACGAGACCTATCGCTGGGACGCCGCCCGCCCCGCGCTGGACCGCCTGCGTGACATCGGTGCGGGCGTGGTGCTGGCCAGCAGCAAGACCGCGCCTGAAATCATCGGGTTACGGCGCGACATGGGGCTGGAGGATTGGCCCGCAATCGTGGAAAACGGGGCCGGAGTGCTGGACGCGCAGGCCACCGACGTGCCACCGGACACCGATTACAAACGCTTGCGCATGGCGCTGAACCAACTGCCCCGCGCCTCGCGCGCATCCTTCCAAGGGTTCGGCGACATGAGCGTGGAACACGTCGCCGACGCCACCGGGCTGTCACTGGCCGACGCCCGCAACGCGCAGACCCGCGCGTTTTCAGAGCCGGGGTTGTGGCAGGGCACCCAGACGGGACGGATGGAATTCATGGCGCACCTGGCAGAGCATGGCATCAGCGCGCGCGAAGGGGGCCGTTTTCTGACCCTGTCGTTCGGGCAGACCAAGGCCGACCGCATGGCCGAGATCATCGCGACCTATCGGCCCCGCGTCACCCTCGCGCTTGGCGATGCGCCCAACGACGTCGAGATGCTGGAAACGGCAGATCACGGCGTCATCGTCGCCAACCCGCACCGCGCGCCCCTGCCCCCGCTGCCCGCCGAAGCGATGGGCCGCATCACGCGCACCACATTGCCCGGGCCCGAAGGCTGGAACCGCGCAGTGCTCGAGTTTATCAACCAGTTGAATATTTGAACAAGGACGCCGCCCATGACAGACTTTCACCAGAACGGAAATGTGGCGACCCTGCACAACCTGCGCACGCGTTCGCTCCCTGAAATGACCTACGAGCTGGAAACCTTCGCCCAGTCGCGCAAGATTTCCCTGATCCTGCCCTGTCTCTATTCCGAGCTGGAAACCGACGCGATGCCGCGCATCCTGGACGAGCTTTCCAAGGTCACCTATCTGCACCGCATCATCATCGGTCTGGACCGCGCCGACGAAGCGCAGTTTCGTCACGCCCAGCAGTTTTTCGAGGGGCTGAACCAGAACCACATCGTGATCTGGAACGACAGCCCGCGGATGCGGGAACTGGGGGGGCGGCTGGAGGCGCTGGGGCTGGCCCCGATGGAGCAGGGCAAGGGCAAGAATGTCTGGTCATCGCTGGGCTATCTGATCGGCTGCGAGGACAGTTCGGTGATGGCGATCCATGATTGCGACATCGTCACCTATACCAACGAGATGCTGGCGCGGCTGGTCTATCCGGTGGCGAACCCGAATTTTCCCTATCAGGTGGCCAAGGGGTTCTATTCGCGCGTCGGTCAGGGAAAGCTGAACGGACGGGTGACGCGCCTGCTGGTCAGTCCGCTGCTGATCGCGTTGAAAAAGGTGGTCGGCGACCGCGACTTTCTGGATTACCTGCGCAGCTTTCGCTATCCGCTGTCCGGTGAATTTGCCATGCGCACCAGCATCTTGCCCGATCTGCGTATCCCGTCAGATTGGGGTCTGGAAATCGGTGTGCTGTCCGAAGCCTGGCGCAATCTGGCCCCGAAGGCGGTCTGCCAGGTCGAGATTGCCGACAACTACGACCACAAGCATCAGGACCTGAGCCCCGAGGACGCCAGTGCCGGGCTTAGCCGGATGTCGACCGACATCTGCAAGGCGATCTTTCGCAAGCTGGCGGCGGATGGCACCGTGCTTACGCCCAACGTGTTCCGCACGCTCAAGGCGACCTACTACCGCTGCGCGCTGGACCTGCTGGAGGCGTACTATGCCGACGCCGTGATGAACGGGCTGACCATCGACCGGCACAAGGAAGAACAGGCGATCGAGCTTTTTGCCGAAAACATCATGCGCGCGGGTCAGACGTTTCTGGAAAACCCGCACGAGACGCCATTCATTCCGACGTGGAACCGCATTCATTCCGCCGATGCCAGCTTTCTGGCGGATCTGCGCGCGGCAGCCATCGCGGATGAACAGGAGTTTTCAGGGTGATCCTGGCGGCGCTCAGACCCGCGCAAAGCTCTGCGCGGCAAGCCACCCTGCGATCCAGCCGCCCAGGTGCGCCTCCCAGGCGAGGCCGCCCGACAGCATCATGAACAGAACCACGTTGACCAGTGCCAGCCCGAGCACCCCCATGACGACAGGCCGCACCGGCAGACCGCGCCGCCGCCGCAACCGGTATTCCATCACCTGCCAAAGTCCGATCAGGCCAAAGACAGCGCCAGACGCCCCGATCATCGGTGCGCCGCTTGACGACAGCAGCCCGAAACACGCGGCTCCGCCGACAGCCGCCGCAAACAGCACCGCCAGCGTCCTGGCCGCGCCGATCTGGGCCGACACGAATTTACCCAGCGAGAGCAGGATGACGCCGTTCATCACAAGGTGCAAAATCCCGCCGTGCAGGAACGCATAGGTGACGAACATCAGCACGGGCTGCCCCGGATAGGCCGGCATCACGCCACCGGACAGCAGCGGTTGCCAGAACGCACCAAGCAGGAAGGCGGGCCACCGCAGGTCTTGCGTTCCGAACAGACCGGAAGACGACAGGCTGAGCACCAGTTCGATCAGCGCCATGATGCCCACAAGGGCCCACATGAAACCGGGCGCGCCTGCCTGCGATTGCCGTGTCCCGGCGTCGTTTGTAAATGGATTGCTCATCCGTGCCAGATAGTCATTGCGCGCGTGCAGGCCAAGGCGGTGCGCGATTTTCCGACGGCACACCCGCTCAGATCGAGCCTGCCTCCACCATGTAGTTGGATGCGGTGCACATCGCGGCGTCGTCAGAGGCCAGAAACAGCACCATCCGCGCGACATAGATCGGTTCGATCAGGTCCGGCAGACACTGGCGCGCGCGGTGCGCCTCCAGCGCCTCGGGCGTGGCCCACAGCTCTTTCTGCCGGTCGGTCATGATCCAGCCCGGCACAACCGTGTTCACGCGGATGCGATGCCCGCCCAATTCGCGCGCCATGGTCCGGGTCAGCCCGTGCACCGCCGATTTGGCGGTGGCATAGGCGGGGAACCCGGCCCCCGCCTCCCACCAGGAATTCGAGCCGAGATTGACGATTGATCCACCATCGGCCGCGATCATGCCGGGTGCAACTGCCTGAATCGCAAAGAACATATGGCGCAGGTTCGTGGCCATCCGTTCATCCCAATACTCTGCCGTGACCTCTTTCCAGTCGTGGCGATCATCGCGCGCGGCGTTGTTCACCAGAACGTCGAAGGTGCCCAGCGTCGCGATGGCGTCTTGCAATGCATCGACGTCACGCAGATCGCACAGCGCAAACCGCGCGCCTGTGGCTTCTGCCACGCGGGTCGATGCGGCCTCGTCCCGGTCCAGAAACGCGACGTCAGCCCCCTGTTCGGCAAAGGCACCGACGGTCAACGCCCCGATGCCCGACGCACCGCCCGTGACCAGAACCTTCCTGCCCTTCAGGCTGGGGTAGAGTGCGAAATGCGACATGGGCGGCCTCCGTTCGGGGTGTTGTGATATGCGGGTCAGAGCCCCGCAATTCGCCCGATACCACGTAGAACGCCCAAGTGACACTGCCTGTATCGAAAGGTCAGTGCCACCGGGCTACGCCACACTTCGGTCAGTCGCGGTTTGATGCCCCTGTCCCTGTCCGCGCAAATCGCTACGGACAGGGATGGGCACGAAGATCAATTGTCGGTTTGCGCCGCTGGCTGGGTCTCTTCTTCCTCGGCAGGCTGCGCATCGTTCTGCGCGTCACTCTGATCATTCTGCGCGTTAGTCTCATCATTCTGCGCCTCAGTTTGATCGTTCTGCGCGTCAGTCTGATCGGCAGCAGGCTCTGCTGCGCCAGATTGCGCGGCTGCGGCGCCCTGCGGGGAAGCCGATGCGCCGCTTGCCGTCTCACCGGACCGGGCCGCAGCGATCCCCTGCTCGATCTCCAGCAACACGTTCGAGCGGTCCTCGAGATTGGCCGTCAACTGGGTCAGGATGCTCTGCAACTCTGCGCGTTGTTCCTGTGCAGACTGCACGTCCTGGGTGAACTGCTCCCGGCGCTGCGACAGATCCGCAACTTCGGTCGCAAGCATCTGCTTGCGCGATTGCATCTGGGCCAACTCGCTCTCGGCTGTGGCGACCTGCTGGCTCAGGCTGTTGCGCTGATCTGTCAGGTCCTGAACGCTGGTTTCCGCACTGGCCAGTTCTTCGGACAGCCGCGCATTGTCATCTGTGAGGCTCGCAAGCGTTTCGCGCAGCGTCGCCTCGGTGGCGCGTGCCTCGGTCAGGCGGGTTTCCACATCGCTCAGTTCCTGGGTCTGCGAGGTGATCTGCTCGTCAAGCTGTTGGCGGCGCTCCTCGAAGGTCGCCATTTCCTCGCGCAAAGGCGCAACCTGGCTTTCAAGATCCGAAACGGTCTGCTGCTGCGCCGTCACGTCCTGATCAAGCTCGGTCTGCTCTTGGCGCAATGCTTCGACCTGCGGCTGCAAGGTCTCGATCTCGGACTGCACAGAGGTGCGGCTGGCCTCGAGGTCTTCACTCTCGACGGTCAGTGTCTCGATCCGCGTCTGCAGCGCATCCGCCGTGCCAACGGCCTGTTCCTGCGCCTCGATCTGTCCCTGCAGACGTTCGATTGTCGCAATATTGCGCGACCCGTCCGCAATGAAATAGATCGCGGCGATCCACCCGACTGCGGCCAATACCGCAAGGATGACCAACGGTTTGCGCGATGAACCTGATGATGAAGCTGCCATTTGGACTATTCCCCCGTTCCGAAACATGTGTGAATGAACTCTGCGTTCAACGCGCCGAAGTGGGGACCGGTTCCCAAGAACGCGCCAAGACAGATGGTCGGACACCTTCGATTTGACCCCCATCAATTCGCGCTACCTCACTCTGGAACACGCCAAAAGGAGCGCACACCATGATGCTATACGTCGTCACTGCCGTCATCTTTCTTGCGATTGACGCTGTAATGCTGACCCTGGTGATGAAGCCGCTCTTTACCCGGCATCTGGGAAGCGCGATGCGCGACAGTCCGATGCTGGCGCCTGCGGGGCTGTTCTACCTGGCCTATGTCGCGGGCCTGGTCTTTCTGGTCTCGGTGCCCGCCCTGCGCGACGCGGTCCCCGCCCGCGCCGCACTGCACGGCGCCATCATCGGTGCTATGGCCTACGGCACCTACGAATTCACCTCAATGTCGATCATGAAGGACTGGTCCTGGCAGATGGTCATCACCGACGCGCTCTGGGGCACCGTCCTGACAGGGTTCTGCGCCTGGGCCGGTGTCGCGTTGATGCTGCGCTTTCAGGGCTGAGGCGACACTTGGCGTTCGAGCGGCGGGTCGCATCGGCCGGCGTTCTGGGAGGTACGTCGGGGTTGGTCCGGAGGCTTACGGAGCGTATGTTGCTCGAACGCAAGACGCCCCGCGTGTGCGGGGTGTAAGGTCTTGATCGTGTTTTGGAAAGTTTGGTTGCGGGAGTAGGATTTGAACCTACGACCTTCAGGTTATGAGCCTGACGAGCTACCGGGCTGCTCCATCCCGCGCCAGATGGTGTTTGATGTTATCGTTTAGAGAGATACGTGTTTTGCAGAGG
>NZ_JANKJG010000012.1 GCF_024733015.1 Pseudosulfitobacter koreensis
GAGAGCCCCAAGCCCTTCAAATGGACCAAAACCGCCGAGGATATTCTCACCCGGGAACGCCGCGCCTTGGATAAGCTCGATCAAATCCGAGGGAACCGGTAAGATACGTCAGACTCAGAGCACTAGATGAAAGAACTTTATTCAAAACCCTGCCAAGAAGAAAAGCTGTTAAAATTCCTAATCCTGCAATTGACGCGCCAAGTATTAGCGGGCGAAATCTGTTAAACGTATTTATTTCCTCGCTAGAAACGTAAAGTGCTTCACCTATGTGATTTTCAGATCTCAATTGTATAGTGGGTGTTACGACTGTTTTTGCTTTGGCAAAAGTTTGTATCCTTACAACTTCCCCAGTACGCAACTCCGGAAATGAAATTTTTTATTTGACTATTTTCTAGTGTAGCCTTTGAGAGCTTGTAATCAGTATTGCCTACCCATGCTACTTGTATGTCATCAATACTATCTGAATATCGCAAAAAAATTTCGATCGCGCTAATTTTCTCGGGTAGTAGGTTTTCAACTCGAAATGTTTGAGAGGAAAGTATCTCCCCGGTGTACTCAAGTGAAGCAGTGGCTTCGGTTGTAAGAATCAGACGCTCCTTTGGTTTAACCCAATCCGTGTAGTGGAATATGAAGAGTCCACCTAACACTGCGACGATAAGTGGTGCTATGAGATACGAAATGATTTTGTTAAACATTTTTGACGGCTTTCAGAAAATATAGTGCTAATGCTAGCTTAATAGCTTCGCACCGGAAACTAGTAAATTTTCTAATTTGTCGCGCCTAAATTATCATCATCTTGCGAAGAGCATGGATGTTGCGTAACGCGAGTGATTTAAACGCGCTCAGGTTCCACTCGAAACGCCCCCCTCAGTTCCAACGCACCCAACAGCACCCACACCCTAAACCTCCGCCAGTTCGACCGTGAAACTGTCCTCCGGACAGTTTTGCGAGGTGGGTCTTACCCCACCCACACCCCGTCACCGCTCCCCACTTCACCCCTCCACCTACTCGACGACCGGATAGGTCCACGCCTCCCCCACCACCTCCATCCGGTCAAAGGCGCTGTCCAGCCGGGCCGCCGCGACACGGCGGTTCGTGTCCACCTGCAACCTGTGGATCAACTCGTTGACGTCGCGCCCCTGCACCTCGCCCAGCACATGCGCGTCGCGCATCGGGATCACCGCGCAGACCGGGCGGCGGTAGCGGGTCAGCCACAGGTTGCCGCCGTCGCGGATCACGAAGCGCAGCAGCGGGCCGCTGTTTGCGCGGAAATCTGAAAAAGAAACTGAGTGAATGGCCGGTAGCATATCGTCGCACCTCGCGCGGCTGTTGCGGTTTCGTACAAAACCGGCCCGAATATGTACAAGACCCTGAAAACGGGGCCAAAACGCCCCGTCTCGCCCCTTCGGTCCTGTACGTATCTCGCCCGGATATGTACGCAATCCACCCTACAGCGGCGGCCTGCGCGTGCGGTTAACCCACCGTGCGCCCGGTTAGGTCAGTGACCAAAGGCCGCGTCTTCCATCCATTCCATTTCGCCCTGTCCCGCGCGCATGTGCAGGCAGGCAGAGCCGGTGCGCTGGAAGTAGAGCGCCTCAATTTCATACCATCCGGGGACGGGCACATTGACCTCGACGGCCTCGGATTCCTCGCAGGGATGACGCCCGTCAAAGTACACGACTTCCTGCCCTCCGATGCTGGCCTGAAGCCCATCATTGCTCAGGAAATCAATGACATAGGTGCCGGACGCGTCGAACCTGACATAGCCCGAAATCCCCGCCACAACATTGTGCGCCTGGGCAGACGTCAGGGTCAGATCCCCGTCCGCGGTGTCGCGGTAATCCAGCCCGCTCAGCGGCGTGCCGGGCGTCGCATCCTCGACCAGCCGCGCGGCCTGCTCCAGCGACTTCACGTCCGGCGGATAGGCATAGCGCACCGCAAGACCGGGGTTCAGATCGCCAGGCTGCGGGTCGGCAGGCACCAGTTCCAGCGGCGCGGACCAGAGGGTGGATGCAAGGCAAGTCATTGTTATCGTGGAAAGAAACAGCTTCATCTCGGGCCCCTCGGCGGATCGGAATGCCCCCAGATTACGCGGTTGCAGGGGCCGCGCAAAGCACTTCTTCAAGGCGCTGGCGAAATGAATCGCGACGCATCACACCAGTGCCCCGGCAATGTCGAATTTGGTGGCGCCACCGTCCTGCAATTCCGCGATGAAACGGGCGGCAAATTCCCACACTTCGGCGGTGTGAACCAGGTGATGGGTCAACAGGCCCAGCGGCTCCTCGCTGCCCGATTCCATATGTTTTACAGCGGCTTGGATGATCCAGTCGGTGTCCGCCAACCCCTGGTCGCCCTTCCAGAATATCGGATCAACATGGGTGTTGAAGACGCGCAGACCTCGCACGTTTTCGGCCCCGCGCGTCCCGAATGTCGACAGCCCCCGATACCCCTGCGTCGCCAGCTGCGCGGTCAGCCTGTCCCCGATCCGATTCCACGGCGGCACGAACATCGGCACCAGCCCCGATACGAAAAATTCCCCCATACGCACAAGGCTTTTTGCAGTCTCTTCGGCGGCCTCTGGACGGTCCCGCTGGAATTCGGATTTCTTCGCTCCGGGGGCCGATGTGTCGGCATGTGCCCAGCCATGGACCAGCGGGATCAGATAGGGCGAACCTGCTGAAAACGCAGCCAATTCCCGCGTTGCATGGGCCGGGATAACCGCGATGTGAACGGGCACATCCGCAGCGCGTGCCATCGCCTCCAGCCGCTCCAGATCAGGCGTTACCGCCACCGCATCATCGTCGCGCCACCAGAATTGCAGGGGGCGTTTCTGCGCCCGCCGGTCGCGCAGTGCTACGCGCAAAGGGTGCCAGTCAACCTGCATTTCCACTCACAATCTCCCGTGCAATCCGCACAGTTTGCGCTGCCCCGTCTATACCGGTCGTTAACGGCGCGCGCGGTGCTGCGGCAAGCGTTTCATTCACCGCATCCAGCAGGCGCTGCGGCGTCATAACCCCCGACCGCAAAACGGAAATTCCCGATTGTTCCGCCAGCGCATCGGCGCGCAGGCCCTGCTCAACCTCATCGCCCTTGTCGAAGGGGACAAACACCGCGCGCACCCCGGTTTGCAGCACGTCCAGCGCGGTATTATAGCCGCACATCGACACGGAAACCGCCGCCCCGCACAGCATCTGGCGAAAGTCGGGGCGGGCCGGTTCGACGGTGCAATTCGCGGGGGCCTGTGCGCGCAATTCAGCGATGCCTGTCGCGCCTCCGCCCACCAGAATGCGCCAGGCGCGGACCCCGTCCAAAGCCGCAGCGCCCAGGGCTGCGGCAAAGAGGTCACCGCCCACGCTGCCGCCTCCTGCGCTGACCAGAACCTCGCCCTGGCCGGTGCCATCGGGATGGGGCAGGGGCGCCGCAGGGGCGACAAAGCCTGTATAAAACAGATGCTTGCGCAGCGCGTCCGACACCGGCCAACTGATGTCGAGCGGTGCGATGTCTGCGACCGAATGGACCAGAACACCGCTGTAGAACGCAGCGATCAGCGTTTCGGCAAGCGCCGCCTTGGCGGGTTTCGAAGGCGGGGCAAGGATGTCGCGGACCGACGACAGCACGGGGATGTCTGCCTCTCTCGCGGCTTCAAGCAAGGCCGTGAATTCAGCGCGCAGGATGCGGCGGCCAAAGGGGAAAAGCTCGGTGATCAGCAGCTCGGGCGCGGCCCCGGCAAAGGCGTCCAGCAACATCTGCCGACGTGCCGCCAGATAGGGCGCATCGGCCTCGATGTTGTCCACGGTCAACAACCGGCTGAAGTCGACGCCATCGGACTTCAGCGGCGGCAGTTGCACCAGATCGACACCGGCAAAATCCAGATGTGCGACAGTCACACCACCGCTGACCAGCACCACGCTGTCGCCCGCCGCGGCAAAGGCACGGGCCAGTGTCAGGGCGCGGGTCAGATGGCCTGTGCCCAAAAGATGCGTGACGACGATCATCACCTTCATGGCCGCGCCTCCAGCCGGATAGGTGTGCCGTCGTAGGTCCAGTCGGCACCGGAAATATTGATCATATACAATCGGTTACGCTTGATGGAAAACGGTGCAGGCCCGTCGAAATTCCAGCCCGTCGCATGGGCCAGCAGCACCCGCATCACGCCGATATGGCAGACGGCAACGCTGTCGCGGGTCAGCGCATTGGCCCATGGCACCAGCCGTGCGCGCAGCTCTGCGGGGCTTTCGCCACCCGGCGGCGCATAGGACCAGCCCCAATCCTCGATGTCGCGAAACCCGCTGTCGGGGTCGGCGCGCAGATCGGCTCCGCGCTGTCCTTCCCACGCGCCCCAGTCCATCTCCATCAGTGCCGGATCGGTCAGCGGCGCATGGCCTGTCAGCAGTTCGGCGGTCTGCACGGCGCGTTGCAGGGGGCTGGACCACAGTTGCGCATCGTCCCATGGGGCGGGCAGGCGCAAGGCGCGCAGCCCCGCGATGGCGTCGTCGTCCAGCGCGATATCGGTGCGCCCCTGAATGCGGTGGGCGCGGTTCCACGCGGTGTGTCCGTGGCGCAAAAGGGCAAGACGGATCATGGTGCGCAGTCCCTCAAGGCCTGGTCCAACACGCGCGCGGCAGCAGGCAGCAGGTGGTGCGCTGCAACCTCGGCACGGGCCGCGGCCCCTGCGGTGGCGCGCACGTCAGCATCGGCCAGCAGTGCGTCAACGTCGCGCGCCAGCGCGGCGGGGCCATCATCGGGCGCGGGGTGCCGACCCACCACCACGTCGCGCACGCCGTCGCGGTCTTGCGCGACGACGGGAATACCTGCGGCCTGCGCTTCGAGATAGGTCAGCCCAAAGGCTTCGTTGACGCCGGGCCACAGCAGCAGCGACGCCCGCGCATAGAAGGCATCAAGGTCCGCACCGGTCTTGAGCCCATGCAACTGCACACGGTCGCCAAAGGGTGCCATCAGGGCGGCGACATCGTCACGGGCAGTGCCGTCGCCCACGATATCCAGCCGCCAATCCGGGTGCTGCATCAACGCAAGTGTCTGGGAAATCAGCGTATAACTGGCCAGCTTGTCGCCGTGCCGCATCATGCCCACCGACAGCATCGGCCCCGACAGGTCTGACGCCGCAGGCAGCGCGGTGCGGGCCAGAAACGGCGGCAGGTGGGTCAGCCGCTGCCCTTCGGGCGCATCCCGGCGCAGGGTCTGGCTGTCGCGTTCGGTCAGGTACAGCACCGCGTCGGCGGCATCGCAGGCCGCTTCGGACGCGGCGGCAAAGGCGGCCCAAGGGCCGACCAGCCGTTTGCGCGCACGGGTCGATTCCACTTGCAGATAGGGAATGCCAAGCGCGCCGCAGACCACCGGACCGATCAGGTCGGGAGCCTTGTAATAGTTGTGATAGGTCAGCCAATGGGTCCAGCTCGCCGCCTGGTCCGAGGTCAGCAGGCGGTCGATTTCCATCTGCGCCTTGGCCATCAGATCGGCCTGAAGCTCGGCATCGCCGCGCCCGTCGTAAAGGCGCAAGCCCGATACCACCTGCGTGTCATGGCCCGCCATCTCAAGCGCCGCGATCAGCGCCCGCGCCATCGCCCTGTCGCCCGACGGCACCGGATGATCCGGTGCCTTGAGCGGAGCATAGACAGCGACGGTCACGCAGCCCCCGCCAGCAGGGCGCGCAGGCGTGTCGCCAGATGGTCGATACCGGGCTGCATGGTGAACTCGGCGCGCAGGCGGGCGTGGGCCGCCTCGGCCAGCTTCGGCCCCAGCGCAGGCTCACGTGCCACGCGGGTCATCGCATCGGCAAGCGCCTGGGGCGCGTCGTCGCTCAGGATGCCATGGGTGCCGTCGGTGATGAACTCGGGGATGGCCGAGACCGGCGTGGACAGGATCGGCAGTTTCTGGCTGGCGGCTTCCATCAGCACGTTGGGCAGCCCGTCGCGGTCGCCGTCATCCGCCACGCGGCTGGGCAGCACGAACAGATCGGCGTCGCGCATGGCGGCGATGACTTCGGGCTGGTCGCAGGCACCGCGCCATGTGATCCGGTCATCGACGCCTGCGGCCTCTGCTTGCGCACGCAGCGTGTCTTTCAGCCCGCCGCCGCCGATATGGGTCCAGTGCCACGCCATATCCTTGGGCAGCAGCGCCAGCGCCGCGATCAACCGGTCAAAGCCCTTTTTCTCGACCAGACGCCCGACGCTCATCATCCGCAGCGGGGCATCGGCAGCACGCAAGACCCGATCGGGGGCAGGCGGGAACCGGTTCAGGTCCAGCCCGTGATAGACCAGATCGACAGGGGTGCCAGCCGACAGCCCGTTCAGATGGTCCGCGCCGAAAGCGGTGCAGGTGGCACCAAGGGCGGCGCCATGGGTTGCTGGCGAAAGCTTGTCGCGCAGATCCCATTCGGGCGAGGTCCAGATGTCCTTGGCATGGGCCGAAAAGCTCCAGGGCAGGCCGCGCAGGATCGCGGCATAGCGCGTGACCGATGCAGGCGTGTGCAGGAAATGCGCATAAAGCGCGCCAGTGTCTTCGGGCAGTTCATGCGCCATGACGCAGGCCTGACCGAAACGGCGGATGCGGTTGCGGGTGGCGTCTCGTTTGTAGTCGGCACGGAAGGCCGCCCAGGCCGCCGCCCATCCCGGCAATCGGCGCGCATGCAGCAGGGCACGGGCAACGCGGGATGGCTCATTGCGCAGGTATTCCGGCAGATAGCGCACCGGCCCGCCGAAACGGTCGTGCAGCGGGTGCGTCTTGGTGTCGGTCGGATGGCGCAGCGACCATATATCGAGCGCAAGGCCAGCCGCCTCAAGCGCCACCAGTTCCTGGGCGATGAACGTCTCGGACAGGCGCGGCCAGCCCTTGACCACCACCGCAAGGCGGGCAGGCGGCTGGGTCATTCCGCGGCGGACCGGGTATAGCTGCGCGACATCAGGATGTGGGCGCGTTCGTTGACGCAATCCAGCCCGTCCAGCAGTCCGTCTGCGCCTGCGTCCGACGGTTTGCCCTGCGATGGCAAGGCGCGGATGGCGTCGATCATCGACTGCGCGGTCATGCCGTCGCGGGTTTCATCCAGCATCCGCACAAGGCCCAGATCCTCGGCGCGGCTGGCGCGTATCCATTGTTCCAGGCGTGGCACGGTGCGCGGCACGATCACCGCGCGTTTGTCAAAAGACAGCACCTCGCAGAAGGTGTTGTAGCCGCCCATCGACACCACGCCCTCGGCCTTGGCAAACAGCGCCTCGATCCGGCTGTCAAAGCCCAGGGCGGTCACGCGCCCGTCCAGCTTGTCCACGCGCGCCTCGAAATCGTCGCGCACCTCGCCGGACAGGAACGGGCCGTAGACCAGCATCGCGCGCGGCTCCAGCGTCGGGTCCTGCTCGTAGGCGGCCAGCACCAGATTGACCATCGCCGCGCCGTCGCCCCCACCGCCGGGGGTTATCAGGACATAAGGATCGTCCGGCACCTCGTCGGACTCGACGCCCTCGCGGCGCAGGTAGCCGGTCCAGTACATCCGCGCGCGCAGATCGTCGGACAGGGCCAGCCCTTCTGTCGGATCATAGACGGAACGGACGCCGTAGACCCAGACCTCGTCATAGAATGTCTCGGTTGCGACCAGCGCGCCCTTGCGGTCCCATTCGGCGGCCAGAACCTCGGGTTCGTCCAGCACATCGCGCAGGCCCAGAACGGTGCGGGCGTGACCGGTCTCGCGGATCATCTCCAGCGTCGGCAGCAGCTCGCCGCGAAAGCCTGTGGGTTCCTTGTCCACGATCAGCAGATCGGGGTCATATTGCTCGACCGCCGCGCGGATCAGCGCCGCACGCAGGTTCGTGGTCTCGTCGATGTCCAGACCCAGCGTCTGGCTGACATATGATCCGTCGACCAGCTTGGTCACGCCGGGCAGGCGGATGTGGTCGACCCGCTCGGGAAAGGTGAACCGCCCAGCCACGGGCGATCCGGTCAGGATTATCGCAGAGGCATCAGGATTGGCCTGTGTCAGCGCCGCGGCCAGCGTGCGAGAGCGGCGCAAGTGGCCAAGACCAAAGGTGTCGTGGCTGTAGAGAACGATCCGTCGCGGACGATCGGGGGATCTGCTATGTGCCGGAGGCAGTGTCGTGTCGTGCGCCATCATGAGCCACCTTTGATATTTCGTGGTTACAGGCGCAAGTCGCTTCCGGATCGGCCAAACACCCCCTTGATGTCATAGACCAACGCACCCGGTTTGCCAAAGCTTCGGATGCCATCTGACCCCAGAGCGACGAATTCGCGGTGCCCAACTGCCACGATGATCGCATCGTAGGCACCTTGTTCAGGCACGGCGACGGTGTCGATGCCATGGCGGGCGCGCATCACCTCGGCGTCGACCCAGGGCTCGTGCACGTCCACCTGAACCGAATAATCCTGCAATTCGGCCACGATGTCCGCCACGCGGGTGTTGCGGGTGTCGGCGCAGTTTTCCTTGAACGTATAGCCCATGACCAGCACCCTCGCGCCCTGCACGACGTGACCCCGGCCCAGCATCGCCTTGATCAGCGATTGGGCGACATGCGCCCCCATGTGGTCGTTGATGCGCCGTCCGGCCAGGATGACTTCGGGATGATAGCCGACCTGCTGCGCCTTGTAGGTCAGGTAATAGGGATCGACCCCGATGCAGTGCCCGCCGACCAGTCCGGGCCGAAAGGGCAGGAAGTTCCACTTGGTGCCCGCCGCTTCCAGCACCTCCAGCGTGTCCAGGCCCAGCCGGTCGAAGATCAGCGCGAATTCGTTGACCAGTGCGATGTTCAGGTCGCGCTGGGTGTTCTCGATCACCTTAGCCGCCTCTGCCGTGGCGATGGAGGACGCACGATGCAATCCCGCCTTGACCACAGGGCTGTAGATCGCGTCGAGCCTGTCGAGCGTCTCGGGGTCCTGTGCCGCGATGATCTTGACCACGTTTTCCATTGAATGTTCGGCGTCGCCGGGGTTCACGCGTTCGGGGCTGTAGCCCAGCTTGATCTGGGTGCCTACGGTCAGGCCGCTGCCCGCGGCAAGGGCTGGGCCGCAGACCTCTTCGGTCACGCCCGGATAGACGGTGCTTTCCAGTACGACCAGCGCGCCGTCGGTCAGATGCGGCGCGATGGTGGCGCAGGCACCCAGCACGGGCCGCAAATCAGGTGTCTTGGCATCGGTGATGGGGGTCGGCACCGCGATGATGAAGTTGCGCGCGCCTGCCAGATCGGCGGCATCGGCGCTGAACCGCGCCGTGGTGTCGGCCAGCGAGGCATCGGCCACTTCGCCGTTGGGATCGTGACCGGCGCTTAAGGCTGCGATCATGTCCGCGTCGGTATCCAGACCCAGCACGTCGAACCCCGCACGCGCCAGTGCCAGTGCCAGCGGCAGGCCGACATAGCCAAGCCCGAGGACCGCGATTGGTCCGGTTTGGGCAGGATCGGCTTTTGCGGGATGGGCGGTTGTGGGGCCGGGCTGCGGGGCGTCTGTCATGGTAAGTCCTTGGTTAATGCGCAGGCGATGCCGCCCGTTTGAAAAAGAGCCCGCATAACAGGCAGCAATACATGCGTCACCGAAAACCACAGTTGGGGCCTTGCCATGCGAATTGCAATGAAGCCTGTTGTCCGCTAACATCTTCGTCAATAATATGACAAGGGCTTCAAGATGCGGCTGATCCTATGCTTGTGGCTCTTTGCGCTGACGTGCATCGGGGTCGCCCCGCACCCTGCCCAATCCCAAAGCCTGTTTTCGCCTCCCTCGGAAGACACCAGCGCCGAAGCCGATCCGCTGGCCGAGACCCTGCGTCAGGCGCGCGAGGCGGGGTTGAGCGTGATCGTGGTGGATGCCCAAGGCAACCTGATCACGACGCCAACTGCGGGCCTTAATGCAGGCACCATCGCAGACGCGCCTCCGGTCAACGCCGAAGGGTCGGCCCTGATGATGGCGCAAAAGCGCGGCGCAGAGTTTCGCGCCACCCTTCGCGAGCGGCTGGACGCATTGCCGGATTCCCTGAACGAAGTCCGCTATATCCTGCGCGCGACAAGCCCCGATGGCCGCATCATGACCTACGTGGAGGTGCTGGTCTTTGGCGCCTTGCTGTTCATTTTCGGCAGTCTGGTCATGCGCCATTTCCTTGGGCCATATGTGTTCAAAAGCGTGGTCACCTCGCGGGTCAGGGAAAACCCCCAAGGCTACCGTGAAAAGATGCCGTTCCTGGTGTTCCGGTTCTTTATCGGCATCGTCGGCACGCTGATTGCGATGATCATCGCCTATGCGCTTGGGGCGCTGATCTTTCCGCCGGTCACCGACACGTCAGTGCAGGTCACGATTTTGGCCATCAACGCCGCGTTTTTCGCCTGTCGGACGGTGGGGGATGTGTGGCGCATGGTGCTGTCGCCGTTCCTGACGCAATACCGCATCCCGCGTCTGTCCGACCGCGATGCCAAAAGGCTGTACCGCTGGGCCTTTTACGTGGGGGCGCTGGACATCTGCGTCGTCACCTTTGCCACCTGGCTGGAAGATTTCGGGCTGAACTACAACGTCTATGCAATCGTCTACGGCATTCTCAGCCTGTTCATGGCGCTGCTGAACATCCTGTTCCTGACGGTCAACCGCCGCATCATATCCGACGCCATCCGCAACGGGCGCAGCAAGGCCGAGGTGTCCTGGCTGATCCGCACCGTGTCGGTGGGGTGGCTGCCGGTGGCCATCGTCTATGTCATCTTCGGCTGGCTCGAACTGGCGTTCGACCTGGTTCTCGAAGTGCCCACGTCGATCCCGCTGATCGCGGGTGCCTACGGCGTGCTGGTCACGATCCTGGTGGTCTACGGGGTCACCAACTACGCGATCGAAGCCTACTTCGAGCGCGCGCGCCAGATTGCCGCGATGAACGCGCGAGACGACGACGAGGGCACGCCAGAAAACACGCCCGAAACCACATCCGAAACCATCGGGCCTGCCGCGGCCCACGCAGAGGATGCAGTTCCCGAACCCGCCTACAGACCCCGTCACGTGATGCACACCTACGAGCAGCTGGCGCGGCGGGTATCGGGGATTCTGGCCTTCGTCGCGGGGGCCTATGCGCTTTTGATGATCTGGGGCAGCGCCAACGACATGGTGGGCGACACCCTTCTGGGCAAGTCGCTGCTGGACATCATGGTGATCATATTCATCGGCTACATCATCTATCATGTGTTCCGCATCTGGATCGACCGCAAGATCGCGGATGAGCAGGGCGACATGGTCGAGGCCGAGCTGGGCGACGAAGGCAGCGGTGCGAGCAGTGCCAGCCGTCTGGCGACGCTGCTGCCGCTCTTTCGCAACATGATGCTCAGCGTGGTGCTGGTGACCATCGTGCTGATCATCCTGCTGGAAGTCGGCGTCAACGTCGGACCGCTCTTTGCGGGCGCGGGCTTTGTCGGGGTCGCCATCGGCTTTGGCAGTCAGTCGCTGGTGCGCGATGTCTTTGCCGGTGCGTTCTTTCTGTTCGACGATGCGTTTCGCAAGGGCGAATATATCGACGTGGGCGGGGTCAAGGGCACGGTGGAAAAGATCAGCGTGCGGTCGTTCCAGTTGCGCCACCATCTGGGGGCGCTGCACACCATGCCCTTTGGTGAAATTCAGGTCATCACCAACTATTCGCGCGATTGGGTCATCATGAAGCTGCCCTTGCGCGTCACCTATGACACCGACGTGGAAAAGGTGCGCAAGCTGATCAAGAAACTGGGCGTCGCACTGCTTGATGATCCGGTGATCGGCGAGAATTTCATCCAGCCGCTGAAATCCCAGGGCGTGATCCAGATGGAAGACAGCGCCATGATCATCCGGGTCAAGTTCATGACCAAGCCGGGCGATCAATGGCTGGTCCGCAAGAAGGTCTACGAGGAAATCCGCGCATTGTTCGAGCGTGAGGGCGTCCGCTTTGCCCACCGCGAGGTGACCGTGCGTCTGGCCGACGGCAAGGCCGCCGATCTGGATGATGATCAGCGCGAGGCGGTGACCGCCGCAGCACAGGCCGTGATCGACGAGGACATGCTGGACGCGGGCCAGCAGATGGCGGACGACAGATAAGCCAGGCGCGCAACGCGGGTTCCGAGCTGCAAACTGCACAAACCGCTTTGCATCGGGGCGCGTTGGCTCTATTGCTCGGGCAATATTGCATTCAGATGCGACAATGATGATGTTCTTCGATGCGCCGCAGCTTCTGCGGGCGCTGGAATGACGCAATTAAATCCCCTCGACAACACCTGTCAAAAGGCATAGGTCGCGTGCCTTACGCAAACGAAAGCCAAAACCTTTGAAACAGAGCCTTGCCGATGCGCTGACCCAGCGCGGATATGAAACCCTAACACCCGTACAGGAGGCCGTCACCGACCCGGCCCTCGAAGGGCAGGATCTGCTGGTCTCGGCCCAGACCGGATCGGGCAAGACCGTGGGCTTTGGCCTGGCGCTGGGCGAGACCCTGCTGGGCGAGGGCGAGAGTTTCGACCCGGCAAGCGCGCCGCTGGCCCTGGTGATCGCGCCGACCCGCGAGCTTGCCATGCAGGTGAAACGCGAACTCGCGTGGCTCTATGAAAAGGCGGGCGTCGTCATGGCGTCCTGTGTCGGTGGCATGGACATGCGCGACGAACGTCGTGCACTGGACCGCGGGGCACATATCGTTGTCGCCACGCCGGGCCGTCTGCGCGACCACATCATGCGCGGCTCGATCAACCTGGGTTCGATCCGTGGCGTCGTTCTGGACGAAGCCGACGAGATGCTTGATCTGGGGTTCCGCGACGATCTGGAATACATCCTTGGCGAATGCCCCGAGGATCGCCGCACCCTGATGTTCTCGGCCACGGTGCCGAAGTCCATTGCCGGTCTGGCGCAGAAATATCAACGCAACGCGCAGCGGGTCACGACCCTTTCGGGCACCTCGCAGCACGCCGATATCGAATATCGCGCCATGTCCGTGGCCAACCACGACGGCGAAAGCGCTATCATCAACACCCTGCGGTTCTTCGAGGCACCCAATGCCATCGTGTTCTGCAACACCCGTGCGATGGTCAACCGGATCACCACGCGCCTGTCGAACCGGGGTTTCTCGGTCGTGGCGCTGTCGGGCGAGCTGACACAGGCCGAACGCTCGCACGCGCTGCAGGCGATGCGTGACGGGCGCGCCCGTGTCTGCGTGGCGACAGATGTGGCCGCGCGCGGCATCGACCTGCCGAACCTCGATCTGGTCGTGCACGCCGAACTGCCGTCGAACCACGAGACACTGCTGCACCGCTCGGGCCGGACCGGCCGCGCCGGGCGCAAGGGTGTCAGCGCGCTGATCGTCACCGCCAAGGTGCGTGCGAAAGCGACGCGCATCCTGAAGATGGCCCAACTGGAAGCGACATGGGGCGAAGCGCCCGGTGCCGACGCCGTGCGCGCCGAGGACGAGGCACGCTTGCTGGCCGATCCGATGTGGTACGAACCCATCGTCGAAAGCGAAACTGATCTGGTCGCCAAATTGGTCGAGACCTATTCGCCCGAGCAGTTGGCCACCGCCACGGTGCGCGTACTGGCGCAACGCTATACCGCGCCCGAAGACCTGTCCGCTGCCACCAACGAGGCCCCCAAACCCCGCGCGGCCTTTGGCCCCAGCGTCTGGTTCTCGGTCTCAGGTGGGCGCAACCAGGGCGTCGAAGTGCGCCGCCTTCTGCCGATCCTGTGCAAGGCCGGTGACGTGACCAAGGACGACCTGGGCGCGATCCGCATTTCGGATGACGCATCTTTCGTCGAGGTTCTGCAATCCAGCGCCGACGGTTTTGCCGCTGCGCTGGGCAATGACATGACGGTCGAGGGTGGCCTGAAACTGGAACGTCTGGCGACACCGCCCGCCGAAGCCAACCGTCCGAAACCTGCATATAAGCCGCGCGAAGACCGCCCGCCCTACAAGGGCAACAAGCCCGACAACAAGGGTGGCAAGCCTGCGTACAAGGCCAAGGACCGCGACTTTGGCACGGCACCGGATCGCGCACCGCGTCCGCCCCGTGACGAAAAGCCGAAAAAGCAGTGGGACGACAAACCCAAGGCAGAGCCGGTCCTGAGCCGCGCGCCCGAGCCGAAGACGGAAAAGCCGAAATCTGATTACAAACCGAAGTCGGAGCATACTCCAAAGTCCGACTACAAGGAAAAGTCGGACTACAAACCGAAATCCGATTACAATCCGGACGACAAACCCGCGCGCAAGGGTCCGCCCAAGTCCGCTGGCCCAATCGACTGGAACGACACGTCGACCCCGCGTCGCAAGAAGCCCAAGGGCGACGGCAAGCCTACAGGCCCGCACAGCGCACACAAGAAAAAGCCGCGTTCGACCATGGACAACGCCCGTGCAGACGGTGCCGTGACCAGCCCGCGTGGCAAGCCGCGCTTTGGCGACAATGCGGGCGGTACGGGTGGCAAACCTGCCTACAAGGGCAAGGGCGCGCCTTCGGGTGGTCCGTCCAAGGGAAAACCTGCGGGCAAACCGACCGGAAAGCCTGCGGGCAAGCGTGGCTTCAGCGGTCCGGGCGGCAGCCAGCCGCCGCGCAAGCCGCGCGGGTAACGGCGTTCAAGACTTGTAGGGGTCGAGGCTGTCCCGCAGCCCGTCGCCCAGAAAGTTGAACGCCAGAACCACGATGATGATCGGCAGCATCGGGATCGCCGTCCACGGATAGATCTCGATGCTTGCCAGGTTTTGAGCGTCGTTCAGCATCACGCCCCAGCTGACCGCAGGCGCACGCAGGCCCAGCCCCAGAAACGACAGCGCGGTTTCGCCCAGGATCATCGCGGGGATCGACAGCGTGGCGCTGGCGATCAGGTGCGACGAGAAATTGGGCAGCAGGTGTCGGCGGATCACGCGGCCCGGTTTTGCCCCCATCATCTCGGCGGCGCGCACGTATTCTTCCTCGCGCAGGCTCAGGAATTTTGACCGCACCGCCCGTGCCAGTCCTGGCCAGTCAAGGATGCCGAGAATGATCGAGATGATGAAAAACACCGCCACCGGCCCCCAGTTCGACGGCACCGCCGCCGACAGCGCCAGCCACAGCGGCAATTCCGGCAGGCTGCGCAGGATTTCGATGGCGCGGTTGATGATCCAGTCGGTCTTGCCGCCGAAATAGCCCGCGATCGAGCCGAAAAAGATGCCAAGCGCGAACGACACGGTGATGCCGATGATGCCCACCGTCAGCGACAGTTGCGCGCCGTATAGGATGCGGCTGAATACGTCGCGGCCCAATCTGTCCGATCCAAAAAGGAACACGGTGGCTCCTTCGGGCGCGCAGAAAAGATGCGTGTCCGAGGGGATGAACCCGAGCAGATTGTAGGTGCCGCCCTCGCAGAAAATCTCCAAACGCATCGGGCGGTCAGTGTCGGCCTGGTATTGCCAGCGGAAATTGACCAGATCGGCCTGTCCGCTGGTGGCATAGACATAGGGCCCGATCAGCGCGCCGTCATGAAACCAGTGCACGGCCTGCGGCGGATGATAGAGGTTCTCGGCGCTGCGCTCATTCGGCGTGTAGGGGGCGATGAACCCCGCGAATGGCAGCATCAGATAGCTGAGCAGCAGGAACACCCCCGAGATCAGCCCCAGCTTGTGCCGCCGGAACCGCCGCCAGACCAGCAGCCACGCAGGCGCGTCCATGTCCTTGCGGTCAGGCGCGCTGAGGTCGATGTCGGGATCATAGGGCGCGTCATCGACATAGTGGGCATCGGGGGGCATGGTCATCCTTCGCGCGCTCCGTAGCGGATGCGCGGGTCAAGCAGCACCAGCAGCAGATCGGAAATCATCGTGCCGATCAGCGTCAGCAGCGCTACGAACATCAGCACGAAACCGGCCAGGAACTGATCCTGTGATTTCAGCGCCGCCAGCAGCGCGGGGCCGATGGTTTGCAGGCCCAGCACAACCGACACCAGTACCGACCCCGACACCATTGCGGGCAGCAGGTTGCCGATGTCGGCCACGAAGGGGTTGAACGCCATGCGCAGCGGATATTTCGCCATCAGACGGGCGGGGGCCATGCCCTTGGCTTTTGCGGTCTCGACGTAGGGTTTGCTCAGCTCGTCCAGCATGTTGGCGCGCAGCCGCTGCATCATCGCCGCCGCGCCCGAGGTGCCGATGACGAAGGTTGGCACGATCAGGTGGATCAAGATCGACTGCACCTTGGCGGGGCTCATCGGTTCGCCCTCGAACTCGGGGGCCATCAGCCCGCCGATGGGGAGGCCCATGTATTTGTTCCCGTAATAGAACAGCATCAGCGCCAGCAGAAAGTTCGGCGTGGCAAGACCCAGATAGCCGATAAAGGCCGCCGAATAATCCACCCAGGTCTCGGATTTCGCCGCCGCCAGCACGCCCAGCGGCAGGGCCACCACATAGACGAACAGAACCGCCGCAAGATTGACCAGAACCGTCAGCCACAGCGCATCACCGACGATTTCCGACACGGGCTGGTCGAACTCGAACGACCAGCCAAAGTCGCCCTGCAACATGCCGCTGAACCCTTGGGGCCCCGGTGCTGCACCGATCCAGATCAGGTATTGCATCCAAAGCGGGCGATCCAGCGCGTATTCGGTGCGCAGGAATTCGGCCTTGGCAACGCCCTCGGCCTGGCCGGTGGCGCGCAGTTCCGCGATCTGGTTCGACAGGTAATCGCCGGGCGGCAGGTTGATGATCGCAAAGACCAGGATCGACACCACCCCGAGCGTCAGCAGCATGGTCAGCAGACGGTAGCCTGCGTATTTCAGAAACATCATTCGCTTGCCCGTGCTGTCTGCGCAGGCAGATCGAACCAGAATTCATCCATCCGGTGCACGCCGAAATGCGCCCCCGGCTCCCACGACCATATCGCCACTTCGGGCACATTGCGCAGAGCATTGTTGACGACGACAGGCTGCGGCGCTTCGGCCAGTACGCCGATGCCGTATTGCTGGCTGGCGTGTATCTTCAGCATCTCGCGCCAGATCATGCTGCGGGTCTCGTCATCCTCGGCGGCGGTCCATTGCGCGGACAGAACCAGCAGCCGCTTGGCCGGTTCCATGTCCACCGCTTCGCCTGCGCCGCCGCGCGTCTGGTAGTGCTGGCCCCACATCGGCCAGGCCATGAAGTCCTGCTGCGTGGGTGCCAGATAGCCCGGCGGCGTATAGGGCTGGGGGAGGCCGTTGTCCCAACCGAACCAGACCGCTGCCATTGTGACGCCCGCATAGACACGGTTGCGCAGGATGTCGCGGTCAAGCGGGCGCATCACCAGCTTGATCCCAATCTCGCGCCAGGTGTCGGTGATGATGGCCAATGCGTTTTCGACCTCTTGCCGTTCGCCTGCCGTTTCGATCACGAACTCCATCGGGCGACCATCGGGCAGCTTGCGCAGGCCGGCAGGGGTGCGTTCGGTCAGGCCCATGTCGTCCAGCAGGGCGTTCGCGGCATCGGGGTCATAGGTGGCCCAGGCGTTCAGGTTTTCTGGGTCGAAGAAGGCACTTCCGGAAAGGGCCGCCATGCCGCCCTCCTTGCCCAGTCCGAAGTACAGCGCGCGGTTGATCATGTGCCGGTCGATCCCCATCGACAGCGCCCGGCGAAAGCGCACGTCGCGGATCACCTCGCGCCAGACCGGATCGGCAAAGTTCAGGTTGGGATAGATCGCGATCTGGCTGGCGGCTCCGTTGCCCCAGAGCAGCGTATGATAATTCTCGCCGTCGCTTTCGCCCTTCTTCAGGATCGAGATGTCGCGAAAATCAATGCCGCGCGCTTGCAGATCGGCCTCGCCCGCGTTGGATTTGGCCGCGATCAGACCGGCGCCCACCACGGTCATCTCGACCACGTCAATATAGGGCAGTTGCACCCCGCGCGCGTCGATCCGGTGGAAATAGGGATTGCGCACGAACAACTGCCGCGACGAACTGGTGGCGGTCGCGCTCATCCACGGCTGCAAGGTCGGCAGATCGGGGACGTCGAACTTATACATGTCGTCCAGACGGTTGTGCAGCGCCGCCCAGCTGCGCACGCGGCGCTTGTCGATTTGGGTCTGCAGGGTGTCGGGGTCCGCGTAGTCGATGTGGAACTGCTTGAGGAACTTTGACGGACGGTAGATGAATGGCGGGCGCGCTGCCGCAAGCTGTTGCAGGAATTCGGGGTTCGACACGGGCCATTCGATCACGACGGTCAGCGGATCAGGAAAGCGCATCGTGGCCAGTTGTTGCCCCACGCGCATCACGTCGGGGGGGCCGTTCGGGCTTAGCTCGGGGTGATTGGCGACGTCGTTCCACCAGTATTCGAAATCCGCCGAGGTGAAATCGGACCCGTCCGACCATTTGTGCCCTTCGCGCAGGTGCAGCGTAAAGCGGCGGCCTTCCTCGATGGTCACATCGCGCAAGATGTCCGGTTGCAGCTCGTAATTCTCGTCATAGCCCACCAGCCGCGCATAGCCATAGACCACCATCTGCCGCACGTCCTTGGACCGCGAAATCATGGTGCGCAATGTGCCGCCCTGGGTGCCGAAACTTCGGCCCTTGGCCTCCAGATCGACAATCAGTGGCTCGGCGGGGATGCGCCAGACGGCGGGGGGCATCAGGCCGCGTGAGACCTCATCGGCCCAGAACGTGCTTTCCTGTACGTCCGGTTGCGGAGTTTGGGCCGACAACGGGCTGGCCAGGACCAGCACAAGGGCCAGCAAAAGGGGGCGCAGGCGATCAAACATGGCAGCGCACCTGATGTCCGGGGCTTACTTCGGTCAAGGCAGGCGCGTCCGTGCCGACAAAGCGGAACATCTCGGGCCATGTTGCCGGCGCGCCAGCCCCACGGGCGACCAGCGCCAGATCAATGGGGCGCGACAGGTCGGGTTCGGGCTGCGCTGCGATCAGCGCCTTGGTGTAGGGGTGTTGCGGGCTGTAAAACAGCGTGTCGGGCGGGGCCTGCTCGACGATGACGCCCTGTCGCATCACGGCCACTTCGTCGGCGATGCGCGAGACCACGGCCAGATCGTGACTGATGAACAGATAGCTGAGGCCCATGCGCGCCTGGATGTCTTCGAGCAGGGTCAGGATCTGGTCCTGCACCGACACATCCAGCGCCGAGGTCGGCTCGTCGCAGACCAGCAGTTGCGGGTCCAGTGTCAGGGCACGGGCAATCGACAGGCGCTGGCGCTGGCCGCCGGAGAACGCATGGGGAAAGCGGCCCAGCATATCGGGCGAGAGACCTACCCAGCGCAGCATCTCGGCGGCCTTTTCGCGGCGGTCGGCGCGGGTGCCCAGCCCGTGAATTTCCATCGGCTCGGTCAGCGCCTCCTGAATGCGCATGCGCGGGGACAGCGACGAATAGGGGTCCTGGAACACCATCTGCGCAGACCGCTGAAACTGTGTGCGCTGGGCGCGGTCCATCGCGTGCACCGGCAGGGGGGCGTCGCTGCCCTTGCCGCGAAACAGCACGCGGCTGCCTGCGTCGGGCTTCTCTGCCCCCAGTGCGATGCGCGCGCATGTCGTCTTGCCCGAGCCGCTTTCGCCGACCACGGCCAGCGTGCGCCCACGCGGCAGCGACAGGTTCACGTCGATACAGGCGTGCACGTGCACCGGCGCTTTCCACGCACCGCCGCGCATCTGGTAGGTCTTGCTGACGCCCTGCATGTCCAGGATCAGATCGTCGTGCATCTGGGGCGCCGATGGGGCGGCAACCTGTGGGATCATCGGGGCTGCGGCAATAAGCCTGCGGGTATAGCCGTGCTGCGGCGCACTCAGGACCGCGGCGGCCGGGCCGCTTTCCATCACGCGGCCCTTGTTCATCACCACGACCTTTTCGGCCATGTTGGCGACCACGCCCAGATCGTGCGTGACCAGAATGACCGCCATGCCGGTGGCGCGCTGCAGATCCTTGATCAGCCCCAGAACCTGCGCCTGCGTGGTCACGTCCAGCGCCGTGGTCGGCTCGTCCGCGATCAGCAGATCGGGTTTCGCCACCATCGCCATCGCGATCATCGCGCGCTGCCGCATCCCCCCCGACAGCTCGAACGGATAGGCGCGAAAGACACGTTCGGGGTCGGCAAAGCCCACCTGCTCGAAGGTTTCGAGCACCTGTTTGCGCGCATCCGAGCCTGATTTCGAGCGGTGCAGTTTCAGCACCTCGGTCACCTGATTGCCGATCCGGTGCAGCGGCGACAGAGAGCGCATCGGCTCTTGGAAGATCATCGAGATGTGGTTGCCGCGAATGCTCCTCATCTTGCGCTCGGGCAGGCTCAGCAGGTCTTGCACCGCGCCCTCGCGGCCAAAGCGGATGCTGCCCGACCGCAGTTGCGCCGACCCCGGCAGGATGCGCAGCACCGACCGGCAGGTCAGCGTCTTGCCCGAGCCGCTTTCGCCGACCAAGGCCAGCGTCTCACCGGGGCGCACAGAAAAGCTGACGCGCTGCACCACGGGCTGGGCAGTGCCGAACCCGATGCTTAGATCTGCCACGTCAAGAAGTGGTGTCATGCCGTCCCCTGTCATGCCGGATAAGGCACACTGTGGTTTACAGTGAAACCTGATTTCGTGCCACAGGTCCAGTGATGGCGCGATTGTGTCGCGCTTGTGCTACACATTCGCCGCCAACTGCCCCATGTAGTCATGATCGCACCGCACGAGAGGACCGCGCGCATGAGCCGACTGGATATGTTTATCGACCGCATGGTGTCGCAGCGCGCCTGCATCGACCACGCCGCCGCGCTGCTGGCGGATGTGGCGGGGCCCGCGTTCGAGCTGGGTCTGGGCAATGGGCGCACCTATCACCACATGCGCAAGGTGCTGGACCCGCGCGACATCTACGTGTTCGAACGCGCGGTCGCGGCGCACCCCGACAGCACACCGCCCGACGACAGGCTGATCCTGGGCGACGTGTTCGAGACCCTGCCGCAGGCGCTGGACCGGTTCGGCCCTACTGCTGTATTGATCCATGCCGATCTTGGGGGGCACAACCGCGCCAAGAATGACGTGTTCGCGCGCAGCATCTCGCCCTACGTGCAGCCGCTGCTGGCGCCGGGTGGCCTGATGGTGTCCAGCGACCAGATGTATTTCGACGGATTCGAGGAATTGCCCCTGCCGGAACATGCGGTTCCGGGGCGCTGCTTCATCTACCGCGCGCCGCGCTGACATCCCGGTCTCGGCAGGTCGCCGCTGCGACGCCGTGGCGCGCCCCTTGTGACGTGGCGGCGTTTCATCTCCCGCCTATGTTCTCCTTGCAGGGTGTCGTACCCTGTGGCTATCTGGCCGCGCTGGAGCGGAATGCAGTTTCGCATCCCGAAACAGCGGCCAGCCCACACGTTGGTCGAACCGGAGGAGAGCCCACACATGAGCGACAAGATTGCATATTCACGCCACGGTGACATCGCCGTGCTTACGGTACAGAACCCGCCCGTCAACGCGCTGAGCCATGCCGTGCGTCAGGGGCTTTGGGACGGTATGGACCGCGCCGAAGCGGACGATGGTGTGAAGGCGGTCTTGATCGTCGGAGAGGGCCGTGCGTTTTTTGCCGGTGCAGACATCAAGGAATTCGGCAAGACGCCGAAAGAGCCGCACCTGCCGGTGCTGATCAACCGCATCGAGGCTTCGCCTCTGCTGGTGGTCGCGTCGATGCACGGCGTCAGCCTGGGTGGCGGGCTTGAGGTCGCGCTGGGGTGTCATTACCGCATCGCGGTGCCGTCGGCCCGCGTCGGCCTGCCCGAAGTGCACCTGGGCCTGATCCCCGGTGCCGGTGGTACGCAGCGGATGCCGCGTCTGACAGGTGTCGAGGCGGCGCTGGAAGTCATGACGACCGGCCGTCAGGTCAAGGCGGATGAAGCTGCCAAGATGGGTCTGATCGACGAGGTTCGCGACGGCGACCCCAAGCAGAACGGGATTGACTATACACAATCGCTGCTGGACGCGGACGCGCCGCGCCGCCCGGTATCAGAGATGGACACGCCCGCCGCGATCGACTGGGACGGTGCCTATGAAAGCATCCTGGCGCGAGGCCGCGGCCAAATTTCGCCCGCGCAATGCGTGCGTGCCGTGCAGGCCGGTGTCGAGCATCCCTTCGCCGAAGGTCTGGCCGCCGAGCGCAAGATCTTCATGGACCTGATGCAGACAGACCAGCGCGAGGGCATGATCCACGCCTTCTTCAGCGAACGTGCCGTGGGCAACCTGCCCGAGTTGAAGGACGTCGAGCCCCGCGCCTTGCAGCATATCGGTGTGATTGGCGGCGGCACGATGGGGGCGGGCATCGCCACATCCGCATTGCTGTCGGGTCTGCAGGTCACCCTGCTGGAGATGACGGCCGACGCGGGCGAAGCGGCGCGCAAGCGGATCGCGGGCAACCTCAGCGGCGCGTTGAAGCGCGGCAAGATCAGCCAGGACCAGCACGACAAGATCCTGACCAACATCCTGACGGTCGTGACCAACTATGACGCGCTGTCCGACGTTGATCTGGTGATCGAGGCGGTGTTCGAGGAAATGTCGGTGAAAAAGACCGTCTTCGGCGAGTTGGACCGCGTCTGCAAGAAGGGCGCGATCCTTGCGTCGAACACGTCCTATCTGGATGTGAACGAGATTGCCGCCAGCACCAGTCGTCCCGAAGACGTGATCGGGCTGCACTTCTTCTCGCCCGCGCATGTGATGAAGCTGCTGGAAATCGTCGTGGCCGACAAGACGGCTGCGGACGTGGTCGCCACCGGCTTCGAACTGGGCAAGCGCATGAGCAAGATCAGCGTGCGCGCCGGGGTCTGCGACGGCTTCATCGGCAACCGCATCCTGTCGACCTATCGCACCGCTGCCGATCACATGATCCTGGACGGCGCATCGCCCTATGAGATCGACAAGGCGCTGGAAGAGTTCGGCTTTGCAATGGGGCCCTTCGCGGTGGCCGACCTTGCCGGTCTGGATATCGGCTGGGCCGTGCGCAAACGCAAACGCGCCGAAGGCATCGACCCGGCGGCGCGCGACAGTTCCTATGCTGACAAGCTTTGCGAAGAGGGTCATTTTGGCCAGAAGACCGGCAAGGGCTATTACGACTATTCCGCCGGTGCCAAGGCGCGCGTACCGAACCCCGACGTCATGCCGCTGATCGAAGAGGAACGCGCGAAACAGGGCATCACCCCGCGCGACTTTACCTCGGAAGAAATCGTGCGCCGCTATATGGCGGCGATGGTCAACGAATCCGCCAAGGTGGTGGGCGAGGGCATCGCGCGGCGTCCGCTGGACGTGGATATGACGCTGCTCTTCGGCTACGGTTTCCCACGCTATCGCGGTGGTCCGCTCAAGTGGGCAGACATCGCGGGCCTGCCCGGACTGCTGGCCGACATGAAGGAATACCAGAAGGAAGATCCCCACTTCTGGCAGATCGCGCCGCTGTTCGAAGAGCTGGTGGCCGAAGGCAAGACATTCGACGACCTCAACAAGGCCGCTGCGGCCTGAACCCGATAAGGAGACCGGATATGGACCTGAGCTATACCGACGAAGAACTGGCATTCCGTGACGAAGTGCGTGCGTTCATGCGTGACGAGCTTCCCAAGGAGATGTCTGACAAGATCCGCCTTGGCGACGAGTTGGGCAAGGAAGGTCAGGAGAAATGGCACGCCATCCTGAACAGCAAGGGATGGCTTGCCCCGAACTGGCCCAAAAAGTTCGGTGGTGCCGAATGGAACGCCGTGCAGCGCCACATCTTCGAGGAAGAAGCTGCCGCACATCACGCGCCGCGCATCGTGCCGTTCGGTCTGTCAATGCTGGCCCCCGTGCTGCAAAAGTTCGGTTCGAAAGAGCAGCAGGATTACTGGCTGCCACGCCTGCTCGAGGGTAAGGACTGGTGGTGCCAGGGCTATTCCGAGCCGGGTGCCGGCTCTGACCTTGCATCGCTGAAAACCCGTGCCGTGCGCGAGGGCGATCATTATATCGTCAACGGTCAGAAGACCTGGACGACACTGGGCCAGCACGCCAACATGATTTTCTGCCTGGTGCGCACCGACCCCGACGTGAAGCAGCAAGAGGGCATTTCCTTTCTGCTGATCGACATGAACACCCCCGGCATCGAAGTGCGCCCGATCATCCTGCTGGATGGCACGCACGAGGTGAACGAGGTGTTCTTTGACGACGTCAAGGTGCCGGTCGAAAACCTTGTCGGCGAAGAAAACAAGGGCTGGACCTATGCCAAGTACCTGCTGACCCACGAGCGCACCAACATCGCGGGCGTCGGTTTCTCGCAGGCCGGCCTGAACACCGTCAAACGCATCGCGCGCGCCGAAATGGCCGGGGGCAAGCCGTTGATGGCGAATCCGCATTTCGCCGCCCGTGTGGCACAGGTCGAGATTGACCTGAAGGCGATGGCGACCAGCAACATGCGGATCATCTCGGCTGCAGCTGCCGGCGGTGCACCTGGCGTCGAGGCGTCGATGCTGAAGGTCAAGGGCACGATCATCCGTCAGGAAATCAACGATCTGGCACGCCGGGCCGTCGGCCCCTACGCGATGCCCTTTGCGTCCGAGGCGATCGAAGGCAGCAACGAAGCACTGCCCGATCCGCACGAGGCCGGTCCGGTCGCGGCGCAATATTTCAACAATCGCAAGCTGTCGATCTTTGGCGGCAGCAACGAAATCCAACGCGGCATCATCGCGAAGGTCATGATGGGAGGCGGTCAATGAACTTTGATCTGACGGAAGAGCGGCAAATGCTGCAAGACAGCCTGCGGCGCTACCTGCGGGAGAAATATTCGACGGCCACGCGCAACGAGATTCTCGAGCGCCCAAACGGCATGTCGGAAGAAGTCTGGACGCAACTGGCTGAACTGGGCGTCATTGGTGCGATGTTCACCGAAGAGCAGGGCGGTTTCGGCGGTGCGGGCTTCGACATCGCCGTGGTGTTCGAGGAGTTAGGCCGCGCGGGCGTGATCGAGCCGTTCATGGACAGCGCCCTGATCGGGGGCCGCATCCTGGCCGCTTGTGACAAGACCGATCTGGTCGAAGAGATGATCGGCGGTGGTCTGCAACTGGCCGTGGCGCATGGTGAGCCCACCAGCCGCTATGACATGAGCCATGTGCGTACTTCCGTTGACGGCGGCAAGCTGAACGGTCGCAAGGCCGTGGTGATGAACGCCGAAAACGCCGATCATCTGATCGTGTCGGCTCGGGCGTCGGGCGACGTGGCGGACGAGGCGGGCATCGCGCTCTATCTCGTGGCCAAGGATGCCGCGGGTCTGACCATCCAGGGCTATCCGCTGTTGGCCGGTGGCCGCGCCGCCGAAGTCACGCTGGACGGTGTCGAAGGCGAATTGCTGACCGAAGACGGCTTTGCCGTGCTGAGCGATGTGATGGCGCTGGCGACGATGGCACAATGTGCCGAAACACTGGGGGCGATGGACACGGCAACGCGGCTGACCAACGACTATCTGGGTACGCGCAAGCAGTTTGGCCGCCCGATCGGGACGTTCCAGGCACTGGCACACCGGATGGCCGACATGCTGATCGAAATGGAACAGGCGCGCAGTGCGGTGATCAATGCGGCGGGCAACCTGCGCGAAGAGACCCGCATCCGCGACATGAACATCTCGGCGGCGAAGAACCTGCTGGGTCGCGCCGGTCGTCTGATCGCAGAGGAATCGATCCAGATGCACGGTGGCATCGCCATGACGCAGGAATATGAGCTTGCCCATATCGCCAAGCGTATCACGATGGCCGATCACCGCTTTGGCGATACCGATCACCATCTGGAACGCTTTATCGCGCTGAGTGCAGCCTGATATGACGGACGGGCCAGGGATCATCCGCGACGAGACGGGCGCGCAAACGCTCTTGGGGTATGTGGTTGATATTTCGGCCGACGATGGAAAAGGACGCTGCGTGCTGGATATCGGCGCGCAGCACGGAAACCGACACGGGGCGCTGCACGGTGGCATCATCGCCTGCTTGCTCGACAATGCGATGGGCTACGGTGCCGCGATGCACACGTCCGAGGATGGCAGCGACAAGTTTCTGACCATTTCGATGAACACGCAGTTTATTGCCCCCGCGATGACGGGCCGCGTGATTGCCACCGGCAAGGTGACGGGGGGCGGGCGCAGCCTGATGTTCGTCGAGGGCGAATTGCACGACGACGATGGGCGTTTGCTGGCCACAGCCACAGGCGTCTACAAGAAAGTGCCGGAGGGGCGGGGATGAGCGATCCATATCTTGAGGATGCGGGCGACCGTCTGATCGTCTGGAACGGCAACGAGGACATGCGCGGTGCCCTGTCGCCCGAGCTTTACGCGGTGATCACGGACGCCTTTGCCAAGGCGCAGGAGCCACGCATTCGGGCCGTCGTGCTGACCTCGACCGGCGGGTTCTTTTGCGCTGGCGGCAACCTGAACGTGCTGATCGCGCGGCGCGACATGGCCGAGGACGCACGCCGCGCCAAGATCGACGAATTGCACGACCTGATCCGCCTGATCCGCAGCAGCCCGGTGCCGGTGATCGCCGCCGTCAAGGGCGGTGCCGCAGGGGCAGGCGCGTCGATTGCGCTGGCCTGCGACATGATCGTGGCCGAAGCGGGCGTGAAATTCACTGCATCCTACGTCAACGCGGGGCTGGTGCCCGATGGCGGGCTGACGGCGCATCTGGCGCGCATGGTGCCGCGTCAGCTGGCGATGGAAATGTGCGTGCTGGCGCAGCCAGTGACGGCGGACCGGATGCACGATCTGGGTGTGGTGTCGCAACTGTGTGCAGCGGGTGATGTTGTGGCTGCGGCGCTGGCGCTCGTCGACCGCATTGCCAAAGGCCCACGCGTCGCCCAAGGGCGCATTCGCGCGATGGTCTCGCGCGCCTACGATCAGGACGAGGCCGCACAACTGGACATGGAACGCGATGGTATGGCCTGGGCCGCAGGTGCTGACGAAGCCGCCGAGGGCATCGCCGCCTTCCTCGAAAAACGCGCACCGGAGTTCGATAGATGACAGGCCGTGTCGAGCATTATCTGTCCCACCAGGTCGCCACGCGCCCCAATGCGCTAGCGTTCGAGGACAACACCGGCGTGCGCGTCAGTTATCTAGAGCTGGACGTCTCTGCCAATGAGATCGGCGCGCGGCTGACTGATTTGGGTGTTGCGCCGGGCGACCGCGTGCTGATGCTGGCGGAAAACTGCGTCGCTGCCGTGGCGCTGTTGTTCGGGGCTTGGAAGATCGGGGCGACCGTGGTGCCCTTCAACGCGCGCCAGACGGCGGGCGAGGTGCAAAAGATCATCGACCATGCAGAACCGCGCGTTCTGGTCTGCACCAGTGCTGCGTCGCCCGATGCGGCCAGCCATGGCGCGCGGTTCGGCGCGATCGAGGCTGCGGGGCGCTTTGGCACGTTGGCCTTTGCTGCACTGGATGGCGGCATGCCGGAAGTTGAGACCGATGTGGCGATCCTGCTCTATACGACCGGGACCACTGGCACGCCGAAGGGCGTGATGCTGACCCATGAGAATGTACGTTTTGGCGGGCTGACTTCGGCCAATCTGCGGCGGATGACGCCCGACGATGTGATCTACGGCGTGTTGCCGCTGACCCATGTTTTCGGCATGTGCTCGGTCATGGCGGCGGCGGTTTATACCGGCGCACCGGTGCGGCTGGCTGCGCGGTTTGACGTGGCCGCGACCTATGAAGCCTTGCGCAGTGGCGTGACGCTCTGTTCGGCGGTGCCGCAGATGCATGCGCTGCTGATGGCCTATACGAAAAAGATGGGCTACGCGCGGCTCGACAGCCCGACGCTGCGCTACGTCTCGTCCGGTGCCGCTCCTCTGGACCCTGCGTGGAAACGGCAGGCTGAGGCGTTCTATGGCGTGGCCTTGCAAAACGGCTATGGCATGACCGAAACCAGCGCAGGCACCGCTGCCACCAGCAACGTGATCGGTGACCCGGACATCTCCGTGGGCCCCGCCCTGCCGGGGGTCGAAGTCGCGTTGGACATGGACGCGCCCGGATCGGGCGATGGCGTGGGCGAGGTGATCACCCGCGGCCCGCAGATCATGAAGGGCTATTACAAGAACCCCGAAGAGACCGCGCGCGTGCTTTCGGCGGATGGCTGGCTGCACACCGGCGATCTGGGGCGCATCGACGACAAGGGCCATTTGCACATCGTGGGTCGCTCGAAAGAGCTGATCATTCACGGCGGCTTCAACGTCTATCCACCCGAGGTCGAGGCGGCGCTGAACGATCATCCGCAGGTCATCCAGGCGGCGGTGATCGGTCACAAGGTCGGTGCCGATGAGAAGGTGCTGGCCTTCTGCCAAGTGGCGGACGACAGCGATGTCACCGTCGAAGAGCTGCGCGCCTTCGCCGCCGAACGGCTGGCGGGCTACAAGCGGCCCAGCCAGATCATTTTGGCGTCGTCCCTGCCTGCGGCACCCACGGGCAAGATCCTGAAACACAAGCTGCTCGAGGCCTTCGCCGATCAGATCGGCTAAGGCTTCGGGCTGTTACGTCCAGACACCTTCGGCGGCGGTGCGGATGGCGCGGATGTTCTCGCCGTATGGTGCCGGGTTCTGGACCGAGCCGCCCTTGAACACCGCAGAGCCTGCGACCAGCACATCGGCCCCGGCCTGCGCCACCAGCGGCGCCGTCCTGGGATCGACGCCGCCGTCGATTTCAATGTGCACGGGGCGGTCGCCGATCATGTCGCGCAGGGATTTGATCTTGGCGGGCATGTAGATGAACTTCTGCCCGCCGAAACCGGGGTTCACCGTCATCACACAGACCAGATCGACCATGTCCATCAGATCGGCAACTGCTGAAGCGGGCGTGCCGGGGTTCAGCGCCACACCGGCTTTGCAGCCCGCCGCGCGGATCGCCTGAAGCGTGCGGTGGATGTGAGGGCCTGCCTCGACGTGGGCGGTCAGAATGTCGGCACCGGCCTGCGCGAAGGCGTCGATATAGGCATCGACAGGAGAGATCATCAGGTGCACGTCCATCACGCCCTTGATGTGGGGCCGGATCGCGGCGCAGGTGGCAGGGCCGAACGTGATGTTGGGCACGAAATGCCCGTCCATCACGTCGACGTGAATCCAGTCCGCTCCTTGCGCTTCGGCAGCGGCGCATTCGGCCCCGAAGTTGGCGAAATCGGCGGCAAGGATGGAGGGGGCGATTTTGATGGCGCGGTCGAAGGTCATGAGGCAGCCTTTGTGGAGTTTTGGGGGTCGGACCTGTCTATAGCGGGCCGTACGATCTGTGGAAAGGGGCCCTCCGGGGGGAGTTTACCCGGCAAGATGAACTGTCAGATCTGGTAGTAGTCGCGATACCACGCGACGAAGGCGTCGATGCCGGTCTGGATCGGCGTGGCGGGGCGCTTGCCCGTCAGGGTTTCCAGCAGGGTCGCGTCGGCCCATGTGGCGGGGACGTCGCCGGGCTGCATGTCCTGGAAGTTGATCTGTGCGCGGGTGCCGCAAGCGGCCTCGATGGCCGCAATGAAATCCATCAGCTTGACCGGTGCGCCATTGCCGATGTTGACGATGCGGTGCGGCGCGACTGGGCTGAGGCTGTCGCCTGCCACTGGCGCGTCGCGTTGGGGCACCGCGTCAATCAGGGCGCTGATCGCGGCGGTGAGGTCGTCGATATAGGTAAAGTCGCGCATCATGTCGCCGTGGTTGTACACGTCGATGGGTTCATCGTTCAGGATCGCGCGGGTGAATTTGAAGTGGGCCATGTCTGGGCGGCCCCAGGGCCCGTAGACGGTGAAAAAGCGAAACATGGTGATCGGCAGATCGTAGAGATGCGCATAGCTGTGTGCCATGTTCTCGGTCGCCTTCTTGGTGGCGGCATAGAATGACATCTGGCTGTCGACCTTGTCGGCCTCGGTATAGGGCATCTGCGTGTTGGCGCCGTAGACCGATGAGGTCGAGGCCAACAGCATGTGGGCGGGCGGAAAGGCGCGGGCGGCTTCCAGCAGTTCGAAGGTGCCCACGAGGTTCGCCTCGACATAGGAGCGGGGATTGTCGATGGAATAGCGCACGCCTGCCTGAGCAGCCAGGTGAACGACCGCGTCGGGGCGGTGTGTCTGAAAGAGATCCATCAGCGTGCCGGGGGTTTCCAGCCGGTCGGTCACCGCCGTAAAGTCCGCGCTTTGGTTCAGCATCGCGTGGCGGCGTTCTTTCAGCGTGACATCGTAGTAATCGGACATTGCATCCAGGCCGATCACCTTCCAGCCTTCGTCGAGAAGACGGCGGGAGGTGAAGTAACCAATGAAGCCGGCCGAACCGGTGACGAGTGCTGTGCGTGTCATGGCCGGACTTTGCCGCAGTGCGGCGTCGATTGCCAGCGGTAGGTATTAGTTTGACAATAAAATTTATTGGGGGTCAGGATGCGCGAAAAAGGGGAGTGCGCCATGTATATCGGTTTGGATCTGGGAACGTCCGGTGTGCGGGCGTTGTTGGTGCGCGCGGATGGCGTGCCGGTAGGATCGCAGGAGGCGCATTATCAGGCCGCACATCCCGCACCCGGCTGGAGCGAACAGGACCCTGCGACCTGGGTTGCGGGGTGCAGATCCGCGCTGGCTGCGTTGCGGGCGGAGCATCCTGTGGAATACGGTGCCGTGCGCGGGATCGCGGTGGCGGGGCATATGCATGGTGCGGTCTTGCTGGACGCGGATGGCACGGTGCTGCGCCCTTGCATCCTTTGGAACGACACGCGCAGCCATGTTCAGGCGGCACGGCTGGACGCGGCGGATGGCGTGCGGGACATCAGCGGCAATATCGTCTTTCCGGGCTTTACCGCGCCCAAGCTGGCCTGGGTCGCGGAACACGAGCCGGACATCTTTTCCCGCGTCGCCAAGGTGGTCTTGCCGAAGGATTACGTGAGCCTGTGGATGAGCGGCATTTGCGCCAGCGAAATGTCGGATGCGGCAGGCACCGCCTGGCTGGACGTGGGCGGGCGCGACTGGTCCGACAGGTTGCTGGACGCTGGCGGAATGCGCCGTGATCAGATGCCTGCGCTGCACGAGGGGACGGGCGTTATTGGCCTGCTGCGTGACGCATTGGCGGACGAGATGGGCCTGCCGCGCGGTGTACAGGTGGTCGCGGGGGCTGCCGACAATGCGGCGGCGGCCTGCGGTGTCGGCGCGCTTAAGGAAGGCGACGGGTTCGTCTCGCTTGGCACGTCGGGTGTCGTGCTGGCGGCGCGGGATGGCTTTGCCCCCGATGCGGGCAGCGCGGTGCACACGTTTTGCCACGCGGTGCCGGGGCGCTGGTATCAGATGGGCGTGACGCTGGCCTGTACCGACAGTCTCAACTGGCTGGCGCGGATCACGGGGCAGGGCCCTGCAGCGCTGACCGCGGCCCTTGGCGACGCGGTGCGCGCGCCCGGCAGTTTGCGGTTCTATCCCTATTTGTCGGGCGAACGCACGCCGCACAACGACGCGCAGGTGCGTGGTGGGTTCAGCGGGCTGGACATCGGCCACGACGCGCCGGACATGACCCGCGCGGTGCTCGAAGGGGTGAGCTTTGCGCAGGCCGACAGTCTGCTTGCCCTGCGCGCGACGGGGGCCGATCCGCAGACGCTTCTGGCCATCGGGGGCGGGGCTGCGTCGTTGCATTGGGTGCAGATGCTGGCCAATACGCTGAACCTGCCGCTGGAAATCCCGGCGCGGGGCGAGTTCGGGGCGGCGCTGGGGGCTGCACGTCTGGCCATCTGCGGGGTGACGGGGGCCAATCCGTCCGAGGTGATGACCAAGCCCGAGATTGCGCGCACGGTCTATCCCGATGCGGCACTTGTCGGCGCGTTCGCCGAAGGGCACCAAGCCTATCGCGCCGCATATCCGATGCTGAAAGCATTGCAATGACGGGACATCCGGGGTGCACTGGTCGAAGCTAGGGAGGGATACTATGGCAATGGGTTGGTGTGACATGATGCGCGGGTTTTACGCGCTGGCGCTGTCGGGCGGCATAGCCATCGCGCAGGACCTGCCGTCGCCCGATGCCGTGTTTCCCGAGCCTTCGATGCCGCAGATCGAATTGGGGCGCTTGCTGTTCTATGATCCCATCCTGTCGGGCGGCAAAACGGTCAGTTGCGCCAGTTGCCACCACCCTGCCCATGCCACCGGCGATGCGGTGTCGCTGGGGCTGGGGGACGGGGCCGCAGGTCTGGGACCTGACCGCAAGGCTGATCCAGCCAACCTGCCCGAACAGCGCATTCCGCGCAACGCGCCTGCCCTCTTCAACGTCGGAGCGCTGGAATACCGGACGTTCTTTCACGATGGCAGGCTGGAGGTCGACGAGACCCGCAAGGGCGGCATCCGCACGCCGCTGGGCGCGGAGATGGAACAGGGATTTGCCAGCCTGCTGAGCGCGCAGACCATGTTTCCGGTGCTGTCGGGCGATGAAATGGCGGGCCACCTGGGCGAAAATGACGTGTCGAAGGCAGTGCGCCAAGGCGTGCTGACCGGCCCCGGCGGTGCCTGGGATATCCTGGCGCAGCGGGTGTCGGGCATTCCAGAGTACCGCGCGAGGTTCGATCAGGTCATCGGCAACAAGCCTGTGCATTTCACGGATATTTCGGATGCTATCGCTGCCTTTGTCGCCTTTGAATGGCGCGCGACGGACAGTGATTTTGACAGGTTCTTGCGTGGCGAGGGCGATCTGAGCGGTAACCAGAAGGTCGGGCTGGATCTGTTTTACGGCAAGGCGGGCTGTGCCAAATGTCATTCGGGTCTGTTCCAGACCGACCACGGGTTTCACGCCATCGCCATGCCGCAGATTGGACCCGGCAAGCGTGCCTCGTTTCAGCGGGGGGCGGCGGACGAGGGCCGCATGTTGGTGACGGGCGATCCCAAGGACGCGTTCAAGTTCCGCACGCCGTCCTTGCGCAACGTGGTGCAGACGTCACCGTATGGCCACGCGGGTGCTTACGCGCGGCTGGAGGACGCGGTTCGGCACCATTTGAACCCCCGTAAGCACCTTGCCGAATACGACCCGTCGCAGGCGGTGCTGCCCACGCTGGACACCGTCGATACCACCGTGATGGATGATCCGGCAGAGGTTGCGCGGATTTCTGCGGCGAATGAGTTGGCACCCAGCGCGCTGAGCCATGCGCAGGTGGATGCGATCCTCGCGTTTCTGGGCGCGCTGACCGATCAGGACAGCCTTGATGGCCGCTTGGGGGTGCCTGCGACCGTGCCAAGCGGGTTGCCCGTCGATCAGTAAGCCGCGGGTGCTGCATCGGGGCGCAGCATATAGCGCGCATTCGTCCCGACCGTGACCCAGTCCGACAGGGGCGCGTCGGGCCACTTTACGCGCACCCTGACCGAGGTTGCAGCGCCCAGGCCAAAGTGCTGCGGCGCGTCCGATCCGCCCGCGTGGCCGCCGCCCACCACCAGTTCGCGCGATTGCACCGATGTGCCGTCGTCTACCTCGATCCAGGCGCCGATGGCGCGGGTGTTGGGCGCGGGCTGGGTCAGATCCAGCGCCAGCCAGTTGCCGGTTGTGCCGCTGGTGTTCTGCCAGACCTCCATCGCGGCGCGGCGGTTGACCACGGCCAGATCCAGAAGGCCATCGTTGTTCAGATCGACCAGCGCCGCCCCGCGCCCGCGATGCAGCGATGCGACGCCAGCAGTCTCGCCAGCCTCGGCGAACGTGCCGTCGGGCTGCGCGATCAACAGGTTGTTGGGGTCTTCCATCGCCATTCCGGGCATCTGCTGCACGTTGCCCTTGGCGATGAATGCGTCGTCCAGCCCATCGTTCTGCACATCGCCGAACGCGATGTGCCAGCCTGTCGATGGCCGCCCGTCGCCACCGGTATAGGGCCGGTGCGCGGTCGATCCCACGTCGAAGGGCACGTCGGCATATCCGGGCCCGTCGCCGGTGGGCCGTTGCAGGCGTTGGTCGCCCATGGAACTTAGAAACACCTCGTCGCGGCCATCGCGGTCAAGGTCGCGGGTTGCGATGCCCATGCCCCAGATGAGGTGCGTGGCCCAGCCGTCTGCCTCGGTGTAAAGCCGTGGTTCAGGACCCATTTGCCACAGCTGTTCGGAACCACCGCTGACATAGTAATGCCGGTCGTTCGACAGCCGTAAATCGGCCTGCCCACTGCGAGCCCAGTCAGTAAACAGCGCCGAAAGGGGGCAATAGCCGGGTTCCAGTATCGTGTGCGTCCAGCCGTCGCCCTCGGGCCGCCAGAGGCTGTTGGTGTCGCAGGCCTGAAACGGGCCGTCGGGGTCAAAGCGATCGACGTAGTGGCCCATGGCCAGGGTCGGGCGGGTCTGGTCCTGTTCCCACGTGGCCGAGAATGCCGTGGTCCATTTGTCGGGAAAGTCGATCATCTCTGCGGGCGCAAAGCCGCAGGTGCCATCGCCCAGCCAGATCTGATCCGGCCCGACGCGCAGCAGCACCAGGTCAAGATGCGTGTCGTTGTCGATGTCCAGCGCATAGACACCCGTGGTGCCGGTGACGGGCAAGGTTTTCATTCGCAGGCGAATGGCTTCATCGCTTTCATTGACGAAGACGGCCGCCAGATTGCTGCCGCCTGCTGCAACCAGATCGGTGCGCCCGTCCGCGTTGCAATCCAGGGCGGCTAGACCGCCGCCCACAAAATGCTCCCAACCGCCGTCATACTGATGATGCGGCACCGCAACGGGGGTGAACTGCGGTTCGGCATGGGCCACGCCCACGCTCAGGATCAATGCCAGATTAGCCCGCATCGACACGCCCCTCGCGCGCGGCGCGCTCTTGCACGAACTCAAGCGCATAGGCGGCAGCGCCGCGCGCCCACATCAGGTTGCCCCATTTGTGAACCACGACCTCGGGCGGGGCAGCGTCGACCTGCACGATAGACTTGCGCAATTCGGCCATCACGGCGTCGGAATAGAGGTAATCGAACTGCATCTGCTCGCCTGCCAGTATGATCAGCTCGGGGTCGAAGATGTTGACGATGTTGGCGAGACCCATCGCAAACATGCGGCCTGCGCGCGCGACAATGGATGCGGCGGCGGCGTCGCCCCCTTCTGCGGCCTCCAGCAAGCGTGCGATCTGGTTGGCGACAGTGGTGTCCGGCCCCAGCGCGGTGTCCGCCTCGCGCAGCAGGGCGTATTCGGCGACATAGGCCTCAAGACAGCCGCGTTGTCCGCAACGGCACAACGCACCCTCAAGCTGAACCTTGGTGTGACCGAACTCGGCGCCGCAGCCGCGTGTTCCGCGATAGATTTCACCGCCAAGGATGATGCCCATGCCGACGCCGGCCTCCAGCGTGACGACGATGAAATCCGACCGCCCGCGCCCGAGGCCAAAGGCCTTTTCCGCCATCGCGACCAGGTTCGCGTCGTTGTCGAGATAGGCGGGCACGCCCATGCGGTCTGTCAGTACGGCAGCCAGATCGACATTGCGCACGTTCAGCGAGGGCGACCAGTGCACCGTGCCGGCACTGACATCGACGGTGCCCGCAAGGCCGACACCGACACCGGACAGGTCGCTTGTCGCATACCCCGCTTTGGCGGCAAGTGCTGCAACCGCATCGGCGATATGTCCGGCAAGGGCCGCAGGGCTGTGCCGCCCGGCGGGCAGGGGCACCTCGTGATCGGTCAGCTGCGTGCCCTCGAAGTCCATCAGGACCAGCGAGATCCGGGTGCCCGAAATCTTGACGCCCGCGACCAGATGGGCAGCACCTGCGATTTTCAGATCCACGCGGGGGCGGCCACGGGTCGCGGCTGCGCTGTCCTCGCGGGGGATTTCCTCGATCAGGCCGTCGCGCAGCAGGTCGGCGGTGATGGTCGTCACCGTCGCGCGACTGATTCCCGTGCGCTCTGCCAGGTCGATGCGCGGGATGCGGCCGCCTTGGGAAATCTCGCGCAGCAGGATCAGGCGGCTGTCTTCGCGTTGGTGTCCGAATGCCATTTATCTATCGCTTTCCCATGGGGTTAGATCCTGAATCCCACCCCGGTATGACCAGCAGGATGACGGTATTCTCCCCGCATGTCCAATTTAATTTGCTTTCCGAATTTAAATGCCTAATGATGACGACACCCAGATTGCGCATCCGGTGCGGCAGTTGGGCAAAAGTCTTGGGAGGACACAATGACATTTCTGAAAACGGTCGCCTTGGCGGCGACGATCTCCGTGACGGCCGTGGCCGCCTGGGCGCAGGACACCACCATCGGTGTCAGCTGGTCGAATTTCCAGGAAGAACGCTGGAAGACTGACGAAGCCGCGATGCAAGAGGCCATCGAGGCCGCCGGGGCCACCTATATTTCGGCAGACGCGCAGGCGTCGGCCGCCAAGCAGCTGACCGATATCGAGGCGCTGATCGCCCAAGGGGCCGATGCGCTGATCATCTTGTCGGTGGACAAGGATGCGATAGGGCCCGCCATCAACCAGGCCGAGAACGAAGGTATCCCGGTCGTGGGTTATGACCGTCTGATCGAAGACCCGCGCGCCTTTTACCTGACCTTCGACAACAAGGGTGTGGGCCGGATCATCGCGCAGACCGTCGTCGAAGCTCAGCCCGAGGGCAATTTCGCCATTCTCAAGGGCGACAAAGGCGACCCTAACGCGCTGTTTCTGCTGGAAGGCATGATGGAAGTCATCGGACCCGACGTGGAATCCGGCAAGATCAACATCGTCGGTGAAGCGTTCACCGATGGTTGGAAGCCCGACAACGCGCAGCGCAACATGGAGCAGATCCTGACCGCCAACGACAACAACGTCGATGCCGTTCTGGGCCAGAATGACGGTATCGCCGGTGGTGCGATTGCAGCCTTGCAGGCGCAGGGTCTGAACGTGCCGGTGGGTGGTCAGGACGGCGACCACGCGGCTCTGAACCGTGTGGCACGTGGCACACAGACCGTGTCTGTCTGGAAGGATTCGCGTCAGCTGGGCAAGAAAGCCGCCGAGATCGCATTGTCGCTGGCCGATGGTGCCGCGATGTCTGACATCGACGGTGCCGAAAGCTGGTCCGGTGGTGAAAAGGGCGTCGAGATGAGCGCGATCTTCCTCGAGCCCACACCCGTCACCAAGGAGAACATCTCTGCCGTGATCGACGCGGGCCACATCGAAAAGGATAAGGTTTGTGCCGGTGCGATGGACGGCGTCGACGGCTGTAACTAAGGGCTTTTCGGCACCGGCGGCGTGATCCGCCGGTGCCATCTTGCAAATTCTCATGACACTTCAGCCTGGTCCGCTGCGCAGCCTGCGCAAACAGGATCGGCTTATCTGACGGGTGCGGACATGACCGACACGAACGAACACGGCGCGAAATCGGCTGCCAAGAGCAGCAGGCCCGGACTAGTCCAGCGGTTCATGCGCGACACCGAACTGGACACACGGCTGCTGGGGATGCTGGGCGCGCTGGCGCTGATCTGGGTCGGCTTTCACGTCTACGGCGCACTCAGAAACGGCTTTGGCGCGTTCCTGACGCCGCGCAACCTGTGGAACCTCAGCGTTCAGACATCCTCTATCGGGATCATGGCCTGCGGCATGGTTCTGGTCATCATCACCCGCCACATCGACCTGAGCGTCGGGTCGGTTCTGGGCTTTTGCGCGGTGATCATGGGCATCACCCAGGTCTGGTTCCTGCCGCAACTGGTCGGGCTGGAGCATTGGAGCATCTGGATCATCGCCTGCATCGTCGGCATGATCGCGGGCACGATTGTGGGGGCCATCCACGGCTGGTTGATCGCCTATCTGTCGATCCCGGCCTTTATCGTGACCCTCGGCGGCCTGCTGGTCTGGCGCGGGGCTGCGTTTCTGATCACGCGCGGCGAGACGATTTCGCCGCTCGACAGCACGTTCAAGCTGCTTGGCGGCGGCCCGAACGGCGCGGTTGGCGCGATGGGCAGCTGGATCGTCGGCATCATTGCCGCGGTTGCGGTGATTGCACTGATCGTCATGGGACGGGCCAAGCGCAAGAGGTTCGATTTTCGCCTGCGGCCGCTCTGGGCCGAATGGTTCATCGGCATCTTCAGCGTCGGTGCCGTGATCGGGGCGGTTCTGCTGGTCAATTCCTATCCGTGGCCGCGCGGCATCGTGCGCCGTTACGCCGAAGCCAACAACATTGAGATCCCTGAAGGGGGCCTGTTCATCAGCCACGGATTTGCCATTCCGGTGCTGATCCTGCTGGTCGTGATCGTTGTCATGACCGTAGTGATGAATCGCACACGCTTTGGCCGCTATGTCTATGCCATCGGCGGCAATCCCGAAGCGGCGGCATTGGCGGGGATCAACACCCGGTGGATGACGGTCAAGATCTTTGCATTAATGGGCTTTCTGACCGGTCTGTCGGCTGTCGTCGCCTCGGCGCGGCTTGGCTCCGCGACCAACGCGCTCGGCACCCTTGACGAACTCTACGTGATCGCGGCAGCGGTCATCGGGGGCACCTCGCTTGGCGGCGGTGTCGGCACCATCTACGGCGCGGTTCTGGGGGCCTTCGTCATGCAGTCGTTGCAGACCGGCATGGTTCTGATCGGCTTTGACGCGGCGGTACAGCAGGTCGTCGTGGGTGGCGTTCTGGTGCTGGCGGTCTATCTAGACAATCTCTACCGGAGGTCTTCGAAATGAGCGATATCAACCGATCCGGCACGCCGCTTGTCGATATGCGTGACATCTGCATCAGCTTTGGCGGAGTTCATGCCGTCGATCATGTCTCGGTCGATCTCTATCCCGGCGAAGTCGTGGGCCTGCTCGGTCACAACGGCGCGGGCAAGTCGACGCTGATCAAGATCCTGTCGGGTGCCTACAAGATGGACAGCGGCGAGATCTATGTGAATGGCGAGCGTTCGGATATCCGCAGCCCCCGCGACGCGCGGCGCTACAACATCGAGACGATCTATCAGACGCTGGCTCTGGCTGACAATCTGGACGCGGCGAGCAACCTGTTTCTGGGGCGCGAGCTGACGTCGCCGATGGGGCTGGTGGACGATGATGCGATGGAAAGCGAAGCGCGCAAGATCATGGCGAGGCTGAACCCTAACTTTCAAAAGTTCAAGGACCCGGTCAGCGCCCTGTCGGGTGGGCAGCGCCAGTCGGTCGCCATCGCGCGCGCCGTCTATTTCAATGCGCAGATCCTGATCATGGACGAGCCGACGGCGGCGCTTGGCCCGCACGAGACGCAGATGGTCAGCGAGTTGATCACCCAGCTGAAGGCCGAAGGCATCGGGATTTTCCTGATCAGTCATGACATCCACGACGTCATGCAGCTGTGCGACCGCGCGTCGGTGATGAAGAACGGCAAGCTGGTCGGCACCGTCGATGTGGCGGATGTGACTGACGACGATCTGCTGGGCATGATCATCCTGGGCAAGCAACCCGCCAAGGCGGTGTGACGATGCGATGGGTCGTGGCAGATGTGGGCGGAACCAACACGCGCATGGCCTTTGCGCAGGATGGCAAGTTGGTTACCGGGTCGGTGCAGTGGTTTCTGAACGATGACTATCCGACCTTTGCCGACGTGCTTGTTGATTTTGTGCAGGATGCACCGGTCGACGGCCTGTGCGTGGCCATCGCGGGGCCGGTGATGCCGGGACACGTGCGTCTGACCAACCGCGACTGGTCGTTCGACGCGGATCAACTCAGCATGGTTCTGGGCGGTGCAAAGGTGCGCATCATCAACGATCTGGCGGCGGTGGGGCATGCGCTGCCGTATCTAGCGCCCGACGCGGTGGTGCCTGTGGTGCCCGGACGGGCGGCCCCCGGCGGGCAGTCGCTGGTCGTGGGCATCGGCACCGGGTTCAACGTCAGCCTTGCGCATGGTAACGGCGTGATGCTGGCCGAGGAGGGGCACACGGGCCTGTCCATCGGTGTCTGGCGCGTGTTGCAGGACCATCTGGGCGAGAAGGCGGCGGCGTTCGAGACTGTCGAACAGGTGTTCTCAGGCTCTGGCCTGCGCGCGCTACATCTTGCCTTGGGCGGGGTCGAGATGCCCAGCCAGCAGATTGTGCGGGATGCGCGCCTGACGATGGGGGTGTTCGTAACGGCGCTGGCCGCGCTGGTGCGTGACATGACGTTTCAGTTCATGCCGCTGGGCGGGATTTATTTCAACGGCGGGCTGGCGCGCGCGGTTGTGGGGCTGCCCGAGACCGGCGAGATACTGGCCGCTGCGCGCGTGCAGGACATGTTCGAGGGCACGTTGTCCGACATACCGATGTGCGTGGTCGTGGACGACGCAGCGGCATTGGCCGGTTGCGTCGCCTGTCTGGAACGGACCTGATGGCAGGCTGATTGCCGGTCTCAGCGTTTCGCGATCTCGGTTATGGCCTCGAATGCCGTGTCGAAATCGCGCTCTTCGCAGTCGAATTGCCCTGCGGTGAAACGGATCACCTTGACCCCGTCGACGATGGTTTGGGTCAGATAGATGCGCCCGTCGGAATTGATCGCCTCAACCAGTGCTTGGGTCGCGTCGTTGTCGGCCCCCGCCACCTTGAACGTCCACAGCGACAGGATCGGGTCGGTCACGATCTCGAACTCGGGCAGGGCGCGCAGGCGTTCGCACAGGGCCTGCGACCATTTTACGTGGTTGCTGATGCGACGGCGCAGCCCTTCCATGCCATAGCTGCGCATCAGGAACCACAGCTTGAGCGCGCGGAACCGGCGGCCCAGCGGGATCGACCATTCGGAATAGTCGATGATTTCGCCTTGCGCGTGGGTCTTGAGGTATTCGGGCCGGATCGCAAGGGTCTGGCGCAGCACATCAGGGTTGCGCAGGAAATGCGCGGCGCAGTCGAACTGCGCGCCAAGCCACTTGTGCGGGTTGAACACGATGCTGTCGAAACGCTCTGACCCGGTCCACAGGGGCCGGAATTCAGGGCAGATCATCGCGGTGCCGGCCCATGCGGCATCAAGGTGGGTAAAGAGTTCCTCGGCCTCGGCGATGTTTGCCACAGCCTCCAGATCGTCGCACGCGCCCATGCCTGTGGCACCGGTGGCGGCGATGATGCCTGCGGGCACAAAGCCTGCCGCGCGGTCGCGGGTGATCGCGTCTTGCAATGCAATCGGGTCCATCCCGCGCAGGTCGCCGGTGCTGCGGATTTTGACCAGATTGTCCTGCCCGATGCCCGCCACCCAGATGGCGCGGTCGATCGAGGTGTGGACCTGATCCGAGCAATAGATGCGCAAGGTCGGCTGACCCGAAAGGCCCTGCACGTTGCCCTGCCAGTTCAGCGCACGCTCCCGCATGGTCAGCACGGCGGCCAGCGTCGCGCTGCTGGCACTGTCCTGGATCACACCCTGATAGCCGTCGGGCAGGCCCAGACCCTGACGCAACCAGTCGAGCATCTTGGTTTCCATCTCGGTCGCGGCGGGCGAGGTCTGCCACAGCATGCATTGCGGCGCGATGATTGAGGCCACGAATTCCGCCAGCACCGACGCAGGGGCGGCGTTCGAATTGAAATAGGCAAAGAAACGCGGGTGCTGCCAGTGGGTGATCCCCGGCATCACGATCTTTTCAAAGTCGGCCATGACCGCGGTCATGTCGGTGCCGCTTTCGGGCGGGCTGTCGGGCAATTGTGCTGCGACTTCGCCGGGGGCGGTCTGTGCGCGCACCGGACGGTCGCGTATGGTTTTGTGATAGTCGGCGCCCCAATCGGCGACGTCCTTGGCGTGGGCGGCAAAGTCATCCCAGTTCATGTTCAAGCGTCCTGTCTGCCTCGGGGGCTGGATTGTTTGTGATGGCTGTCTTAGGTCGAAGGATAGATTTCAGCGTGGTGGCGGCTGCGGTCAAGTGCAGAATCCGACACGTCGGCGCTTCGAACCTCTGCCAATTTTGCCCTGATATCAAATTCGTTTTTCTGTTAAGTAATTTTTGACATATCTTTTAAGGAATCCTCATGACCCGCAAACTTCCCAGAACCGGCCGGTCGTTGCCGATTGCGTTGATGCACGCCCGCGAGGCCGTGATGGGCCCGATCCGCGACATGCTGAGCGCGTCGAACGTGACTGAACAGCAATGGCGCGTGCTGCGGGTTCTGGACGAAGCCGGTGCGCTGGATGCCAGCACGCTGGCGCGCCGCGCCGCACTTTTGCAGCCGTCACTGACGCGGATCGTCAAGAGCATGGTGGCCAAGGGGCTGGTCACGCAGGTTCAGGGCGCACAGGACCGTCGGCGCCAAGAGGTCGCGATCACCGCTGCCGGGTCCGCGCTGATCGCCGACAATGCCAGCCGCGCGGCCGAGATCGCCGAAAGCTGGCGCGCGCATCTGGGGACCGAGCGGTACGAGGCGCTGTTGGACCTGCTGGCCGATCTGGCCGACAACGACGCCAAGCAGTAGCGGACGTTCCTGTCGTATTGGCGGATTCGGCTGTGCCATGGGTCCTGTCGGTTCGACATATGAACCGACGGTATCGAAAATATGTTGCATTGTGCAACACTTTGCGCCAATCTGGTATCTGCGCCAAGGAGGGCGCTTCTTATGTCGACCATCGCCAAAGCCCTGAACCTGCTGGATCTGTTCACGCCGGCGCGCCCTGCCATCGGGCTGAGCGACGTGCAGCGGCTGGCGGGGCGCGACAAGGCGACGGTGCATCGCCATCTGGTAGCACTCAGCGATGCGGGCTTTCTTGAACAGGACCCGGCCACCCGCGCCTATCGTCTGGGCCACGCGCTGACCCGGCTGGCGGCGATGCGGGCGCAGACGGTGCCAGCGGGCGATATGGTGTCCTCGCTGGTCGAGGATATCTCCCGGCAGGCGGGCGAACTGGTGCACCTGTCGCAACTGCGCGGTTTCGATCTGGTCAGCATCAGCCACGCCGAAGTGCACGATCATCCGGTGCGTGTCACCTTCGACGCCGCCGGTCTGCCGCCGCTCTTCAACACATCGTCGGGCAAGGTGATCCTGGCCTATTCGGCACAGCCCTTCGTCAGCGCCGCGATGGCAGAGCATCAGGTGCGCAGCGGTGCGCCACTGCAAAACGATGCGGTTTTACGGGACATCGAAGCCGTGCGCGCGCAGGGCTATGCCGCCACCCGCGACGCGCTTGAACAGGGGGTGTCGTCAGTCGCCATTCCGGTCTTTGACGCGCAGGGTGGCGTGATGGGGGCCTGTTCGGTCGCCTATCCGACGGCGCGGGGGCATGACCCGAAGGAAATCGCCGCGCTGCTGATCGCGCGCGGCCCCGATCTTACGGCGCGGCTGGGCGGCATCGTGCCCACAGCGGTGGCCGATATCTGGAACGAACGGCACGCGGTGCCAGAAAGGCGTCAGCCATGAAGGACAGCAATTTTTTAAAAGAGAACAACGCGCGGCACATGTGGCACCCGATGGCCCATCCCGCCGACAGCATGGCCAATCCGCCCGCGATCATCACCGGCGGCGAGGGCGTGCATATCGTCGATGTAGACGGGCACCGGGCCATCGATGCGGTGGGCGGTCTGTGGAACGTCAACCTGGGCTATTCCTGCCAGCCGGTCAAAGATGCGGTCACCGCCCAGATGGAGGCGCTGCCTTATTACTCGACCTTTCGCGGCACCAGCAACGACAAGGCGATCGAGCTGAGCTATCTGCTGCAGGAGTATTTTGCCCCTGACGGGATGACGCGCAGCTTTTTCACCTCGGGTGGGTCCGACAGCGTCGAGGTCGCGTTGAAGCTGGCGCGGCAATACCACCGCATTCGCGGCGAAGGTACGCGAACCAAGTTCATCAGCCTGGAAAAAGGCTATCACGGCACGCATTTCGGCGGCGCGTCGGTCAATGGCAACGCCAAGTTCCGCAACAGCTACGAGCCGCTGCTTGCAGGCTGCTACCACATTCCGGGGCCCTATCTCTACCGCAATCCATTCGGCATCACCGACGCCGAAGCACTGGCGCAGCAGTCCGCCGCGATGCTGGAGCGCGAAATCGGCTTTCAGGGCGCGAACACGGTCGCGGCCTTCATCATGGAGCCGGTTCTGGGCGCGGGTGGCGTCATGCCGCCGCATCCAACATTCATGAAGCTGGTGCGCGAAATTTGCGACAAGCACGGGGTGCTGCTGATTGCGGACGAGGTGATCACCGCCTTTGGCCGTACCGGCGATGAAAGCGGCAGCCGCCACTGGGGTGTGCAGCCTGATTTCATGTGCACCGCGAAGGCGATCACCAACGGTTATTTTCCCTTCGGTGCGCTGATGATCAATGGCCGCGTGGCCGAAGTGTTTGAATCGAGCAAGGGTGAGGGGTCGGTCGACAGCGGCTATACCTATTCGGGGCATCCTGTGGGTGCCGCTGCCGCCGTGGCCGCCGTCGAGGAGACCATGCGGATCAAGCCATGGCAAAATGCGGCGACGCTGGGTCCGAAGCTGAAGGCAGGTTTGCAGGATCTGGCCAGCCGCCACGACATCATCGGTGACGTGCGCGGCGAGGGGCTGATGTGCGCCATCGAATTCGTGACTGACCGCCAGACCAAGGCGCCGGCCACGGGTGCTGCCCCGCTGGCATTCCAGAAGGCCGCTTATGAAGATGGCGTGATGATCCGCGTGTCGGGCAACAACGCGATATTCTCGCCGCCGCTGGTGATCGACGAAAGCCACGTGACCCAGATCCTGTCGGCGACGGAAACCGGGTTGAAGGCAATGGTCGCAGCGTAAGCCATAAGGTTTCAGGCCCCCTTCGCCTGATCCAGAACACCTGCGCAGCGCTGGCAATTCGCGGCTGCGCAGGTAGTCTGTGCCGAAGACATTGAAGGGAATCAAAATCATGCGTGCAATCACCTATGACCGCTTTGGCCCGGCGGCAGACGCCTTGAGCCTGACAGACATGCCCAAGCCCCAACCGGCGGCGGGCGAAGTGCTGGTCAATTTGGCGTTCTCGGGCGTGAACCCTTCGGACGTCAAGGCGCGGGGCGGCACCCGTCCGGGCGTGACCAAGCCGCCGTTCCCGCAGATCATTCCGCACAGTGACGGCGCGGGCACGATCTCTGCTGTGGGCAAGGGGGTCGATCCCGGCCGCATCGGGCAACGGGTGTGGATCTGGAACGGCCAGTGGCAGCGCGCTTTCGGCACCTGTGCGGAACAGATCGCGGTGCCTTCGGATCAGGCGGTTGAGTTGCCGGACGGGACTGACATGCAGACCGGGGCCAGCCTGGGCATTCCGGGCCTCACGGCTTGTCACGCGGTGTTCGGCGGCGGCGACGTGCGCGGCAAGACCGTGCTGGTGCAGGGCGGTGCGGGCACGGTCGGGCTGCTGGCGGTGCAACTGGCCCGCTGGGGCGGCGCGCATGTGATCGCCTCGGCACGCGGGGCAGGGGCGGATCATGCCCGCGCCGCAGGGGCCAGCGCGGTGGTGGATTTCACCGAAGCCGACCTTGCCAACAAAGTTCTGGCTGCCAATGACGTCAAGCTGATCGACCGCATCATCGAGCCTGAATTTGGCGTCAACATCGCCACCGACATCGCGCTGGTGGCCCAGAACGGCACCATCGCCGCCTATGGGTCGGCAGCGCAGCCAAAGGCAGAGTTCAACTTTCTGGAACTGATGTTCAAGGCGGCGACGGTCGATGCGATCCTGATCTATCTGTTGCCGCTGGAACAGCGTCGGCAGATCATCGAACGGCTGCACGCCGCCCTGATCGACGGCGCGCTGACCATTCCGGTCGAGACGGTCTATCCGCTGTCCGACACGGCAAAGGCACATCAGGCCGTCGAGGCAGGGGCGCGTCATGGCGCGATCCTGGTCGAGGTCGGCAAATGAGCGCCTTGCGCCATGTGCTGACCGCACTGGCGCTGGCCTTGGTTCTATGGTCCCCGGCGGCTCACGCCCAGACCCAGCCACAGGGCGAGATCACCGTCGAGGACAGCGCCCAGCAGGATGCGGCGATCGCGGTGCGCATTCGCGATATCTTGTCAGAGTTGCAGGGCTATTCCAACGTTACGGTGACCGTATCTTCGGGCATCGTGACGCTGCGCGGCACCACGCTGGACGCCGCTGCCGCCATCAGGCTGAACGACCTGGTGGGGCGGGTGCAGGGGGTCGTCGCGATTGAAAACGAGGTGCTTGAAACCACCGACGTAGCCGAACGTCTGAACCCCGCCTACGAGCGGTTCAAGGGGCGGGTGCTTCAGGCCCTTGCCATGGTGCCCCTGCTGGGCGTGGCGATATCGGTCTTTGCGCTGGTGGTGCTGCTGGGCGTGCTGCTGGCCCGCGCGAAATACCCTTGGGACAGGATCGCGCCCAACGCGTTCATCGCGGACATCTACCGGCAACTGGTGCGGCTGTTCTTTGTCGTGGCGGGCATCGTGATCGCACTGGACGTGCTGAATGCCACGGCGCTGCTGGGCACGGTCCTGGGGGCCGCAGGCCTTGTCGGTCTGGCCATCGGTTTTGCAGTTCGGGATACGGTCGAGAATTTCATCGCCTCGATCATGTTGTCCTTTCGTCAGCCGTTTCGCCCTAATGACACCGTCGAGATCGAAGGCGATGTCGGCAAGGTCATCAGCCTGACCAGCCGCGCCACCATATTGCTGAGTTTCGACGGCAACCACATCCGCATCCCCAACGCGACCGTCTTCAAGAGCCGGATCATCAACTACACGCGCAACACCGAGCGCCGGTTCGTCTTTGACGTGGGCGTCGCCACATCTACCGATCTGGCTGCGGCCAAGCGACTGGCGCTGGACACGGTGACCGCGCTGCCTTTCGTGCTGACCACCCCAGCCCCCGCGATCTGGATCGAAACCATCGGAGACAGCACCATCAGCATCCGCGTCACCGGCTGGATTGACCAGCACGAGACCGGCTTTGCCCTGGCCCGAGGCGAAGCGATCCGCCACGTGCTGATCGCCTTTGATACCGCGGGCATCCAGATGCCGGAACCCACGTTCCGCGTCGTCTCGCACGCCGACCGCGCCGCTGCCACGCCAGAGGTTTCGCCCACGATCAGAGAGGTCGAAACCCAGGATGTGCAGTCGACCCAGAACGCGGAACTGGAGAAGATCGTGGACCAGGAACGCGCCGAGCGCGCCGACAAGGACCTTCTGACCAGAGAGGCCAGGGAAGAATGAGCACATCACATACGATTTGCCGGTTTTTGGGCTTGCACCCGCGCCAAGTGGGCATTAATTAGCGCGACACGTTGGGATGTAGCCAAGTGGTAAGGCAACTGTTTTTGGTACAGTGTACCGTAGGTTCGAATCCTACCATCCCAGCCACTTCTTCTTGAAACAGTAAACCAAGCACCCGGAGCACCCCCGTCGCCGGGAATGCCCCTGTTTCATGCCCCAGCAACCTATGCGGGTGCTACGGGTAGCCAAAAGCCATAACCAGCGCGACGGTAGGTCTCTTACTCTGATTTGACGTGCTGCTAGCCGGCCTCAGAAAGGCTGAGAGCGGTTATCTGCCACCACATCAAGCATTTTTCATGGCACCGATTAACCCAAGCTTCGGAACTCGCGGCAGCCTTCTGCACAAAAAACACTCACGCAACGCCTCAGGATCGGATATTCCGGTGGTAGTCGGGCCGGAGGACTGGTTTTTGTCCACGCGCCGGAGGAAAAAGAATTCTCCAAGAGGGAAAGACCATGACAGCCAAACACATCATCTTCGCCGGCGCCATCACTTTTGCAGCGGGCACCGCCTTCGCGCAAACCGAGATGCCTTTCGCACTTGATTGGAAATTCGAAGGCCCCGCCGCACCCTACACCTATGCGGTCGATGCCGGCCTTTTCGAGGCGCAGGGCCTCACGGTCACGATTACGGAAGGTGCCGGATCCCTCGATGCCATTCCGAAAGTCGCGACTGGCGCCTTCCCGGTGGGTTTCGCCGACATCAACTCGGTGATGCGTTTTCTTGACCAGAACCCGGACGCGCCAGTGATGCCGGTGATGATGGTCTACGACAAACCGCCTTTTGCGGTGGTGGGCCGGGTGAGCCAAGGCGTTTCGGAACCCGCTGATCTCGAAGGCCGCATCCTCGGCGCGCCGCCGCCCGATGGGGCCTGGGCGCAGTTCCCGATCTTCGCCGCCGAGAATGATCTCGACATTGACGCGATCACCGTTGAGCCCGTCGGCTTCCCCACCCGCGAGCCAATGCTGGCGCAGGGCGAAGTGGATGCCGTGACCGGCTTTTCCTTCTCTTCGACACTGAATTTGATCCGTCTGGGCGTGCCCGAAGAGGATATCTCGGTGATCTTGATGGCCGATTACGGCGTGGAACTCTACGGGAACGCTATTATCATCAACACGGATTTCGCCGAGGCCAACCCCGAGGCGGTGACCGGCTTCCTGACAGCCATCGCGCAGGGCTGGCAGGCGGCCATTGACGAGCCTGACGCGGCGATCGAAGCCCTTCTCAAGCGTAACCCCGCAGCAGATGCGGATCTCGAGAAGCGCCGCCTGCAGTTGTCGATCGACGCGAACGTCCTGACCGATTTCGTGCGCGAGAACGGCATGGGCAATATAGATCCCGAGCGCTTCGCCGCGGCCATTGAGCAGACCAAGACGGTCTATGAATTCCAGAACGAGCCCGACGCGGCGGCGTTTTTCGATGACAGCTATCTGCCTGGGGATGATGTGCTGATGCTGAAGTAACAAGGATCGGGTGCCGGGCAAGTGTCCGGCATCCGATACATTAGCGCACTGAATGAAAAACCTTATTGAAATCAAAGGCGTGCGACACGCCTACAAGACCAGGACGGGACCCCTGCCGGTGCTCGACGGGCTCGATATCTCCGTGCCGGAGGGAGAGTTCTGCGCGGTGGTTGGTCCCTCGGGCTGCGGCAAGTCAACCCTCACCCGCCTTGTGGCGGGCCTGATGAAGCCCGATGAGGGCGAGGTCTGGCTGGACGGCAAGAAGGTGAGCAGCCCGCGAAAGACGGTCGGCATGGCGTTTCAGAACCCTGTGCTGCTGGAATGGCGCACGATCCTCGACAACGTGATCTTGCCCTTGGAGATCGTAGCGCCTTCCATGCCACGCCGGGACCGTGTCGTGCGCGCCGAAGAGCTGCTGGAGATGGTGGGCCTGTCGGGCTTCGAGGGCAAGCGCCCGTCGGAACTGTCGGGCGGCATGCGGCAGCGCGCCTCGCTGTGCCGCGCGATCGTGCATAAGCCTTCCGTGCTCATCATGGACGAGCCGTTCGGCGCGCTCGACAATTTCACCCGCGAGGATCTGTGGCAGACGATGCGCGATTTGCGCGCCAAAGAGCCCTTCACTGCCGTTCTCATCACTCACGACCTGCGCGAGAGCGTCTTTCTCGGCGATCAGGTTGTGGTGCTGTCGGGCCGCCCGGCGCGCACACAATACATCCTCGACGTTGACCTGCCGCAGGACCGGACCATCGACGTGCTCTATGCCCAGAAGGCCGCGGACATGCTGCAAACCCTGCGTGACCAGATCAAGATTGCCCAGGGCCGAGACCCGGAGGCCGCGTGATGGAAATCCTGCGCAAAATTGCCGTTCCCGTTATGGCCATCCTCGCCTTCCTCGCGGTCTGGGAAGCGCTGGTGCAGATCAACGATTGGCCCAATTACGTGATGGCCTCGCCCTCGGACCTGCCGGCGGCCTATGCGCAGTTCTGGGAGCTGTTCCTGGTCGGTTCGTGGCAGACGCTGTGGCGCACGGTGGCGGGGCTCGGTCTCGCGGTGGTCTTCGGCCTGCTTCTTGGGATGGTCATGGGCTTTTCGCGGATCATGCGCGATGCGCTCTATCCGCTTCTGGTGGGTTTCAATGCCATCCCCAAAGCAACGTTGGTGCCGGTTCTGGCGCTGCTCTTCATCGGTCAGCATGATTTCAACACAGTGTTGATGGCGTTCCTGATCTCTTTCTTCCCGATCGCGGTGTCGGTGGGGATAGGTCTGTCGACCCTCGAACCGGAATATCGCGACATCCTGCGGTCCTTGGGTGCGAGCCGCTTCACTATTTTCCGCAAGATCGCCCTCCCCAAGACGCTGCCCGAGTTCTTTGGTGCACTGAAAGTCTCGGTGACGCTGGCCTTCATTGGCACCAACCTTGTCGAGATCGTCTCGCCTCATGGCCGTGGGTTGGGCGCCTTGTTCCTATCGGCTCAGACGAATTCTAACTACCCGCTGATGTTCGCAGTGCTGATCGCGCTCGCGGTGCTCGGTATCGTACTTTACTATGCCGTTGTCGCGCTTGAACGGATATTCGCGGGCTGGGCGGAACGGCAGGCGACGTGATCCTGAAGTCTGTTCCGTGCAAGGAGCGGCAGCGCGCGGCAATAGTGAGACAAGTGGAAGCCGGCAGCTTTTAGAGGTCGAATTTTTAAGCCGCGCGCGGATCCCTTGAGGTCGTGGCGCTGTCTGCGGCTGCCCTCTTCTGGTCCGGCAGCTTCATCGCGGGCCGCGCGCTTAGGACTGGGCGCTTAAAATTAGCCTGAATTTGTCAGGTATTCTTAGGTGCTCAATCTATCAAATCTGAGTGAGCTCCGACAATCCCACATCCCTGAAAGAAGATACCCCGAGTTGGCCCAATGCGCGGACAAGCTCCAGGTTTAGGATCTCCATGGCACGCTGCGCACCTTGAGCACCGCCCGCGCCGACCCCGTAGGCCAACGCGCGCCCCGTAAGGGTGAAATCAGCGCCCAAGGCCTTGGCACGCAGAATGTCCGCACCTCGGCGTATCCCACTGTCGAGAATGATCTTCATGCGCCCGTTGACGGCCTCGGCGATCAGGGGCAGCGCCTCGATTGTAGGAGGCCCGAATGCGACCTGGCGACCACCGTGGTTGGACACGACGATGCCGTCACAGCCCAGCTCGGCACATTTGATCGCATCTGATGGATGCAGTATCCCCTTGACCAGAAGCGTACCCGTCCAGCGGTCGCGCAGGCGCTTCAGATCTTCCCAGGTGAAACCCGGCGTGATCAGTGTTTTCTGCACATCGGCGTAGGACGTGGCCGCCTGCAGCAGATCGGCGTAATTGGCGATATTGGGTTTTCCATGCCGCAGGGTCGCGAGCGACCAGGCCGGATTGGCGATCAGGCCCGCGACCACCTCTGGGGTGATCTTGAACGGCACGGCCAGCTGATTGCGAATGTCGCGGTCGCGCTTGCCGGCGGCGGGCACGTCTGCGGTCACCATCAAGACCTTGTAATCGGCGGCTTCGGCCCGCGCGATCAACCCCTCGGTCACCGAAGCATCGCTGGAGACATAGAGTTGGAACCAGCCGTTGCCGGATGCCGCCTCGGCCAGTCTTTCCATCGTTGTGGAGGCTGCAGAGCTTGCGACATAGGGAAAGTTCTCCCGGGCGCAGAGCCGTGCAAGGATCAGATCAGCATCGGGCCAGAAGGCATTCAGCATCCCGATTGGAGCCATGCCGAAGGGCGCGTCGTATGTCTGGCCGAACAACGTGACGCGCGTGTCAATCCTGGAGACATCGACCATGTATCGTGGGGTAAGCTCGATCTCCTCGAATGCCTCGCTGTTGCGCCGCATGTTGCGCTCAGATTCCGCACCGCCGTCCACAAGATCAAAGGCAAAGCGCGGGATGCGGCGTTTGGCGCGGGTCCGCAGATCATCGATGGATGCGGCGCGGTCCAGTCCCATCAGATCGACCAACCGCCGTCGATGGCAAAGGCCTGTCCGGTTGTGAACGCGGACATATCACCCGCAAGATAACACACCATCTCAGCGATCTCGTCCGGTGTGCCAAAACGGCCCATCGGTTGGCGCGCCGTGAACGCGGAGTGCGCCTTGTCGAAATCCCCGGTGGCTTTCAGACGATCCTTCAGCGAAGGGCTTTCCACCGTGCCGGGGCAGATCGCATTGCAGCGGATGCCGCTTTGCACATAGTCGGCGGCGATGGATTTGGTCATCCCGATGATTGCGGCCTTCGACGCGCCGTAGACAAAGCGCCGCGGCACGCCTTTCTCGCTCGATACGATCGAGGCAATGTTCACGATCGAGCCCGAGCCGTGAGTGAGCATGCCGGGCAGCACTGCCTTGGTGACCTGATAAAGCGACTTGGAGTTCAGGTTGAAGGCCCGGTCCCAATCCGCATCTTCGCAATCAAGGATCGTACCATCATGGACCCAGCCTGCGCAGTTCACCAGGATCTGCAGTGGGGGCAGCGATCCGATCAGCGCCGCGATGGCGTCGGTATCGAGAACGTCCAGCGCGTGACCTTCGATATTCTGTGTGCCTTCGGCAACGGACCTGATGGCCGCAGCGTCGATATCGGTCGCGATGACGGTCGCCCCGCGATTGACCAGCGCCTCGGCGCTGGCGCGGCCGATGCCGTTGGCAGCCGCTGTGACGAGGGCCGTTTTTCCTTCAAGTGACTGTTCCATAAATCCCTTTCTCAGCGTGCAAGCCAGCCGCCATCGACGGTAATCACGCTGCCGTGGCAGTAAGCGGCGGCATCCGACGCCAGAAAGACAGCGGCCCCAGCAATTTCGTCTGGCTGTGCAAAGCGACCTGCGGGGATCCGTTCGAGCAAGGCATTCGAGCGGTCCGGATCGTCCCTGAGAGCCTGGGTGTTGTCGGTCGCGGTGTACCCCGGTGCGATGGCATTGACGTTGACGCCCTTGGCCGCCCATTCGTTGCACAGCGCACGCGTCAGCCCGACCACGGCATGTTTGGCCGAGGCATAGGCAGGGACCATCAGGCCACCCTGCGCACTTAGAACCGACGCCACCATTATGATCTTGCCGCTGCCCTGGGCGACCATATGTTGCCCGGCGGCCTGCGACAAAAGCCACACGGAATCCAGATTGACCGACAATACACGCCTCCAGTCTTCCAGTGGCATGTCGGTGGATGCCTCGCGGTGGATGATACCCGCGTTGTTCACCAGAATATCGAGCCCGCCCAAGGCGTCCTTGGCAAAGCCAACGACGTCTTTGGCTGCGGCCTGATCCATCCCGCTGAAATCTGCCTGCACTGCGGCGGCGGTGCGGCCCATGTCCTTGATCTTTGCGAGCGTCTCTTCGGGTTGGTGACTGCGGTAGGTCAACGCCACATCGGCACCGGCGGCAGCAAGTACGAGAGCTATGCCCTCACCGATGCCTGTCGCCCCGCCGGTGACCAACGCCTTGCGGCCTGTCAGATCGAAAGGTTGTGTCATGCTCAGTACCTGTTTGCGATGGGCAGTTCTTCGGCGGGGAAGAGCGAGATAACCTCGCAGCCGGTTTCCGTGACCACGACCTCTTCCTCAATCCGGGCTGCGGAATAGCCGTCGGTGGCGGGGCAGTAGGTTTCCAGCGCAAAGACCATGCCGGTCTGGATTTCCATCGGGTGGTCCATACTGACGGCACGGCTGATGATCGGGCGTTCATGCAGCGCAAGGCCCAGACCGTGGCCGAACTGCAGGCCGAAGGCCTGGTCCTCGCTCGCGAAACCAAGGCTTTCGGCGGTGGGCCAGACTTCTGCCACCTTATCGGTGGACACACCCGGCTTGATCATTGCGATTGATGCGTCGATCCATTCACGCGCCTTGACGTAGGCGTCGTTCTGCGACGGGGTCGCGCGGCCCACGTTGAAGGTGCGGTAGTAGCAAGTCCGATACCCCTGATAACTTTGCAGGATGTCGAAGAACGCCTGATCGCCGGGCCGGATCAACCGGTCGGTAAAGTTGTGCGGATGCGGATTGCACCGCTCACCCGAAATCGCGTTGATCGCCTCGACGTCGTCCGAGCCCATCTCGTAGAGCATCTTGTTGCTGAGTGCGACGATATCGTTCTCGCGCACGCCGGGCTTAAGCTCTTCGTAGATCATGTGGTAGACACCGTCGACCATCGCGGCGGCTTGGGTCAGCAACTGGATCTCGTCCCAGTTTTTGATCTCGCGCGCCGCCAGCATGATCTGCTGGCCGTCCACGACGTTCAGGCCTTCCTCTTGCAAGGCGTGGAACATGGCGGTTTCGGCGTAATCGACACCGACGGGCATGTCCCCCATGCCTGCGTCGCGGATCAGGCCCGCGATCTGCTTGGCATATTTCTTCATCAACCCGAATTCGGGTGGAATGGTGCCGCGCATGCCGACAACACCGGCCAGACAATGGCTGGGTTCCAGCCAGTCGGAATGCCGCTTGTGGTGCTCGGCGGCGGATCCGAAGTCCCAGACATAGGGGCTGTCATCACCGGTCAGAAGGCAGAAGCGGCACATCTTGTCCCGCTCCCACTCGCCGATCTTTGTCGCAGAAACGTAGCGAATGTTGTTCACGTCGAACAGCAGCAGCGTGCCCGCCTCCGACGCCTGGAGCGACTGACGTGTGCGCGCCAGGCGGTAGCGGCGCAGGCGGTCGTGATCGACCCGGCGTTCAAAATCGACCGAGGTATGGCCCCATGCTGGGAGACGCTCGCGCCATTCCCAGTTTGGTTCCAGATCTTGGGGGGTAAGCAGGTTCGGCATCAAGGCACGTGACATAGTATTCTCCTCCGCAGGAGCGTGCCCCCGCGTTGTTTCAGGTGGTAAAGCGAAAAGCGGTTACTGGATGCACCAGCCCCCATCGATGTGGATCATCTGGCCGGTCATGTAGTCGCTGTCGTCCGAAACCAGGAACGAGGCGGTGCCCACGATATCCCTGGGGTAGGACACACGTTTGATCTGCAGGGCGTCGCGCACGATATCGTCGTAGGCCTGTCCCTCGCGGTCCTTGAACCCGATATCGACGAGATCCTTGTCGAGCTGTTCCCACAGCGGTGTGACGACGACGCCGGGCGCATAGCCGTTCACCGTGATCCCGTGTTCCGCCAGACCGATGGCACCGCAATGGGTCAGGGCAAGGCAGCCATATTTCGACGTGCAGTACACCGTCACGTCGACCAGCGGTTTGCGCGAGGCGATGCTTCCGACATTGATAAGCTTGTAGGGGTGGCCGTCCATCGGGCCCTGTTCGATCATCTGGCGCGCGGTTTCCTGCATGCCAAGCCACATCGCCTTGGTGTTGACGTTCATGATCATGTCCCAGTTGTCTTCGTCGATATCCATGAAGAACCGTGGCTTGTTCATGCCCGCGTTGAAGACGCCCACGTTGATCGAGCCGAAGGCATCGACGGTCGCCGCGACCGCAGCCTTGTTGTCTGCGCGCTTGGTGACGTCCATCCTGACCGCAATGGCCTTTCCACCACCTGCGGCATTGATCTGGTCGGCCATCTTTTGTGCTGCGTCCCCGTCCAGATCCCCCAGGCACACATTCGCACCCTGGGCGGCGAACGCCTCTGCATTCGCGGCACCCATGCCGCGTGCGGCTCCAGTGATCAGGATATTCTTACCTTCCAGGCGGTTGGGGTCCATTATCTTTCCTCCTTGGGTCGTACTACGGTGTGTTCGGGGGCATCATCAGCGCATCAGCTCTTGCCTGTGCCGCGCGCAGCGCCTCGCGCGGGGTGGTGATGCCGCGCAGCATGTCGTGAAATTCCTCGCCCAGGATCTGGGTGATATCGCTGATTTCAGGCACCGGCGGGCGCGGCCAGAATTGAAGCTCGTCGCGCCACGACATCTCGTCCATCGCCTCGAAGATGGTCGAGATGCTGCGGACTTCGGGATCGGCGCAGACGGAATAGCGCGCATTGGTCCGGCTGCCGTTCTGCACGTAAAGCTTTTGCGCGGCGGGCGATGTGAACGTGGTCAGCGCCTCGACCGCCGCTGGAATACGGTCCGGGGCAAGGTTGGCGGGTATGCCCAGCACGAACCCGCCCACGGGCGCGATGTTGCGTGCATTCGGTCCCGCAGGATGCGGCAGATAGCCGGTCTGCCCGTTTGCAGGAGACGTATCATCCTGTTCGAAGTAAGGCGCGAGCAAGGTATAGCCGTAAGCCATCGCAATATTGCCCGCTGCATAGGCGCGCACACGTTCGTACCATGACATCGACAGGATGTTGGGCGGGGAATACCGCAACAACTCCAGCAGGAACTCGGCCACGCGCAGGCCTGCGTCCGTGTCGATGACGGGGCGGAAATTCCTGTTTGCCAGCGTGGCAGTGTCAAACCCCCCGGCAATCACCGGCAGGTCCAGCACGGGTTGTCCGAAATCAGCCAGCGCCATCAGAACAGTGTGCCCCAGAGCCGTTCCGCGCGCCGCGTTCCATGCAAACCCGTACCGGCCACGTGCCGGATTGTGCAGGACCTTCGCCGCATCAAGAAGCTGGTCCGTCGTCTTGGGTGGTTCCAATCCAGCCTCATCCAGCAGATCGCGGCGGTAAAACAGCATCTCGGGCGTCGTTTGCGCAGGCACACCGTATGCCCGCCCGCCCCAATGCACTGCTTTCCATCCCGACGTGTGGAAATCCGCCGGATCGAGTTGGTCGAGATCCATTGCCTGATCGAGGGGCATCAGTACGCCCTTGCTGGCGAACTCGCCGATCCAAGGCAGGTCGACGGCCAGGATGTCGTAAAGGCTGGTCTCGCGCGAGGCGTTGCGCAGGGCTTCGGCGCGCAGCCGGTCGATGGAAAAAGCACGCTGGGTGATCTTGGTGCCGATCACCAGCTCGAACTGGCGCTTGAGATTGTCCATTACCATGAAGGTGGGATCGGCATGCACCAACACGCGGATGCCTCCCGGTGCCTTCAGTGGCGCGGCACGTGCGCGCAGCGGTGGGATCGACTGTGCGGCTTTGTAGCTGCCGCCGTAATAGTAGTCTTCCGCTCCGCGGGATCTGTTGACGCTCCCGAACCTGCTTTCAGCCAGGCGGCCAACACGCCCCGAAATCAGCTTCCATTGACCCAGCAATTTCTCGCTGGGATGCACTGAAAAGCTTTTGCCGGTCTTGGTGCGGGCGCGCTGTTCGATCAGCCCGGCTTCCTGCATCTCCTTCATGCGGCGGGTCGCCGTCGCATAGGGCACATCGCTTGAATTGATCAGAGAGGTCGGCGTGATCGCCTTGCCCTCGAGGTGACCCCGAATGAGGTGTATCGCCATACGCAGATGCGGGTTCGGCGCCATGACATCCAGGATGGACTCCAGCTCGTCGCTCAGTTCTTCAACGAAGGACAGGATATCCAGCATCTCGGTCAGCGCGGGGCGCGCAGCCGGTGTGCCTGGGGTATGTCTAGACATCGCATTCACTTCGGGTTCAGATCCTCTGCCGTTGCGCTGCGAAGGCAGCGCTGTCGTCCTGTCAGATTTGGATGACTTCCTGGTTTTCATCATGTGTCTCCCGATACTGTCCGCTTTCCCGACCGGAGCGTACGGCCAAAATATCCATATTGGTGTTTATATTGTTCAATGCGGATATTTTTTCCGGACTCCGCGCTGCGAAATATGGTCAGTATTTACGCAATCGCCGGACCAACCGGACGAGCAAACGACCAGCAACAGCGTCCGGGAGGGACGGCTGGATAATTCGCAGCCATCTTGGGAGGAGACCCGAATGACACTTCGTATGACACTTATCGCATCGACCGCCATCGTTCTGGCGGGTGCCGCTGGTGCCGAGACAATGAAGATCGGCATCACGCAGAACAACGTCGGCGTCGACAGCTACCAGACGACATATGAAAGCGCGTTCATCGCAGCCGCCGGGGAAAATTCGGATGTCGACGCGGTGGTTCTGGATGCTGGAGGCGACGTCGCGCGTCAGATTGCCCAGATCGAGGATCTGATCCAGCAGGAAGTCGACGCCATCATCATCTGGCCAACCAACGGCGAGGCGGTCATTCCCGCCGTGCGCAAGGCGCATCAGGCCGGTATCCCGGTCGTCGTAACCAACTCCAACATCGCCGAGGCCGGTTTCGATTTCGTCAAATCGTTCTCAGGTCCTGACAACATCACCCAAGGCGCGCGCTCGGCCGAGATCATGTGCGACAAGTTCAAGGACATGGGCATCGAGGGTGAGGCACAGGTCGTCCACATCACCGGGCAGCCGGGATACACCACCGCGATCGAACGGGCCAAGGGTTTTGAGGACCGTATGCCCGAAGTCTGCCCGGACGTGTCGATCGTCGACACCCAGCCGGGCGACTGGAACCGCGAGAAATCGCAGCAGGTGATGGAAGCGTTCCTGGTCAAATATGACGACATCGATGGTGTCTATTCGGGCGATGACAACATGGGTGTCGGTGCACTGAACGCAGCCAAGGCTGCGGGGCGCGAAGGCATCATCTTTGTCGGCGCGACCAACTTTGCAGTCGGCTACGAGGCCATGGCCGCCGGTGACTACTGGGGTTCAATCTACCAATCCCCCGTAGACGATGCCGAAGCGGCCCTGAAAACCGCCACCGACATCCTCGAAGGCAAGGAACTGCCGTTCCTGAACTACTTCGACACGCCGAAGATAACCCAAGACAACATGGGCGATTATACCAAGCCTGTGTTCTAAAGGGTTCCTCCCCGTCCGGGGCGCTGCACAACTGCGCAGGCGCCCCGGATGCACTTTGTTTTTTAAAATCATTCCGGGAGTAAGTGACGTGGGACGTCTTCAGCAGAGAGCCTGCATCGTAACCGGTGCCGCACAGGGAATTGGCCGCGCCGTCGGTGAAGCGCTGCTCGATCAGGGGGCCAGGGTCTGCTTTGCCGACCTGAACGGCGAGAAGGTGGCGCAGGTCGCTGATGCCAACCGCAGCCGGTTGAACGGCGACAACGCTGCCGTCACCTCGTGTCAGGTCGACGTCACCGACCGCGAACAGGTCCGCGCGATGATCGCGCACACCGTCGAGAAGTTCGGCAGGCTGGATGTAAAATTCAACAACGCCGGTGTGAACAAGCCGATGAACTTCATGGACGTAACCGAGGACAACTGGCACTTCATCATGGATGTCAACGGCCTTGGCTGCATGATCGGCATACAGGAGGCCGCCCGCCAGATGATCGCGCAAGGTGGTGGCGGCAAGATCATCAACACAGCGTCGGTCGCAAGCAGGCAGGGGTACGACAATGTCGCCCCCTACTGTGCATCGAAATTCGCGGTCGTCTCGCTGACCCAATCGGCGGCGCGAAACCTTGCAAAGCATGATATCACGGTGACTGGGTTCGCTCCGGGCGTGGTGGCGACCGAGATGTGGGAACAGGTGGACAAGGATCTGATGGAGATCGGGGCTGCCGAGCGTCCCGGACAGGCCATGGAGGAATTCGCAGCCGAAATCCTGAAGGGCAGGGTTGCGACTTTACACGACATTACCGGAACGACGACGTTTCTGGCATCACCAGACAGCGACTACATGACCGGCCAGATCATCATGATCGACGGCGGAATGGTCCTGGTCTGAGGATACGATCGGTAGGTTTCCTGCCGTGTGCGCCGATGCAGGCTAATGCCTTTGGGAGGGGACCATGGCAGATATTACCAGACAGCAGATCGGGAGCCTTCTGGCGAAACAGGGCATCCTGATCGCCTTCGTGGCGTTTCTGATCGGCTTTACCATCGCCAACCCCAAGTTTCTGACCCCCGACAACGTCCTGAGCGTGATCCGCTCGTCGGCAATCCTAGGGGTGATGGCGCTGGGCGTGACGTTCGTCGTCATCAGCGGAAACCTGGATCTGTCGGTGGGGTCGATGATGTCCTTCTCCACCATCGTCGTGCTGGACCTGCATGACAAGATAGGGCCCGCGCTGGCCATACCCGCAATGTTCGCGATGACCTTGGCCCTGGGTGCGCTGATCGGGTTTCTGGTGGGGTATCTCAAGCTTAATTCCCTGATCGTGACGCTTGGCATGTTGTCCGCGATCCACGGTCTGACGCTGACCTATTCGGGCGGCAAGAACATGGATATCGTCGACAAGGAAGGCACCTGGTTCAGCGTATTCGGTCAGGGCACCGCGCTGGGCCTGCCGATACCGATCTTGATGTTCATCGGGGTTGCGGCCCTGTTGGGCCTGATCCTGAGCAGGACCAGTTTCGGGCGCAAGGTCTACGCGGTGGGCGGGAATGGCACCGCGGCGACATTTTCAGGCATCCCACGGGCGCGCACCGTGTTCATGTGCTACCTGATTTCAGCCGCCTGTGTGGCAACGGCGGGTCTTATCCAGGCCAGCCGCTCGTTGGGGTCGCAAAACACTGTGGGGCAGGGGCTCGAGCTTGAAGTGCTCGCCGCTGTCATCCTGGGCGGTGCGTCGCTTCTGGGTGGTTCCGGGACTATCTTCAAGACCGTGATCGGCGTTCTGATCCTTGGGTTCATCCAGAACGGGCTGCTGCTGATCGGGTTGCAATTTTACGTCCAGTTCATCGTGACATGGGTGATCATCATCCTTGCCGTCTGGCTCGACATCGCGGCCAAGCGCGGCAAGCTCTGGTCGCCGATCGCGTGAGGGAGAAAACATCATGAAACCGGGTACCCTGTCGACCGCACTTAAAAGCGGCGCAATCTGGGGCTTCATCATATTGGAGCTGATCTTCTTCAGCGTCGCGGGCGAGTTCCTGTCCCTGTCGGACAAGGCCTTCATGGACTGGGACAACATGCTGTTGTTGCTGAAACAATCGGCCCCCATCGGTATCATCGCGATGGGCATGACCATCGTCATGGTCAACGGCAACATTGATCTCAGCGTCGGTGCCACCTTCGCCATCGCCGCGATCGTCCTTCTGGACAGCATGACCTGGCCCATCTTCGCGGGCTTGGGCGACTGGGTGATACCGGTCGCGTGGTTGCTTGCACTTGTGGTGGGCACGCTTTTGGGCGCGCTGAACGGTCTGATCGTCTGGAAGACCGGAGTGGACGCATTCATCGTGACGCTGGGGGCCATGCTGGGGTATCGCGGCATCGTGTTCATGTTCAACGGCGAGCAGCCTACAAGCCACCTGAACTGGACGCTGGTCGATTTTGCCGAAGCCGAGTTACTCGGCCTCGCGACGGCGTCGTGGTTCCTGCTGGCGGCGACCCTCGTGATCTGGTTCGTGATGGCCAAGACCGTACATGGTCGCAACGCCTATGCCATCGGCGACAACCGTGAGGCGGCGGTGAACGCGGGCATCCGCGTGGGGCCGCACATGATGATCAACTTTGCCATAATAGGCTTTCTCGCGGCCCTGTCGGCGGTGGTCTTTTATTCCGAGAGTGGGTCGGTGAACCCCAATGACGGTCAGTTGTACGAGCTGTGGGTGATCACCGCCGTCGTGCTTGGCGGCACCAAGATCACGGGCGGTGCAGGCAATGTCATCGGCACCTTCGGCGGCGTCATCGCGATCCAGCTGCTGCGCAAGGGGCTGGGCCACATCGGAGCCGATACATCGACCGTGAACCTTGTCATCGGTCTGATCCTTGTCGCGGTGCTGGTTCTGGACAGACAGCTGAATATGAAGGGCAAAGAGGAGTTGAAGGTATGACGGATGCAAAACCTGTCCTGCGCCTTGAGAATATCGTCAAGACGTTTCCGGGGGTGCGCGCGCTCGACGGTGTCTCTTTCTCGGTGATGCCGGGCGAGGTTCACGCCCTGATGGGCGAGAACGGTGCCGGCAAATCCACGCTGATGAAGGTGCTCGGCGGCATTCACCAACCCGACGGCGGCACGATCTTCATGGGCGACGATGCGGTGGTGATGGCCGGTCCGCTCGAGGCAAAGGCAAAGGGCATCGTCTTCATCCACCAGGAACTGAGCCTGGCCGAAGAGCTGAGCGTGGCCGAAAATATCTATCTTGGCGAATTGCCCACGAAAAGTCTGGGCCGTGTGGACTGGACCCGATTGTCCGACCAGACCAACGCGATCCTGCAAAAGCTGAACGTGGGCTTTGACGCCAACACGCGGGTGGGGGATCTCTCCATCGCCAATCAGCAGATGGTCGAAATCGCGCGTGCGCTGACGGTCGACGCCAAGGCGGTGATCTTCGACGAGCCCACGGCGTCGCTGACGGATTCGGAAAAAGTGGTGCTGTTCGACGTGATCGCTGACCTGCAGGCGACGAATGTGGGCATCATCTACATCTCGCACCGGATGGAGGAGATTTTCAAGATCACCGACCGCATCACGGTTCTGCGCGATGGCCAGTATCAGGGCACCGTCGAGACCGCCGACAGCACCGAAGAGTCCGTCACCCAGATGATGATCGGCCGCACGCTTGATCTTAGCCGCAACGCATCGCATCACGCGCTTGGCGATGTGGCACTGGAAGTGCGCGGGCTCAGCTGCGGCAAGCACTACCGCGATGTCAGTTTCGAGGTGCGCAGAGGCGAGGTCGTGGGCTTTTACGGTCTTGTCGGTGCCGGACGGACCGAGATTGCCGAAACACTCTTTGGCCTGCGCGACCCGTCTGCGGGCCAAATATTGCTGGACGGTGAAGTGGTCCGGATCAATTCGCCCGCCGATGCGATCGCGCGGGGCATCTCGCTGGTGCCAGAAGACCGAAAAGGGCAGGGGCTGGTCCTGGGCATGAACTGTCGCGACAACATGACCTTGCCCCAGATCGACAGGCTCAAGGCAGGCCCCTTCGTGGCCCAGGGCGCCGAGATGGAAATCTTCGACAAGTATCACAAGCAACTCGATATCCGCACGCCGGGCTGGAAGCAGCGGGTCGGCAACCTGTCGGGCGGCAACCAGCAAAAGATCGTCATCGGCAAATGGCTGTCGATGCACCCAAAGGTGCTGATCGTGGACGAGCCCACGCGCGGAATCGACGTGGGCAGCAAATCCGAAATCCACAAGCTGCTGCGCGAACTGGCGGCCCAGGGCTATGCCGTGATGGTCATCAGCTCCGAAATGCCCGAGGTCCTGCATGTCTCAGACCGCATCGTCGCGATGTACTCGGGCCGCGTCATGCGCACCTTCAGTTCCGAGGACGTGACCGAAGACAACCTGATCCAGGCGATTTCGGGCATGACATCCGAACAGGTGGCCTGACGCAGGCAGGGCTTGCGGGAACAGCTGCCACACCCCTTCGACAGACCAAGGAAATTGCTATGAAACTACTTCGCCATGGTGCCCCCGGAGCCGAAAAACCCGGTATGCTTGATGCGTCAGGCCGCGTGCGAGACCTCTCGCATATGGTGGATGACATTGGCGGTGCGGCGTTGCTGCCCGAAGCTCTGGAAAAGCTGCGAGATATTGATGTGGATACGCTACCCCTTGTTGATGGCATTCCGCAGGACGACCTGCGCCTTGGCGCTTGCGTGGCGGGCATCGGCAAATTCATCTGCATCGGCTTGAACTACGCCGACCATGCCGAAGAGGCCGGGATGCCGATCCCGCCCGAGCCGGTGATTTTCAACAAGTGGACCTCGTCCGTCGTCGGTCCGAACGATCCGATCCAGATTCCGAAAGAGTCGGAAAAAACCGATTGGGAGGTCGAACTAGGCGTCGTGATCGGCAAGCCCGGCGTGTACATCGACGAGGCAGATGCCATGCGCCATGTCGCAGGCTTTTGCGTCATAAATGATGTCTCAGAGCGCGAGTTCCAGATCGAGCGTGCCGGAACCTGGGACAAGGGCAAGGGCTGCGACACCTTTGGACCGACTGGCCCTTGGCTCGTTACCCCTGACGAGTTGGCCGATATCGACAATCTTGAGATGTGGCTGGATGTCGACGGCGAACGGCAGCAATCGGGCTCTACCGCTACGATGATCTACAAGGTGCCGCATCTGATCGCCTATTGCAGTCGCTTCATGAGCCTTCAGTCGGGAGATGTCATTTCGACAGGCACACCACCCGGCGTAGGCATGGGGCAGTCCCCGCAGCGCTACTTGAAGGGGGGAGAGACGGTGAGCTTGGGTATCGCAGGTTTGGGTCGGCAGTCGGCATCGGTGCTGCCGCGCAATTGTTGAAGGCCCTCTGAGTTAACTCAGACTACGGGAAGCGACCCGAGATACTTGGTAACCGCTCGATTGAGACCGCAGAATATTTTTGAAGCATAGGTGCGATCAAGATGATCGCCATCCCGGTGAGGCGAGATGTCCGCAGTGGCTCGCCAGCTGACTTAGTCACCCCCAGGCGCCGGGCCGACCTTCTTTGCAGGTGTCTAATAACTACGTGTGTCCCGCTAACATCGACATCGGGACAGATCGTCACTACGCTTCTCTTGCGTTTATTTGGATCGCTTCGGATCCTTTCGGAGCGGTGTTTTGCGGTTGAGCAGATACTGACGCTCAGCAACTTTGTGCAAAAGCGTTAAGATCGGGAGAATGAAATGCGAATTGCTACGATGGCCACAGGAGGAATCGGTGGGTTTCTTGCGGTCAAGCTTGCGAACAGCGGACATCAAGTTGCTACCATCGCCCGCGGGAACCATCTGGCCGAGATCATTAAAAATGGCCTGATCTTGGAGGGCACATCCGGCATTGAGGTCGCCCAGCCTTGGATTGCGACCGACGACACCTCGAAAGTTGGTGAAGTCGACGCAATCATCTTCGGCGTGAAGGGAGACGCATTGGAGACAGCGGCGCGCGCATGCCTGCCCATGTTGACTGCTGACACTGTGGTCGTGCCGTTATTGAACGGAGTGGAAGCCTCCGACAGATTGATCAATATTCTGCCTGAGAGGAATGTTGCAAACGGCGTGGCTCAAATTTCGACCACAATTGCATCTCCCGGTGTCATCAAGAAAATCGGGGATTTCGATGTATTTACTTTCGCGGAGCGTGACAGCAAACCTTCAGAAAGGATTGCCAACTTACAGCAGGCGATCAAGGACGCCGGTTCTTCGGCACCAGCGACAGAGGACATCGAGAGAGATGTTTGGTCGAAGTTTGTCTTTTTCTCTGCCGTATCTGGTTTGACTGCTGCAGGCCGGTGCACCATGGGGGACATCTTGTCCACACCAGAACTCAGTGTCCTATTTCGGCGTGTTGTGTCGGAGACCGCCGATATCGGGCGCGCATTGGGCATCTCTCTGGGGTCGGATATTGAAAGTCGGATTTGGGAGGCGGCAAGCGCGTTACCGAAGAGCATGCGTGCGTCTACCGCTATCGACCTGGAAAACCGTCGACCTCTCGAAATTGAATGGGTATCAGGCGCTGCGGCCAGGCTGGCGAAAAAGGCCGGGACAACAGCGGCGATCAACGAGGCACTCTACGCGCTCCTTTTGCCTTATAAACACGGGGGCAATAGCTCGGCTTAATCGTCGTCTCACCGCTGCGGATATCCTGTCGAGCGAGCACTTCTATAGCGACTTGACCCAAAGTCCTGACTTCGCTCCGGCAATCTGGTAGGGAGCGGTTCCGAAAGGATCGGCAGACGTTCCAGCGAATAAAAAAGAAGGCGCCTTCGCAAATGGTTCCAAATCGGCACACCGCTCGAGGTTTAAGAACACCCTCAGACCTTTTTTGCGGCGCAGTTCATCGGCAGTCCGTCGATGAATGTGCTGGACGGCGAGTTGCAAGATGGCAGCCTTCGTATTGGCAATTCGGCATTGCAAACTCGAACAGTTGCATCGGGCAAGTTCAATGTTGGCATCAGACCTGAATACGTCACGACTGATCCAGAGGGCCCGCTTTACATCGTGCAGATGGGTGAGCCCCTGGGGGCCAATACGCTCTTGCATGGTCGCTCGAGGAAAGCTCGGAGGCCTTCACCATCAGCCTTCCCGGCGTCCACCATGCCAAGCCTGGTGAGGTATTCGCCTTTCGCGTCGACCCCAAGAAGTTACATTTTTCTGACCCGAATACCGGTGCACGCATTGGCTGAATAGCCTGATTTTCCATTACTGCGTGCAGTAACCTTGAGGTGTGAGTGTCCGCATGACCCAAAAGATTTCTCGCGAGTTGCTGCGCAAGATGCTTTGCTTCGGTGGTGAGGAACCCTTATAGATCATCTTTGGTTTTGTCATCTTTGAGTTTGTGGATGCTACTCCAACAAAGGATCAGTGGCTTGGCCGATAGCAACATCATTCTGTTCTTCCTTCACATCGCCGGTGCCTCCGCCCTGTTGATCTGGTCGGTGCGCTTGGTGCGCACCGGCGTCGAGCGCGCCTTTTCCGTGCAACTGCGCAAATGGCTCAGACGGTCCTCCGACAACCGGATCGTCGCGACCGCCACCGGCCTCATTTCGGCTGTGCTGCTGCAAAGCTCGACCGCGGTCGCGATCATGACCTCGAATTTCGTGGCAGCAGGCAGCATCGCGGCGGTGGTCGGCCTTGCCATGCTTCTCGGCGCGGATATCGGCTCTGCCGTGGTGGTGCAGGTCTTGCTGGCACGACAGGATTTCCTGGTGCCCCTGCTGTTGCTCTTCGGCGTCGGCCTGTTCCTGAAGGGCGAACAAAGGAAAGTCCGACAATCGGGTCGCATCCTGATCGGGCTTGCGCTGATCTTCGTCTCCCTCGACATGATCCGTGCCGCAACCACGCCGTTGATGGACGACGCGGGCACCGCCAGCGTCATGGCCTATCTGGGGCAGGACGTAATCACCGCCTTCGTGATCGGTGCCGGCTTCGCGTGGATCGTGCATTCCAGCGTAGCCGCAATCCTGCTGTTCGTCACGCTGGTCGCACAAGGGCTGATGCCGCAATCCGCCGCCGTCGCCTTGGTGTTGGGCGCAAATCTGGGGGGCGCGCTGATCGCCTATGTCCTGACGCTTTCGGCGGCCGTGGACGCGCGCCGCATGATTATGGCAAACCTCGTCCTGCGCGGCGGCGGTGCGGCGCTGACCCTTTTTGTCCTGGACGTGACCCAGACGCCGCTCACGTGGCTCGGCGGCAGCGAGGCCACCCAGGTGATTAACATGCACCTCGTCTTCAACGTGGCGCTGACGCTTCTGGCCGTGCCGGTCCTCGGCCCGATCGTGCGGCTAATATCCCTTTTCGTCAAACCCGCCCACGATCCCGGTGGCAGTCTTGGCAGGGCGAGCGCCCTCGACCCCGCGTCGCTGCAAACACCCGAGCGCGCGCAGATCTGCGCCACCCGCGAGATCATGCACATGGGGGAAATCATCGAGGCGATGCTGCGCGCCATCAACGCGCTCTACCTGAAATGGGATGACGCCACGGCCCGCGGCATCGCCGACAACCACCAGCAGGTGCGCAAGATGCACTTCGAGGTCAAGCTCTTCCTTGCCGAACTGGCACGCAACGGCGCGGGCGAGGTCAACGGGCGAAAGACCATGGAGCTGTCGAACATCTCCGTCAATTTCGAAGCGGCCTCGGACATGATCGCGCGCAGCATGGTCGACCTTGCCAAGCGTCTCGACCGTGGCTCGGTCCGCTTTTCCAGTGACGGGCAAAAGGAAATCGCCGATTTCCACGACCGTGTGCTGGCAAACGTGCAACTGGCGCTGCACGTCGTCATGACGCAGAATCCAGATGAGGCGCGCGAGCTTGTCGCCGAAAAGGAAGATATCCGCGGGCTCGAACAGGATCTTCAGCGCAAGCACCTGACACGGCTGCGCGACGGGCTGGCCGAAAGCATCGCGACCAGCAACATCCACCAAGAAACGCTTCGGGCGCTGAAACAGATCAACACCTCGTTTTCGATGGTCGCCCATCCAATTCTTGAGGAAACAGGTGACCTGCTGGAAAGCCGCCTGACCAATGCGGGCGAAAACGGGTCAGCCCCATAGCGATGCGGCCGGAATCGTCACGCTAAGTTTTTTTAAGGCTGCGAGGGTTCACAGTGCGGGTGGTGGTGCGTAAACAGTGTCTGAACAGTACCTGGACTTCAGTTTGACGATTGGAAATTCCTGGCAAGCAACTCGTCGATGCGTTGTTGTGGATGTCCGGCCGCGATGGCGTCGAGCGAAGCCTTGAGATAGGCGAACGGTTCGCCGTTTTTGATCTTGGCGGTCTCAATCAGGGATGCGACGCGGCCCCAGGCTTTGCCATCCTCGTCATGATCGGCGAACGATGCGTTTTTTCTGTTCAAAGCAATCGGCCTGATCGCTTGCAGGGGAAGGCAGTTCATACATGCTCCCCTGAAAAGTCCGCGATTTCTGGTTAGTCGAGTTGAATGTCAGCTATCTATCACGCTGCACGCCGATGCCGCACATGTTTGCAAAGATCGGCATCTGAGGCGCCATACAGGATGTGATACAAAACTAAATTTTGCACTTCCTTCGCTTGACGCCATATTCTAATATTTCCTTCATAAATAAAATATATCAATAACTTAACTCAAGATTCTATCATCCCAGCCACTTTCTTCTTGAAACAGCCTGTACCGCTTCGGTCGACTGTGCGCGCAGCGTGCTGCCTTCACCGGTTCGATTCTGGCGGCGTGCGATGACGGCTGCGTGCTAACCCAAAGCTGACCATAGGCGACCACCGGTGTGGGCCGCTGGCTGTAATTGCCCATAAAATGCAATTTGTTAGCGCCGGTTCAGACCCGCCGCACCCGCCTGTGCAGAACTCCGCCTATGCGATTTGCCAGAATTGAAAACCCGCGCTAATGAAAACGGACGCAACGGGGCAGGCAATTCAAAAAATGTATAAAAGCATGGTTCGCGGGTATTCCGGGCTGGTGTTGGGTTTGGGTATGTTGGTTTCCGGCTGTGCCCAGCAGCCCGCTGAGACGGGCAACTTTATCGACGAAGGCCGGATGCAGTTCGCACTGCACGAGGTAGCGGCAAAGCACCAAAGCGGAACCCGCGTGTGGTGTGTGCCCTTTGCCCGTGATCTGAGCGGCATCGAGATTTACGGCAACGCGAACCAGTGGTGGGAAAAGGCCAAGGGCGCCTACCATCGCAGTCAGGCGCCTGCGACCGGCTCGGTTCTGGCGTTCAAATCGACGTCGAAAAACCCGATGGGCCATGTGGCGGTTGTGTCCGGTGTTCTGTCAGAGCGGGTCATTCAACTGGATCACGCCAACTGGACGAAAAACCGTGTCAGCACCAAGATGGTTGCGATGGACGTCTCGCCCAAGAACGATTGGTCGGCCGTGCGCCTTGAGAGTGCTCCGGGCAATCTGGGCGCGACCTATCCGACGCACGGATTTATCTATCCGGTGCAACATCTCGCGGCCAATTAGGCAGCTCTGTCGGTTCTTAGAGCCGCACTGTACACCAGTCAGTCTGACTGTCGATGATTGTTCTCTTACCCGCTTGGCGCCAAACCGGCGCGGTATTGGGCAGCCTGCTATGTCGGCTGCTGTTGGACGCGTTCGCCCCGAGGGTAAGCCCTTGCGGATTCTTAGGTTTCCCTGATCCCGCTTATGGTCCCATAAGTTTGTCCCTGGAACGCGAAGCCCTCGATAAGACCCATCAAAGCGGACAGCGAAGATAACACTTAGCAACTTGAATGATAGTTTGCTCACAGCTCCGCCCCAGGCGTGCAGCCTGATCGTTCAGTCGGTGGAGGGCGGGCATGTGCTGACGCAGAACATGGACCTTCCCGCACATATGGTGGGATCGCAAATGGCGCTGCGCCTCGGCGGTGACGGTATGACGCCAACCGTCGTGCTCAGCGCTGCCGGGATGATCGGGCTGACCGGTGCCACTGCGGCGGGCCTGGCGGTTGGGGTCAACACGCTGTTGATGCTGAACCACGCGGCGGACGGCCTGCCCGTGGCCTTTGCGATGCGCCACACCCTTGGCGCGCGCGACCGGGCAGAGGGCCACGCGCGTCTGTCCGCGGTCACCCATGCCAGCGGCCAGCATTATGCGCTTGCCACCCGGTCGGGCGCAACATCGCTGGAATGTTCCGCGAGCTTTTGTGCAGAGGTGCCGGTGCCCGACAGCGGCAGGCTGTTGCACAGCAATCATCCGCTGGTCAGCACGGACATAGATGCCTCCGCGCAGGCGCGACTGGGTGCGGGCGGGTTCAACGAAAGTTCGACGTCCCGGCTGGACTGGCTGGAGGCTCATCAAGGCGACATCGCGACTGCCGACGACGTTCAGGCGCTGTTCGACGATCCGCAAGCGCCGATCTGCATGCGTCCCGAGACCAACGGGGGATCAAGCACGTTCGCGACGGTTCTATACGCGATGACAGACCGGCCCAGTGTCCGCATGCGGCAGGGCGGTGCGGACAATGCGGCTTGGCAGGCGTTTGATTTGCCGGATGGCGGGCTCTGATATGGTGTCGATGCGTATCGTCGCCTAACGGTCCGGCGCTGCCAGTGCAGGCTCCGCAGAAACGGCGGGGCCAGACGCCGGATCCGGTGCAAGCTGCTCAGGCTCGAGCGGCGGCAGGCGTCGGTAGAGTGCATAGCACACGCACGCCACCGTCCCCATCACCGGTATCAAAAGGCCCATCGCGAACAACGTGTCGCCGATCAGCGCGCCGATGCTGCCGACCACCAGGCCCGATCCCATCTGGATGAACCCCAGCAGGGACGACGCCGCACCTGCCATCTTGCCGAACGGGGCAAGCGCTGCGGTCGACATGGCGGGCATGACAAAGGCGATGCCAAAGGAATAGACCGCAACAGGCAGCATCACGTGCAAAAAGCTGGGCGGCCAGATCAGCAAGGTCGCGACACCGGCACTGCCTGCGGCGATGAATACAAGGCCCGGCAGCACCAGCCGTTCGGACCCATAGGTCGTCATCAGCCGACGCACCAGCAGCGAGCCCAGAAAGAACGCGCCCGATTGCGCCAGCATTGACAGGCCGAACTGCGAGGGCGAAAGCCCGACATCCTGCATCAGGATGAACGGCAGAAAGGTCGCCTGCGCGTAGATCGCACCCAGGGCGCCGCCGATCACGAAGGCTGCGGTCAGAAAGCGGATGTTGGTCAGCAGCATCCGGTAAGACCCCGCCAGCGCGCGGATATTCAGACGGCTGGGATCGCGGACCACGGTTTCCTTCATGGCAAAGATCGTCACGCCGATCACGAATATCCCGATCGCTGCCATCAGCACAAAGATCGACCGCCAGCCAAAGACAGGCAGCATCAGCCCGCCGATGGTGGGCGACAGGGCCGGCCCCAGCGCCAGGATGATCCCGATCAGGTTCATGATCCGCGACGATTGTTCGCCGGTGAACAGATCGCGCACCAAGGCACGCGAAATCGCGACGCCGACCGAGGCGCCCACCCCTTGGGCGAAACGGGCAAGGATGAGCACCTCGACCGAGGGGGCCAGCATCGCCAGCACGCTTGCCGCGCAATAAAGCAACATGAACGCGATGGTGACTGGCCGCCGCCCCAAGGCATCCGACAGGGGCCCCGCGATCAACTGGGCAAAGGCGAAGCCGCCGAAATACAAGGTCAGCGTCAGTTTGACGACGGACTCACTGCTTTCGAAATGGCGCACCAATTCTGTCATCGCGGGCGTATAAAGCGCCATTGACACCGGACCGATGGCGACAAGAAGCGCGCCAAGATAGCCGACCCGGCGTTCGCTCATGACAGGGGCGCCTGTGGTCATGACGCAGCTTCGAGGCGTGATGCGGCCCGTTCGGTTGCAAGATTTGCGCGAATGGCAAGTGCTGCGGATTTGAACGCAACCACCTGATCGTCGCTCAGTCCGGCCTGTGCCAGTGTGCGCACCTGCCGACCTGCAATGGCGATGCGGTCCAGCAGTTCCTGCGCTGCGTCGGTCAGTGTCACGATCTTGGCGCGGCGGTCGGCCGGGTCAGGGGCGCGTGCGACCAGTCCGGCCTTTTCCAGCGTGTCCAGAAATCCGGTAACGCTCATCGGGGTCAGGCCCAAGTTCTCTGCCAGCACGTGCTGACGGGTGGCGCCACAACGCGCCATGTGCACCAATACCCGCGCTTCCGAAGTGGTGATCGGCACATTGGCCCTCTCGATTTCCCGCTCGAACGTCGCGCGCATCAACCGCGCCATGTCAGAGATCAGAAATCCTAGGCTGTCGGGGTCAATGCCATAGGGCGCGACTGTCTTGCTGTCGATAAAGGTCGTCATAACAATCCATTCTTTTTTATAAGATGGGCATACTATAAGTCTTACTTACTATTTAGCAGTCCAAGGTCAATGGGGGATGCAGGCCTTGTGAACTGCATCGGTGGTTGGTGAACGTGTATAACTCAAACAATTTCGCCTGTCGCATCAGGGCGGAGTGTCGATGCAAAAGCCAGCCTGAAATGGCAATATGCCGCTTCCCGTGACTCTCGCGGTGCTGCCTGCCGTGCCGGGCACGATGATGATGCGGTCCAGCCCGCGCACGTCCAGCCGCGCGATGGCCTGTTGCAGCGCAGTCAGCAACCGGTCCTTGAGCGGGGCCGCAAGGCTGGTGTCTATGACGATGGCCTGTGGGGCCAGGAAAGCCTGCGCGCTGACGCAGGCCGTGGCGATATTGTCGGCAGCGATGGCAAGCCATTCGTCGAAAACGGCTTCGGTCGCGGCATCAAGCGGGGCCGCGTCAAAATAGGCATCGGACGACAGGCCCGCCTCTGCCGTGCGCGCCTCGAGCATGTGCAGCGATGCGGTGTCGATCATCTGTTGCGCGGGCCCCGGTGCGGTGCGCACCGCAGGCAGGCTGCCGATGGCGCCCGCGTGCCCGCCACCGGTGAAGAGGCGCCCGCCCAGAGCGACGCCGCCGCCGATGAATGTGCCGACGTAGATATAGGCAAAACTGTCGTAGCCCTCAGGGTTGCCGGTCTCAAGTTCTGCCAGGCACGCAGATGCCGCGTCGTTCAGCACCATGGTCGGCACATCGAAATGTGCCGCGATCTCGGCGCGCAGATCGGTGTCGCGCCAATCGGCCATCGCACCTGCGGGCGCGCCGATGGTTTCTTCCCAATCGGCCAGCTGATCGGGCAGGGCCAGCCCGATGCCGGTCAGGCGCGCGCGCTGTACGGGCGTCATGGCGTCCATCAACGTTCCGATACCGCCCGTGATCTTGCCGCGCAGATCGTCCACCAGCGGAAAGGCATAGCGGTGGGCTACGCGGTCCAGGATCCGATAGTCGAAGGTCATGCTGACCACCTCGAGCGAGCGCCGCCCGACCTTGACGCCGATGGACATCGCGCCATCCGGGTTCAGCGCATAGGGGGTCGAGGGCTGCCCGATGCGCCCGCGCACCGTGTCGCCCGCACTCAGGAACCCCTGCGCCACCAGACGGTTCACGATGACCGTGGCAGACTGTGCCGAAAGACCCGACGCGCGGGTCAGTTCGGCCTTGCTCATCTGCCCGGCCTTGCGGATCAGATGGAGAAACAACCGATCGTTGTAAGGCCTGGGGCTGGTGTCAGCAGTCATTGCGCGGGTCCTTCGCTTGTGTGCGCCAAATGGCCAAAGTTGGGGACGCAAGTCAATAAATAAATCAAGTTGATTTAATTGTTGACATCTGGGGCGATTCTGCTGCTTTTCGGGGTCACGCAGTTTGACGAGGGATGTCCCAGATGCCGACCACAGCCAAAATCGCCATCGGCGGTGAAAACCTGATCGACTTTGTCCAAACCGGAGAGGAAGACGGTGCGCCCCTGTTCGATGCCAATCCCGGCGGCTCTCCGTTCAATGTGGCGGTGGGGCTGGCGCGCCAAGAGGTGCAGACCCATTACGTGACGCCGATTTCCACCGATGCGCTGGGCGATACGCTGGCCGAGCGGCTGACTGCATCCGGTGCGACTGTCGCGGCCCCGCGCAGCGCGGCACCCACGTCACGTGCGGTTGTGACGCTCGAGCAGGGCATACCGGCCTATGCCTTTCACCGGGACGGCACCGCCGAGCGGCAGGTGACTGAAAGCAGCCTGTGGGACAGCATTCCCGCGGATGTGTCGGCGCTGCATTGCGGCGGGCTGGCGCTGGTCGACGGTGTGGATGCGGATGCCTGGACTGCGGTGCTGGTGCAGGCGGCGACGCGGGGCATTTTCATTTCCTTCGATCCCAATGTACGTGCCTCGCTGATCCATGATCCTGCAGCCTACACGAAGCGGGTGGAGCGTGTCCTGCAGGTGGCGCACCTGGTCAAGCTCAGCGACGAGGATCTGCGCTGGCTCTATCCCGACAGGCCCGAGGCCGAGGCGGTCGCGGCGCTGCGTGCGGCGACCTCTGCGGGTCTGGTGGTGCTGACGCGGGGCCCTCTGGATACGTCGGCCTATGCGCGCGCGGCGCAGTCCACCGTGCCCGTGCCGAAGGTGACGCGGTTGGTCGACACAGTCGGCGCGGGCGACACGTTCATGGCGACGCTGCTGGCGGCACTGGCAGATCGCTCTGCTCTGTCGGCGGAGGTGCTGGACGGCATGGATCAGAGCGATCTGACGGCCCTGTTGACCCGCGCGGGGCAAGCGGCGGCGCTGAACTGCGAGCGGTCGGGGTGCAACCCGCCGTCGCGGTCAGAACTGGACGCAGCGCTGGCAGGCTAGACCCGTGCGCCTGGTGCTATGGTCGGCGGTGCCGCGTTCAGGGTCTCGATCGCGAACCCTGCTGCGGCCTTGTACTTGGCCATAAAGTCTTGTCGCTCAGCAGGCGGAATGACCGCGTCGATGTCGTTATAGACGCCCCCCGAGCGTTCGTTGAGCATGTTCAGCAGCCCGAAGGGCCCTGCGCCCCGGTTGCGCAGGATCAGGTCAGACACCGGCCCGCACAGTTGCGCGTCATAAGCCGCCAATGCCTGCGGTGTCACGCCATGCGCCAGGAATGCCGCCCCCAGCGTGCGCGCGTCGATCACCGCCTGGCTCGCGCCGTTCGATCCGGTGGGATACATCGCGTGCGCCGCGTCCCCCATCAGCGCCACTGGGCCATCGACCCATGTGGGCACCGGATCGCGGTCGATCATCGGGTTTTCGAAGGCGATATCAGACCCACGGATCAGCGCGGGCACGTCCAGCCAGTCATAGACCCAGTCGTCGAAGTGATGGGCAAAGTCGCTGATCGGCACCTCGCGGAACCAGCCGATATCGGCGCGTTTGCTTGGATCGTCCATCGTGACCTCGGCGATCCAGTTGATGAGCGCCAGCCCGGTGTCGGGATCGGGGTGCGAGATCGGATAGATCACCATGCGCTGACGGTGCGTGCCCAGACCCACGAAGGACGATCCCGTGCGGATCGGTTTCGCCAGCGTCGTGCCGCGCCACATCACCGCCCCGCCCCAGTGGATCGGCGGCTGGTCGGGGTGCATCTGTGCGCGCACGCGACTGTGGATGCCATCCGCACCGATGAGCAGCGTGCCATCCTCGCGCGACATGCTGCCGTCGGCGTGTTCGATTTGTGCCGTCACGGTGCCGTCCGGCTTGTGCTCGTAGCCAGTGACCCGCGCGCCCAGCCTTATCGCGTCCTTGCCAGCGCGGTCCTGAAACACCTGCGCCAGCAGCATGTGGAACGCGCCGCGGTGCATCGCGTATTGCGGCCAGTTGTACCCAGCCTCAAGCCCGCGGCTTTCGGCATGGATGTCCTGACCGTTCAGGCCCACCATCGCCCATTCGCGGGCAGGGACACCGACGCGGTCCAGATCATCCGCCGTAAGCCCCATGTCGAACAGCTCGCGCACCGCATTAGGCTGGATGTTGATACCCACGCCCAAGGGCCGCAGGCTGCTCACGCTTTCAAACACCGTGCAGGGCACGCCGATCTGGTGCAGGGTCAGCGCCAGTGCCAGCCCGCCGATGCCGCCGCCTGCGATCAGAACGCGGGTCAATTCAGCAGCACCGGGATCTGAATAGGTCCGCGAAAGCCGAATCCGCGCCAGATCACATCGTCGGTGTCGGGAATGCTCATGTTGGGGAAACGGTCGAACAGCAGTGGCAGCATCACTTGGCCCACCGCACGGCGCGCCACGTGAGTGCCCTGGCAGAAGTGCGGGCCATTGCCGAAGGCCTGATGCTGGTTCTTGTCGCGGTAGACGATAAAGTCCTCACCGTTCTCATAGAGTTCCTCGTCGCGACAAGCGCTGGCCTGAATGGTCATCACCGTGTCGCCCTTCGGGATGTGACAGCCGCGAATTTCGGTGTCTTCCAGCACCAGACGGGCCGAGACCTGAATGGGGGCGACCCAGCGCACGCCTTCCTCGAACGACTTGTCCCAGTCGGCGTTGCGCTTGACCTCTTCCAGCTGGTCGGGGTTTGTCAGAAGTCCGTAGAGGATGGTGTTCAGCGCGTCGCGCGGCTCGTTGATGCCGCCGCCGATGGCGATCTTGATGTTGGAATAGATTTGGCTCATCTCGATCGGATCGTCCGCGTTCAACATCACCGACATCGCTGAATTGTTCGGCTCGGCGCGGTGGCGGTCCTGCAGGCTGTCCATCAGCGCGTTCATCTCGGCGTTGGCCTGGTCCGAGATGGCAAAGGGCTCGTCTTTCCAGCCGAAGTTGCCCGCGCCGTTGATCAGGGCCTGCGACCAGTGCTGCATCTGGTCGTCCGTCGCCTCGTCCAGACCCAAAAGCACCGCCAGACCGCGCGCGGCATAGGGGCCGGAGAGAGCCGGGAACAGATCCACGATCTCGCCACGGGGCAGGCGGGCCACGTAGTCCTCGGCGATCTGCTTATAGCGCGGCATCCAGTCGTTCATGATGACCTTGGGTGCAAAGGCCGGTGCCATCGCCATACGCTCGCGTTTGTGCGCCTCGCCGTCCTTGCGCATCAGCGTGTGCGCCTGAAATGCCCGCTTCATCGGCGTGTTGGGGTCATTCGAGCTGAAGATCTCGGGCGTGTCCTTGACGTATTTGGTGTCCTCGGCGCGGGTCAGCAGGGTGCGGCCCACGGATTTGACGCGCAGCACGGGGGCTTCGGCGCGCAGGCGGCGATAGATCGGATAGGGGTCGCGATCCAGCTGGTCGAGGGTGATCGTCTCGTCGAGGGGGGCAAGGGCGCTCATGCGGTGTTCCCCCGACGTGCCAGTGCCGTTTCGTTCATTGCCATCTGTGGTTCCTCCCAAAACCTGCACCGATGTGCATTGCCGTCAGACGCTTTCGCCCAGCAGGCGCAGCGCGTTTTCCTTCAGGATCAGCGGGCGCACCTCGTCTTTGAACGGGGCTGCCTCGAAATCCGCAAGCCAGCGGTCGGGCGTGATCGCGGGCCAGTCCGATCCGAAGAGCATCTTCTTTTTCAGGATCGAGTTGGCGTAGCGGATAAATGTTTCAGGGAAGTATTTTGGCGACCAGCCTGACATGTCGTAATAAACGTTGGGTTTGTGCTGGGCGACGGCCAGACCTTCCTCGGTCCAGGGAAAGGACGGGTGCGCCAGGATGATCTTCATGTCGGGGAAGTCCACCGCCACATCGTCCAGATACATCGGGTTGGAATACTTCAGCCGCATGCCCATGCCGCCGCGCATGCCCGAGCCAACGCCCGTCTGGCCGGTGTGAAAGAGGGTAATCACGCCCTCTTCGGCACACGCCTCCAGTACGGTGTAACAGGCCTCGCGGTCATTGGGGTAAAAGCCCTGCATGGTTGGGTGAAACTTGAACCCGCGCACCCCGAAATCCCGGACCAGCCGACGCACTTCGCGTGCGCCCGCGCGGCCCTTGTGCGGATCGACCGAGGCGAAGGGGATCAGGATATCGTCGTTTTCGGCGCAGATGCCTGCGACCTCTTCGTTGGAATAGCGGCGAAAGCCCGTCTCGCGCTCGGCATCCACCGGAAAGATCACCGCCGCGATGTTGCGCTCGCGGTAATAATTGGCCGTGTCCTGAACCGTGGGCAGCATGCCCTTGGCGCCTGCCGGGTTCTTGAAATAGGCGGCCATGCCTGCCTGAAACTCGTTATAACCATCGTCACGGTGGTCGCAGCAGGGTTCCTCTGCGTGGGTGTGAAAGTCGATCGCGCGAACGGATGCAAAATCTACCAAGAATCAATCCTCCCTCGGGGCCTGTGCAAAGCGTATCATGAAAAACGCTATGCTGTGTAACAATTACAGTCTATAACACTTTTGACAATTTACGACAGGGAGGGGGATTCTCGTGGCCGACGGAACAGCCAAGACAGATGTGACCCGCATCGAGATCGAAGACGATATCGCAACCATCATCTTTGACCGCCCTGAAAAGCGCAACGCCATGAACGACGCGCTGGTGGCCGCCCTCGACACTTTCTTCGCGCATCCGCCCGAAGGCGTGCGCGCGGTGATCCTCTATGGCGAGGGCGGGCATTTCTGTTCGGGGCTGGACCTGTCCGAGCATGAACACCGCAACCCAGAAGAGACGGTCTATCATTCGCGTAATTGGCACCGTGTGGCCGATCTGATCGAATACGGCGGCCTGCCGGTGATCGCGGCGATGACCGGTGCCGTGATCGGCGGGGGCCTTGAGATCGCCACCTCGGCGCATGTGCGCATCGCGGAACCTTCGGTGCGGTTTCAACTGCCCGAGGGGCGGCGCGGTATCTTTGTCGGCGGCGGTGCTACCGTGCGCGTGGGCCGGATCATCGGTGCCGACCGGATGCGCGAGATGATGCTGACGGGCCGCAACTATGGCGCCGAAGACGGCCTGCGTCTGGGGCTTGCGCATTATTCCGTGGGCGAGGGCGAGGCGCTGCCGCTGGCCAAAAAGCTGGCGCGCGAGGTGGCGGACAATGCGCCCTTCTCGAATTACCTGATGATTCAGGCCATCGGGCGGATCGGGGATATGTCCCGCTCTGACGGTCTGTTCACCGAAAGCCTGTCCGCCGCGATGTCGCAGACATCGGCAGGCGCGCAGGAAGGTCTGCGTGCGTTCCTGGAGAAACGCCCGCCAGATTTCCACAAGAAATAAGCCGGGAAAAACCGGTTCAGCGATCATCTTTAGGGAGGAAACAAGATGAACAAACGGACACTACTGATCGGCGCTGCTGCGGCAGTCGTCATGTTACCGGGACTGGCCTTCGCGCAAGAAATTACGTTGCGCCTGCACCAGTTTCTGCCCCCGGTCGCCACCGTGCCTGCCAAGATCCTCAAGCCCTGGGGCGAAGAGATCACGGCCGCATCGGATGGCCGTATCGAGATCCAGCATTTTGACGCGATGGCACTGGGCGGGCGTCCGCCCGAACTGCTTGACCAGGCGCGCGATGGTGTGGTCGATCTGGCGATGACCGTGGTGGGCTATACCCCCGGACGCTATCCGCGCACCGAAGTGTTTGAACTACCGTTCATGATGAAAGACCCCGTCGGCACGTCGCTTGCGTTCTGGGAAATGGTCGAAAGCGACTTTCAGCAAAGCGAGTATCAGGATGTGAAAGTCCTTGGTGCCTGGGTGCATGGCCCCGGTGTGATTCACACCAAGGACCCGATGACCAAGCTGGAAGACATGCAGGGCAAGACCCTGCGCGGTCCGACCCGTGTGATTAACGATATGCTCTCCGAGCTGGGTGCCACACCCGTCGGCATGCCGCTGCCCGCCATTCCCGAGGCGCTGTCGAAGGGCGTCGTGAACGGCACCGTGATCCCGTGGGAAGTGACCCCGTCGATCCGTCTGGCGGAATTGGTCAGCCATCACGCCGAATTTTCCGGTGAAGAGGCGCTTTATACCGCGACCATCGTCCTGGTGATGAACCAGGCCAAATACGACGCGCTGCCGGACGACCTGAAAGCAATCCTGGACGAGAAATCTGGCGCCGCCCTGTCCACATTCGCAGCCGAGGTGATGTTTGAATACGACAAGCCCGGACGCGACATCGCGGTCGAGGCGGGCAACACGATCACCGTGCTGGACGAAGCCGAAGTGGCCCGCTGGAAGGATGCAGCACAGCCCGTCATCGCGCGCTGGGTCGCCGAGATGGACGCCAAGGGCATCGACGGTCAGGCTCTGATCGACCAGGCCGAGGGTCTGATCGACAAACACTCCAACTGAGGTTGAGCGCGGCGTGTCCCGTCAACGGGGCACGCCGGTCGCCGCCTGCGGGGCAGCATCAATGTATATGACAGCTTATAGAATAGCCGACGCACTGGCGCGGTGGATGGCGGTGCTGGCGGGGCTGGTCCTGCTGGTGGTCGTCGGTCTGACCTGTGTCTCCATCGCGGGGCGGGCGCTCTTGCCGCTCAACATCGGGGTCGGCCCGATCAAGGGCATCTATGACCTGACCGAGATCGGCGTTGGTGCCGCGATCTTCGGCTTTCTGCCGTGGTGCCAATTGCAGCGTAGCCATGCCGCTGTCGATCTGTTCAAGCCCGCTTACGGCACCACGCTGAACCGCGTACTGGACGTGATCGTCGATCTGGGGATGCTGGCCGTGGCCGTGCTGATCGCGTGGCGGCTGTATCTGGGGATGGCCGACAAGATGCGCTACGGAGAGACGACATTCATCATGCAACTGCCAGTCTGGTGGGGCTATGCCGCCAGCCTCGTCGGAGCCTTGGGCTTTGCCCTTGTCGCCCTGTTCTGCCTCACACGATCGCTGCGCGGGTTGACCGGACGTGACGATCCAACCGAGGAACTTGGCGCATGAGCAACTTCGAAATGGCCCTGTGGTCCTTCCCGGTGCTGCTGATTCTGATCTTTATCCGCATCCCGATCGCGCTGGCGATGCTGGCAGTGGGCTTTGGCGGGTCCTATATGGTCATCGGGTCGCCGATGATGATGATGAACCAACTCAAGACGCTGACCTATGGCACCTTCTCCAACTATTCCTATTCGATCATACCGCTGTTCCTGTTGATGGGGCAGTTCGCGACCCTGTCGGGCATGTCTGCATCGCTGTTTCGTGCCGCAGAGAGCTTTCTGGGCCATCGGCGCGGCGGTGTCGCAATGTCGGCGATCGGCGCCTGCGCAGGCTTCGGCGCGATTTGCGGGTCGTCGCTGGCGACGGCGGCCACGATGGGGCAGGTGGCCCTGCCCGAACTGCGCCGCTACGGCTACCCCGGATCGCTGTCCACCGGCGCGCTGGCGGCGGGAGGCACCTTGGGCATTCTGATCCCGCCCTCAGTCATACTAGTGATTTACGCGATCCTGGCCGAGCAGAACATTGAAAAGCTGTTCGTCGCTGCCCTGATCCCCGGCATCCTTGCGGCTGCGGGCTATATGATTGCCATTTCGATCTGGGTGCGTATGTCGCCGAATGCCGCAACTGTGCGCCCGCGCGTGCCGTGGGCGGAACGGATGGCCGCGCTGGGCAAGGTCTGGCCGGTGCTGACGATCTTTCTGGTGGTCGTGGGCGGTATCTATCTGGGCATCTTCACCCCGACCGAAGCGGCCGCCGTCGGTGCGGCAGGCACCGGGTTGATCAGCGTCGCGTCGGGGCAGATGTCCTGGGACAAGCTGAAACAGGCGATCCTGTCCACGGCATCGTCAACCGCGATGATCTTCCTGATCATCCTGGGCGCAGGGCTCTACAACAGCTTTCTCGCACTGACGCAACTGCCGCAACTGTCGTCCATCTGGGTGGCCGAGCAGGGGCTGAATCCTTGGCTGGTGCTGACGGCGGTGCTGGTGATGTACCTGGTCTTTGGCTGCATCATGGATTCGCTGTCGATGGTGCTGCTGACGGTGCCGATCATCTATCCGATCATGGTGGTGCTGGATTTCGGCATGTCGCCCAGCGATTTCGGCCTGTGGTTCGGCATTCTGGTGCTGATCGTGGTCGAGGTCGGGCTGATCACGCCGCCGGTTGGGATGAACCTGTTCATCATCAACTCGATGGCGCGCGATATTCCTATCGGGCAGACCTATCGCGGGGCCATGCCCTTCGTGTTGACCGACGTGATCCGCGTCGTGATCCTGACAGCGTTTCCGGCGGTCACCCTGTCGCTGGTCTGGCTGATCGACTATCTGGTGCCCTAGAACGCAAAACGCCGCGCCTTTGAGATGGCGCGGCGTTTTGGCTTTTTTCAGGCGATGATCACACCGTCTTCACCAGCGTAAAGCCGCGAAATCAACGCGGTCCGTCCCGCACGCAAGGCGCGCTGGTTGAGCGATCCCTTTTCGGTGATCTCACCCGCGTCGAGGCCCGGCGGCGTGTTCAGCACCACGGCGCGCCGGATGCGGCTGGCTGAGCCTGTGGCGTTGGACGCCGCCACGCGCAACCTGTCCTGCAACAGCGCGCTCAGATCGTCAGCATTCATCGCGGCAGCCTTGTCCGACAGCCAGAGCAAGGCACCCAGTTGCGCCTGATCCTCGCCGACGATCACTGCGTCGCGGATCAACCCGTCCATCGCATCGACCAGCGCCGCACGCACCGCACCGACGGCGACCCAGGTGCCTGTCGTCAGCTTGAAGTTCTCGGCCAGTCGCCCGTCGAAAAAGAACCCCTTCGAGAAATCATCGGGGTCGGCGGGGCGCAGGGCGTCGCCAAGGCAATAGAACCCTTCGTCATCGAAGACTTCGGCTGATTTGGCCACATCGCCGTAGTACCCCGGCATGATGCTGGGGCCTTTCAGGCGCGCCTCAAGTTTGCCCGCGTTGGGCACAAGCTTCAGCGTCAGACCGCGCGCGGGAACGCCGACGTTGCCGGACCGGTCCTGCACATCGGTGATTGCGAGCGCGAAGGGCGCGGTTTCCGTGGCCCCAAGGCCCGTGGCGAGCAAGACATCGCGCCCCGTGACCTTACGGCCGATGGCAGACAGGCGGTCCCATGTGCGCTGCGACATGCTGGCCCCGGCGTAGAACAGCATCCCCAGATCTGCAAAGAAGGTCCGCGCAAGGTGGTCGTCCGTCTCCAGCGCCTCGACCAGCATGTCGTAGCCGACAGGCACGTTAAAGTACCACGTGCACGAGATGTCGCGCAGATTGCGCAATGTCTCGGCGAACTTGCCGCCTGCCGGGCGGCCATCGTCGATATAGTAGGTGCCGCCGTTGGTCAGGACCAGATAGCTGACCTTGTTGCCTGCAGCGGTGTGGTTCCACGGGGCCCAGTCCAGCACCACGGGCGGCTGGTCGGTCAGGAACCGGTAGCAATCGCGCACCATCGCCTGACTGGAGCAGATCATCGCGTTGGTGTTGATCACGGCCTTTGGCGCGCCGGTAGAGCCTGAGGTAAAAAGGTATTTGGCCACCGTGTCAGGTGTCAGCGCCGCGCGGGCGGCATCAGCATCGTCGGGGGCATGGTCCAGCAGCGTGTCGAAAGACAAGGCACCCTCCGCCGGGTCGCGCGCATTGATCACCGCGCGCCCGTCGGCGGCGATTGCGGCCACAGCCCTGGCATAGGCCGCACCATCGTCGGCAAAGACAGCACCGGGGTTCAGCAGGGCCGCGATCTCGCGAATCTTGCCATGGTCTTCGGACACCAGAGAATAGGCGGTGGCCAGCGGCGCATAGGGCACTCCGACATAGACTGCCGCCAACCCCAGCAGGGCGTGCTCCAAGCTGTTTTCCGACAGGATCAGCAAAGGCCGGTCGTGACCAAGCCCAAGGTCCAGCAAGGCGGCCCCCAGCCTGCGCGCCTTGTCGCGCGCTTGGGCGTAGGACACCCGCTGCCAGTCGCCACCATCCTTGCGGCGGGCGATCCAGGTGCGGTCGGGCGCGACCGACGCCCAATGGTCCAGGTAATCGGCCAGCAGCTGCGGATGCGTCGGCAGCGGCTCTTGCTGGCGCATCAGGATCGTGCCGTCGGCGCGGGTTTCATAGTCGAAGGTCGGGGCCCAGAAACGCGGCGGGTTCATGGCCTGCGCCCCTTACCGGGGTGCCATGCGGATCGCGCCATCCAGGCGGATGACCTCGCCGTTCAGCATCGGGTTGTCGAGGATGTGGCACACAAGCTTGGCATATTCCGACGGGTGGCCCAGCCGCGATGGGAACGGCACTTGCTTGCCCAGCGATGCCTGTACGTCCTGCGGCAGCCCTTCCAACAGCGGGGTCATGAACAGACCGGGGGCGATGGTGCAGACGCGCACGCCCTTGTCGGCCAGATCGCGCGCCATCGGCAGGGTCATGCCGACGATGCCGCCCTTGGACGCGGCATATGCCACTTGCCCAACCTGCCCGTCATAGGCCGCGACCGACGCCGTGTTGACGATCACACCGCGTGCGCCGTCGGGCTCTGTCGGGTCAGAGGCCACCATGCGCGCTGCGACCTGGCTTGCGCAGTTGAACGAGCCGATGAGATTGACGCGGATGGTCTTGTCGAACAGCGCCGGATCGTGTGCCTCGCCGCGCGATACGGTCTTTGCGGCAGGGCCGATGCCCGCGCAGTTGACCAGAACACGTGGCGTGCCCAGCCCGGCTACGACCGCATCCAGACCTGCGGCGACGCTGGCCGGATCGGACACGTCGACGCTGTGGAACATGCCGCCCAATTCGGCGGCTAGCGCATCGCCTGCGTCCTTGTTCAGATCGAACAGGGCGACTTTCATGCCGATGTCGGCCAGTGCGCGCGCGGTCGCAGCCCCCAGTCCCGATGCGCCGCCTGTCACGATGGCGACGTTGTCCTTGTACATGCTCATTTGATCACTCTCCCGTTTCCCTGATCTTTTTCAGCAAATGTAAAAGCTGGTCGCGCTCCCCTGCGTCCAGCGTTTGCAGCATTCTGTCTTCGTGCGCGTGAACCAATGTCAGCGCTGCCTCATAGGCCTGTACGCCCGCATCGGTCGGCGACAGCGCCTGAACCCGACGGTCCTGCGGCACGGCCACGCGGCGCAGATAGCCGCGCCCTTCCAGCTCGTCTACGATGGCCACCAGCCCCGAACGCTCGATCCCGAGCCGTCGTGCCAGATCGCTTTGGGTCAGGTTCGGGGTCTCGACCACAAAAGTCAGCGCCGAGAACACCCGCGGGCTCAGCCCGTGCTCGCCCATGACCGCGCGATAGTCGTTCTGCAAGATTACATAGGCCCGCTTGAGATTGTATCCCACCAGCGATTCCAGTGCCATTTCGGAAGGCTCTGCCTCCGTGGCGAGGGCTTTTCGTGGCATCCCTGTCATGGCATCCTCCTGGCGTGTTGGCAGCGCTGACCGATATGGACAACTCGCAGATCGTTTACTAGGTTAACAATTATCGAATGCGGGAGGCGCTGTCCATGAAATTACTGCAACCGAAGCTTGAGCACGTCTGCACGCTGGATGTCGAACTGGGTCCGATCCGCGAGATGGGTCAGGGTCGCGCAGGGGCGCGGCGCATCATTCCGATCATCGGTGGCACCGTGACGGGCGCACGGCTGAACGGCAAGATCATGAATGTCGGCGCCGACTGGCAGACGATCTTTGGCAGTGGCATGGCCGAGCTGGACACGCGCTATGCGATGGAAACCGACGACGGGGCGGTGATCGAGATCATCAACTACGGATACCGCGACGGGCCCCCCGAGGTTCTGGCGGCGCTTGGCCGGGGCGAGGCGGTGCCGCCTGAAGACTACTACATGCGCACCCATGCGCGCCTGGAAACCGGCGATGCGCGCTATGACTGGGTGAACCGCACGCTGTTCGTGGGCACCGGCGCGCGCAACGCGGCGTCGGTCAGGGTTGCGCTTTACGCGCTGCGCTAGTCGCGGATTTCGTCGGGGGCCACGCCCCACAGCCGCGATTTGGGTGCCCAGCCGCGATAGCCCCCGGCCGTCAGCCAGCACCATTCCAGACTGCATTCGCCCAGTCGCGCGATTACGCCGTTTTCCAACACGGCCGAAGTCGGTGCTTCGGGGTCGGGGCGGGCGTGCAGGGCCAGCATGTCCTGTTCCACGATCACGGTGCGCGTGCCTGACAGCAGCGAATAATGCACCCAGCCGCCCAGACCATCTCGATCTTCGACGCGCCGCCAGTGGCCGTGCTCTGCGGTGACCTGCAAGGGCATGTCGCGGCGTTTGAACACCCAGTCGATCCGGTGCGTCAGCGAGGGCCCGCGCCGCACGTTGCCTTCGACGGCCTTCATCGACACAAAGCGCGGCACCGGCAGGTTGGTGACCTGCCCTCTTGCCGCTGCATCATCTGTCGCCTGCGCACCGCTGCCGATGATCAGCGGCATCAGGAAAGCTGCACAGACCAAACCCGTTTGAATTCTTTTCAGGAATCCTGCCATTGCTGCCTCATATAGTGGGCGCGGGTTCTTGTGCCTCGCGCTCTCATCGGCCACCATAGCGCGGCGCGATACTGTGCGCCAAGTCCGGGAGGTGCCGAATGGCAAAGGAACGTCTGAGTGTTGTCGTTACGCGACGGTTGCCAGAAGCGGTCGAAGCGCGGCTGAGCGAACTTTTTGACACCACATTGCGTGAAGACGACACGCCGATGACACGTGACGAGCTGTCCAAGGCGATGAAATCTGCGGATGTTCTGGTGCCGACCATCACCGACGAGATCGATGCCTCGCTGATCACGCAGGCGGGCGAACGGCTGAAGCTGATCGCGAACTATGGTGCCGGTGTGGACAATATCGACGTGGCCACTGCCCGCCAGCGCGGCGTTCTGGTGTCAAACACGCCCGGCGTGCTGACGGATGACACTGCCGACATGACGATGGGGTTGATTCTGGCCGTGACGCGGCGGATGCCCGAGGGGCTGGCGGCGATGCAGTCGGGCACATGGGAGGGCTGGGCCCCCACCGCGTTCCTGGGCGGGCGCATCGCGGGCCGTCGTCTGGGCATTCTGGGCATGGGCCGCATCGGTCAGGCCGTGGCGCGCCGTGCCGCTGCCTTCGGGATGCAGGTGCATTACCACAACCGCCGTCGTCTGCGCACCGAGATCGAAGATACCCTCCGGGCGACCTACTGGGACAGTCTGGACCAGATGGTCGCGCGCGTGGATGTGCTGTGCATCAACTGCCCCTCGACGCCGTCGACCTTTCATCTGATGAACGCGCGGCGTTTGAAGCTTATGAAGAAAGATGCCGTGCTGGTGAACACCTCACGCGGGGAAGTGGTGGACGAGAACGCCATGACGCGGATGCTGCGGGCCGGTGACATCGCCGGTGCGGGGCTGGACGTCTACGAGAACGGCACTGACATCAACCCGCGCCTGCGCGAGCTGCCCAATGTGGTGCTGTTGCCGCACATGGGGTCGGCGACGCTGGAGAGCCGGTTGGAGATGGGTGAAAAGGTCATCATCAACATCAAGACCTTCGACGATGGCCACCGTCCGCCGGATCAGGTCGTGCCGTCGATGCTCTGACGGATCTCGAGGGGGGACAGATGCACAAGACACTGACATTGATCGCCGTGATGGCGGCGGGGTCTGCGCTGGCTCAGCAAGCCGCCGACAGCGTACAACCCGAGGCCGCGACCACAGGTGGCTTTGCCGCCATGTCGCCGCAGGTGGCGGCAGCCTTGCAAGCCAAGGACGCAGGCCTGCCCGTGACGGGAAAGACCTGGATGGTGGCTGCAGCCAACCCGCACGCGGTTCAGGCAGGTGCGGATGTGCTGGCTGCGGGCGGCACGGCTGCGGATGCACTGGTGGCGGTGCAAACGGTTCTGGGTCTGGTTGAGCCGCAAAGCTCGGGACTGGGCGGCGGGGCGTTTCTGGTCTGGTACGATGCAAAGAGCGGGCAGTTGACCACGCTGGATGGGCGCGAAACAGCACCCTTGGCCGCAACACCAACCCGGTTTCAGGATGACAAGGGAGAGCCCGTGCAATTCTACGATGCGGTCGTCGGCGGTCTGTCGGTCGGCGTGCCCGGCACGCCCGCGCTGCTGGCGTCTGCGCATGACACGTGGGGCAACCGTGACTGGGCCACGCTGTTGCAGCCCGCGATCACATTGGCACAGGACGGCTTTGACGTCTCGCCCCGACTGGCAGGTCTGGTCGCCGCCGACGCCGAACGTCTGGCGCGGTTCGAGAGCACCGCAAGCTATTTCCTGCCCGACGGCCAGCCGTTGCAGGCAGGCGCGCGGCTGACTAACCTCGGCTATGCCGACACGTTGCAGATGCTCGCGCAGGATCCGTCGGCGTTCTATACCGGCGAGATTGCCCAGGACATCATCGACACAGTGAACGGTGCCGTGCCTGCGGGCGGGTTGCTGACGCCGCTGGATTTCAGCCTCTATTCAACCCGCGAACGTCCTGCTGTCTGTGCGCCGTTTCGCGGGCACGATATCTGCGGCATGGGCCCGCCTTCATCCGGTGCGCTGACCGTGGGGCAAATCCTGGGCATGCTTGACAGCTATGATCTTGAAGCGCTCGGCCCCGCCGATCCGCAGGCATGGCGGCTGATCGGGGATGCCTCGCGTCTGGCCTTTGCGGACCGCGGGCGGTACATGGCAGACAGCGATTTTGTCCCGATGCCGACCAAGGGGCTGGTCGATCCCGCCTATCTGGCCGACCGGGCCAAATTGCTGGCGGGCGACGATGCATTGCCCGAGGTGAGCCCCGGAACGCCCGCTTGGGATCATGCGATGCTCTGGGCTGATGACGAGAGCATCGAGTTGCCCTCGACCTCGCATATCTCGATCGCGGACAGCTATGGCAATGTGGCGTCGATGACGACGACGATCGAAAACGGCTTTGGCTCGCGGTTGATGGTGCGGGGGTTCCTGCTGAACAACGAACTGACCGATTTCAGCTTTCGCACCCATGCCGACGGCGTTCCAATCGCCAACCGGCTTGAGCCGGGCAAGCGGCCACGCTCTTCGATGGCGCCGACCATCGTGATGAGGGACGGCGCCCCCGTTCTGGCCATCGGCAGCCCCGGCGGCAGCCGCATCATCGGCTACGTGGCGCAGGCGATTGTCGCGCATCTGGCCTGGGGCATGGATGTGCAACAGGCCGTCGCGATGCCCCATGCGGTGAACCGCTTTGGCAACTATGATCTTGAGGCAGGGACCGCCGCCGCCGACCTGCAAGGGCCGCTTGAGGCCATGGGCTTCGAGGTCGAGACGCGCGATTTGAACTCGGGCCTGCATGCAATTGAAATCGGCGATGGCCTGCAAGGTGGCGCAGATCCGCGCCGCGAAGGCATCGCGTTAGGGGACGACTAGACATGGTGCAAGCGATTGATTTGCCGCGCAATGACAGCGGCATCGAAACCGTCATGGGTGTTCTGAAACAGCAATTCGGCGACCGGTTCCAGACCAGCGCCGCGCTGCGCGAACAGCACGGGCACACAACGACCTGGATCAAGAACCAGATGCCCGATGGCGTCGTCTTTGCGCAGTCGACCCAAGAGGTGTCTGACATCGTCAAGGTTTGCGCGGCGCACAAGGTGCCGGTCATCGCCTTCGGCACCGGCACCTCGCTTGAGGGGCACGTGAATGCGCCTGCGGGCGGGATTTCCATCGATCTGATGCAGATGAACAAGATCATCGACGTTCATGCCGAAGATCTGGACTGCGTGATCCAGCCCGGCGTGACGCGCGAGGATCTGAACATGCATCTGCGCGATCAGGGCCTGTTCTTTCCGATCGACCCCGGTGCCAATGCGTCGCTGGGTGGCATGGCGGCGACGCGGGCCTCGGGCACCAACGCGGTGCGCTATGGCACGATGAAGGACAATGTGCTGGCGCTTGAGGCGGTGATGGCCGACGGGCGGGTCATACGCACTGCTCAGCGGGCCAAGAAATCATCGGCAGGCTATGACCTCACACGCCTTTTAATCGGGTCTGAGGGCACATTGGGCATCATCACCGAAATCACCCTCAAATTGCAGGGCATCCCCGAGGCGATCAGCTCGGCGCGCTGTTCGTTCCCATCGGTGGATGCCGCCTGCCGGACCGTGATGCAGGTAATCCAGTTCGGCATCCCTGTGGCGCGGATCGAACTGCTGGACGCTTTGCAGGTCAAGGCATGCAACGCCTATTCCGGGCTGGACCTTCCGGAAACGCCGCTGCTGCTGCTCGAGTTCCACGGCTCGGACGCGGGCGTGGTCGAGCAGGCCGAGACCTTCGGCACGATTGCCGACGAGTTCGGCGGCACAGGCTATACCGCGACCACCAGCACCGAAGAGCGCAACGCGCTGTGGAAGGCGCGGCACAACGCCTATTGGGCATCGCTGGGTCTGCGTCCCGGTGCCAAGGGGATATCGACCGACGTTTGCGTGCCGATTTCACGGCTGGCCGAAATCGTCGGTGCCACGCAGGACAAGCTGGCCGGGCTGAGCTTGATGGCGCCCATCGTGGGTCATGTGGGCGACGGCAATTTCCATTCGCTGGTGCTGGTCGATGAAGACAGCCCCGAAGAGATGAAGAAAGCGGCGGGCTTTGTCAGCTGGCTGGCCGAGAAGGCCATCGAGATGGACGGCACGTGCACCGGCGAACACGGGATCGGGCAGGGCAAGATGGCCTATCTGGTCAAGGAACTGGGCGACGCGACCGAGGTCATGATCGCGATCAAACGCGCGCTTGACCCCGACAACATCCTGAACCCCGGCAAGGTCGTTACCGTCTGATCACAGCTTGTGGGCGGCCAGCCAGGTCACCCATTGCTGACGGCTTCCGTTAAAGACGTTCAGGTCCACCTTGCCGACGATGCCGGGAATGATGCCGGTGGCCGAATACTGCCAGAACCGCCAGCGCTGGCCCGGATAGGCCTCGGAGACACTTATGGCGGTCGAGCGCAGCCAGAAATCATAGCCGCGCAAGGCGCTCAGATCGTTTTCCTCAAAGAACTTTGGCGTGGTGTAGATGATCGGGCGCATGCCGTAGTGCGCTTCGACGATTTTGATCCAGCGGCGCATCTGCGCGCGCACCTCGCGTGCGGGCGGACGGATATGGGCGCAGGTGGGCGAAAACGGGTTCCATTCCATGTCGAGCACGGGCGGCAGCATCCCCGGCGTGCGCGGCACGTTGCGGATGAACCAGCGCGCCTGATCTTCGGGCGAGGTGCAGAAGTAATAGAAGTGATAGGCCCCGCGTTCGACGCCTGCGCGGCCTGCGTCGCGCCAGTGACCGCCAAAGGCGGGGTCCAGCAGGTCGCCGCCTTCGGTCGCCTTGAGAAAGGCGAAGTTCACGCCGTTTCGCCGCGCCTCGTTCCAGTTGATCGACGTCTGGAAACGGGCGGCATCAATGCCCTGCACCGGATAGTTCTGCGGCGCGCGACCGCGAAATTCGACCGGGTGCACATCGGCAAAGTTGGGCGCAAAGATCACGCCGTCGGGTGCGGGCGGCGGTCCGGATCGCGGCGCGCCGCAGGCGGCCAGTGCCATCAGACTCAGAAGGGCAATGCGGCGGGTCAGGGACATGGTGCGGCCTCCGAAAGGCTTAGCGGTGAAAGCGGGCAGGCGACAGGGACGCGACGGTTTCCGCGTCGATCTGCGGCTGTTGTCCCGTGATCAGATCAGCCAGCAGTTGCGAGGCGGCGGGCGCTGTCTGAAAGCCATAGCCGCCCTGACCCGCGCACCAGACAAAAGCGGGGTTCACCGGATCGCGACCCAGCACCAGCGTGCGGTCGGGCGCAAAGCTGCGCAACCCTGCCCATGATGCCTCAAGCCGTGTGACCTCGGGTGTGACGTGCTGGCTGTAGCGGTCCAGCCCCTCGGCCAGCACCATGTCGTCGGGCCAGGCATCGTGGGGCGTGGTCGCGTGTTCCTCGGCGGGCGAGACCAGCAGCGATCCGGCGTCGGGCTTGGCGTACCATGTCTCGTTTACGCCGAAGAAGATCGGCCAGCGGCTGACGTCATGGCCATCGGGCGCAGGGATGCGCGCCATTGACCGGCGAAACGGCGTCAGGCCGATGGGCGTGATACCGGCCAGCTTGGCTATGTTATCGGCCCAGGCACCGGCTGCGTTTATCAACGTCGCGGCGTGGTGCGTTTCTCCGCCTGCAGTGACGGTCCATTCGCCATCCGCAAAGGCGATCTTGGATACGGGTGCCTTGGTCAGCACCTGTCCACCGTTGGCGCGCACCTGCTTGGCAAAGTCCTGGATCATCCGGTCGGTGTCGATGTCATAGGCTTCTTCGTGATAAGCGGCACGGGTGATCTGGTCGTTAAGGATCGGCACGATAGCGTGGGCCTCTTCCACCGAAATCTCGGGACATTTCAACTTGGCCGCATCCGTCTCGAACCCGGCATCCTCACCCGCCCGCGCCACCAGCATGAAACCGCGCGGACTGAGATAGGGCTGATGATAAGCGGCGCTGGCATTGTTCAGCGCCACGACAGAGGGCAGGCCATAATTCTTCTCGAACAGCGCCGCCGAGCGGCCCGAGGCGTGATAGCCAAGCGCCTCTTCGCTTTCCAGAACCTTCACCGTGCCATGTGCCGACAGCCGCGCTGCGGCGGAAATACCTGCGATGCCGCCGCCGATGATGATGAAGTCGCTCATCGGTCGTCCAGCCGGTCTGTGGCGGGGGGCGGCGTCTGCGACAGCGCGGTGATCCGGTCATAGAGGTCCGGTGTCATGTCGAAACCTTCTGCCGCCAGAGACGGCTGCAATTGTTCTACGCTACGGGCTGAAATGATCGGATGCGGACGCGCGGGATGTGCCGCCGCCCAGGCCACGGCCAGCGTGGCGGGATCTACACTCATCTCGGCTGCCAGTGCAGCCAGATCGCGCGCGGTTTCGTGCATCCACGGCACGCCGTAGCGCGTCGCATAACGCGCGTCCGTGCTCAGCCTGCCGGTGCCGCCAGAGGCATATTTGCCAGTCAGCAAGCCGCCGCCCAGCGGCGAATAGGGCACCACCGCGATGTGTTGGTCGACACACATCGGAATGATCTCGACCTCGGCCTGACGTTTTACCAGATTGTACATCGGCTGGATCACGTCAATGCGGGTCTCAAAGCGGGCGGCGATGGCCTGCGCCTTCATCACCTGCCACGCGGCAAAGTTCGACACGCCGATATAGCGGATTGCCCCCTGCGCCTGCAGATGCGCCAGCGTGTCGATGGTTTCTTCCAGCGGCGTGTCAGGGTCGAAGCGGTGGATATACAGCAGATCGACCGTGTCCAGTTGCAGCCGTTTGCGCGAGACATCGAACTGTTCGAGGATGTTGACCCGGCTGGCTCCGCCCGCATAGGCGACCTTGGTGGCGATCAGCAGGCTGTCGCGCTCGGTGGCGACCATGTCCGCCAGCAGGGTCTCTGACTGGCCTTCGGTATAGACATATGCGGTGTCGAAGTGGGTGATGCCCGCGCCGCGGCAGGCGCCGAACATGGCGCGCGACGCGTCCGCATCAGCGGTGCCGCCGAATTGCATCGCGCCAAAGGTCAGGCGGCTGGCCGGGGTGCCATCAGGCGAGGTAAGTTGTTTCATGGCGCAAAGGTGGCACGCCCGCGACAGCGGTGCAATGCCGGCTTTCGCCCGCGCTGCCGCTTCAGTCGGCCCCCGGCGCGGTGGCCCGCTGATAGGCCGGGCGTGCATGGATACGTTCGACAAAATCGGCCAGCCGCGGGAAATCCTTGGCCCGGCCCTGCATCATCGCGATCTCTGCGGGAAAGCTCAGCATGATGTCGGCGGCGGACAAATCGTCCAGCACGAAGTGGCCCGAGGGGCGCAGAACATCGTTCATATAGCCGTAGTGCGCATCCAGTTGCTGATGGATGCGCGGGTGCAGCGGGGCACCGGCCTCGCCCAGACGACCGACATAGAGGTTCAGCAGGATGGGTGTCATCGCCGAGCCTTCGGCAAAGTGCATCAACTCAAGATGCTGCACATAGGCCGGATCGTCGCGTGGCGGCACCATCGCGGGCGCGTGACGAGCGCAGATCAACTCGACGATTGCGGCACTTTCGGTAATCAGACGGCCGTCCATCTCGATCATCGGGGATTTTCCAAGGGGGTGAATCGCGGTTAGTTCCGGCGGCGCAAGGTTGGTCTTGGCATCGCGTTTGTAGTGTTTGACCGTGTAGTCCGCGCACGCCTCTTCCAGCAGCCACAGGATACGATGAGAGCGGGACCGGTTGAGGTGATGCAATGTGATCATGGGGCCACGTTGGCATGGCCGCTGCGCGTTGAAAACCTGTTCCGTGGCACCGTGACGTCAGGAGAGTTGTAAGGTGACGTGCCCAACCGGGGCATCCGACATCGCGACACAGGATTAAGTTTTACCTTTTTCACAATTTAATATGTTATAACTTAACACATAATGACATAGGGTGCCGCATCATCATGAAAGAGGAAAACTGATGCAAATTTCAATCACCGCCCAACTCACCGCCCAAATCGCCGCTGTCGCACTCGGGGCGCTTGTTCTGTGCGCGCCGCAGGCGCAGGCCGATACCAAGGCGCATTCGCATGACCATGGGGCGGAACCGCAAAGCCATGCGCATGCCCACAATGACGATGATATCTATCGCGGCCTTTTCGATGACAGCCAGATCGCACCGCGCACGCTGGCGGATTGGCAGGGCGACTGGCAGTCGGTCTATCCGCTGTTGCAGGACGGCACGCTTGATCCCGTGATGGCGCAAAAGGCCGAGGCGGGGGAGAAATCAGCCGCCGAGTATCGGGCCACATATGAGACAGGGTATCAAACTGAAGTTGATCGCATCGTGATCGAGGGCAAGACCGTAACCTTTACCCAAGGTGGAAGCAGTTATGGCGGTGCTTATGAAACCGATGGCTACGAAATCCTGACTTACAAGGCGGGCAATCGCGGCGTGCGCTACATCTTCGAAAAGGTCTCGGGCGATGCACTGGCGCCTGATGTGATCCAGTTCAGCGACCATGCCATCGCCCCACAGTCGGCAGGGCACTATCATCTGTATTGGGGTGATGATCGTGCGGCCCTGCTGGACGAGGTCACCAACTGGCCGACGTATTACCCCGCGGACAAGAGCGGCGAACAGATCGCAGCTGAGATGATGGCGCACTGATCTGCACCTTCACGCAAATTAAAAAGGCCCCGGACGGTGCCGGGGCCTTTCTGCATTTCAGTGAAACCTCCGCTTATTGCGGGATCTCTCCGGTCAGACCTTCGACGTAAAAGTTCATGCCGGCCAGCGTGCCGTCATCGGCCACTTCGCCCTCGGCCAGCCAATCGCTGCCGTCCTGCTTTTTCAGCGGGCCGGTGAAGGGGTGGTATTCACCCGACGCGATTGCGTCCTTCAACGCCAGCGCTTCGTCTTTCACGTCGGCGGGAACCGCGTCCGTGATCTCGCCGATGCCGACCATGCCCGGCCCAATGCCGTCCCATGTGTCGGTCGAGGTCCATGTGCCGTCCATCACCGCCTTGGTGCGGGCGATGTAGTAGGGGGCCCAGTCGTCGATGATTGACGACACACGCGGCAGCGGAGCGTACTGGAACATGTCGGATGCCTGACCAAAGGTGATCACGTCGCCCGCTTCCTGCGCGGCCGCTTGGGGCGCTGTCGAATCGGTGTGTTGCAGGATCACGTCGGCACCCTGTTCGATCAGAACCTTGGCGGCGTCTGCTTCCTTGGCAGGGTCAAACCATGTGTAGGCCCAGATGATCTTGAACTCTACGTCGGGGTTCACCTTCTTGGCGTGGATAAAGGCCGAGTTGATGCCCCGGATCACTTCGGGGATCGGGAAGGACCCGATATAGCCGATGATGTTGGATTCGGTCATCGAGCCTGCGATGTGGCCCTGGATGGCGCGGCCTTCGTAGAAACGTGCCGAATAGGTCGACACGTTGTCGGCGCGCTTGTATCCGGTGGCGTGCTCGAACTTCACATCGGGGAACTTGGCCGCGACGTTGATGGTCGGGTCCATATAGCCGAACGAGGTGGTAAAGATCAGATCCGCACCGTCCAGCGCCATCTGCGTCATCACGCGCTCGCTGTCGGGGCCTTCGGCCACGCTTTCGACAAAGACGGTTTCGACCTGGTCGCCGAATTCTTCTTCCACGGCCAGACGGGCCTGGTTGTGTTCATAGGTCCAGCCGCCGTCGCCCACAGGGCCGACAAAGACAAAGCCGACCTTGGTTTTATCCTGGGCGAATGCCCCGGTGGCAAGGCCCAGCGTCAATGCCGCCGTGGCCATCAGTTTCGTGAAAGACATGAGTGTGTTACTCCCCGGTTTTTTGGCCTCAGTGCGAGGCATGGAATATGCGCCCCAGAGAACCCGGAGCGCGTGATTTGTCAGCAGACAATGTCACCAGAACGATGATTGTCACGATGTACGGCGACATTGCCAGATACTCGACAGGAATGGCAACGCCCGCACCTTGCAGATTCAACTGCAGCTGGGTGATCCCGCCGAAAAGATAGGCGCCCAGCAGGACCCGCCAGGGCTTCCACGAGGCGAAGACCACCAGCGCCAGCGCGATCCAGCCGACGCCTGCGGTCATGCCTTCGGTCCATTGCGGCACGCGTATCAGGCTGATGTAGGCACCGCCCATCCCCGCGCACGCCCCGCCGAATAGGATTGCCAGCGCGCGGATGCGTTTGACCTTGTAGCCAAGGGCATGTGCCGCGTCGTGGTTTTCGCCCACCGCGCGCAGCACCAGACCGGCGCGGGTGTATTTCAGGGTGGTCCAGACGCCCGCCACGATCAGCAGGCCGATATAGACCATCGCATCGTGGCTGAACAGGATCGGCCCCAAAACGGGAATATCGCTCAGGGGGCCAAGGTTCAGATCACCCATGCGCGGCGGTTTGACACCGACATAGCTTTGACCCATCAGCGCCGACAGCCCCAGACCGAACAGCGTCAGCCCCAGGCCAGATGCGACCTGGTTGGCCAGCGCCACCTGCGTCAGGAACACGAACAGCAGCGACAGGACGGCCCCGCCTGCCGCCGCGCCGATGAACCCCAGCGCAGGCGACCCGGTGTTGACCGCGACGATGAAGCCCGCGATTGCGCCGACGATCATCATGCCCTCGACACCCAGGTTCAGAACACCCGCGCGTTCGACCACCAACTCGCCCGTGGCGGCCAGAAGGATGGGTGTGGCGGCGCTCATCAATGCCGCCAGCAGCAGGATCGGGTTGATAACAGACAGGTCCATCAGGCCACCTCTGCCGCGCCGAAGCGCAGCCTGTAATTGGTCAGCACGTCCAGTGCCAGAAGGAAGAACAGCAGCATGCCCTGGAACACCTGAATGGCGGCAGCGGGCAGGCCCAGTTGCGATTGCGCGATATCGCCGCCGATGTAGGTCAGCGCCATCAGCCCGCCCGCCAGCAGGATGCCGACAGGGTGCAAACGACCCAGAAACGCCACGATGATCGCGGTAAAGCCGTAGCCCACGTTAAAGTCGATGGTGATCTGCCCCGCAGGCCCCGCCACCTCGAACATGCCCGCAAGCCCGGCCAGCAGGCCCGAGGTTCCCAGGCAGAACAGCACCAGCCGCGCGGGGTTCACGCCGCCGAATTTCGCGGCACGCGGCGCTTCGCCGGTGACCCGAATGGCAAAGCCCAGACGGTGTCGGGTCAGCAGCACATAGGCAAAGATCACCGCGATGAACGCAGCGACAACGCCCCAGTGCATGCCGGTACCCGATACGATCTCGGCGTTGTGGGCAGAGGCATATTGCTGCAGGTTGCGCGACCCCGGAAAGCCGTATCCTTCGGGGTTCTTGAGCAATCCCAGCGACATCGACGACAGGAACTGCTCGGCCACATAGACCAGCATGAGGCTGACCAGAATTTCATTGGTCCCGAATTTCACCTTCAGCAGCCCCGGTATCATCGCCCACAGGAACCCGCCCAATCCCCCGCAGATCACCATCAGCGGAAATATCCACCACGCCTCGAGCGGATAGAACACCAGCGCCGCCGCAGCACCAAAGATCGCGCCCATGATGTACTGCCCTTCGGCCCCGATGTTCCAGATCCCTGCCCGAAACCCCAGCGCCAGCCCCATCGCGATCAGCACCAGTGGCGCGCCTTTGACCAGCAGTTGCGGGCGATAGTAGAACGCAAATTCGCCGAACAGCGGCTGCCAGAAAATCGTCAGGATCGACTGCACCGGGTCCTCGCCCAGCACCGCAAACAGCAGCCCGCCGAACACCATCGTCGCCAGCACCGCCAGCAGCGGCGTCGCCAGCGCCATCGCACGGCTCGGCTGTGGCCGCTTTTCCAGCCGCATCATTGGCCGCTCCCATCTTCATCTTGCAGGAAAAACTCTCCCCGAAGGGCCGGTCTGCCCCGCGTCCAGCCCTCAGACATGGGCCACCTCCATCCCATGCGCGCCGCCCATCATCTGGCCGATCTCGGCTACGGTCAGCCCTGCGGCGGGGCGTGCAGCACTCAGCCGTCCCTCGTTCAGGGCGGCAAAATTGTCCGAGATTTCCATCAGCTCGTCCAGATCCTGCGAAATCACGATCACCGCAGCGCCATTCTGGGCAAGATCCAGCAGCGCCTGCCGGATCGCCGCTGCCGCCGACGCATCGACCCCCCAGGTGGGCTGGTTCACCACCAGCACCTCGGGGCGCTGCAATATCTCGCGCCCGATCACGAATTTCTGCAGGTTCCCACCCGACAGCGACCGCGCGGCATTGCCGGGACCGGGCGTGCGCACGTCGAAATCGGCGATGATCCGGTTGGCAAAGCTGCGCGCGGCCTTCCAGTCCAGCATGCCGTTGCGCTCCAGCCCTTCGCGGGCGGCCCCCGTCAGCATCGCATTCTCGGTCAGTGACATATCCGGGGCGGCTGCATGGCCCAGCCGCTCCTCCGGTGCCGTCAATAGCCCTGCGGCACGGCGCGCATTCGGGTGTGCCCTTGCCATGTCGTCGCCCTTGAAAAAGACGGTTCCCACGGGCACCGGCACTTCGCCCGACAGGGCCGACAGCAGCTCGTCCTGCCCGTTGCCCGCGACGCCGCCGATGCCCAGAACCTCGCCCGCACGGACCGAGACTGAAATCTCGCGCAGCGGCATGCCAAAGGTCGACACGGGCGGCAACGACAGATCGCGCAGTTCCAGCAGCACATCGCCCGAGGCCCCGGCGGCCTTTTGCGGCGGCTTCAACGCGCTGCCGACCATCAGTTCCGCCATCTCGGCGGCAGAGGTGTCGCGCGGAATGCAATGCCCCACGACCTTGCCCAGCCGCAGGATTGTCGCCGCATCGCACAGGGCGCGGATCTCCTCCAGCTTGTGCGAGATATAAAGGATCGCGGTGCCCTCTGCCGACAGTTTCCGCAGGGTCTTGAACAGGATCTCGACCTCTTGTGGGGTCAGAACGCTGGTCGGTTCGTCCATGATCAGAAGCTTCGGCTCCTGCAGCAGGCAGCGGATGATCTCGACCCGCTGGCGTTCGCCCGCCGACAAGTCACCCACCAGCCGGTGCGGCGCTAACGGCAGGCCGTAGGTTTCCGAGACCGCCTTGATCTGTGTTGCAAGCTGCCGCATCGGCGGTGCGTTTTCCATTCCCAGTGCGATGTTTTCGGCCACCGTCAGTGCGTCAAAGAGCGAAAAGTGTTGAAACACCATGCCGATCCCAGCCGCCCGCGCGGCACGCGGATCACTCGGGGCAAAGCTCGCACCGTTCAGCGACATTTGCCCCGCGTCCGGTTTGACCAGCCCGTAGATCATCTTGACCAGCGTGGATTTTCCCGCGCCGTTCTCGCCCAAAAGCGCGTGCACCTCGCCGGGCTGGATGGTCAGGCTGACGCTGTCATTGGCCACGACACCGGGGTAGGCCTTGGTGACGCCGGATAGGTCCAGAAGGGCGGTCATGCGGTCTCTTTCGTCAGGGCTGGCAAGGGCTTGCGCATCATCAATAGCTGCGCCGCAGCCCCCACGGCAATGGCTTGGGGATGTTTTCCAAGGGCGGGATCCCCAATCGGGCAGGTAATGCGATCAATTCGGGCAGGGGCATGTCCCAGCGCCGCCAGGCGGCTGCGAAAGCGTGCCCATTTGGTCGCCGATCCGATCAGCCCCGCAAAGGCGAATTCGCGGTTCAGCAGGTGGTGGCACAGCTCCAGGTCAAGGTCGTGCTCAGGCGTCATGATGTAATGCGCCGCTGATCTCTGCGCAGCGGCCAGCACATCCGCTGGCTGTGCATCGGTGCGGGCAATATGCTCGGGCAGTTGCGTCAGTTCGCCCTGCCGCGTGTCGCTGACCAGCACATCATATTGCGGCAGCGCATCCAGTACGCCCGCCAGCGCCCGCCCCACATGGCCTGCGCCATGGATCACCACTTGTTGCCGCTCTTGCCAGAGCGCTTCGGCCAGCCAGCCCCCCTGATACATCGACCGCAAAGGCGCACCATGCGACGCCGCCCGCGCGCAGGCCCGCTTCATCGGCGCAGGCATGTCATCGGCCTCGCTGACCCGCCGCGCCCACACACCGTCGAAATCCGTCTTGATGGCCTCGAACCGCACCGCGTCGAACCACTCCAGCACCAGCACCACGGCCCCGCCGCAACATTGGTTCAGCGTCGGCCCCAGCGCCAGTTTCAGGGTGCGCGGCGGCGGTGCGTCCTGCTTCAGCATCGCTTTCGCGTGGCTCACCGCTTCCAGCTCCAGCCGTCCGCCGCCGATGGTGCCGGACAGCCCGCCGCTCCACACCAGCATCGACGTGCCCGCAGCCCGTGGGGCCGATCCACGCACATCCGCCAGCACGATCCGCACCACGCGGCCATGCGCCTTGATCGCAGCGCCCAGTGCGTTCAGGTCCATCATGCGCCGCGCGCCCGGTGAATGGCCGCCAGCACCTGCTCGGCCGTCGCGGGCGCGTGCAGGTCGGGATAGGCCGCGCCACAGGAGGCCACCGCATCCGACAGCGCAAGGAACGTGGCGATGCCCAGCATCAGGGGCGGCTCGCCCACGGCCTTGGATTTATAGATCGTATCGGCGCGGTTCTCGCCGTCCCACAGGGCCACGTTGAACACCTCGGGGCAGTCGCCGCAGGCAGGGATCTTGTAAGTTGACGGCGCGTGGGTGCGCAGCGCGCCCTTGTCGTCCCAGACCAATTCCTCGGTCGTCAGCCAGCCCGCGCCCTGCACAAAGCCGCCCTCGACCTGCCCGATGTCCAGAGCCGGGTTCAGTGATGCGCCCGCGTCATGCAGGATATCGGCGCGCAGCATCCGGTTCTCGCCAGTCAATGTGTCCACCGCCACCTCGACCGCCGCCATGCCGTATGCAAAGTAAAAGAACGGGCGGCCATGGCCCTTGACCCGGTCCCACGAAATCTCTGGCGTCTTGTAGAAGCCGGTGGACGACAGGCTGATGCGCGCCTGATGCGCGAGGGCCGCAACTTCGGCAAAGCTGTACTCGGCGCCGCCCGCCGTGACCCGGCCACCCTCAAAGACAACATCGCAGGGCCTGCACTGGTGCAACTGTGCCAGGTGCAATTCGATGCGTTCGCGGATCGTGTCGCAGGCATTGCGTACCGCCATTCCGTTCAGGTCCGATCCCGACGACGCCGCCGTGGCCGAGGTGTTGGGCACCTTGGCGGTATCGGTCGCGGTGATCCGAACCGCCTCCATCGGGACGCCAAAGCGGCTGGCCGCGACCTGCGCGACCTTCTGGAACAGACCCTGACCCATCTCGGTGCCGCCGTGGTTCAGGTGGATCGACCCATCGGCATAGACATGCACCAGCGCGCCTGCCTGATTAAGGTGTGTCAGCGTGAACGAGATCCCGAACTTCACCGGTGTCAGCGCCAGCCCCTTGCGGATCACACCGCCCCTGGCGTTCCAAGCATCCACCGAGGCGCGCCGTGCTGCATAGTCCGAAGTCTCTTCCAGCCGCGCCACCATTTCGTGGCCGATGAAATCATCCACCTCTTGCCCATAAGGCGTTGTCTGCTTCTTTTCGCCCGAAATATCCCCGCCGGAGGCATAAAAGTTTGCCCGGCGCACCGCAGTAGGATCGGCCCCAAGGGCGTGGGCCACGTGATCCACGATCCGCTCCATCCCCAGCATGCCCTGTGGCCCGCCAAAACCGCGAAAGGCGGTGGCCGACTGGTGGTTGGTCTTCCAGCGGTGGCTGGTGATGCGCACGGCAGGCAGGTGATAGGCGTTGTCGGCGTGCAGCATCGCGCGGTCTGCAACCGGCAGCGACAGGTCCATCGACCAGCCGCAGCGGGTGTCGTGGCGCACATCCAGCGCCAGAATGCGGCCCGCATCGTCATAGGCCACGTCATAAGTCACGCGGAAATCGTGGCGCTTGCCGGTGATGATCATGTCGTCATCACGATCATAGCGCATCTTGCAAGGGCGGCCCGTCGCCCGCGCGGCCACAGCGCAGGCCACGGCCAGCGCGTTGCCTTGGCTTTCCTTGCCGCCAAAGCCACCGCCCATGCGCCGTGTCTCGACGCGCACGGCGTGCATCGGCAGGCCGATGGCCTTGGCCACCTTGTGCTGAATTTCCGACGGGTGCTGGGTGGACGAATGCACATGCATGTCGCCGTTGTCGCCGGGAAGCGCGAGGGCGGCCTGACCTTCAAGATAGAAGTGTTCCTGCCCGCCAATTTCCAGCACCCCCGACAGGCGGTGCGGCGCTGCGGCAAAGCCCGCGTCCAGATCGCCGCGCCCATAGATGCGCGGCCCGTCCTCGAACCGGCTGTCTGCGGCTTCGGCCTGTGCGATGGTCAGGATCGGTGCGGTCTCATTGATCGTGGCCCGGCCCAGGCTAGCCGCGCGTCGCGCTGCTCCGTGGCTGGTGGCGATGACAAGAAACAGCGCTTGGCCCACGTAATGCACCTGGTCGGTCGCAAGCAGGGGCTCGTCATGGTTCGAGGGCGACACATCGTTCTCGAACGGAAGATCGGCGGCAGTCATCACCGCGATCACGCCGGGGGCCGCGCGCACGGCATCAAGGTCCAGCGCGTCGAGCGTGCCCGCAGCGGCGGGGCTTGTGCCGAAGGCCAGATGCAGCGTGTCGCGCGGCGTGGGGATGTCGTCGACATAGCGGGCGGCACCGGTCACGTGCAGGCGCGCCGCGTCGTGAGGCAGGGGCTGGGCGACGCTCATGCGCGGACCTCCAGCACCAATGTGGGCGCGCCCTGATCCTCGGTCCAGGCCCGCAGCAGCATGTTCTGCGCGGCTTCCATCCGGTAGGCAGCGCTGGCGCGCATGTCGCTGAGCGGGGTGAAATCTTCGGCCAGTTCCGCCATCGCCGCGCGCACGGTCTCTTCTGTCCAGGGCTTGCCGCTCAGGGCCGCCTCGGCATGCGATCCGCGTTTCGGGGTGCCCGCCATGCCGCCAAAGGCGAGGCGCGCGGTTTGCACCTTGCCGTCCGCGACGTCGATCCAGAATGCACCGCAAACCGCCGAGATGTCCTGATCGAAGCGTTTCGACAGCTTGTAGCAGCGCAGGTGGTCTGCGCTGCGCGGCAGGGTGATGTGGGTCAGGAATTCACCCTTGGCACGGTCTTGTTTGCCGTAGTCGATGAAGAAGTCCGCGATCGGCAGGCTGCGGCTTTTTGCGCCCTGCCGCAAATGTAGGGTCGCATCCAGCGCGATCAGCGCCGGAGGGCCGTCCCCGATGGGCGAGCCGTTGGCGACATTGCCGCCGATGGTCGCGGCATTGCGCACCTGCGCCGAGCCATACCGGCGGATCAATTCGGCAAAGGCCGGGTGGTGTTCGGCCATCACAGGGTGAAGGTCACTGAGTGTGGTGGTCGCACCGATGGTAATGGTGTCATCGGTCACCGTAATCCCGCGCAGGCCCTCGACGTGGCTCAGAAAAGCCGTCTGGCCCAGATCGCGCATCAGCTTGGTCACCCATAGGCCCACATCGGTGGCACCGGCGATCAGCGTCGTGTCGGGGTTGGCCGCGTACCAGTCGGCGAAACCGTCGAGGTTGGTGGGGTATTCGGTGGTGTATTCTGGGGGCGCTGCCCCCGCCTGCGGCTCCCCCGGGATATTTTTGGCCAAGAGAAGCGGGATGTCGTGCATATGTGCGGGGACAGGCGCGGTCTCGGCGGCCTTGGCGGCGCGGATGATCGGTGCATAGCCAGTGCAGCGGCACAGGTTGCCCGCAAGCGCGGTGTCGTGGTCGGTGCGCCCGTTCAGGTGGTTGGCAGCCATCGTCGTGATGAACCCCGGCGTGCAAAAGCCGCATTGCGATCCGTGGTGGTCGATCATCGCCTGCTGGACGGGGTGCAGGGTGCCGTCGGGGGCGCCGATGCCTTCGACGGTGCGGATCGCCTTGCCGCGCAGTTGCGGCAGGAACAGGATGCAGGCGTTCAGGGGCAGAGCGCCGGTGTCATCGGTCACGATCACCGAGCAGGCACCGCAGTCGCCTTCGTTGCAGCCTTCCTTGGTGCCGGTCAGGCCACGCGTTTCGCGCAGCCAGTCGAGGAGTGTCGTCGTGGGGGAGACATCTGTCGCCGTGACGTCCTCTCCGTTCAGACGAAAAGACACGTTCATGAGGTTATGACCTGCCACCCTACCATTGCCCGACAAGGCGCGGCGTCGATGTGGCGTAGACGGCGCGCGGGCGAATTGACGCTCAGACTAGGCGGGCGGCGCACCGCATTGCAAGGCTTTTGGCAGGTGGGCCGCGAGATGGTTTTGGAAAGTGGCGCGAAATGCGTCAACGCTCTGGCAGGGGGTGCGTGGCAGCGTTAGGAATGACGCATGTCAAATGATCCCCGATTCATCCACCTGCGCAGCCATTCCGAGTATTCCTTGCTGGAAGGGGCGTTGCGGCTGAAAAAGCTGCCTGATCTGTGCAAGAAGCACGACATGCCCGCGCTGGCGCTGACCGACACCAACAACATGTTCGCGGCACTTGAGTATTCCGTGACTCTGTCGGGGGCGGGCATCCAGCCGATCATCGGTTGCCAGGTCGATGTCACATGGGTCGAGACCCGCCCCGGCGACCGCCCGCGCCTGCCTGCGGGTCTGGTGCTTCTGGCGCAGAACGAGACGGGTTACGAAAACCTGATGAAGCTGAACTCGTGCCTCTATCTCAAGGGTGACGGGCAGTTGCCGCAGGTCACGCTGGACGAGCTGGAGACGCTGTCGGCGGGGTTGATCTGTCTGACCGGCGGGCCGGAGGGGCCGGTGGGCCAGCTGTTGCGCGCAGGCCAGCGTCCTGCGGCACAGGCGATGATGGACCGGTTGGCCGCGGCGTTTCCGCAGCGTCTGTACGTGGAGTTGCAGCGCCATCCCGGCCCTGACGGGCAGCCGGATGCGGAAAAGCTGACCGAGCGGCCCTTTGTCGAGATGGCCTATGCGATGAACCTGCCGCTGGTGGCGACCAATGACGTCTATTTTCCCGCCAGCGACATGTACGAGGCGCACGACGCGCTGATCTGCATTGCCGAGGGTGCCTATGTCGATCAGCAGCAGGATCGCCGCCGCCTGACCAACCAGCACTATTTCAAATCGCAATCCGAGATGGTGACGCTGTTTGCCGACCTGCCGGAGGCGGTTCAGAACACGGTCGAGATCGCGAGGCGCTGCGCCTTCATGGCCTATCGTCGCGATCCGATCCTGCCGAAGTTTGCCGACGACGAGGTGGTCGAGCTGCGCCGCCAGGCCAACGAGGGCCTGAAGGCACGGCTGGCGGTGATACCCCATGCCGCCCCGGTCGAGGACTATCAGAAGCGGCTGGATTTCGAGCTGGATATCATCGAGGGCATGGGCTTTCCCGGCTATTTCCTGATCGTTGCCGATTTCATCAAGTGGGCGAAGGACGAGAACATCCCCGTGGGCCCGGGCCGTGGGTCGGGGGCGGGCAGTCTGGTGGCCTATGCGCTGACCATCACCGATCTGGACCCGCTGCGCTATGCGCTGCTGTTCGAGCGGTTCCTCAATCCCGAACGGGTTAGCATGCCCGACTTTGACATCGACTTTTGCATGGACCGCCGCGAGGAAGTGATCCGCTATGTGCAAAAGAAATATGGCCGCGACAAGGTCGGGCAGATCATCACCTTTGGCGCACTGTTGTCCAAGGCGGCGGTGCGCGACATCGGGCGCGTGTTGCAGATGCCATACGGGCAGGTTGATCGGCTGTCGAAGCTGATCCCGGTGGAGGGCGTCAAACCCGTCAGCATCGCCAAGGCGCTGATCGACGAGCCGCGCCTGCGCGACGAGGCGCGCAACGAAGAGGTGGTGAAACGGCTGCTGGATTATGGCCAGCAGGTCGAGGGTCTGTTGCGCAACGCATCCACCCATGCCGCGGGTGTTGTGATCGGGGACCGCCCGCTGGACGCGCTTGTGCCGCTTTATCAGGACCCGCGGTCCGACATGCCCGCAACGCAGTTCAACATGAAGTGGGTCGAGCAGGCCGGATTGGTCAAGTTCGACTTTCTGGGTCTGAAGACCCTGACTGTGATCCAGAACGCGGTAGACCAGATCCGCGGCGCGGGGCGCGATCTGCATATCGGGGCGGACGGCACGCAACTGTATGAACCCGCACCGGGCACCGAGAACGACATCAACGCCATCCCGCTGGATGACGCGGCATCCTACAAGCTTTATGCCGCCGCCAAGACCGTCGCCGTGTTCCAGGTGGAATCCAGCGGCATGATGGATGCGCTGAAGCGGATGAAGCCGACCTGCATCGAGGATATCGTGGCCCTCGTAGCACTCTACCGTCCCGGCCCGATGGAGAACATCCCGACCTATTGCGAGGTCAAGAACGGGTTGCGAGCGCGGGAAAACCTGCACCCGACCATCGACCATATTCTGGACGAGACCCAAGGCATCATCGTCTACCAGGAACAGGTGATGCAGATCGCGCAGGACATGGCGGGCTACAGCCTCGGCGGGGCCGATCTGTTGCGTCGCGCGATGGGCAAGAAGATCCAGGAGGCGATGGACGCCGAGCGGCCCAAGTTCCTGCAAGGGTCCAAGGCCAATGGCGTGGACAAGGACAAGGCGATGGAGGTCTGGAACCTTCTCGACAAGTTCGCCAACTACGGGTTCAACAAATCCCACGCGGCGGCCTATGCGGTTGTCAGCTACCAGACTGCCTGGCTGAAGGCGAACCATCCCGTCGAGTTCATGGCCGGGGTGATGAACTGCGACATTCACCTGACCGACAAGCTGGCGATCTATTTCGAGGAGGTGCGCAAGGCGATGGACCTGCCGTGGGTGCCGCCTTGCGTGAACCGGTCTGACGCGATGTTCAAGGTGGTCGACGGCGCGCTTGTCTATGCGCTGGGTGCGCTGAAGAACGTGGGCGTCGAGGCGATGAAGCTGGTGACCGAAGGCCGCAAGGTTGACGGGGTGGACAAACCCTTTGCCACGCTTTTCGACCTCGCGCGCCGCGTCGATCTGAAACGGGTGGGCAAGCGACCGCTCGAGATGCTGGCGCGGTCGGGGGCGTTCGACCAACTCGACACCAACCGCCGCCGGGTCTTTGATGCGCTGGACGCACTTGTGCAATATTCTGCAGCGATCCACGAGCAGAAGAATTCGAACCAGGTGTCGCTGTTCGGCGAGGCGGGTGATGACCTGCCGGAGCCACGCATGATGCCGGGCGATGACTATCAGCCCGCCGAACGGCTGAGCGAAGAGTTCAAAGCCGTGGGCTTCTATCTGTCCGGTCATCCGCTGGACGATTATGCCGGTGCGCTGAAACGCAAGGGCGTGCAGACGCTGGACGAGGTGATCGCCGATGTTGAACGGCGCGGCGCCAAGAACGCCAAGATGGCGGGTGTGGTGGCAGGCTGCCAGATCCGCAAGTCGGCCAAGGGCAACCGCTTTGCCTTTGCCCAGCTGTCGGACACCACCGGCGCGTTCGAGGTTACACTATTCTCGGATGCGCTTGAGAAATCACAGGATTTCCTGGTCACCGGGGCCAAGGTGATCATCACCGCCGAGGCGACGATGGAAAGCGATCAGCTGAAGCTGCTGGCGCGCTCGGTCGCCCCTATCGACGCTGTGGTGGCCGATGTGGGCGGCATGGGGCTGCGCGTGTTCATCAACGATGCTGGGGCCGTGGGCTCTATTGCCTCGGTGCTGGACGGCGCGGCGCAGGGCACCCGCGTCATCGGTCGCGGGCCGGTGCAGCTGTGCCTGATGGGCGCTGGGCTGAATGGCGAGATCGACGTTGAACTGGGTGATGACTTTCCGGTCAATCCGCAGATCAAGGGCGCGATCAAAAGCCTGGGCGGCGTGGTCTCGGTCGAGGAGATCTGACACCTCGCATCGGCCACGCATCGCCGGGGCGCGGCGATCCAGTGGACAGCGGTGCAAGCCTTGCGTTACCACCGTTCCACTTCGGGGCGCATAAGGGGATTGGCGTGAAGGCTTTGACGGCATCGGTTCTGGCGCTTGCTCTGGCAGGCTGCGGCGACCCGCTGGACAAGGTCGAGCATATTCAGGACGTCGATCTGGCCGAAGATCAGCCCGCCGCCGCTGTCGTGACATCGCCCGAAGAGCTGGACCGCGAAGGTGGAATTCTGAGTGCTCTGTTCGCAGGGACGAAACCGGACCCTGATCCGCAGACTGCACCGGCACCCGACGCTGCAACGCCCCCGGCAGATCCTGAAAAACGGCGTGGCCTCCTTGGTCTTTTTCGGGAAAACGCCGTAGCCGATGACACTGTCGAGACCGCTTCGCTGACACCGGATGCCACAGGTCGCGGAATATTCGGCACCGCGCGCCTTGCGGGGATCGACATGCTTGATGTGCCCGTGGGCGCGGTTCTGCCCTATGGCAGCGTCGCGCGGGTCTGTGATGCGACACTCCGCAACATGGGCCGCAAGATCGACAAGGCCCCTGCAAGCGGCAGTGGCTTCACGCTTTATGACAGCGACCCGCAAAGCACCGGCGCGCGGACATTCTACGTCACCGGCTTTGCGGATGGCTGCGCGCGCCAGTTCACCGCAGCGCTGGCCATGTTCGGCGCGCCGTCGATGCATGAACAGTTGCGCTATGGCCGACCTGCGGAAGACTACCCCTACAGCGACACCGACGAGGCCTATGAAAAGGTCAAAAGGCAAATCTGCCGCGTCGGCAAACGCAAGCCCTGCGGCAGTGCCATCCGGCGGCTGGAACGGGACACGGTCTTTGTAAGCACCTACGAGAATTTCGGCAACAATGCGCGCTGGGCCGATATCCTGCTGCACGACGGGCAAGTGATCGCGGCGGCGATCAAGACACCCTGAGCGGAACCGGCAAGAGCTTCATCTTGCCAAATAAACTCTCCCCGAAGGGTCGGTTCGCCAAGACCTCAAGCGTCCTCAATAATGCGGTGGGCGTTCGTCCCCTATAACCGCGCCACCTGTGGTCTGGGATTCTCGTTCGCCTTCGCGCTGCATCAGCATGTGGACACGGCGGGTCAGGGTGGCAATCTCGCCTTCCTGACGGGCGACGACATCTGACAGGTCATCGACGGTGCGGATCAGATGGGCGATCTGTTCTTCGAGCTGTTCCATGCGAAGTCTCCTTTGCTGTCTGCTGACCATGTGGGCCATCGTGCCGCCGCTTGCAATGGGCCGCGAGGTGCTTGCCCCCATCTGGCCCATATCGTAAGCCCATGCGCGAACGCTGATCCCATTGGAGCCTGTCATGGCCAAGCCCAAGAAGACCCCACGCCCAAAGGCGGAAACGCCAAAGGGTTTCCGCGACTATTTCGGAGCAGAGGTGACCGCCCGCGCCGAGATGCTGCAAGCGATTGCCGGGGTCTATCATCGCTATGGCTTCGACGCGCTGGAAACCAGTGCTGTCGAGACGGTCGAGGCGCTGGGCAAGTTCCTGCCCGACGTGGACCGCCCCAACGCCGGGGTCTTCGCTTGGCAAGAGGACGGCGAGGGCGAGAAACCTGGCGACTGGCTGGCGCTGCGCTATGACATGACCGCGCCGCTGGCGCGGGTCTATGCGCAGCATCGCAACGATCTGCCCAATCCCTACCGCCGCTATGCTATGGGCCCCGTCTGGCGCAATGAAAAGCCGGGACCGGGACGGTTTCGCCAGTTCTATCAATGCGATGCCGACACTGTGGGCAGCGCCAGCATGGGCGCCGACGCCGAGATCTGCGCGATGCTGGCCGACACGCTGGAGGAGGTCGGCATCCCGCGCGGCGACTACATCATTCGTGTCAACAACCGAAAAGTGCTGAACGGGGTGATGGAGGTGGCCGGTGTGCTGGATCCCGCCAACCCCGATGCGATGGAGGCCGAGCGCGGCATCGTGCTGCGCGCCATCGACAAGCTGGACCGCTTGGGCGTGGATGGCGTGCGTGCGCTGCTGGGCGTGGGACGCAAGGACGACAGCGGCGACTTTACCGATGGTGCCGGGCTCAGCGATGCGCAGTCGGATGTCATCATGGGCTTCATGCAGGCCAAACGCGACAGCGGCGCCGCCACGGTGGCCCGCCTGCGCGAACTGGTGGCGGGATCGCAGACCGGCGAGGCGGGCGTGGACGAGCTGGAGGAGATCGCCGACTTGTTAGCGGCGGGCGGCTATGGCCCCGACCGGATCGAGATCGACCCCTCCGTCGTGCGCGGCCTTGGCTATTATACCGGCCCTGTCTACGAGGCCGAACTGACCTTCGAGATTTTCGATGAGAAAGGCCGCAAGCGGCAGTTCGGGTCGGTCGCGGGTGGCGGGCGCTATGACGATCTGGTCAGGCGGTTTACCGGGCAGGAAGTGCCCGCCACGGGCGTGTCGATCGGCGTTGATCGTTTGCTGGCCGCCCTGACCGCAAAGGGGCGCATGCAACAATCGGTGCAGGGCCCCGTGGTCGTCACCGTCATGGACCGCGCCCGCATGGCCGACTACCAGGCGATGGTGGCCGAGCTGCGGCAGGCGGGCATTCGCGCCGAGGTCTATCTGGGCAATCCCAAGAACTTCGGCAACCAGTTGAAATACGCCGACAAGCGCGGCAGCCCCGTGGCCATCATCGAAGGCGGCGACGAGAAAGAACGCGGCGTCGTGCAGATCAAGGATCTGATCCTGGGGGCCAAGATCGCCGAGACCGCCACCCACGAGGAATGGAAGGACCGGCCCAGCCAGTTCGAAGTGCCCCGCGACCAGATGCTGGACAAGGTGCGTGAGATACTCGAAGGACAGGGCAAATGATCACCCGCGAAGGCCGTGCCAAGGCGGCAAAGCTGCGTGACCGGTTCGAGGCGGCAGGCGCTCAGGTGGTCGAGCCGCCGATGCTGCAAAGCGCCGAGCTGCTGCTGGACCTTTATGGCGAAGATATCCGCGCGCGGGCCTATGTGACCAGCGACGCGCTGCGCGGCGAACAGATGCTGCGCCCCGATTTCACCGTGCCCGTGGTGCAGATGCACATGGCGCATGGGGCGGACCCGGCGCGCTATACCTACGCGGGCGAGGTGTTTCGCCGCCAGGAGGAAGACCCCGACCGCGCCAGTGAATTCCTGCAGGTCGGCTTCGAGGTGTTCGACCGGACCGATCCTGCGGCGGCGGATGCCGAAGTGTTCGCGTTGATGGCCGAGGCGGTTGCGGGCCTGAACCTGCGCGCGGCGACCGGCGACATCGGCATTCTGACGGCAGCGGTCAACGGACTGCGCACCAGCGAGGCACGCCGCGCCGCGCTGTTGCGCCACATCTGGCGGCCGCGCCGGTTCCGCGCCTTGCTGGACCGGTTTGCAGGGCGCGCGCCCGTGCCTGCCAGCCGCACGGCGCTGCTGGCCAACCCGCAGCCGCGTCTTGGGGCGGCGCCCCTGATCGGGGTGCGCACCGAGGCCGAGATCGAGGCGCGGATCAGCGCCCTGCATGCCGACGCCGCCGCCAAGCCGATCAGCGCGGCCGAGATGGAATTGCTCGACACGCTGATGGGCGTGCGCGAAACCGTGCCCTTTGCCTTGTCGCAACTGCGCGATCTGACCGTCGATATGCCGTCAATCTCGGGGGCCGTCGAAGGCTTGGCCGCGCGCGCCGACGCGTTGGTGGCGCGCGGTGTCGACGTGGACACGCTGGACTTCGAGGCAAGCTATGGGCGCACGTCGATGGAATATTACGACGGCTTCGTCTTTGGCTTTTATGCTGCGGGGCGCGCCGATCTGCCGGCGGTGGTCAGTGGCGGGCGCTATGACGCGCTGACGCGCAGGCTGGGCAAGGGCGCGGAAATTCCGGCGGTGGGCGCGGTGTTGCGCCCCGGCCTGTTGGCCGAACTGGAGGCAGGCGCATGATCAAGCTGGGTGTGCCGTCCAAGGGGCGGCTGATGGAAAAAACCTTTGACTGGTTCGCGACGCGCGACATCCGGCTGAGCCGCACAGGTTCGGATCGTGAATACGCCGGTGCCGTGACCGGCATCGACGGCGTGTCGCTGGTGCTGCTGAGTGCGGGGGAAATCCCGCGCGAACTTGCGGCGGGGCGCATCCATCTGGGCGTGACCGGCACCGATCTGGTGCAGGACAAGCTGCCGCTTTGGGAACAGCAGGTCGAGCCGCTGGAGGAAATGGGCTTTGGCGAGGCGGATCTGATCGTCGCCGTGCCGCAGGCCTGGGTCGATGTCGATACGCTGGACGATCTGGACGCGGCGGCGGCGGCATTTCGCGACACCCACGGATTCCGGCTGCGGATCGCGACAAAATATCACCGGCTGGTGCGCGAATTTCTGCGCGATGCGGGCGTGGCCGATTACGCCATCGTCGACAGCCAGGGCGCGACCGAAGGTACGGTCGCCAACGAGACCGCCGAGGCCATCGCCGACATCACATCAAGCGGCGAGACGCTGCGCGCGAACCACCTGAAAGTGTTGTCAGATGGGCTGATCCTGCGATCACAGGCGACGCTGTGGCGGTCGCGGGTCGCGGATGTTGCGGACGAGGACCGCGCCGCGATGACCGAGGTGCTTGCGCGCCTGGGCTGATGTTCGGGGGGAGTGGCTGGGGCAGGAGCCTCCGGCGGGGTTATTTCTGGCCAAGAGAATGGCAGTCAGAGCACGCCGATTTCCGCGAGGGCACGATTAAGCTCGACGGGCAGGGGCTCTTCCGCGACGCGGCCCTTGGGCAGGTCGGGGGGCGCGTCTGATGGCGTGAGGTAGCGCCAGCCCTGAAACGGGCGGCGCAGGCTGGTCTGGGTTCGGATCAGGTCGGGATCAAGCACGATTGCGCAGCGGCGGATGCCGTCGCCGCCGGTGACTTCGTCCAGCCGCAGGATGCGCTGGCGGGCCTGGATGACGCCCTTGATCACCCAGTAGATCGAGCCCCCGTTCAGGATTTCATCTGCCCGCTTGGGAAACATGCGGGTGACGTGCCGGGGCTGCCCCTTGTCGGTCTGGGCGCGTTTGCTGGACTGCCAGGCGAGCAGATCATCTACATTTTCGGTGCCGACGCTGAGCTTGATCAGGTTTACACATGGTTTGTTCACAGCTTTACCCACAGAATCATTTTCCCCACACCACATAAAGTAGTCGCTGCTGCACCGTCTTCAATGGGTTGTGATCTTGGGCCGGTTCGGGCATCTTGGATATCTTTCCACAAGCCAGAGAATCGACGCCATGACACGCTTTGCCGCCCCGATAGCCGAACAGATTTGGGATATGAAATACCGGTTCAAGGCGGCCGATGGCACGCCGAGGGACGTGACGGTCGAAGACACCTGGCGCCGCATCGCGCGTGACCTCGCGCAGGTCGAGAAAGACCCGGCCACATGGGAAGAGAATTTCTATGGCGCGCTGGAGGATTTCCAGTACCTGCCCGCAGGCAGGATCACCGCAGGAGCAGGCACCGCGCGCAAGGTGACGTTGTTCAACTGCTTTGTCATGGGCACCGTACCCGACAGCATGGGCGGCATTTTCGACATGCTGAAAGAGGCCGCGCTTACCATGCAGCAGGGCGGCGGCATCGGCTATGATTTCAGCACCATCCGCCCCAAGGGCGCAGATGTGCACGGCGTGGCGGCGGATGCATCCGGTCCTTTGTCTTTCATGGACGTCTGGGACGCGATGTGCCGCACCATTATGTCAGCGGGCAGCCGACGCGGTGCGATGATGGCCACAATGCGCTGCGATCATCCAGACATTGGCGATTTCATCACCGCCAAATCCGACGCGGCGCGCCTGCGCATGTTTAACGTCAGCGTGCTGATCACCGATGCGTTCATGGAGGCCGTGAAGGCCGACGCCTCGTGGGATCTTGTGTTCGACGGCAAGGTTTACCAGACCGTGCAGGCGCTGGACCTGTGGAACCAGATCATGCAGGCGACCTATGATTACGCCGAACCCGGTGTGATCTTTATCGACAGGATCAATGCGGCCAACAACCTGAGTTACTGCGAGACCATTGCGGCCACCAACCCCTGCGGCGAGCAGCCTCTGCCGCCCTATGGTGCGTGCCTGCTGGGCTCGATCAACATGGCGCGGCTGGTGGCTGATCCGTTCGGCGCTGGTGCCGGTCTGGACGAGGACAAGATGACCCGTCTGGTCGCCACCGCCATCCGCATGATGGACAATGTGGTCGACACGTCTAAATTCCCACTGCCCGAACAGGAGCGCGAAGCGCAGCAGAAACGCCGCATTGGTCTGGGTGTGACCGGTCTGGCCGATGCGCTGCTGATGGTCGGCCTGCGCTATGGTTCGGACGAGGCGGCGGCCCAGACCGAAGCCTGGCTGAAGGCGATTGCGCGCGCGTCCTATCTGGCGTCGGTCGAACTGGCCAAGGAAAAGGGCGCCTTCCCGCTGTTCGATGCCGATGCCTATCTGGCGTCGGGCAACATGATGAACATGGATGACGACGTGCGCGAGGCGATCCGCACCCACGGCATCCGCAACGCGCTTTTGACGTCGATTGCGCCCACCGGGACCATCTCGCTCTATGCCGGGAACGTCAGTTCGGGGATCGAGCCGGTCTTTGCCTATGCCTACACCCGCAAGGTGCTGCAAAAGGATGGATCGCGGACAGAGGAAGAGGTTGTGGACTATGCCGTGCAGATGTGGCGCGACTTGAAGGGCGATGCCGAACTACCTGACTATTTCGTCAATGCCCAGACGCTGGCGCCTGCCGATCACGTCAAGATGCAGGCTGCGGCGCAGAAGTGGATCGACAGTTCGATCTCCAAGACGATCAATTGCCCAGCAGACATAAGCTTTGACGCGTTCAAGAACGTCTACATGCAGGCCTGGGATACGGGCTGCAAAGGGTGCACCACGTACCGGCCCAACGACGTGACCGGGAGCGTGCTGAGCGTGTCGGAAGACAAGCAGGCGGCACCCGAGGTTATTGCAAACTCAGACGCCGAGCCGATGCAGCCGCATGGCGACGTCATCTATATGGCCGATCCGCTGGACCGTCCTGAAACGCTGGAGGGCAACACTTACAAGGTCAAATGGCCCGACAGCGAACACGCGATCTATATCACCATCAACGACGTGGTGATCGGTGGCCGCCGCCGTCCGTTCGAGGTGTTCATCAACTCCAAGAACATGGAGCATTTCGCCTGGACCGTCGCACTGACGCGGATGATCTCGGCCGTGTTCCGGCGCGGGGGGGATGTGTCTTTCGTGGTGGAAGAGCTGAAAGCGGTCTTTGACCCGCGTGGCGGGGCCTGGATGCAGGGGAAATACATTCCTTCCATACTCGCGGCGATCGGCGGCGTGATCGAGCAGCACATGGTCGTCACCGGCTTCATCGCGGGCGAGGGGCTGGGGCTGAAATCCGACCCCACGGCGCAGGTCGTCGGTCTGGACAACGCAGCCCCACGCGGCAAGGCGTGTTCGTCATGTGGCAGCTACGAATTGCGGATGGTCGAGGGCTGCATGACCTGCGCGTCGTGTGGATATAGCAAGTGCGGGTGAGGAGGATGTTTCAACTCCTGTTGTGACTGTTATGGGGGGCAATTGAGAGCCATTTGGCCCAAAAAAACGACCTTTGGGTGGGGCTTAAGTGACCACTGATAGCTAAGCCATTGAAATTGTTAAAACTGAGAAATGCCGATCCGAGAGGGTCGGCATTTTCGTTTCAGGGCTGAACTCCCGGCGCTGAGGTTGACCGACCCCGCAAAATGTTCTCATTACGTTCTCAAGGATCCGGATCCTCGTACTGAAACCCTTGGCAGCCCCACGCTGCCAAATGCTGGCCGCCAAAAGATGGGCAGGCCGGTTCAGAGAGGACACCATATGCCCCGTATTCAATTTGCCGACGTCAGTTTCCCGGATCACAACATCCCGTCAGCCCACGACATCGAAGTTCGTCTAAGGAAATTCCTGGATCGTTTCAGAGAAAAAATCGGGAGCCCAAAATTTGACTACGCGCTGTCCGAAGCCGACCGGCTAAAAGTACGGCGAAGGGCGGCAGCATATCTCAGCGCAGTTTCACGCCGATCAGGCATGGACCATCTTGACCCGAAGGAGCGTGCGCGACTCGAGGTGTTCCGCAATGGCGCACAGATACAACCAGTGGAGACCGAGCACCACGCCGACGAAATCGCCAGTTGTCTCCACACGGAGATGCCGTGGATGGCTCCTGCAACAGAGCGTCTTTGGCACGACATGCGGGCCTCGGTCCGCAATGGTGATCCTGCGCCCCTTGTCCGGCCAATGCTTCTCGTCGGTCCGCCCGGGATCGGTAAAAGCTACTGGTCTCGCCTACTGGGCGCGCAGCTCTCCGTGCCGACGACAATCATAGAGGCCACGAGTGAACCCGCTGCATTTGCGGTTACGGGGTCTCAAAAGGGATGGGGATCAGCGGGCCCGGGAAAGGTTCTGGAGGGGATCATGGCGTCTCAGATTGCGAATCCTGTGATCGTGGTCGACGAGATCGAGAAAGCAGGGGATGTCCAGTCCGCGGGCGGTCAGCGGTATTCTCTGACTGAGGGTTTGCTGCCCTTCCTTGAGAGGTCCACGGCGCGTCGCTGGTCATGCCCTTACTTCCGTATTGTTTTCGACATGTCCTGGATCACATGGATTCTTACAGCAAACAGCGTGAACGGTCTGCCAGCCCCGTTCCTGAGCCGATGCCCTCCCACCGAACTGCGCGCCCTGACGCAAGAACACCTGATTGGCTTTGCGGAACGGGAAGGGTTGCGACGTGACCTTCCCCCAGATGCCGTTGATGCCGTCAAGGACGTCATCATGGCAATCAAGAAGCCGCACAACGTCAGCCTGAGATCGGTCGTTCGAATGCTCGATGCCGTGGATCAGTTGATGAACCGGCCCGCCTTGCATTGAGCAGATGTCGGCTGGGCCGAGGGGCATCTCGTCCCGCCGGTCTCTCTGTCTGTCCTTCAACCTCACCATCAACTTTACTTTGGAGTTCCCCATGACCAATAAAGCCTTTTGGGCCCAGAAACTGCGTTCCGCCATCAAAGCTGCCGACAGTGGCCCTTCCGAAAACGACCTCGCCGGCGCACCAATCCTGAACTACTGGCGTCCCCATGTAACCCGTCATGGTGCCCCAATCTTGTGGGGGATGGCTTCGGGGCATCCGAGACTGGCTGAGGGCTGGATCACGACCTCACAGCTTGTCGCAATTGACGTCGACCGAGCTTGGGCGCGTACGGCGTCACGGTGGTATGTTCTGGCTCAACCCTTCTCTGCCTATGAGGCGAAGATCGCCAAGGGCCTCGGGATGGAGGAAGCCCCTTCGGGATTTGTACAGGTCGACTTGCCAGGGTATCGGCCACTTGATGACGTGTCGCTGCTTGGTCAACTTTTGATGGCTTGGCGGGACCGTATCCGGCAGGACGACACGGGAGGGGACTGAAATGTTCAATGAAAAGACCGCAGTTTGGGTTCGAGAAGGAGACCTGGTTCCGCCTACGGTTGACATCGCCCGGGGTCGCTACGAAGCTTCAACCAGAACGGACAATCAACATGCCCGATGGACTGAAAACCTTCAATTCCTTCTACTTGCCTTGGCGAGACCTTCCCGGGTCTCTTCCAGAAGACATCGATATCTTCGCAATTGGGGATGTTCACGGGCAGGCTGAGCTACTTGTGCAGGTACTCGGAGAAATCAAGAATACCCCACGCGAAGCGCCTAAACGGCATCTTGCCTTTTTGGGCGACCTCATAGATCGGGGACCTGCATCCATCCGCGCTGTTGATCTCGCCATGAATGCCGGTTGGCTTGCAGATGTTGACGATCTGCATGTCCTACCCGGTAATCATGATCTTGTTTTGATGCTGGCGCTCGAAGGTCCAAGATATCTCGACTTCTGGGGAAGGCTCGGCGGTGACAAAGTCATGGCCGAGCTTGGTCTGTCGGCAGAAACGCACAGCTGGGACGAGATAGCGGCAAAGCTGAAAGATAATCTGCACCCTGAATATCTGAGAGCAATGGCTTCGGGGCCGACACATCTCTATCTTGGCGACCTCCTGTTAGTGCATGCAGGTATACACCCATTTCAGAACCGCACAGCTTTTCTAGGGCTGTCCCGTCGCTTCATTAAAATGGAAGATCACTGGGCGAATATCCGTCAAACGTTTTTGACCCACCGCGGCGGGTGGGACGCCAACGATCCTGATCCGGAGCGGCGCGCACAAAAGCCGACCGTCGTCGTGCATGGCCACACGCCAGCGGTGCGCCAGGACCTTGTTGATGCCGGGGATTTGGATATCTGTGACGGCGTTGATGACTATCGAACGGTCGCCCTCGATATCGGTGCCGCGTACAGACCTCAATTGGCCTTTGCACATTTTAGGACGCGTGCAGGCCAAGCGGAGGTTCAGATCCGTGCGGTGAGTAAGCCAGTAGTTTGAAGCGAACGGCTCGAAGAGGACATTCGCTTGAAACAGACGCGCCGCTGTGTGGACCTGTCGCGGTTTGATGCCGCAGAGCCCTGATCTCCAGTCCTTGATCCATGAGGGCCGAGGCGATTTCGCCCAATCCGTGCATCCATGCGTAGACCCGGCTGTTTTTCAGAGTAGCACCAGCGTTGGAGTAATCCTGCGTTTCGTCCAACTCCAGCGGCTCGCGCTCGAAATAGGGAACAAACCAGCCAGGCTTGCCCGGGGTGCCGGTCACGCAATCGTCGAAGACGAGAGCTGAGGGATGCCCATCGGCCAGATAGAGCACGCCGCCCGGCTTCAGGCACGCCGTGACGACTGCCGCCCATTTTGTCACATCGGGCAGCCAGCCGATGCAACCCCAGGTGACGTAGACGAGATCGTAACAGCCGGTGTCGGGCAGGTGGTCGAGTGTGTCGTAGACATTGCATTCGATAAACGATGCGCGCTCGTTCCGCCCCAGTTCGGTGGCTAGCGCGGTGGCCGTCCGGATCGCCTCGGACGAGAAATCCACGCCGGTCACGATCGCGCCACGCTGTGCCAGCGCGAGGCTGGCTGTCGGCCCCGAAATGGCATTGCAGGTGGAGCACCCGCTTGCCGTCGAGCGGGCCGACCAGTTCGGGCAGTTCCCGCTCTTCCAGCGCGTCTAGGCGGCCGTGGCCGGCGCGCAGCCCGGTCAGGTCGAGGCCGCCGGGTGCAATATGCACCGCGACCCGCTCATCCCAGCTGGCGCGGTTCGCGTCAAAGATCGTGTCGAGGTTCATTTCGAGCACCCTCAGTCTCGGCTAAAGCATCGGACACCTCCGACAAACATCGGATGGTGCAAAATCATGCATGTGCAAAGTTGACCCCTGGTACAGTCACGGTGCTCCGATCAATCCTGCCCATGTTTCCCGGGGTAGATTGCTCGGGCAACGCGATGGCACGGCCCGTTCCCGTCTATCGAAGGGTCAGCCGTATCTGTTCCTTCAGCCAATCCCGCAGCAGCCGAACTCCTTGCGATTCCGCCAGCTCAGATGTTGTGACCAACCAGTAGGCTGACGACACACGAACCGTCCTTCCGACCGGCCTGAGAAGCCCGTGCCGGATGTCGTCCTCGATCAGCAGGCTTCTGCCGAGAGCGACGCCCAAGCCGCCGATGGCGCCCTGAAGCATGAGGTCTGCGCGGTCGAAATGTTGTGAAGGCTTAACACGACCGTCGTTCAGACCCAGAAGTTTCCAATAGTCCTCCCAAGTCGTTCCGGTTCGGAATTTCTCGGCGCCGCTATCCGCGAGGATGGGGACGCTTCCATCTCTCAGGGCGGCTTCCTGAAGCCGCCCTGCGCCGGGATAGGATGTTCCGATCACCGGCTGGATGTGGCATTTCGACAAACGTATGGCGTGCAGTCCAGGGTAGGGACCCGGGCCGAACCGGAAACCGGCATCGACGTCGCCCGTGTCGAAACCTGCGAGGCCTTCACGCACGTCCAGTGACAGGTCTATACCGGCGCGCTGCGCATCCGGCAGTCGTGCGATCAGCCATTTCATCGCAAGCGAAGAATGAACCGAAAGTCGGATCGCCTTTTCCGACTTCATCGCACGCGCGGCGACCAGCGCGCGCTCTACTTCGTCCAACGAACGGTTAGCGGCCTGACACAATATTTCGCCCGCACGATTGGGGCGCACGCGGCGTGTCGTTCGGTCAAAGAGGGCCAACCCGAGCGCCGCTTCCAGGGCGCGGATGCGATGGCTGACCGCGCTGGGATCCAGCCCGAGATCCTGCGCTGCCCCGGCAAAGCTGCCGCGACGAGAAACGGCAGTGAGCAATGTGATGGACTGAACCAGCTTCGTCAGCGCGTCACCACTCGGAGATCCAATCATGAGAAAATTTCACTGTTTCATGTTGGAGAGCATCTTGGTCGATATGCTTATATCCTCCACCAATATGACATCGGCGATCGGTGATCGTCGTGAGACCAAGTGAAAACTTCACACTAATCGGCGCGATTGTCCAGATGGAACGCCCAAGCCGACTGAAACCGGAGACCACCACATGCACACTGTCGATCACACTGGCCCGATGAAATCGGACTTCGAACGCATCCGAAAATCGGACACTTTCCGGGTTGCGTTGATCCTCGCGGTCTTTGCCGCCACGGCTATGGCGCTTTCGGCTCTCTCGAGCGATTTCGGCCTCGCGACGCAGCCCTCCGCTCAGGCGGCGGGCATCGAGGACTGGCACGGCAATGTCGCCCGGACAGGCAGATAGACAGGAATGGAGAGACCGATGTCAAAACATGACAAGCAAGCCAGACATGCCGTTGCCGTACACGTCGTCAATGCGTTCACCTTGAACGGCTCCGGCGGCAATCCGGCCGGTGTGGTCCTCGACGCCGACGCCTTAAACGAAGCCGCCATGCAGTCGATCGCCGCGCAAACGGGGCTGTCGGAGGCGGCCTTCGTGTCACGGTCGCCGACCGAAGGGGCCCGGCTCGACTTCTTCACGCCAACCCGGCGCATCGCGCATTGCGGGCATGCCACCATCGCGGCGTTCGCGTTGATGCGCGCCGACGGGCGCATTTCGGATGGACCCACGTCGAAACATACAGTCGACGGCCCCCGACGCATTCATGTCCGGGACGGTGCAGTATTCATGGAGCAACGGGCGCCCCGCTATCTGACGCAGGCCGACTGGGCCGGAACGGGGGTGGCACAGGTCGACGTTCTGGCGGCGATCGGGTTGAGTGCGGACCGTCTGGACCTGCGCGTCGCGCCCCAGGTCGTCGACACCGGCAACCGGTTCCTTCTGATCGGGGTGGCAAGTGAGGGGGACCTCGCCGGGCTCAGTGTGGACCAGGGGGCGGTGGCGCGGATCAGCGATGCGCTGGACCTCATCGGCTTCTATGTATTTGCCGTCACGGGCGATCGAGGCTTGTCCCATGCCACCACGCGCATGTTCGCACCTCGCTATGGCATCCCGGAGGAAAGCGCCACGGGCATGGCCGCCGGTCCGCTCGCCTGCCTGCTGCACGACGTCCTGGGCGACCGGCGGACGCATTTCGTCATCGAACAGGGACGCTTCATGCCCAGCCCGAGTGTCAGCCGGATTCTCGTCGATCTGGAAATCGAAGGCGGCGGGATCGCCAGTCTCATGGCCGGGGGCGAAGGACAGACGGCGCGAACCCTGCAAATCGAACCTTGTCAGCCTGTGTGAAACAGACATCGATAGCTGTCTGTCGCTCGGATCGGGCTGGTTGCCACGAGGACAAAGCCGGTCCGGCGTGCCACCTGTGCCGGGCCGGGTCAAGTCATGACCGAAATGCGTCTCTTCGTTGGCCTGGTTCCTGCACCGACCATGCGTGAGAACGTTCCAACAGCCAACAGATATTCGTTTTTTCCGTTTCGCATTACCAAATCCACCGCAACCACCCTCAGCGCGCGCCCCGCATGCCGACATCTGGCCTTGCTTGGCAGCAGATTCGCCTCGAGCGTGACCGAAACATGTTGCGTCGACGTGCGGTATTGCAACCCGATGACGCGGATGCTGACCTCGTCGCTCGCTTCATCATGCGATCGCCGGTCCGGTCGCGAAGCAATTGCCAAGGATTTTTCTGAACCGGGCGACTGATCTACAAGTTCAGAACAATGTGGCGGGCAATCCCGTAGATATAAAAGATCGCGAAGACGACGTTGATGTACTGCAATTGCCGTTCTGATCTGAGCCATCCGAAATAGATCCAGATTAGGCAAAATGGCAGGCTCGACGTCATCGCGGCCAGTTGCCAGCCCTGCACGACGCAAAGCGTGCTACCCAGTCCAAGCGCAAAAGTGATCCACTTGAGCGGCTGCTCAAACACAGTGAGGATCCGCAGGGCTGTGCCTGCGGCGCTTGCGGGATGTGTTTCGTCTTGAGGATACATCTTGTCACGTCGCAGATGTTGCTCCATCCCGCACTTCCGGCGCAGCGGACCCTCCGTCCTTCGGGGGAGGGTCCGCTCTTCGCCGTCTGCCCGGACCAGTAGCAGCTATCAGCCCCCCATCTCTTCGCGGAACTGGTCGAAGTCGATCTGCAGCCCGTTGAGGATCGTCGACCAGTGACGCGTCAACGCGGCCTGACCCACGGCCTCTTTGATCTCGCCTTCAGTGGCCCCGGCGGCGCGCGCCGCTTCTGTGTCGGCGAAGACGCAGTATTGGCATGGAATTTGCGCGCCCACGGCGATGTTGATGAGCGCCTTGACCTTGGGCGACAGTTCCGTCTTGTCGCTGAACTCCATGTCGCGGGTCATGATCCAGGCGCCGCGAATGCCATGCTCGGGGTATTCCTGCATGAACGTGGGCACGAAGCCGAACGCTTCCTTGATCTCGGAATAGGTTTCGGCGGCGGTTTCCTGCGCGGAAACGGGTGCCGAGAAGGCGGCCACCGCGACGACAGCGGCCATGAGATAAGTCTTCATTTCTGTTCTCCAGATTTGCTTGGGTGAGCGCCGCCGGACAGCGCGTCCGGGGCTGGCGGCTTTCTGGATCAAGCCGCGCCCGGAACCTAGTCAACCTCTGGTCCGCCCTCTTAAAATGCGGAGAACGTCAAGTATTTTCAAAACATTGAAGGGTTGCCGCGCCCACGCTTCACGCGCGGGAATCCGGTCCGACTTGACTTCCGGTACAGTCGCCCCGCGGGGTCAGCACGGGTTGGCGGGGCTGAACAGCAGCTTTATGTAGGACCGCAGAAGGACGATCTGCTCGGCCAATACCTTGGGTTCCCCGACCGCGCGCGACATCACGATGCCCCCCTCAACGGTGCTAGAGATCATGTCGGCGACCGTGCGAAGGTCCACGCCGTCGCGTGGCGGATAGATGGCCGCGATCTCCTGCAGCATGCCGAGGAAGCGTTCGCGCCAGATCAGGATGGCCTGCCGGTTCAGCGTTCGGACGTCCCGGTCGAACATCCGTTCGGAATAGGCTACCGTGGCGACCAGGCAGCCGGGGTGACCGTTCGGCAGATCGCCCATCATCTCGGACAGCATCTTGAGACCGATCAGGAAGGAGTGCAGCGGGTCGCCGTGCAGCTCTCGGGCGCGGGTGAACACGTCGTCGAGAATGGCTTCCTCGGTGTCAAGATAGCGTTGCAGCAAAGCGCGAGCGAGTTCGTTCTTGTCCTTGAAGTGGTAGAAGAACCCGCTCTTGGTGATCTCGGCCTCGGCGATGATCTCGTCGATGGAGGTCGCACCGAAGCCTTTCGACAGAATGCCGGACTCGGCGATGTCGAGGATAAGCTCCCGCTTCGATTTGACTTTCTCCATCGCAAGGCCCTCCGCCTGATCACCTGTACCGCAAGTGCAGTCTTCGCCCCGGCTTTATGAACGACCACACAGTTAGCGCTGACAGCCCTTTGACAAATATAGGTATTTCGCAAAGGCCCTACACCGCACCACAAGTATTCTATCGCGTTTGCGGGGACACGTCCATCTTGGCGCCATCAGAGCCGCTAGCCGGCTTGCCATCCCCTCGCAAGGATTCAAACCATGACCAAGATCCTTTTTGACCGGCCGCGGCGCCGATACATGGCCCCCTTCTACATGAGCCCGTTCTGGGTCTTCATCACGCGCGGCGGGCGGCCGTCGTCCTGCCCACCGCATCTCTCCGGATTGAGCGACCATATCCGGCGAGACATCGGGTTCGAGCCGCGCGAAACGCGCCGCCATTTCTCACATTATCTCTAGGACAAGACCAATGATCACGAAACAATTCCCCGCACCCGCTCCCGGCCGTTACTTCCTCACCGAAGGCGGCATCGAGACCGAGATTATGTACAAGTGGGGCTTCGATCTGCCCGAATTCGCGATGTTCCCGCTTCTGGAAAAGCGCGACTCGGCCGAAGCGATCCGCGGCATGTATCGTCGGTATCTCGACGTCGTCGCACGCCATGGCCATTCCGCGCTGATCGGCGGCTTCGACTATCGCGCCAGCCCTGATTGGGGGGCGAAGCTGGGCTATTCCCCCTCCGCGCTCGCCGAGGCCAATCTACGCTCTATCCAGTTCCTGCGCGATGTCGCCGCCGAATACGCCGGCCAGATCCCGTTGGCGCTGTTCTCGGGCTATGTCGGCCCACGCGGCGACGCCTACAGCCTGAACCGCAGCACCACGATCGACGAGGCCGAGGCCTATCACAGCGTCCAGTTGAAGACCCTGAAAAAGGCGAATGTCGATCTGGCCTGGGCAGTCACATTCAACAATCCGGCCGAGGCGATCGGCGTGGTCCAGGCGGCCCGCCGCATCGGCCTGCCCGTGGCCGTGTCCTTCTCACTCGACAGCTCGCACCGTCTTTCATCTGGAATCGCGCTGGCGGAAGCGATCGCCATCGTAGATGCCGCGACGGACAACTATCCTGCCTTCTTTTCGCTCAATTGCTCGCACCCGTTCGAGTTCGAGCCGGCGCTGGATGGCGGTGACTGGACCCGCCGCATCCGCTCGATCCGGCCGAACGCGGCGAAGATGGACAAGATCGCGCTCTGCAAGCTCGGCCACCTCGAGGAAGGCGACCCCGAAGAACTCGGCCGCCTGATGGCGGATGTCGGCCGGCGCTATCCGCGCATGGACATCTGGGGCGGCTGCTGCGGCACCGGGCATGTTCACCTGGAGGAGATCGCACGCCATCTTCCGCAGCCGGTGTCGGCATGAACGTCGAGATGCTGCGCGCCGACACGCCCTCGTGCCGGAGTTACGTCCACGCCAACAACGCTGGCGCATCGCCGGTGCCGGAACCTGTTCACCAGGCAGTGCTGCGGCATCTCGATCTAGAGCGGCGGATCGGCGGATATGCGGCGCAGGAGGCGGCGGCGCAGGATCTGACCGCCTTCTATACCGAGGCGGCGGCGCTGATCGGCGCCCTCCCGGAGGAGATCGCCTTCATCGAGAACGCGACCCGCGCCTGGGACATGGCGTTCTACGGCATGAGGCTTCAGCCCGGGGACCGGATTGTGACCCATGCCTCTGAATACGTCTCGAACGTGCTGGCCATGCTTCAGCGTGCTGAAGCGGCGGGGGTGCAAATCGACTTTGCCCCTAGCGACCCGTCCGGCCAGGTCGATGTAGCGGCGATGGAGCGGATGATCACGCCCCGCACGAAACTGATCGCCCTTACACATGTGCCGACGAGCGGAGGCTTAGTGAACCCGGCAGAGGACGCTGGAAGGCTCGCCCGGCAGCATGGCATCCACTTCCTGCTCGACGCCTGCCAGTCGGTCGGCCAGATCGACATCGACGTTGAAAGCATCGGCTGCGACATGCTCTGCGCGACGGGCCGCAAGTTCCTGCGCGGACCGCGCGGCACCGGATTCCTCTTTGTCCGGAAGACGATGATCGACCGACTGGAGCCTCCCTTCGTGGACCTATGGGCTGCCGACTGGACGGCGGCGGATGCCTACGAACTGCAGCCGAGCGCCCGCCGGTTTGAGACCTTCGAGCGGCATGTCGCCGGACAGATCGGCCTGTTGGAGGCGATCCGCTATGCCCGCGCCATCGGTCTGCCGCAGATCGAGGCCCGCATCACGGCGCTGGCCGAGGATCTGCGTCAGCGGCTCGCTGAGGTGCCGGGCATCCGCCTCCACGACACCGGCGCGCGGCGCTGCGGGATAGTCACCTTCACCCGCAAAGGGGAGGTAGCCGAGCAAACCGCCCTGCGCCTCAGGCACGCCGGCGTGATGGTCTCGTTCACGCCGCGCGCCTACGCGAGGATCGACTTCGAAGCACGTGGCCTCGACGCTGTGGTGCGCGCCTCGCTGCATTGCTTTAACGATTTGAACGACTTGGAAAGGCTGGTCGCCACCGTGGCGGGCGAGACGGGAGCAAGGAGCGTTCCCGATGTCTAAATCGAATTGTAAGATCCACCACAGACCAACCTCGTTGGAGGCAACCATGCTTGTGAGACTCTGGGAGACCCGCTTTGACCCGACGCGAAAAGCGGAACTGGTCGACTACGCGAACGACATCTCCTTGCCGGTTCTCGCCTCGCGCCCCGGATGCTGCGGTGTGCTGTTTTTCTCGCAAGGCGACCGCTGGATCACGCAGACTATCTGGAGCGATCAAAGGTCTCTGGAAGCCCTGGGCACGGACCCGGACTACACAAGGATCGTCGCGGGCATCCTGGCTCTGAATGTCCTCCAACTCGAACAGACAACCACGGTCTATGAGGTGAGCGGCGGCACCAACACGTTCTGCTCGGAGAAGCCCCAATGACACCTAGATCTGCTTCAGCAGCGTCATGTCGATGCAGGCCTTGTCCAAAGCAGCGTCAACGAGGTGTTGCAAACCGCAGATACAGCAATGGAAAAAATCGAACGATCGGGCGAACACCTGCTCTTCCTTGTTAACCAGTTGCTCGACTACGCCAAGATGGAGACAGGTCGGCTCGAGGTCGATCCAGAGATTTGTGACGTGCGAGAGGTCCTTGAGCCTGTCGTCGAGCAGATGAGAGTTCTTACAGAACAAAAGGACTTACAGCTGGAGATGCGGATACCGCCCTGCCTCATGTTGGCCGACGTGACGCGCACACGGCAGATCCTCATCAATCTGATGGGGAACGCCATCAAGTTTACAGATTCAGGCAAGGTTGCTGTCGTCGTCACCGAAACAGAAGACAAGGTTCACATAGATGTAAGCGACACTGGAGCAGGAATTGAGCCAGGTGAACTCGAAAAGATCTTTGAAGCGTTCCACCAAGCCGATCTCACGCTTTCCCGGAGCGCCGCCGGGACCGGCTTGGGCCTGTCTGTTGCGAAAGAACTTGCCCGCCTCGAAGGCGGAACCATCCGCGTGCGCAGCGAGGTCGGAGTTGGCAGTACCTTCACCCTTTCGCTGCCAAGAGAGACGCCGCCTGTCTTGGAAAAGGCCGCTTGATACTGGGTGCCAGATCTCAGCACCGAGAGGCTTGGTTCTTGATGCTGAAGGTATGACGGAAAGCTTCGTTGCTGCTTTCATGTCAAAAAAACTTTCGGGGGCAGCTCGGAGCGTATGTTTTCTTCCGAGGGCCCGTTTTACTTTGCACCCGCAGCGAAGGGTAGCGCTCCGCCCTTGGTGCAGGTCGGCACGAACGGCCCAGACCGGACCTTCGCCAAGATGGTCATCTCTGCAGCTCAGTTTCCCCAGAGCGGTCTTTCGGGGCACTTTACAGCATTAGACTGTCGAGTTTCTCATCGAATTGACCCTTCTTTTCATTCGACGCTGACCCTCCTGCAGCATTCTATCTCACGGAAAGCTTACGGAACTATTTGCAGCCAGTGGGCCACTGCATCGCGGAAAGCTGGGTCAATTTCTTGCATAATTCAACAGACTGGTCATGCTGCTTAGTGTCGCGACGAAAAATGCCTAAATCACCTGTAAAGCCTGTATTGCAGCTGGTCGAACGAGTCCCCCAAGCGGAAAACGTCGCCCTGACGAGGGGATAAAACTCACCCTAGCGTCTGCGCGATGTGCCAACCTGCGGCAAGATCCTGAACGATCAGGCCGTGGGACTTATACCCCGTGATCTGCGACGCGTCCGCGCGACCGGGCGCGTCGCCTGCCAGAACCATGCCCAGTTCCGTCACCACATAGTCATCGCCTATGACCCCGGCCGCCCTGGCCTCGAGGATCTCGCCAGATTCGCGGCCTGAGCTTTCCAGCGCGTCGGTGAACATGGCCAAACGTGCAACCCCGGCATCGTCGATCTCGCGTGCGTCGGCCAGGCTGGCCCCGACCAAGTTGACGTGCTGGCCCGGTTCAAGCGCCGCACCGGGCAGGAACGCGGTGCTTGCGGATGTGGCGGTGGTGATCACGTGGGCACCGGCGATCGCCTCCCCAAGGTCCTCGACGACGCGCATGGGCGCATCGGGGAAATGTGCGGCAAGCGCGCGGGCCGCTTCGGGCCGACGCGCCCAAAGACGGATTTCCTGCGGCGCAAAGCATTGCAGGATGCCCTGCAGGTGCAGTTCGGCCTGCTCTCCCGCGCCGCAGATGGTGAAGATTTCGGGGTCGGGCCGGGCCAGCGTCTTCGTGGCCAGCATCGACACGGCAGCGGTGCGCAGGGCCGTCAGCGCGTCGGCCTCGATCGCGGCGACGGGTCTACCCATCTCGCTCTCAAACAGCAGCACAAACCCCTGATGGCTGGACAGCCCGTGTTTCGGCGCGTCCGGGAACAGGCTGAGCACCTTGGCCCCGTGCATCGGCGGATTGCGCAACGCGCCGTACATAAGGCCCATCCGACCCGCGTCGCTGACCGGAATGGCAAAGCGCGGCGGGTGCAAGGCATGGCGAGCCGAAACGTCGCGCATGGCACTGTCCATCACGGGCACCAGTTCGGCCACGGTGATGCGCCCCAGAACCTGATCTGCAGTAATGACTTTCATCAGACCGAGCCTTTCGGTGACGCGAAGGGGCCGGTGACCCGCGCCGCGCAATGGATCATGATGACAAGGCATGTGACCGGAATAACGGCACCGACCAGCGCCATGTTCAGCCCCAGACCGGGCGAATTACGCCCCATGCCCCGCCAGAGAAAACCGCGTTCGATGTTCCAGCCCGGTCCGAAGACCGAATAGTGCAGCATCGGCAGCAGAAAGATGAGGACGGCAAGGGCGAGCATCGCGCGCCCCAGCCATTGACGTTTTGCGGAAGATGCGGACGTGACCGACAGGATCACGGGATCAAGCCCGCGTCGGAACGCGCAGGTGGCACCCAGCAGGCCGCTCCAGACCATGAGATACCGCGCCAGTTCCTCGGTCCAGGCAAAGGGGCTTTGCATGCCATAACGCACTGCCACCTGAAGCAGGATCACCAGCGCGATCCCGATCATCCCGACCTTGGCAAGCGCAAGGCAGACCCTGTCCAGCCCTGCGCTCAACTGCTCGATCCGCCGCATCCGTTACTCCTTGGACGCGTCGGCAAGAGCCTGCATCTCGGCGACCGATCCTGCGGGCATCAGCGTGTCCCAAGCCTCTTGGCTGCGGCGCTTGAATTCGGCCAGTGCCGCGTCGGATGGTGTGGTCACGGTGACGCCTGCCGCTTCCAGCTGCTCGATCTCGGTGGTTTCGGCGGCATAGGTCCATTCGCGGTTCTTGGCGTTGGCGGTCTCGACTGCTGTGTCAACCACGGCCTTGTCGTCATCCGACAGCCCGGCGTACCAGTCCGCCGACATCAGCGCGGCGCGAAACGGCGTGCCCGCCTTGAGGTCGGTAAAATGGGTCAGGAACTCCGTGTGCTTGAAGATCAGCGGCACGGCGGGCGGGTTGAAATAGCCGTCCACGATGCCCTGCTGCACGGCACCGGCGAACTCCGGCATGTCGACGACGACACCTTGGGTGCCCCAGGCTTCGAACAGTTTCACCTGGTTGGCGTCGATGGCGCGCAGGCGCAGGTCGGTCAGGTCATCGACCGAAGCCACGTCCTTGGCGTCGTTGAACAGGCCCATCTGCCCGCCAAGACCGGGCAAGCCCGCGACCTTGATCCCTTGGGCTTCCATGTTCTCGCGGATACCGTCCAGCAGCGGGCTGTCGGTTTCCTGCGTGGCGCGGAAGAACTGTTTGGAATCCTCGAATACGTAGGGCGCGAGAAAGCCCAGGATGCGCGGATCGACCTGTGCGATCATCACGAAGTTGGTAACGCCAAACTGCAGCAGGCCTTGCGACAGCTGATCGACGATTTCGGCATCCTTGCCCAGACTGGCACCCGCAAAAACGGTGGCCTCCATCCCTCCATCGCGCAAGGCGGTGGCGAAGTCCTCGGCATAGACCCAGTCCGAGCATGCGGGTACGGCGGGACACTGGACCGCGATGCGGACTTCTTGTGCCGCAGCCGGTGCGGCGATGGCCAGCCCAAGTGCAAGGCCGGGCAGAGTGTTGCGAAGTTTTGTAAACATTGTGGATCTCCCTTTTTTGGTTGGTCTTTCAGTTTATCAGTCCGACCATGCGCGGCAGCGCAAGCGTCAGTTCAGGCACGAGGATCAGCAACACCAGCAGCGCCACCTGCACCCCGAGGAATGGCAGAACGGCAAGCGACAGGCGCAGATAGGGCACGCGGCTTGCGGCCGATACCACCATCAGGATCCCGCCGAACGGCGGCGAGATAAGGCCAAGTGTCAGGTTGAGACAGCTGACCACGCCCACATGAACGGGTTCTGCACCCGCGGCGATGGCCGCGGGGATCAGCACCGGAACCATCAGCACAAGCGCCATGGTCACGTCCATCACCATGCCTGCGGCGAACATCACCAGGCTTGCGATCAGCAGATATCCGACCGCGCTCAGGTCCAGCGCGGTGACGGTCTCCGCGATCACCTGCGGCAGTTGCATGATGCCGACGAGATAGCCAAAGATCGCGGCGGCAAAGAGGATCATGAAGATCGAACCGGTCAGCATCACCGCGCTTTCCACCGCGCGTGACCCTTCCGTCCAGACGTGGCGCAGCGCTTCGCGCGGGGTGCCACGGTCCATCATGCGGTAGACGAACACAAGAATGACGGTGATCGCGACCGCCAGCGCCGCAGCCTCGGTCGGGGTGACGACGCCAAAGACGATACCGCCCACGATGACCATCGGGATCAGCAGGGCAGGGACCGCACGCACAAGCGTGGGCCAGACGGGCGGAAGTTCCACGCCCGCCCCACCCGGATGATCCTCGCGCCTTGCCGCCCAGAAGTTGTAGCCAAAGAGAAACAGCGCCATCAGCAGGCCGGGCACGATGCCGCCCGCAAACATCGCAGCGACCGACACGTTCATCAGCGCCCCGTAGAAAATCATCACGATAGAGGGCGGGATGATCGGCCCTATGACGCAGCTTGCCGCCGTCAAGGCAGCGGCAAAATCCGCACGGTAGCCTCGGTCGACCATCGCGGGCACCAGCGTCTTGGTCGTCGCCGCCGCATCCGCAACAGCTGATCCCGAAATGCCTGCCAGAAAGACCGAGGCCGCGATATTGACATAGCCCAGCCCGCCCTTCAGCCGCCCGACCATCAGCATCGCAAGGTCGATCAGCGCACGGGTCACGCCGCCGCGCGTCATCAGTTCCCCTGCAAGGATGAACAGTGGCATCGACAGGAAGGTGAACACGTCAATCTGGCTGAAAATCCGCTGCGGCATGATGGCAAGGTAGTTGCCGTATCCCGTGGCGATGAACGCCAGCACGGCGGCCGAGCCCGCGATATAGCTGATCGCCACTCCGCCCGCGATCGCAAGGGCAATGAAACCGAGAATGAGAGCGAAGGGCATACTTGTACTCCTTGCCGGGATCGTCGCTTTCGTATACGCATTATGTCAAGGAAAATGTTTCGTATAGGAAATCTGATGTCCGAAAGAACGGGCGACAAGGACACCGCGAAGGCCCTCAGCGCCTTTGGCCAGCGCGTGCGCGCCCTCCGGCAGGGCAAGGGGCTGACCCTGCAACAGGTGGCGACGCGGGCGGGCATGGCAAGTTCGACCATCTCGAAGATCGAGAACTCGAACCTGTCGCCCACCTTCGACGGATTGCTGAAACTGGCGCGCGGGCTTGAAGTCGACCTGTCCACCCTGCTCGACACTGACGAGGGAACCACGGTGGCATCGCCGTCGCCTTCCGTCGGGCGGTTGGACGTCACCCGTGCGGCGACCCGCACCGGCCATGATGCCAAGACCTATATCTACGAACCGCTGGCAATGGGGCTCAAGCAAAAGCTGATCGACGCCACCTTCGTGGTGGTCAAGGCGCGTGACGTGACAGCCTTCGACCAACTGGTGTCCCATCCGGGCGAAGAGCTGATCTATGTGCTGTCGGGCGAGGTCGAACTGCACACGGCACTCTATGCGCCGATCCGGCTGGGGCCGGGCGACAGCGTTTATTACGACGCAGGTATGGGGCATGCGCTGATATCGGTCAGCGAGGACGACGCGACATTGTTGAACATCGTGGCCGGTGGCGGCCTTATGGCACAGGAGGGGTGAACATGCTGACACGCGAGGAATGGATCGACCGGGACATGGTGGCGCTGGCCGCCTTGGTCGAACAGGGCGAGGTCAGCCCGCGCGACCTGCTGGAAACCGCGATCCGCGAAATCGAGGCGCAGAACCCGCGCGTGAATGCCGTTGTCGTCATGCAGTTCGAAGAGGCGCTTGCAGCGCTCGCGGCCCAAGAGGCTGCGGGGTACAGACCGCGTTTTCTCGGTATACCCTACCTGATCAAGGACCTGCACGCGCCGGTGAAGGGCCTGCCGCTCTCGAACGGCTCCGAACGGTTTCGCGGCACCGTCTTCGACTTTGACTCCACGCTTGTGGGACGGCTGCGTGCCGCCGGTTTCGGCTTTCTGGGACGCAGCGCCTCGCCCGAATTCGGGCTGACGCTGGAGACCGACAGTGCTGCCTGGGGCACGACACGGAATCCTTGGAACACGGATTTCGGGGCTGGCGGTTCCAGCGGTGGTGCCGGGGCAGCTGTCGCCTCGGGCATGATGCCCGCCGCCCATGCCACCGACAGCGCGGGGTCGATCCGCATTCCCGCCGCCTACAACGGGCTGGTCGGGTTCAAGCCGAGCCGCGCGCTAAACCCCTTTGGCCCGCACCGGGGCGACCCGAACCACGGGATCAGCCACGAGCACGCCGTGACAGTCAGCGTGCGCGACAGTGCCGCGATCCTCGACGTGACGGCGGGGCCTGATACCGGCGCGCCTTACTTTACCCCCAGACCGGCAGAGCCATTCGAGACGCTGATCAACCGCGTGCCCGAAAAGCTGCGGATCGGGCTGGTGACGACACGCTTTGACGGCGCGCCCGTCGATCCGGTCTGCGCGGAGGCCGCCGCGATGACGGGTCGTTTGCTGTCGGACCTGGGCCACGAAGTCGAAGAGGCGATGCCCGATTTCGACGTTCACGCCCTGACAGATGCGATGATCCGCGTGCTGCTCGCCTCGCTTGCGGGGCTGTTTCCCGGCGCGGGAGAGTTAAGCGACGCCGACCTTGCGGGGCTCGAGCCGATGACCCGCACCTCGCTGCGCTATTCGCGCACCGTGTCGCTGTCGGATCATTTCCAGCGGACCATAGTGATCAACCGCGAAGTGCGCCGCCTTGCTGCCTATTTCGATCGGTTCGACCTGATGATTACACCTGCGACATCCACCCCGCCACCGCCGCACAAATCGCTGCCGATGACGTCTACAGACCTCGACGCGTTTCTGGACAAGCTCTTCGCCATCAGCCCGTTTTCCGCCCCCTTCAACGCCAGCGGCATGCCTGCGATCGTCCTGCCGGTTCACCAGACACGAGAGGGCCTGCCGGTGGCGGCGCAGATTGTCGGGCGGCTGGCCGACGATGCGCTGGTATTGCAGGCTGCGCGGCAGGTGGAAGAAGCGCTACCGTTTCGTCGGCGTCCGCTATAACGAAGTGAGCCACGAAGCGAACGGCCCTTAACTGCCATTCGCCGTACCAAGCCACCGCTGCGGTGCAACCCGTCTTTGCGGACCTTCGCTGCAAGTGCAAATCCGAGCCTAAAGTGATGTGGCATTCTGCGGGACTGAGTGATGTCGCAAAATGGGTGCTGGATGCCTGATTTCAGATTAAGTGCTTAGGGCGAGCGACGCACCGGACACGTCGCTCAGCAGGCTTTCATCGCGTTACATTTGGAAGGCCACATGTCCGTCTTCGTCGATTGGCCATAGTGGGTTAAACGCGATTTCCCATACATGACCGTCCGGGTCCGCAATATATCCTCGGCGGCCGCCTTGGGGAGGCTCATCAGCTTCGCGAAGCACTACCGCCCCGGCGGCCACGAGCTGGTCGATGACAGTTTGAACATTGCTTTCTTTGGGCACATTGTGTGCAAGCGTTACAGCACCCGACCCCGATAGAACTTGCTGCTTCGTGTCGTCTTCAAGGGACGATTTTAGCCATGTTCCAAAGACAAAGCCGTTCATCTGGTAGAAGGCGATTTCCGCGTTCTCGAAGACCGGGGTCCAGCCGAACCCCTTCTGATAGAACGCCTTCGATCTTTCGAGGTCGGATATTCCAAGTGTTACCACTGCGATCTGTTGCTGCATTTCCATGTCCTTTGCTCGGCCCGCACGACATGTGCAGGCGTCTGGACCATGGGACGCAACTATCGGAACGCCGATGCACGTAAGGACCCGCTTGGAATTGGGGGCCGGGCCAACCGCACCGACCTAACCTGTTTCTGGTCGTTACAGCATAATTGAACACCGCAGAACGTCAATCATTTGAACGAACGACACCGGACCTTCGTGCATAATGCAGCATACGGTAACATTGGGCTCGATTTCGACTTTCGCCGCACATGCCACGAACGGCCGCTGTCGGACAAAAACCTGTGGTCACAATCCGCGGGCCAGAAACGGTCCTTTCCGCCGGTGACAAAAACGCATGAGTTTTTGCACATCCTGCACTGCAAAAAAGGTCAGGCATGGGCTACCCCACAGAGAAATTCTGTTCAGCGCCCTGTTCAGACCGCACAGCAAGATCGCGTGTTGCCTCTTTTGCCGCGATTACCGAACGGTCGTGTCGCGCGTCCTTGAACTCCTGATACTCGATCGCAATTGTTTCGATGTCTGCCGCATCAACACCAAGGTAATGTGCGCAGGCGGCGATTGCGGGGTCCAGCGCATTCATATGCGCGCGTGGCCCGCCGGGTTCAAACCCGAACTCGCCGCGCGATGACAGGACGACCAATTGCTTGCCCTTCAGGATCGGCTCAATCGGCACATCGCCGCGGGCCAGGTCGAAAGAAAAGGTCCGCCCGATCCGGGCGATGTGATCAATCCAACCCTTCAGGGCAGCGGGCATCCCGTAGTTGTACATCGGTGCGCCCAGCACGATGATATCTGCGGCCTCGACCTCGTCGATCAGCCGGTCTGACAATGCCAGCCGCTCGGCCATCCAGTCTTCGCGGGCCTCAAGCGGTGTAAAAGCTGCATGGATAAACCGGTGATCAATCGCCGGAACCGGGTCTTTCCCGATGTCGCGGGTGATCACTTTGGCGTCCGGGTTGGCCGCCAGAAATTCGGTCGTGAACAGTGTCGTCAGCATACGCGTTAACGAGCGGTCTTCCAGCTGTGCGCTGGCGTCAATACGAAGCAAGGTGGTCATGGCGTTCTCCTGGGTTGGGGCCGGTGTGGCCCCGTCGCAGCAGGAGGTAGCAATGGCCAAAACCTTTGGCCAAAGCGAATATTTCAGGCATAAGATGAATGAAATCCATCCTGCGGGACACCCATGCGGAAACTGCCACCTTTACATGCCTTGCGCGCTTTCGAGGCTGCCGCCCGGCATCTGCATTTTGCCGACGCGGCAGAGGAACTGGGTCTGACGCCGACCGCGATCAGCCATCAGGTGCGGCAATTGGAAGAGATTTTGGGGGTGACATTGTTCCACCGCTTTCCCCGGCCCGTGCGTCTGACGGCCGCGGGGCAAAAGCTGTTTCCGGTGCTGCGTCAGGCGCTGGACCAGATTGCAGGCACAATCGACCAGCTGTCTGTTACCACAGCCGAGACTCCGCTGCGCCTCTCGGTGACCATGGCCTTTGCCAGCCGCTGGCTGATGGCGCGCCTGCCAGGTCTGCGTGCAGAAACGGGGCTGAAAATCACGGTAGAGGCTGCCGATTTGCCCGTCGACTTGCATGCGTCGGATATCGACATGGCAATCCGCTATGCGGGTCAGCCCGATGACCGGGCAGAATGGCACCGGCTGTTTGACGATGCGATTATTCCGGTCTGTGCGCCGGATCTGGTGAACCTGTCGCTGACACCTGAGAGCATCATGGCGCTACCCTTGCTGGACTACCGTTGGAAATCCGCCTCGCAGAATGCGCCCAACTGGCAACGCTGGCACGCCCGCGCCGCCGTCAGAGCATCTCTGCCTGCTGTGGCCCAGACCTTCTCCGAAGAGATCCACGCGATTGACGCCGCGGTGTCGGGGCAGGGCGCGGTGCTGGCCTCGCAGCTTCTGGTTGCGGATCTGCTCAACGCCGGTCAGCTCGTGCAACTTTCCGACATCGCCTTGCCGGGCCTGACCTATTGGGCGATGTTCCTGTCCACTCATCCGGATCAGGACAGGCTGACGCAACTGTTGGACTGGTTGCGCCAGCAAAGCTGAATCAGGCGGCTGACACGGAAACGGACAGGCTGCGCGGCACCGCATCTGCACCATTGATCGGCAATAAATCCATCGGGCAGGCGGAGACCACGGCGATCAGGTCCATCTCGGCCCGAAACATCACCGCGTCATCGGCCCGCGAAACCGGCGGTAGCCAGACCATCTCGCCCGCTGCGCGGGTGGGCGTATTCATCCACAGGTTGAATGGGCAGGGCACCTGCGGCAGGGCCACGCCAATCGCTGCCAGGGCCATGCGCAGGTTGTCGGTGCAATTGTCGTGATATCCCTGATGGCCCAGTTGGTGATACCGGTGAATGTCGCAAGAAGCGACAAGCGTGTCATGCACCCCCTCGGAACTGTCAGACAGCAGCGTCAGGATCGCTCGCCTGCGGTTGGTCACCATCGCATCACCGGCAGATGGACAGAGTTTGCGCAGGTTCGGGCGCATATGCTCCATCGACAGATACTCACCGGGGTCGGCGGCGCTGAAGGCCCAGAAATCCGCGACCTGACTGCCGTGGGTGTTTGTGACGGTCAGCGTTTGCCCTTGTTTCACATGGACGGCGCGGCCCTGACGTGCGGGAACGCAATAGACAACGTCCAGACTCGGCCAGCCCCGATCACCCAAAGTCTCAATGGCTGAAGGGTTGCTGCCATCGGGGCGGGCGGGGTCAAAGGCAAGGGGAAAATCGCTCATCTTGATACTCCTTGAAAGACGGCTGAGGGATAGGGCGCTGCCGGTTCCACATGCGGTGTCCAGCCGCCACTATCGCGCAAGTGCCGGACATGTGCGGCGATGTCTTCCAGCGGGGCGAACCAGACGTCGGGGCGGGCCAAAACCGTTTCCAGCCAGCGTTCAACCACGCGCCAGCGCGCCAGCCGCCCGGTCAGAAACGGATGCCAGATCCCGACCCACAATCCGCCCGCTTCATATTGCGCCTCGAACTCGGCAAAGGAGGCTTCCAGCCCCTGCTCAGGGCTCATCAAGGGCATCATATAGCCGATCTCGGCATAATGGGCGAAGGGGGGCCAGTCGTCGCTGCCCCAGTGGACGGGCACTTCGATCAGATCCCCTTTGTCTGCGGACAGGAAATAGGGCAGGTCGTCGGCCATCATGGATGAGTCATAGGCCAGCCCATGGGCGATGGCCAGGTCGATGACCCGTGGCGTGACGTTGTAGACCGGCGCGCGGTAGCCGCGCGGGGTCTGGCCGGTGGCGCGGTTGTGAACGTCGAGCGAGCGTTCGAACCAATAGGTCTGATCGGCATCGGACATCTCGGCAGGGTCCTCGTGCAGATAGCCGTGCAGCCCGATTTCATGGCCGTCTTTCAGGATCGCCTCGACGGTTTCGGGATAGGTTTCCATCACCCATCCGGGCATGAAAAACGACTGTTTCAATCCCAGCCTACGATAGGTTTCCAGAATGCGCGGCACCCCTGCGTTGGGACCATAACGGCCCATGCTGATGGGGTACAACCGCCGGTGGCTGTCGCTCGGGCGGGCGATGTGAATCAGGCTGTCGGCATCGACGTCAAAGGTGATGGCGCAGGCGCAGCGGGCGCCATTGGGCCAGGGGATCGGGTTGCGGATCATGGGCAATGTCCTTTCAGGTCAAGGGAGCGTTCCAGCTTGCAGGCGGCCATCAACAGCGCGCGGTCACAGTGGTGCGCTCCGACCAGTTGCAAGCCGATCCATTGCCCCGCAGCGGTCTGACCGACTGGCAGTGTGACAGCAGGCAGGTCCAGCAGGCTGGCGGGCATGGTCAGACTCAGAGCCTGCTGATTGATGTGCTCATAGGGTTCGGGATCGGACAGCAAGGGTTCAGCCAATGGTGCGCCAAAAGGCACAGTTGGCAGTGCAATGATGACATCGGGTGCAGGCCAGAGCCCGCGCAGATCGACCGCACTGGTACGGAGCTTTGCCATGGCGTCAGGTGACAGCCGCGCCGCCCTCTGCAGCCGCGCGGCCACCAGCGGGTCGACCAGAGCAAAAGCCTTCGATTGGATCAGGTCGTGGTAACGCGCTGCGGCATCCGCCCCACCGGGCCAGCCGTGCTGGGCAATCAGGTCCTTCGCATCCGACAACAGGCTGCGTGGCTTGTGTGCAGTGGAAAACGCCTGGCTGCGCGCAGCTTCTACCGCGTTGCGCACCGTATCGGCGACCTCGGAGGTGGTTTGCGCCGTCGCACATTGGTCCAGCCAGATTTGTGGCGTGGTGTCAGGCTCATCCGCTTCGCCACTCAGCACCGCGTCCAGATCAAGCAGATCGTGGGCCGTTCCGGTGATCAGCCCGACAGTGTCATAATTCGGCGCCAGCGGCAGCACGCCGGTCATCGGATAGCGGCCGCGCGTGGGGCGAAAGCCGAACAGCCCGTGAAACGCCGCCGGAACGCGGCAGGACCCGGCGGTATCGGTCCCCACCGCCAGCCGGACCACGCCCCGCGCCACCGATGCCGCTGCCCCAGATGAGGACCCGCCCGGCACCCGCCCCGCGATCAGGGGGGTGCCAAAATGCGGGTTCTGGCCGATGCCGGAGAAGGCGAATTCGGACAGGTTTGTGGTGCCGATGGTGATCAACCCCGCCGCCGTCGCGCGGCGCACAACCTCGGCGTCCTCGGGTGCGGCGGAAGTATTCAGGCGGGTTTTCGACCCCGCTGTGGTCACAACTCCAGCCACCGCGATCATGTCCTTCCACGACACGGTGGCCCCATAAAGCGCCCCTTGTTGGCTTGCTGGTGCAAGGCGACCAGCTTCGCGCCTTGCACGCTCCCCAGTGACCGCCAGAAAGACATCAGGCGCGGCCCGGGCCGCCGTCAGCGCGCGATCAAGCGGCAGTTATGGGGATGACAGAAGAAATTTCCGGCTGAAATCCCCAAAAATTGGTCGTCTGGATCTTAAAATACTGAAAAAAAAGATAAAAATAAGCCTGTGGGCTCGCTGATTGTCATGTTTGCAAGGACAGGATCATCATTTGGTCAGCGGGTGCGTCGATTTCTGAAAGACCCCGTTTTGGGCCGACGACATTTTTGTCAGCCGGCGCTGCAAGAACTACCTGCTCGTCAGCTGCCGTCACATACACCCTGAGCGAGACCGCCAAGCTCGATGGTGTGGGCGCGCCAGGATGGCTCGCCGATGCGCTTGCGCGCACCGGCGACTACAGGGGATGATCTCCTGCTGTGGTTCTGCTGAAAACACGCGGCCTGACCGGACGCTTACCTCGTTTCAAAGGACCGAGAAGGACATTTGTCGATCCGAAGACGGCAGAAGGAAAATGGAAGGTGCGAGTGAAGAAAATGATCGTACCACACGTAAAATGCTGTCTTTAATACATGATAAGTGGTCAAGCAGATCATTTGTACTGCCGTAAAGCAGTTGCCTTGGACTCGTGCTATCCAGCTCACGCTGTTTATCGTCGCGCGGCCTGAACACTGCCTGACGCCTGCATGATCTCATGGTGCGTATGTCCGACAATGCATGCCGGATAGGCGGAGACTTCGGCACCTGCGTGCAAAAATTTCTTTCCGGTCCAGTTGGACGCGTGGCAGCCAAAAATTTCCGGCACGAATGCACATGGATCTGGAATACTAACCGCATCCATATTTCTCACGCATGAAAAGAAGGGCGGCTTGCGCCGCCCTTTGATCGTGTTTTTATTGATGTGCTACAGTGACCGCCAACTGCGCAGTACGCTCTCAATCCGACCGAAAGCATGAATGGCTTCGTGCCTCGAATGAAAGCCGTCGCAGGGCGGATGTCCGTAGATATCCGCGCCAGTGTCCTCGATGTCGTAACCGAGCGCGAGGAACGCCTCACGTGCCGCTGTGGTAAGCGGATCAGGAAGGGCGGGCGACAATATGACTGTAACGCCGGAGATATCCTTCCCGCGGTGCACATAGTGCCTGTCGACCCAGACATGCACCGAGGGCAGCCGGAATTTCTGGCGGATCCACAGCGTGACATCGCAGATGTCCAGCTTGAGGCCGAATTCGTCGGGGTACACGCTCAGGCGACGGTCCCGTGCCTCCTGAAGTACGCAGCGCGCCGCAGTCTCATTCGGCATCGTGGAACCTCGCGAGAAGCTCGCTGACGCGTGCGCCATGCCAGCGCGTCATGTCCGACGCCGGGATTTTCCGTTCGTACCCAATGCGGTCGAGCGTTGACGGAGCCTGGTCCGCCAGGATGTTGTGGATATCGCGCAGGGCGGCCTGGACGGCGTCGGCTTCCGGGACCGGTCGACCAAAGGCGCTGTGCAGGTCGCAGAAAGTGGAAAAGCCGGTCTCGCCGTCGAGCGCATCGAGCAGATCACACAGAGCCGCGCCGTGGTAGCGAAGATGGTCCTCTGTTGCAGCCGTCGCGTCGAAGCGGGCCTGGCTGATGTCGCGTGTATTTGTGTTGAGCATGATGATCTCCTTTGCATGCAGAAACGGTGCTGTTTGCCTGATTCATCGGCGTCATGTCCGTGCATTGCGGGAAGGCGACTTGGGCGGCTGGTCACTTTCGGCAGGTTTCGTCAGATGGTCTTCGGTGCTGGTGATAAGGATGTTGGTCGTTTTTGAAGGAAACGAAGAAGAAATCTGCTGCCTGCCGAAATTTTCCGGGTAGGACGGTGGCCCACGCCGCCGCACACACGCTGCGGCGGCGTGGGCCAAGCATTAGGCCACCCCTTCGTCCGACATGGACAAAACCCCGGCGCCACGCAGTGCCTCATCGAAACCATCGGCAAGCAGGCAAAGCTCATCTACGATCGGATGCTCGGGATCCAGCGTCGCAAAGCAAGCCGTGTCGTCCCAATCATCGCCGTGAGCATTTTCGAGCAACAGCAACGCGCGTAGCTCGAGCAACAGGCGATGCATCCGGCGCGTCAGCGGCCCGGGCTGGTCGAGGCCCTCGCGGATCGCATTCAATAGCCGTGCGCCGCGCCTGGCTGCCTTTAGAATGTGTTGCGAGTGGCCGGTATGGATGGGTTCGATGCGATTTACGTGGACCCGGTTGAAACCAAGGCGGCCGTTTCGGAGATCTTGACGGGCTTGTCGTCGGCGGAAGCGTTTGCCCTGCTTCGTATTCCCGTCGCATCTGGCTGGGAATTGGTTCGGAAGCGGCTTCTGCCGTCGCGTGAAATCCGATCCGATGACGGAGATCATGTCATCCATCGTTTTCAGCCCGAAGATGTCGATGGGTTTCTCTCAGAATTCACGGCGGAGGTGCACATCGGAGAAGACCTCGGCATAGGCGTGAAAGACCTGAAGCCGGAGATGAAGGCGGCAGGCGCGAAGCCGATGCTGCGGAAGTCGGACATCGGTGTGCGGATTTTCCGACGAAGCGATCTGCCACAACGCTTCCGCGTGTGGGGGGAGGCTCGGGTTGTTCTCTGCTCCTTTGGCAGTTCTGACGCAGGATTCTCGGTGCCGGTAGCAAGGACATTGGCCAGTCTTTTCGAAGACGAAAAAGAAAGTTGCCGAAAGCTGCAATTTTTGGGAAAGGAGGCCACCCGCACCGCCGCAGAGCACGGGCGGCGATGCGGACCATTCCATCACCCTGCCAAGACATCTGCCGGGACGATCAGCCCCGCGGAGAGCAACGCGTCGTTTATGCCGTCAGCGAGCAGACAGATTTCCGATACGGCCAGATCGTCCGGTTCGAGCAGCGCCAAACACGCATCGTCTTCCCAAGCCTCATTGCCGAGATGCTCGAGAAACAGGATGTCGCGCAACTCGAGCAGGCGTTGGCGCAGACGGCGCGTGAGCGGCCCGGGCTGATCGAGCCCGTCCATGATGGCATTGATGAGCCTGGCGCCCCTGCGGCCCGACAACAGCACGGCAGCATGGCCGAGCGCATCGGCATTCGACGCAAGGAATGTCCGCAGCCCGGCTTCGCTGGACCTGAACGCGTCTGTCCCGTTGGGGATAATTCTTCCGTGATACATGGTGATACCTCCGATGGTGGTTGATTGAGTAATCCGGGTTTCGTCCCGGGGCGGTCAAAAAGGCTCGGAGGTGTTTTTCATCGTTGGCCGCTGCGTCTCGCGCCTCCCAAAAAAGGCGCGCAGACCAGCGGATCGTCATTTGTCCTTTCTTCAATCGGATTTCTTGTTTGCTTGCTTGTCGAAAAAGAGATTGGCCAACTTGAGCAGACGCGAAGCATTTTCTTGAATTTTTTTCCCTATTATCCACGAGAAAAAGCAGGGGGCACCCCGAACTTGCGTTCGACAGCTTCGCGGGACATTGCTGCCGTTCTGGCATTCCGCCATTCTGTGCTTTCGGTGATTTGAGGGACTGCCAGTGAGCGATTTACTTTCGAAAGCTATTCGGGCCGCAGCAAAAGGCAGCGGCTGGTCCGTGAAGCTGGATATCCTCTCAAGGCGGATGGGAGAATACTTTCTCGCCGTGCATCCACGCAGAGGATCAAAGGGACGCATCGAATTCCGGGCAAAGCCCGCCGCTTGGGACCATATGTTATGGTCAATACTTCAGATTGAAGGAAATGAGACCCAACCAGTGAGCTTTCGTTTCACCGGGGCTTTCACTTGCGACAGTCCTGCGCTACTCCAGCATGATCTGGAACTCACTGCGTCACATGAAGAAATTGCTCGCGACATGGTCCAGCTTTCCAAGCGAATTACGCACATGCCAGAAGTTTGGCAAGAATATGATCTGGCCCGCGCTATAGCTGACGAAAGACCGCAGGAGCCATACCGCTACCATATGACCCGTGTTGTGGAGCGGATCTGTCGCGGAGATCGGCAAGCTGCTCGCGAGATATGTGATGCCGCATTGTGCGGAAAATTGGACCTGCGCCGCATTTTCTCGTCGTCAGACCAGCTTTCACCAACGGATGCGAATGGACGCCGACAAAGCCTGTCGTTCTTCCACCTGGCGCAGCTATGGATAAGCCGTCACTGATCGCTCTTGGGCTCTCAGCGGACCTTCGCAACGACGGGGTCATGGCCACCGAAGACCCCACGACGGTGTGCGTCTCATCTGGCGGCCGACGGCTCCGCAGAGGAGGTAATCCTCCCATTTCTAACGGGACGTTGTCGTAGAACTTAGGCAGCCATTTTCAGTTTCATTGCGGGTGTGATGCCACCGATGCCCATGTTCGGTCGGTCATTGTTGTAAGTCCAGAGCCACTGGGTTGCAAAATGCTGGGCTTCCTCGATGCTGTTGATGATGTATTGGTCCAGCCATTCGTGCCTGACCGTGCGATTGTAGCGCTCGATGTAGGCGTTCTGTTGCGGCTGGCCCGGCTGGATGTGCGCGAGGGCGATGCCGTGTTTCTCAGCCCATTCCAGCAGCGCATGGCTGATGTATTCAGGGCCGTTATCCACGCGGATGGTCCTGGGCTTGCCGCGCCATTCGATGATGTTGTTGAGACTCCGGATGACCCGCTCTGCGGGCAGGGAAAAGTCCACCTCAATGCCCAAGCCTTCCCGGTTGAAGTCATCCAGGACGTTCAGCAGCCGGAAGGCACGACCGTCAGCCAGTCGATCTGCCATGAAATCCATCGACCAGGTCACATTCGGCCTCTCCGGCACAGCCAGAGCGTCCGGCACCTCCCGCTTCAGCCTTTTGCGCGGCTTGATCCGCAGGTTCAGTTCCAAGGCGCAGTAGATGCGATAGACACGTTTGTGATTCCACGGGTGCCCTTTGACGTTGCGCAGATGCAGAAAACACAGCCCAAATCCCCACGTCTTGCGGGCGTCGGTCAGGCCGACCAGCAGGTCAGCGATCAGCTCGTTCTCGTCGCTGAGCAACGGGCTGTAGCGATAGCACGTCTCGCTCACCCCGAACGCCCGACAGGCGAGTGCGATGCTGACCCCTCGATGTTCCACGGCCTTGGCGGCCATCTCGCGACGCTGAGACGGCCGATCTACTTTTTTCCAAGAGCTTCCTTCAGCAGATCGGCCTGCATGCTCAGGTCCGCAAACATGCGCTTCAATCGCCTGTTCTCGTCCTCCAGGCTCTTCATCTGGCTGATCATGGACGCATCCATACCGCCATACTTTGCCCGCCATTTGTAGAAGGACGCTGAGCTCATGCCGTGCTCGCGGCACAGCTCAGCCACCGGCACACCGCCCTCGGCCTGGCGTAGGATCGCAAGGATCTGGGGTTCGCTAAATCTCGTCATCTTCATCAGATTCTCCTCAGGTATCTTGCTGAGAAAATTCTACGTCCGCATCCCCTTAGTTTTGGGGAGGATTACCAGGAGGCCTCGCATCTGGTCCACAACCGGGATCGGCCTCCATACAGTCGTGGTCTCGGCGGTTGAGAGACCCGATAAAGACTTCCGCTTCCGCACTTTGCTCTCCGGGGTCCTGTGGTTCCACCGCCAGATGATCTCGTCCAGGTATCGCTGTAAGTGCTTCCGTCCGAGACGGTGATAAACGCCGATCAGAGCGCGCTGCACGACCGCATTCACTGCCTCGACGGTGTTGCTGTGCGCCCCGGTCTTCGTATTCGCATACTGGCGCTTGTTGTGCTGGATTGTATGGTGACTGGCAAAAGATGTCCCGACTCAAACCATCAATTCAGATGGATCACAAAAATATGACGGAATTGACTCTGACGGAAACCCGGTCTTCTATACATGCGATCGAAACAATAATTGCTACTGACTATCGACTTTTGGAGCCAAGAAGTTCCAATCTACTTCATCCGTTTTGGGCATACTCCGCAACATTGATGTCAGATTTTGCGGATATTCCCCATCTGTTCGAACCGCAAAATCCGGCAACTTGACAAAGCGGACCTGCTAACACAACGGTAGGGAAGCAGCCGACACATCCCATTAGCAGACCTTCAAGATACTCTTAATGAATGACTGATACTCGCTCATCGGAAAAGCCTTAAGCTCTTGCCACACTCGCCAAGAAATAACATCGAGAAGTAGCATCTCACTGTTTGTCCTGATGCGT
>NZ_JANKJG010000013.1 GCF_024733015.1 Pseudosulfitobacter koreensis
CTTGCGTCTCCGCTCCGGCCCGTCTGGCGCCCCGCCGCTGCATCACTGCGCCGCCGGTGAAGGGGGTTCTAAGTCTAACACCCAAAACCCGCAACCCCTTTTTTCAACATTATGACGGTTTTCTGAACTAAGATTGAATATCTCATAAAAACAAAGCGTTACGCAGGATGAAAATTGCAGCAGAGCAGCGGTTCGTGCCTGACCTTCGCTTAAATCCACGGGCTTTTCACCCAAATCAGCCCCGAAATCCGATTCACTGCCCGAGTCCTCCCCTCATTCGGGCCGAGTCACCCCAAGTTTCAGGGGTGAATCGGTCCGCACGTCAGGAATCGCCCTCCTCAGCCTGCCGATTCACGCGCCCAACCGGCAATATAGCCCCGCCGCCAGCTTTGCCCGCTCCACCAGGCTGTCGATTTCGATGTGTTCGTTCAGCGTGTGCAGCCCCTTGCCACGCACCCCGATCGAATCCAGCGTCGGCAGTCCCATGAAGCCGGTGAAGTTGCCGTCCGAGCCGCCGCCCGACGATGCGCCAGACATCTCGAACCCGATCTCGCCCGCGATGTCCTGTGCCAGCGCCAGCATCGCCATCGTGCCGGGCTGGTCGGGTTCCCACACCGGGCGGGTCTCGCCGCGCTTTACCTCCATGATCACGTCACCCGCGTCCGAATTCAGCGCCAGCATCTTTGCCACGCCCGCATCCAACTGCCCTTGAGTCTTGGCCATCGACAGCACTTCGGCGTCGCAAACCGACGACACGCAGTTCACCCATTGGCCCGCATGGATGACCCCCAGCGAGAATGTGCAATCCTCCGTCGTCATCCCCTCGATCACCGCCACCGACTTGGCCATCTCGGCAATTGCCGAGCGTCCGTCCGCCAGCGCCCAGCCTGCGTGGCTCGGCTTGCCCCGCGTCTGAAGGTTGAACCGTGCAATCGCATAGCGTCCGATCACCGCTCCCCCGTCTTCGCGGGCAGGCTCGGGCACCAGGATATACTTGTGCCGTTTCGCCTCGGCCTCGATCAGCGCGCGGGTCGAGGGCGTGCCGACCTCCTCGTCGGGTGTGAACAGCACCGTCACCGGCAGCGGCGTCTCGACCCCGGCGGCCAGCAGTTTGCGCAGCGCGTCCAGGTAGACATAGTTGCCGCCCTTCATGTCCATCAGGCCGGGACCATAGCAGATGCCGCCATCACGCTTGAACGGCAGCCGCGCCAGCGTGCCCACCGGATGCACCGTATCCATGTGACCCAGCAGCAGGATGCCCCCCTGCCCCGCTTTGGGATGGGGCATCGTCGCACGCACGCTGTCGCCAAAGCCCATGCGCCCCGGAATACGTTCGACCCGCGCGCCCAGGGCGGCAAGCTCATGCTGCACCAGATCCATCATCCGGTTCACCGCGCCTGCGTCGAAGGTCGGGCTTTCGGTCTCGATCCAAGGCTTCAGCCCTTCCAGCATCTCATCGGCGTCAAAGGGCAGCTCAAGCGGATTGGTCATCTTCGGTCTCCTTGGGTCCGGCGGCACTGCACCGGTTTTTCATTGCATATATATTGTCGGCAGATGATCGGCCCGGCCTCAGGCCTTGGGCAGGCGGCTCTCCACGATCCGCGCATAGATCGAGGCGCCGACGGGCAGGATCGCGTCATCGAGCACGAAGGCAGGATTGTGCAGCGGCACGCTGCCCGCATGACCGACACGGCAATAGGCACCGGGCACGACCTTCAGCATATCGGCGAAGTCTTCGGACCCCGTGGCCTGCTGGGTCGATTCCGACGCCATGTCGGGGCCCACCACATCCGCCGCAGCCGTGAGGTAGGCGGTGCTGAGGTCGGGATCGTTCACCAGCACGTCGAAGACATTGCGCAATTCCACCTCTATCTCGACGCCATACCCCAATGCGACCCCGCCACAGAGGTCGCGCACCCGCGCCTCGGCCATCTCGATCACCTCGTCATGGAAATACCGGATCGTACCCGCGATCGTCGCCACCCCCGGCACCACGTTATAGGCGCTGCCCGAATTGAAGCGCGTCACCGACAGCACCAGCGGCTTGGTCGGCGGGACGTTGCGGCTGACCACCGACTGCAACTGCTGCACCAGCGTGGTGCCGATCACGATGGGGTCCTGCGACTGGTGCGGCATCGCGGCGTGGCTGCCCGTGCCCTTGATCGTGATGTCGAAGAAACTGGCACCTGCCATCGCGGGCCCCGGTGTCACGCTGACCACGCCGGGCTCGGAATTGGGATCGTTGTGCATCCCATAGATCTCGTCGCAGGGGAACTTCTCGAACAGCCCTTCGGCGATCATTCGGCGCGCACCGCCCAGCCCCTCTTCGGCGGGCTGAAAGATCAGCACCACGGTGCCGTCGAAATTGCGGGTGTCCGCCAGATAGCGCGCGGCCCCCAGCAGCATCGTGGTGTGCCCGTCGTGGCCGCAGGCGTGCATCCGACCGGGATTGGTCGACTGAAAGGCCACACCAGATGCTTCCTCGATCGGCAGCGCGTCCATATCCGCGCGCAGGCCGACGCGGCGGTTGCCGCCGCCCTGCCCCTTGATCAGAGCCACGACACCGGTGCCGCCCAATCCTGTGTGCACCTCGTCCACGCCGTAACTGCGCAGCGTGTCCGCGACGATGCCGCTGGTGCGCACTTCCTCGAACCCCAGTTCGGGGTGCGCGTGAAAATCCTGCCGGATGGCGGTCAGTTCTTCGGCAAAGGCTGCGATTGCGGGAATGACGCTCATGGTGTGGCTCTCTCATGGGGGCGCGGCTGTCGCGGGCGCGCGGATGGTGCGATGGTCCGACGGGTACACCGGACCGCTTGCCGCCACTTTGAACGATCTGGATTTGATGTCCACCGCGCAGATCATCCCGCGCCGTGACGTCTTGCCGATGGCCCCCGCTCGGCGCCCCACACACTGCGCGCATCATCAGCTTGTGAGCGGAGATTGGCCCGGCAGGCCTGTCCGCGCGACCGACACGGGCTATAGTCCTTTGCAGGCCAATGCTATAGTGCCTGTCCGGTGGCGCTGAATGCGGCGCCCCAGAAATCGGAGAGCCTGAACCGGCATGTCGCCTGATCAGTTGGAACACACCACGCCCGATGCCGCAGCGATCAAGGACCTGATCGGCTGTCCGCATTGCGATGCGCTCTATGTCGTGCGCCTGCCTGAACACGGCGGACGCGCGGTCTGTACCCATTGCCACACCGTGCTGATCGCTCCGCGCAAGAAAGCCGGCAAGAAGATGATCGCGCTGACGCTGACGGTGATGATCCTGGTGATCGCGGCGATGTTCTTTCCGTTCATCGACATCAACGCCAGCGGCTTCGGCAACTCGACCTCGATCCTGGATGCGGCATCAAGCTTTCGGTCGGGCTATATGGTGTTCCTGTCGGTCCTGGTGGCGGCGGCGATCCTGTTCGTTCCGCTCTTGCGCACCATTCTCACGCTCTACGTGCTGGTGCCCGTGGTGCGCGACCGCCCGCCGCTGCCGCACGCCCGCCGTGCGTTTCGCTGGTCGCAAGAGCTGAAACCCTGGGCGATGGCCGAGATCTTCGCGATTGGCTGCGCCGTGGCGCTGGTCAAGGTGCAGGATCTTGCGCATGTCGGCCTCGGGCCCGCATTCTGGATGTTCGCCGCTCTGGTGGTCCTGGTTCTTATCAATGATAACTTTTTGTGTACGTGGTCAGTATGGAAGTCGCTGGAGCTGGAAGAAGACTGACAGCGCGCGAGGCAGGCCTCGTGGCTTGCAGGCGCTGTTCGCGGGTCTGGCCGATGGGTCAGGCGCGCTGCGATCGCTGTGGCAGCAAGCTGGTCTCGCGGGACACGCGCAGCCTGCAAAAGGTCTGGGCGTGGTGGATCGCGGGCGTCATCGCCTATATCCCCGCCAATATCTATCCGATGCTTGTGACCAACACGCTGGTCTACCGCTCGGAAAACACCATCGTCGGCGGCGCGGTCGAGGTGGCGCATCATGGTGCCTACGGCGTGGCGGCGATCATCCTGATTGCCAGCGTGCTGATCCCGGTGGGCAAGTTCCTGGCCATCGCGTTTCTGGCGATCACCGCGCAGCGCGGCACCAGTGTCACCCCCCGCGCCCGCACCCACCTGTTCGAGATCGTCGAATTCATCGGCCGCTGGTCGATGATCGACGTCTTCGTCGTGGCGATCCTGTCGTCGCTCGTGCAACTGTCTGTCGTCGCCTCGATCCGTCCGGGGCCTGCGGCGTTGACCTTTGCGATATCCGTCATCTGCACCATGCTGTCGGCCCAGTCCTTTGATTCACGACTGATCTGGGATGCCGTAAGCCGTCAACAACCCCGAAAGACCCCCTGATATATGTCCGATCCGCGCACACCGACGCCTGAAAATATCCCCGTGCACGAGGGCAGGCCCTCGATCTGGGAACGTATATCGTTCATCTGGCTGATCCCGATCGTGGCCTTGGTGGTCGCGCTTGGGGCCGCGTGGAACAACTACAACTCCCAAGGGCCGCTGATCGAAATCACCTTCGAAAACGCCGCAGGCGTAAAGGCGGACGAGACCGAATTGCGCTTTCGCGACATCCGCGTGGGGCTGGTCGAAGAGGTCGGCTTTTCCGAAGACCTGAAACAGGTTCAGGTCAGCGTGCGCGTCGCAAAAGAGCTGAGCCCGTTCATCGACGCCTCCGCCGTGTTCTGGATCGTGCGCCCCGAAGTGTCGGCCCAGGGGGTGACGGGCCTCGATACCGTGCTGTCGGGCGTCTATATCCAGGGCGCATGGGACGGCACGCCCGAAGGGTTCAGAACCGCCTTCGAGGGCCAGTCGAACCCGCCGCTCTTGGACTCGGGCCGCGAGGGCATCAGCTTTACCCTGCGCTCGACCGACAGCCTGCCCACCGCGAACACGCCGATCCTCTACAAGGGCGTGCAGGTCGGTCAGGTCGCCGGGGCAGAAATCAATGCAGACGGCAGCGGCGTCACGGCCCCGGCGGTGATCTACGAACCTTTCACTCAGCTGGTGACATCCGGCACGCGCTTTTGGGATGTGTCGGGCTTTTCCTTCTCGCTGGGCGCGTCGGGCGCGCGGCTGAACTTCGACAGTTTCGCCTCGCTTATTTCGGGCGGTGTCACCTTCGAAACCATGGGATCGGGCGGTGATCCATTGACCGACGCCGCGGTGTTCGAGCTGTTTCCCAGCGAAGAAACCGCGCGCGACGACTTTCTCGTCGAAGGCGATGGCGACGATTCAAGCGTGACGCTGACCATGATATTCGAACAGAACCTCGCAGGGCTGACCCCCGGCGCGCCCGTCGAACTGGGCGGCCTGCGCGTGGGCGAGGTGACATCGCTGACCGGCATCGTCGATGCGGACCGCTTTGGCGACGACGACGTGCGGCTGCTGACCACCATGCGCATCAACCCCAGCCGGATCGGTCTGGGGGAGGAAGCGGGCGACGACGATCTGCTGGATTTCCTCAGCCGGCGTGTGGCCGACGGGCTGCGCGGGCAGCTGACCAATGCATCGCTTTTGACCGGCGCGTTGAAAATCCGCCTGATCGACGTCGAAGGGGCCGAAGACGCAACGCTTGATCTGGACGCCGATCCTTATCCCGTGCTGCCCACCACCGAAGCCGACATCACCGATGTCGCGACCTCGGCGCAGGGTGTGTTGCAACGGGTGAACGATCTGCCCATCGAAGAAGTCATGCAATCCGCGATCGGTTTCCTCGACAACGCCACCGCCCTCGTGGGGTCGCAGGCGCTGCAAGATGCGCCCGAAGAGCTGCGCGGCATCCTGTCGGCAGCGCGCGGCGTGGTCGAGGGCGAAGAGCTTCAGGCGATCCCCGGCCAGGTTTCGGTTGTGCTGAGGGATCTGGAACAGATCTCGGGCAAGCTGAACACCATCGTCACCGAAATCGAGCGTCGCAACGTGATCGACCAGCTGATCGGTGCCATCGCAAGCGTCGAAGAGGCCGCAGGCGGGCTACCCGGCATCGTCGAGCAGGCAGGTGCCATTCTGGACGACGCCGAAGAGGTGTCGATCAAGACCCTTGCCGACCGCACCACAAGCCTGATCGCCGCAGCCGAGGCGCTGATCGACCAGCCCTCGACCCGCGCACTGCCGCAAGAGCTGAACGAGGCGCTGGAACAGTTGAACCTCACGCTTGCAGAGCTGCGCGAAGGCGGTCTGGTGAACAACGCCAACGCCACGCTTGCCTCTGCGCGCGACGCGGCCTCTGCGGTGGAAGAGGCAACCGGGCTGCTGCCCGGCATCGCAGAACAGTTGCGCAGCGTCGCCAATCAGGCCGGTGCGACCCTCAGCACCTACGGGCGGGAATCGCAATTCTCGCGCGAAACCAGTGCCGCATTGCGCCAGATCGAGGCGGCTGCCTCTGCCATCGAACGGCTGGCGCGCGCCATTGAACGCAATCCAAACTCGCTAATCCTGGGACGGTAAAACTATGATGATGATCAACACAGGCAGGATCGCTGCCCTTGGCCTTGCAACGCTGCTGGCGGCCTGCTCGACCGAAGTGCGGGTCGCAGCCCCCGTGGTCGCACCCGAAACGCGGATCGCGTCCAGCTTTTCCAGTCTGGAAGTGTCCGAAGTGACATTGCCCAGCTATGCCGCCGCCGAAGATATCTATTTCCGCGCCGCGGATGGCGCAATCTCTCCCACCGGCACGCTTTGGGCCGACCTTCCGGCGCGCGCGATCACGCTGCAACTTTCGCGCGATCTGGGCGCGATCACCGGCGTGACGGTGGCCCCCGCACCCTGGCCGTTTCGTGAATTCCCTGCGGCCAAGGTTGACGTGCGGATCGAGGAACTGCTGGCCACCGCCGAGGGCGTCTTTTTGCTGTCGGGTCAGTATTTCGTCGCCCCCGAAGCAGGCGGGCGCGCGTCGGCGCAGTCCTTTGCCATCGCAGAACCCATAGCGGGCGGCCCGACACCTGCCGCCGCCATCGCGTCCGCACGCGGGCGGGCTGTGGCGGAACTGGCCGAGACCATCGCGCGCCGCGGACTTTGATGTGACCGCAGGCATCCCCAGCCTGTCGCCGGGGGTGCCTGCGGGGGTTCAGGCGGCCTCGCGCTCGCCTTCAGGGTGCGCAACGGCGGACCATTTCAGATCGCCGTCATAGCGTTGCGCCATCTGGCCCTTGGCATCCAGCAGGAACAGGTGCAGCCAGCCGTTGTCGAACAGCGCGCGCACATTCGGGTGCCGCTCCAGAATGTCGGTCACCGCTTCGGCGGGCGCTTCGATGCAGACAGACAGGCGCAGCGGATCATGTACATATTCCGCCCCATTATGTACAGATTGCCAGGGCAGACCCGCGCGCAGGGTGCCGCCATTGCCCTCGACCACACCGATGCCCCCCGTCACGTTGTGCAGCAGCTTGTTGCCCGCACCGAACATCTGCGGTGCCACGACCGACCCGTAATATTGCAGGCTGATCCAGCTGGCGACGACCACGGGCGCAGTCAGGATCAACTCGAGCACGCCAAAGCCGTCATCCTGTTGCCAGTCGTAGTCATGCAGGAATGCGCGGCCATTCAACGCCTTGCCCCGTGTCCGGTGGCGCGGTGCCGCGATGAACGCATTGCAGCCAGCCAGCGCCCACTCGGGGCGGGTTTCGGCCCAGTCGGCGCTGCGTCTGGCCACCGTCCCGGCCTCGGCCCGAGGCAGCCGCAACGCCCGTTCGGTCCGCGCCAGCGTGCCCGCCGCCGCAAGCCAGTTTCTGGCTTTGTCCAGCTTCGTGCCGGACGCAAGGTGACCCGGATCTGACGCAAACAGCGTGACGTCGTCGGTGGTGGTATCGTGCAGCGCGCCGACAAAGACCGTGTCGGCGGGGATGGAAATTCCATTCTGCGCCAGCCCCTTGCGCACCTCTGCGTCGTTCAGCAGCCCAGCCAGCAGGCGCGCGTTCACGTCGCCCTTGTAGCCGCCGCAGGCCCCGCAATGCAGGGCACTGGCGTGGGGGTTGTTGACCACGCTGGCACCGTGCCCGACCAGCAGGACCAGCGGCGCGAACCCGTCAGCCAGCGACATCGCCCGCAAGATCTTGGCCGCCGCCGCGATCCTGTCGGACAGGGCGAAATCATCGCTGAACTGCGGTGCGTGCGGCGCATTCTGCGCGTCCGCAGGCCGCCCCAGCGCATCGCGGAGCAGCTTGGCCACATAGACCGGACCTGCCGCCTCGACGAAGGCAAAGGAAGACACCGCCGCCAGCTTGAACCGCCCCCAGGCCCGTTCGGCCCGCGCCCGCAGGCGCGCAGCCGTGTCCGCATGTGCCGCATTGGCGGGTGTCGCCGTCGTGTGCAGCACTGGGTTCAACAGCACCGGCAACCGCGCCTCGTCCACGTCCGAGGCAAAGTCGCGGTGCGCCGGGGTCAGGCCGAAAAATCCCGCAAAGCCAATAGTTTGGATCGCAGGATCGACGCTTTCCAAGGCCCGCCGAAACACCTCTGAACGGACGTCGATGCAAAATGCGGCCTGCAACACGAGCCGGTCCTGCGGTGTGTCCTGGGCCGGAGCGGACAGGGTGACGGCAAGCGCGCGTTGTGCTGCGCGCTCTGCCGCGTCCTGCAGGACACCGGCGGCGATCTGTTCTGCTGTCGCTTCGGGCGGCGTGGCGTGAACCGCGCAAACCTCGGCCCAGCGCGCGGCGATCTGCGGCGCGTATTGCGCCAGCAGCGCCTTTTCCCACGTCAGCCGGATCGCCAGCATGTCGGTGGTGATGGGATCGGTCGCCCCCGAAAGCTCTGCCTGCCAGAGCCGCTGGCGCGCCAGTTGCGCCCAGCCGCCCATGCCCATCAGGAGTTGGTGGAAATAGGTCGCGGCGGCATCCGGGCTCAGCTTGAGTGACGCGCAGGACAGCGCAAGGGCAGCGCGTGCCTGTGCGGGCATGGCGGCGACCATGCCTGCGAACCCGGCAAGCCCTGCAATCTCGGGCGTGAGGTCCCGGCTGGCAAAGACCTGCCAGCTTTCGTACGCGCCGACCCCCGGTGCGACCTGCCACAGCGCCTGACCTGCATCGAAATGCCCGGCGGCCCAGGCCCCGATCCGGTCCTCGATCAGACCGGGCCAGTCGATGCCCGAAGCCTCTGCCGCCAGATGCGCGATGGTGGGCAAAGCGGTGGGCGCGGCATCGGTGGCCGCTGCCGCAGCCTTGAGCGCGGCCAAGTCGTCCGGCGCACCGGCAGGCGCTGCTGCCAGTGCCGCCATCAGGTCGGCGTCGTTGATGGTGCCATCGGCGATACGTGTGTGATACCACCTGTTCGGCATCGTCACGCGCAGGCCTGCGACCCGCCCCAGCAGAGCGGAGGTCTGCGCGAGGGTCAGCTCGGTCTGTCCCAGGAACGGGTTCACCGCGACCGATGCAGCGAGCGGCCAGAGCGGTGGAATGGCGCGGCTGGCGGTCTCGGAGGATGCGATAAACTCGAGATCGGTGCCCGAATGGCCGGAAAAGCTGTGCGTCTTCATGGTTTCGCTCCTGTTTTCGAAGTGTTCCGCGACCAGATGTTCAGCAGCCGGTCTTCGATTGCGTTGATGTAAAATCCGTTGCTCAGATGAACCCGCAGGCCCTGCGCCGCCGGGTGATGCGACCACAGCGGCAGGGTCGACTGCGCCAGCGCGACTGCGCCAAAGCTGCACAGCGCCAGCAGGATCAGCGCCCATTCCAGCGGTCCCGCGACGGGGGCGGCTGGCAAGGTGCCTGCCGTCAGCCATTCGGACCCGCGTTGCAGGGCGAAATACGACAGTGCGGCGGCGACCGAGAGAACACCGGTCCGCCGGGTCAGCGCGCGGGGCGCGGCATCGGCCAGCCCTTGCGCCAGCAGGTAGCCGACGCCCAGGATCAGGATCACACCCAGCGCCACCGCCTGCGGTGATTTGTTGCCGAAACCGACCAGCATGCCGGAGGCAAGGTAGACACCACCGTAGATCGCGATGGCCAGCCCGAAGGCCCGCGCGACCGCGCCGAGCGAGGGTACGGCGATGGGTCCGGGCCTGCGGATCGCGGCCACACGCGCGACCGCACCACCGGCGGAGAGGAACGCATGCGCCTTGTAGAGCGAGTGCGCCACGATATGCAGCAGCGCCAGCGGAAAGAGCGCCAGCCCGCATTGCAGGATCATGAACCCCATCTGCGAAACAGTGGACCAGGCCAGCGAGACCTTGACCGAAGGCTGTGTCAGCATCACCACCCCGCCGAAGAGCGCGGTAAACCCGCCGATGCCGACCAGCACGGCCAGCACCAGCGGCGACAAGAGCATAACGTCGGCAAAGCGGATCAGCAGAAAGCCACCGCCGTTCACCACGCCCGCATGCAGCAGGGCAGACACGGGCGTGGGTGCCTCCATCACTTCGGTCAGCCAGCCGTGGGTGGGGAACTGCGCGGACTTCGGCACGGCTGCAAGCGCCAGCAGGGCGGCTGCACCTATCGCCAGCGCGCCGCCTTCGCCAAGACGTGCGGCGGCCAGCATTTGGGTGATCTGCGTGGTGTCGTAGGTCGCGATCAGCAGGGCCACGGCACCGATCAGGGCGGCGTCGCCCGCACGCGCGGTCACGAATTTCTTGAACGCGGCGCGCTGCGCGGCTGCACGGCCGGGATAGAACAGCAGCAGCTTGTGCAGGCACAGGCTGGTGGTGATCCATGCTCCGACGAACTGGATGACATTGCCCGCCAGCACCAGCAGCAGCACGGCGGCCAGCGTCGCCAGCAGCCAGAAGGTAAAGCGCCCCTGCCCCGCTTCGCCGTCGAGATAGGTGCGCGCATAGCGCACCACAACCCAGCCGATGAAGGTGACCAGAAGCAGCATCACCACGCTGACCACATCGACCCGCGCCGACAGCCCGATGCCAGCGAAACCCAGCAGCACGCTGTCGCCGGGACCGAAGACCAAAAGCACCCCCAGCGACCACATCGCCACCAGCAGCGCCAAGGCTGCGGCCCCTTCACCCAGCAGGGCCGTGGATTGTGCGCCCATGTCGCGGCGCAAATGAATCATCGCCATGGCCCCAAGGAACAAGGCAGGCGCAAGCAGCGGTAACAAATGGATCATGATGAAAACTCCTGTGGCGGCAGATTGATCTGGACCGTCATAGGCAACCGCTTTGCGCGATAAAAATTCATTGTTTGCAATGAAACGTTCGTATATATAGAACGATATGTCGGATATGAACTATAATCATCTGCGCTATTTCTGGGAGGTCGCCCGCGACGGAAACCTGACGCGCACGGCGGAACGGCTGAACCTGTCGCAATCCGCCGTATCGGTGCAGATCCGCAAGCTGGAGGATCGGCTGGGCCAGCCGATGTTCGAGCGCCGCAACCGGCAGCTGCATCTGACCGAAGCAGGGCGGATCACGCTGGACTATGCCGACACGATCTTTGGCGCAGGACAGGAACTGGTGGACACGCTGCGCCGGACCGGCAGCGTGCAGCAGGTGTTGCGCGTGGGCGCGCTGGCCACGCTGTCGCGCAACTTTCAGATCGAATTTCTGCGGCCCTTGCTGGGCACACCGCAGGTGGAACTGGTCTTGCGCTCGGGCACGTCAATCGAGCTGTTGCAGGGGTTGGAGACGCTGAGCCTGGACGTGGTGCTGACCAACCGCGCGCCTGCGCCGGATGCGCTGACCGCGTTCATCGTGCAGCCGGTGTCGCAGCAACCCGTCAGCGTGATCGGCAGGCCAGAGCGGATCGGTGCGAACAAGACCTTGCGCGAGCTGCTGAACACGCATCCGATCATCGTGCCGACGCTGGAAAGCCCGGTGCGGGCGGGGTTCGACACGCTGTGCGCGCAGCTGGGGGTCAGGCCGGTTCTGGCCGCGGAAGTGGACGACATGGCGATGATGCGTCTGCTGGCGCGTGAGGGCATCGGGCTGGCCGTGCTGCCGCCCATCGTCGTCAAGAACGAGCTGGAATCGGGCCTGCTGAAAGAGGCGGACGCGGTCGTCGGGTTGACCGAAAGCTTTTATGCGGTCACCGCCAAGCGCAAGTTTCCCAATCCGCTGCTTGCCACGTTATTCGCGGGGTCAGCGAAAGGTTCACCCACAGCATCTTCCAAGTCCGCGCAAGGCTAGATGCCCTGCGCAGCGCTCAGTTCCGATTGCAGACGCGCCTCTTCCTTGGCCTTGGGCGTCGAGAAGCGGGCGAGCAGCAGGTAGGCCACTGGCGTCAGGTATAATGTGGACAGCGTCGCCATCCCGAGGCCACCGACGATGACCCAGCCCAGCGCCTCGCGTGCTTCGGCCCCCGCCCCTGCCGACAAGATCAGGGGGATGCCGCCCACCACGGTCGAGGTCATGGTCATCATCACCGGACGCAGCCGGATCGTCGAGGCGGCGAGGATCGCGTCATGCACGTCGTCGCCCTTGTCCCGAAGCTGATTGGCGAATTCGACGATCAGGATGCCGTTCTTGGCCATGATCCCGATCAACATCACCAGCCCGATCTGGCTGTAGACGTTCAGGCTTTGGCCTGTCAGCAGCAGCGCGAAGACAGCACAGGCCAGCCCCAGCGGCACCGTCGCCATCACCACCACGGCGGAGATAAAGCTTTCGAATTGGGCCGAGAGCACCAGAAACACGACGAGGATCGCAAAGCCGAAGGTCAGGAAGATGCCCGAATTGGTCTGGTCCAGCGTCGCGGCCTCGGCCAGCGGCACGATGCGGTTCTGTTCGGCCAGAACCTCTGCGCCGATCTCGCGCACCTGTTCCAGCGCGTCGCCGAGTGACAAATCAGGGGTCAGGCCCGCCGTCAGCTCGACGGACCGGTTCTGCCCCTCGCGGTCCAGTTCGGGTGCCACGGCGCGTTCCTCCAGCGTGACGAAGCTGGACAGTGGCACCATCAGATCGTTGCCCGACTGGACAAAGATGTTCTCAAGATCGCCCGGATCGTTGACCGGATTGGACGTCGACAGCATCTTGACGTCGAAACTCTTGTCCTCGATGAACACCGACCCGACCGTGCGCCCGTCCAGCATCGCCTGAAGCGCCTGGCCCAGCCCGGTGATGTCGATGCCCAGATCGGCGGCCAGCGACCGGTCGATCTGCACGAAAAGCTGGGGTTGCGTACGTTCGTATTCCAGCCGGACCTGACCCATTTCGGGGTTTTCGCTCAGCCGGGCGACCATGGTTTCGGCAACCTCGGCCAGTTGGTCGTAGCTGTCGCCGGTGATGGCAAAGGCCAGACCGCGACCCGCGCCGCGAATCCCGAGGGAATTCGGCTGGATCGCGAAGGCACGCACGCCGATGATGCCGCGCAGCTTGCCGTTGATCTCGCCCACGATGTCCTGCTGGCTGCGCGTGCGCTCGTCCCATTTGGCCAGGGTGAACACCATGAACCCGCGATTGTCCGCGCCGAAGCCGGTGATCGAAAAGACGTTGGTCACCTCGCCGCGCTCTTGCATGGGGACAACGATATCCTCGATCTCGCGCATCTTGGCGCGGGTGTAGTCGAGCGAGACGCCCTGCGGGGCAGTCACGCTGAGCAATGCGACGGCGCGGTCCTCGGCGGGGGTCAGTTCCTGGCGGATACCGCCCGCCATCATCGCCGCCGTGGCCGCGACAAAGACCGCGATCAGCACAATCACGAAGGGCATCGCCAATGCGCCACGCAGCGTCGCCTCGTAGCCGCGCATCAGCCGGTTACCGAGCCAGATCATCGGCCCGCGCGCCTCCGTATCCGGGGCCTTGGTCAGCAGGCGGCTGGCCAGCACCGGGCACAGGCTGAGCGCCACGACCGAGGACAGCAGCACCGCCATCGCGAGCGTAAAGCCGAACTCGCGAAACAGCCCGCCCGCCTGCCCCGGCAGGAACGACAGCGGCACGAAGACGGCAGCCAGCGTTGCGGTGGTGGTGACGACGGCAAAGAACACCTGCGAGGTGCCATTGACCGCAGCGGCGCGTGGCCCCATGCCCGCCGCACGCTGGCGCACGATGTTTTCCAGCACCACGATGGCGTCGTCGACGACCATGCCGGTCGCCAGCACCAGCGCCAGAAGCGTCAGGATGTTGATCGAGAATCCGACAATGTAGATCGCAGCCAGCGTGCCAATCAGCGCCACGGGCAGGGTCAGAGTGGGGATCAGGGTCGCGCGAGCGTCGCGCAGGAACAGGAAGATCACCGCGACCACGATCGCCACGGCGTAGCCCAGCGTCGTCAGCACCTCTTCGATCGAACCCGAGATAAAGATCGCGTCGTCCGAGGTGACCGCAATGGTCACGTCATCGGGCAGCGTCTGGTTCAGCTCTTCCACGACGGCGCGCACGCTTGCGGAAATCTCCAGCGTGTTCGACGTGGCCTGCCGGATGACGCCGATGCCCAGACCCTGCTGCCCGTTGGCGCGCAACACCGTCTCGCCCGAGGCTGGCCCCAGCGTGACCGTCGCGACATCGCCGACCTTGACGTCGGGCTTGATCTCCAGCGCCTCGAAGGCGGCGGTGGTGGCGACGGTCGCGGTGGTGCGCACGTTGATCGACTGGCGGTCGCCGGCCAGATCGCCCGCCGGTGTGTCGAAGGCCAGATTCGAGAGCGTGCGCTGCATGTCGCCCAGGGTCAGACCGCGGCTGGCCAGCTTGAGCTGGTCGATGTCGACACGGAAAATCGGTTCGCGGTCGCCGTAGATTTGCAAGTCGGCGACACCTTCGACGGAAATCAGACGGTCCTCGATGCGGTCCTGGACAATGGCCGTCAGTTCCTGCGGAGAGCGGCCCGCCGAGGTGACCGCGATGCGCATCACCGGCTGGGCGTTGGCGTCGGCCTTGACGATTTCGGGCTGGTCCGCGGTTTCGGGCAACTGGTTCACGATCCGCGCGACCGCATCGCGCACATCGGTGGCGGCCACGTCGATATCGACATTGTCGTTGAATTCCAGCGTCACCCGGCTGCGCCCAAAGCGCGAGTTTGACGAGATCGAGCGCACGCCCGACACGCGGCCAACCGCGCCCTCGATCCGGCCGGTCAGTTCCTGATCCACCGTCTCGGGCGATGCCCCGTCAAAGCGCGTGGTGATCGTGACCACGGGCCTGTCCACATTGGGCAATTCGCGGATTTCAGCGCCGAACAGCCCGGCCACGCCTGCCAGGACGATCAGGGCGTTCAGCACGAAGGCCAGGATCGGGCGGCGCACGAACAGTGCTGTGCCGGAGGATGCGTTCGCGCTCATAGCGTGTCGCCTGCGGTGGTGGTGGTGCTGCGCATGGCCGCCGCCTCGTCCGACTGCGGGCTGACCTCGGACCCGGTGCGCAGGGACTGCACGCCTTCGGTCACGACCACGTCGTCGGCACGCAGATCATCCGAGCGCACCAGCACCGCATCGCTGGTCCGCTGCGCAATCGCCACGTTCACCTGCGCCACTTTGCCGTCGCGGACCGCCCAGACGAACGGTCCGTCGCTGGACCATTGCACGGCCAGCGGGGCGATGGACAAAAGCGTCTCGCCGGGAAAGGACAGGTTGACCGAAAACGCCATGCCCGCGCGCAGAAGATCGGCGTCGTTGGGCACCCGGCCCTGTGCCAGAAGCGTGCGGCTGGCGCGGTCCACGACGCTGTCGACCACGCTGATTTCGCCGCTGAGAATTGCGTCGGGCTGACCCAGCGGCGTGACCTCGATCTGCTGGCCCACGTCGATCAGGCCGATCACCCGTTCGGGCACACGAAAGTCGATCAGGATGTCGGACCGGTCGGTGATGGTCACCAGCACGTCCTGTGCGTTGACGCGGTCGCCTTCTTCCAGGTCGATGATCCCGACCCAGCCTGCGATGGGCGCGGTGATCTGGCGTTGCGACAGATCGAACTCAGCCTGCCGCACCGCCAGTTCCGCGCTGCGCAGCGCCAGTTCGGATTCGCGCAGGCGCACTTCGGTCACTGCCCCCGAGGTCTGCAGTTGCGCGATGCGCGCGGCTTCGGTGCGGGCGTTCTCGAATTCGATCTGCGATTTTTCCAGCGCAATCTTCTCGGCCTCGTCCTGAAGGCTTGCGATGATGGTGCCCGCCTCGACATATTGCCCCGATGCGATGGCAAGGTCGGTGATCGTGCCGACCGCATTCGAGCGCACGGTGACCGACCGGCGCGCGCGGCCATCGCCTATGGCGGTAATGAGGTCGGCACGGGCCTGTTCGCCGACGCGTGCGGTCACCACCGGCACCGCACCGCCAGCGCCCCCGCGCTGATCGGGTGCGGCTTGTGCCGCCTCGGAGGGTGTGATGCCCAAGAGCTCGAATACGCCGAGCTTGGCCAGGAACGGCTGGGACGCAGGCACGTAGGTAATCCAGACGTAAAGCCCGGCGGCAAGCAGGATCAACGAAACAACGATCTGGCGCAGGGCTTTCATCGACAGGGCTTTCATCTGGTTTTGGCGAGGGTAAGCATGGATGGCTTTGCCCGGAAAAGCACGTCAATTCGCCGTGTGTATGCCGATGCGCAAGGGGTTTGTGTCATTCCGGTCCAACCCTTAGGCTAGGCGGTGCGGCGATACCGCGAGGGAGAACGGGACATGACGGACACTGCCACTTCGGGCCAGATGCTGACCAACAGCGACGTCGAAGAACTCACGCTGTGGCGACGCGAGTTGCACCGCCACCCCGAGGTTTCGGGAGAGGAAGCCGAGACGGCACGTCGCGTGGTCGAGATGCTGACGCCGACCGGGCCGGATGCCATCCTGACCGAACTGGGCGGGCACGGTGTCGCCGCGATCTATGGGGGGCGCGCGGAAGGTCCGACGGTGATGCTGCGCTGCGAGTTGGACGCGTTGCCGATCGACGAGGTGAACCCCGATCTGCCGCATCTGTCGCAGATTTCCGGCAAGGGGCATCTGTGCGGGCATGACGGGCATATGGCGATACTGGCCGCGACGGCGCGCTGGCTGGGGCGCAACCCTCCGGCAAAAGGCCGCGTCGTTCTGCTGTTCCAACCCGCCGAGGAGGACGGATCGGGCGCCGCGCGGGTCATCGAAGATGCCCGTTTTGCCGCGATCACGCCCGACTATGCTTTTGCGTTGCACAACTTCCCCGGCCTGCCGTTGGGCCATGCCGTGATCGCCGCAGGTCCGATGAACTGCGCCTCGCGTGGCATGAAGATCAGCTTTCGTGGGCGCACCTCCCATGCCTCGCAGCCTGACAAGGGGATCTCTCCGGCACCAGCGCTGGCGTCACTGCTGACAGATCTGACAGCACTTGCGCGAGGGCAGGACAGCGCCAATCCCGAGTTTGCGCTGGTGACGGTCACACATGCGCATTTGGGCGAACGGGCATTCGGGATCGCACCCGGCGACGCCGAGATCTGGGTGACCCTGCGCACCCAGCAAGACGCGGCGATGGCCGCCCTGGTCACTCGCGCAGAGCATCTGGTGCGGCAGGCCGCCGAGACGCACAAGCTGGAGCATGAGATTTCCTATCACGACATTTTCCACCACTGTGAAAACGACCCTCAAGCGACGGAGATCCTGCAAGCGGCATTGCGCGCTGCTGGCGTGCCGCCAACGACCGCCGAACTGCCGATGCGTGCGTCGGAGGATTTCGGGCGGTTCCGTGCGGGGTCCAGATCGGCAATGTTCCTGCTGGGGGCGGGTGTCGAGACGCCAAGCTTGCACAATCCGAATTACGATTTCCCCGACGACCTCATCCCGATGGGGGCGGAGGTGTTCGCGGCGGCGCTGGACGAGCTTTGTTATTGAATGGCTGACCGGTTCAGGACCTATCGGACTTTGCGCGGATATTGCGCCGCATCGAGCGTTCGTAAAGCTTGGGCGAGACGCGCATCACCCATGAGGCCAGCCGTGCGACGCGGCCCACGGGGATGAACGCCTGCCCCTTTGCCACACCGCGCAGGATCACCGATGCCGCATCTTCGGGCGTCATGTAGTCGATACCGTCCGCTGCCGCACCTGGACGTAGGATGCCATCATCGCGGCGTTCGGCGTTGCCGATGTTGGTGGCCACGAAACTGGGTGCCGCGATCAGGCAGCGAACGCCATGGGCCGCCTCTTCGGACCGCAGGGAGGCAAAGAACCCCTGCATCGCGTGTTTCGACGCGGCATAGGCGGTGCGTCCATGCAGCGGCGCGAACCCTGCGACTGACGAGATTGCCAGATGCGTGCCGCGACTGGCGCGGAGCGGGTGCAGGAACAGGCGCGCCATCTCGACGGCGGCGAAATAGTTGATCTCGAACACGCGCCTGTGGCTCTGCGCGTCGGTCTCCGCGAAGGGCACGATCTGCGACACGCCCGCGTTGTAGATCACCATGTCGATGGAGGGCCGCGTGGCGATGATGTCTGATGCGGTGCGCGTCAGTGCTGCGGTATCGGTGAGGTCCACGGTGATCGGCGTGCGGCGGTCGGATGCCTTTAGCCCGTCGGTGTTCACGTCCATCAGCACACAGTGCCAACCCTGCGCCTCGAGCCCCGTGGCCAATGCGCGGCCCAGACCGCCGTTGCCGCCGGAGATGATCGCCGTCTTCACAATCCCGCCTCGCGACGCCATAGGTCGAACACTTCGGCAGAGGTCAGTTCCGGCGTATAGCCGAACACGCTCTTGAGCCTATCGTTGTCCAGCACCGGGCGGTACTGCAGGAACCGCACCTGCTCCGGTCCGTAACGCGAAAGCCCCAGCGGGTGTGCCACGGCCAGCACCGCCCTTAGTGCCCAGGCAGGCAGGCGCAGCACAGGCTTGCCCAGAGCGTCGGCGAGCGCGTCGATGGACAGCCAGCCGTCACCCGCCACGTTGTAGATGCCCGGCGGCCCATCGGTCGCGGCACGCTCCACGATGCGGGCGAGGTCGCGGGTCCAGATGAACACGAAGGGGCTATCGCTGCCCCGGATCGCCAGCAGCCTTGGGCGGCGAAACAATGCGGTGATCTGGTTGTCGGTGCCCGCCCCCAGCACGGTTCCGATACGCAAGACGACCTGCGCCAATTCGGGATGATCCTGCCGTGCCTTGGCCAGCATCTCCTCGACCTGACGCTTGTGATCGGCATAGGGAAATTCGGGGTTGCCGCGGCAGGGCGCGTCCTCGGTCAAGGGAACGGGATTGTCCGCGTGATAGCCATAGGCCGCGCCGGAACTGGTCACCACCAGCCGCCCGACGCCATGTTTTATGCAAGCATCCAGCACGTTTCGCGTGCCGGTCACGTCGACGGCATGGGCCTGCGCGCGGGTCATGCCGGGCGGCGGCGTCACGATCGAGGCAAGGTGCACGACCACATCGGGACGGACGTTTGCGATGATCCTGTCGGGATCGGTACCGGTGACGTCCATGCGCTGAAACCGGATGTGATCGAGTAAGGTGCCGCGCGCAAGGTCGGTCACGATGACATCCCCCTCTGGCAACGCCTCGGCCAATGCGCGCCCCACCATGCCCGCCCCGCCGGTGATCAGGATACGGGTCATATCGCTGCCTTGCGCGACATGAGGCTGGCGAGGGCAAGGCCCGAAATCGCGTGCCAGATCCCCCAGAACGCAGCGACGATGGCCATGCCGCCCAGCCCGCCGAAAAAGCCGAAGATCAGGACCAGTCCCAGGCCTGAATTCTGGATACCCGTTTCGATGGTCACCGCCCTGCGGTCAAACGAAGATAGCCCGGCAAGGGTGGCTGTGGCGTAGCCCCCGGCAAGGCCAAGTGCGTTGTGCGCGATCACCAGCCCCGCGATGCCACCGGCAAAGGCCAGGAACAACGACCAGTTCGAGGCCAGTGCGATGACGACGAAACCGACGAAGATGCCCATCGAAATCCACTGTAGCGGCCCGCGAAGCTTGCGCGTCACATCCGGGCGACGGGCATTCAGCGCCACACCGAGGATCAGCGGGGCGATCAGCATCAAGCTTACGGTGATCGCGACGCTGACCGGGTCTATTGCCGTGGCGCGCAGGATTTCGGCAGAGGGGGCATAGAGACTGCCCCAGAACGCAATGTTGAGCGGGGTCAGAATTACGGCGCCGACAGTGGCAAAGGCGGTCATCGACACCGACAGCGCCGCGTTCCCGCCCGCGCGGTGGGTGATGAAGTTCGAGATATTGCCACCCGGACAGGCCGCGACCAGGATCAACCCCAGTGCCACCGACGCCTGTGGCTGGGTCGCAAGCACCAGCAGAAAGGTCAGCACCGGCAGCACGATGAACTGCGAGACCAGCCCGACCACCAGCGGCTTGGGCGCGCGAGCCAGCGTCTTGAAATCGCTTGGTTTAAGGTCGATGGCGATGGAAAACATCACCACGGCGAGGATTGCGTTGAGCAGCGTAATCGACCCTGCGGAAAACTCCAGAACCGCCTCGTCAATCATGCTCTGCGCCCCTGCAGCTTGCCGATCCAACGGGTCACCGCTTTGCGATAGGTCGCCTTGTCGACGTAATAGGCCATGCGCGGCAGGTCGATGTAATCCATGCCACCGGTCGCCCGGTCGAAACCCTGTGCCTTGGTCTTTTGCAGGGCCCGCGCCTCTGCCGTGCCCGCGCGCAAGCCCTTGATATAGCGCACAACCATCTCGGCCTGCTCGTGTCTTCCCTGCCAGCCGAGGCCCGAAGCCTCGACCATGCCCAGCACGAACAGATCGTCGCGTTCGGGGTGCATGCAGTTGAGGTACAGATGCGGCGCATCGCCCTGCCAGTTCAGATGGGCGTTATCGATGAACGGATAATTCAGCTTGTAGCCCGTAGCGGCCAGGATCATGTCGTAATCGGCGGTGGTTCCATCCTTGAAGTGCACCGTCTTGCCCGCAAACCGGTCGATATCGGGACGGATTTTGATGTCGCCGTGCCCCGCATGATAAAGCACCAGCGAGTTCACGATGGGATGGCTTTCGTAGAGTTTGTAATCCGGTTTGGGAAAGCCGTATTTCTGCGGATCGCCTACGAACCACTTCAGGATCGCACCGTCGACGATGCGTTTCAGCGCCATCGGCAGCTTGATCGCGCCGCCCATCGTGTCCGCCGGTTTGCCGAACACGTATTTCGGAACGAAGTAATAGCCACGCCGCATCGACAGATCGCATGACGTACCGTGATGGATCGCGTCCACCGCGATGTCGCAGCCGGAATTGCCTGCGCCGATGATCAGCACCCGCTTGCCGTCGAACTGGGTGGCATGACGATATTGCGACGAATGGATCAGCTCACCGTCGAAATTGCCCTTGAAACTCGGCATGTTGGGCGTGCTCAGCGTGCCGTTGGCAATCAGCAGGCCGGAAAAATCCTCGACATGCACGCCCGCATCATCGCGCCAAGTGACCCGCCAGCCGTCCGCGGGGCCGCCAAGAGGTGAGCACGACAGCACCTCGGCGCCGAAACGGTAGTGCCTGTTCAGGTCGAAATGCTGCGCGAAATCCTGGAAGTAACGCTTCAACTCGCGGTGGGACGGGTATTCCGCCACCTCGTCCCGCATCGGGAAATCGGCGAATTCGGTCATCGTCTTGGACGAAATCAGGTGGGCGGTTTCATACATGGTCGAGCGGGGACCGTCGATGTCCCACAGGCCCCCCACGTCTGTGTTCAGCTCGAAACCCTGAAACTCGATACCCTGTTCGACCAGCAGCTTTGCCGCAGCCAGACCCATCGGCCCCGCCCCGATCAGGGCCAGCCGGTTGTGCGCGTCTCCCATCGCGTCCTCCCTTGTTGTGGTTTAGATTGAACACTTGTTCAAGTTAAGGCAAGATGTTTTCATGGCAGTGACGCAAACCCCTGAAACCAAGCGACAGCGCGCCCCGTCCAAGCGGGCGCTGGCGACGAAGCTGCGGGTGCTGGATGCGGCGGAAAAGGTGTTTGCCGAGCAGGGTTTCGATGGCGCGACGATCCGCCGGATCGCGAGCGAGGCAGGCGAGCCTGTGGGTACGATCCACCATCATGGCGGGGGCAAGATCGCGCTGTTCCATCAAACGGTTGCGCGCCGTGCCGACACCCTGTCGCGCGACCGGTTAGAATCGCTGGCGCGAGTTCTGACCGATGGCGATCCGACGCTGGAGCAGGTCCTTGCGGCCTTCATGTGCCCGTTTTTCGACCTTTCGGCGCAGGACCCGCGCTGGCGCGATTATGCACGCCTGGTCGCCTTCGTTTCCGCCGATGTGCGCTGGCGCGATATCTCGGCGGAGTGTTTCGATCCGGTGGCGGACGTGTTCCTGCAAGAGATCACCCGACTGCTGCCCGACAAGACCCGAAAGCAGATCGCGGAAGGGTTCGTGTTTTCCGTCTCGGCCATGCTTGCCCTGCTGACATCGCAGGACCGCATGGGCGCGTTGGCGGCGGCAACCGATGCGGACGGCACCGAGGTGGCCCACCTCATCCGCTTTTGCGCCGCGGGTCTGCGCGCCTGACGAAGGCCAAGCCGATCGGACTGACAGGTTCCCCATTGAATGCAGCAGGGCCAATTCCCTGAAAAAAGCGTCGATTTCCGACGGAATCCGTCGATTACGCTTGCACTTCCACAAATCAAATGCAGGTTCGGTGGACCAGTGATCAACCAGTTCAAGGGCTGCCCATGTCCCTCTTCTTTATCGTCGCGCTGCCGTTTTTCGGGGCGCTGCTACCGGGTCTGATGAATTCTGCGGGCCGGTCGGCCTGTGCGGGCGTCACGTTCACCGTGACGCTTGCGGCCTTTGTCGGGTTGCTGACCAACCTGCCCGCCGTGCTGGCCGGAGATCTGGTAACCGCGCGGCTGGAATGGATGCCGGCACTGGGGCTGAACTTTACCCTGATGCTGGACGGGTTGGGCTTTTTCTTCGCGCTGCTGATCCTCGGCATCGGGCTTTTGATCATCGCCTACGCGCGTCATTACCTCAGCCGTGAAGACAACATGGGCGAGTTCTTCACCTATCTGCTGCTCTTTCAGGGCGCGATGGTCGGGATCGTCCTGAGCGATAACATCCTGCTTTTGCTGGTGTTCTGGGAGCTGACGTCACTGTCGTCGTTCCTGTTGATCGGCTATTGGAAACATCTGCCCGAAGCACGCCAGGGTGCGCGGATGGCGCTGACCGTGACCGGCATGGGCGGGCTTTGCATGATCGGTGGCATGCTGATCCTGGGTCAGATCGCGGGCAGCTATGACCTGAGCGTGATCCTGCAGAATCGCGACCTGATCCAGGCCGATCCGCTGTATCTGACCGCGCTGATCCTGATTCTGCTGGGCTGCTTCACCAAATCGGCGCAGTTTCCGTTCCATTTCTGGTTGCCGCACGCGATGGCCGCACCCACGCCGGTGTCGGCCTATCTGCACTCGGCGACGATGGTCAAAGCGGGTATTTTCCTGATGGCCCGCATGTGGCCGGTGCTTTCGGGCACCCCTGAGTGGTTCGTGATCGTGACCACCGCCGGGCTGGCGACGATGGTTCTGGGTGCCACGATTGCGCTGTTCAAGAACGATCTCAAATCGTTGCTGGCATTCTCGACGGTCAGCCATCTGGGTCTGATCACCATGCTGCTGGGCACCGGCACCGCGTTCGGCGCGATGGCCGCGACGTTCCACATTCTGAACCACGCCACGTTCAAGGCGGCGCTGTTCATGTCCGCAGGCATCATCGACCACGAGGCGCACACCCGCGACATCCGCCGCCTGGGCGGGCTGCGCACGCTGATGCCGGTGACGTTCGTGATCGTGGCGCTGGCATCCCTGTCGATGGCAGGCATCCCGCTGCTGAACGGGTTCCTGTCCAAGGAAATGATGCTGGAAGAGGCGACGCACACGGTGCTGTTCGACACGCCATGGCTGGTGCCGGTGCTGGCGACCGTCGCCTCGGTGTTCTCGGCGGCCTATTGCTTCCGTCTGATCGGGCACGTGTTTTTCGGCCCTGTGCGCGATGACTATCCCGCCAAGCCGCATGATCCCGGCGCGGGCCTGTGGCTGCCGCCCGCCCTGCTGGTGGTGCTGGTCGTGGTGATCGGCGTGGCACCGTTTCTGGCAGAACCTTTTGTCAAGCTGGTGACAGTCTCGGTGCTGGGCAATGCCGCCGAAGTGCCCACCGCCTATTTCAAGATCTGGCACGGTCTGGTGCCCGCCCTCTACCTGTCAATCGTCGCCGTCGTCGGTGGTCTGGTGCTGCTGATCACGTTCCAGTTGCTGAACCGCATCTGGGAAAGCACCCCCCGCCCTGAGGCCAAGACGATCTTTGACGCCCTGATCGCGGGCGTTGTCCTGCTCGCGCAAAAGCTGATCCTGGGGCTGCACAACGGTGCGTTCACCCGCTATGCCATGATCGCCTTCGTGGCGATCCTTGCGGCGGGCTACCATGCCTGGAGCACGGGCACCGTCGGCGGGGCCACCCGCCTGCCGCAAAGCGCCGGGCCGGTGCCGATTGCGGGCTGGGGGATGCTGGTGGCTGCGACCATCGGGCTGGTGTTCCTGCACCGCAACCGGTTCCTGTCGCTTATGTTGATCGGGATTGTCGGGCTGATGGTGTCGGTCGGTTTCGTCTTTTTCAGCGCGCCGGATCTGGCGATGACGCAGTTTACCGTCGAGGTGGTGACGATCATCCTGCTGCTGCTGGCCCTGAACTTTCTGCCGAAATACACACCCGTCGAAAGTACCCTGCTGCGCCGCGTGCGGGATGGCGGCGTGGCCGTGGCCGGTGGCCTTGCGACCTTTGCGCTGGCCCATCACTATCTTTTGCGCGATGCGGTCAGCACGCCGATTTCCGAATTTCACCTGGCCAATTCCTACAAGGGCGGCGGCGGCACCAATGCGGTCAACGTGATCCTGGTCGATTTTCGTGGCTTTGACACCTACGGCGAAATCATCGTGCTGGGGATCGCCGCGCTGTTGATCTATGCGCTGACCGAAACGCTGCTGAACGGGCCGGTGCGCGCGCGGCTGCTGAACCGCAAGCCGGATCAAAAGCGCGCGGGCGACACCCATCCGATGATGATGGTGGTGCTGACGCGGGTGATCATGCCGGTCATCCTGATGGTGGGTTTCTACATCTTCCTGCGTGGCCACAACGAGCCGGGCGGCGGATTCATTGCCGGGCTGGTCGTGTCGATCGGCGTGGTGATGCAGTATATGGCCAGCGGTTTCGCCTGGACCTCTACGCGGTTGAAATACCCCTATCACGGGGTGATCGGCGCAGGCGTTTTGATCGCGGGGCTGACCGGCATCGGGTCGTGGTTCGTGGGCAAGCCGTTCCTGACCTCGGACTTCGCCTATGTGCGCATCCCGCCGTTCGAGGAATTCGAGCTGGCCACTGCAGCGCTGTTCGATCTGGGCGTTTTCCTGGCCGTGGTCGGCGCGGTGATGCTGTCGCTGGAAAGCTTCTCGCGGCTTGCGCGCCGGGCTTCACAGCCCGAAAGCGAACATCCGATGGACATCGACCCCTCGCGCGAGGGGCCTGATGCCGATCCCGCCCCGACAGCAAAGGAGGCGTTCTGATATGGAAATGCTCGTTGCCTCCGCCATCGGCGTCATGACAGCAGGCGGCATCTATCTGGTGCTGCGTCTGCGGACCTTCCCGGTGATCATGGGCATATCGCTGCTGACCTATGCGGTGAACGTGTTTCTGTTCACCTCGGGCAGGCTGACCACCGGCGCGCCACCGATCCTGCGGGATGGCGTCGCGATCTATGCCGACCCGCTGCCGCAGGCGCTGGTTCTGACGGCCATCGTCATCTCGTTCGGCATGACGGCGGTGGTCGTGATGATCGGTCTGGGCGCCTTCCTCGGCTCGGACGATGACCACGTGGACGATCCCACGGACGAAAACGAAGACCGCGCAGGGGATGCATCATGACCCATTGGATCATTGCCCCCGTCGTGCTGCCCGCGCTGCTGGCACCGTTCATCGTGCTGGCCGCGCGCTATCATATCGGCATCCAGCGCACGTTTTCCGTGGTCGGCGTGCTGGCGCTGATCGCCGTCGCCTTCGGGCTGGCGGTGCAGGCATCCGACGGCACCATAACGCTCTATCAGCTGGGGGACTGGGCCGCGCCCTTCGGCATCGTTCTGGTGGGCGACAGGCTGTCAACGATGATGGTGCTGCTGACCGCGGTGCTGGCGCTGTTTGTGCTGCTCTATGCAATCGGGTCGGGCTGGGACAATCGCGGGCGGCATTTCCATGCCCTGTTCCAGTTCCAGCTGATGGGAATCATGGGCGCGTTCCTGACGGGCGACCTGTTCAACCTGTTCGTGTTCTTCGAGGTGCTGCTGATCGCCTCCTATGGTCTGATGATCCATGCGGGCGGCAATGCGCGGCTGCGCGCGGGCGTGCAATACGTGCTGTTCAACCTGATCGGCTCGACGCTGTTCCTCTTCGCGCTCGGCTCGATCTATGCCGAGACCGGGACGCTGAACATGGCCGATCTGGCGCAGCGTGCCACGTTGATCGGCGCGGACGAGACCGTTGGCCTGCGCGTGGCGGCGGTGCTGCTGCTGCTGGTCTTTGCGATCAAGGCGGCTGTGGTGCCGTTGCATTTCTGGCTGCCCTCCAGCTATGCCGAAGCGCCGGGCCCTGTCGCCGCACTGTTCGCGATCATGACCAAGGTGGGCGCCTATGCGATCATCCGGGTCTATACGATGATCTTTCCGCCGGAACTGGAGGTCACGTCGGGCCTGCATGACGTCTGGCTGCAACCCGCCGCACTGGTGTCGCTGGCCATCGGGATGATCGGCGTGCTGGCCGCCAAGCGGCTGGACCGGCTGGTGGCGTTCTCCGTCATCGGGTCGATGGGCATGGTGATGGTCACGATCGCGCTGTTCACGCCCGAGGGGATTGCCGCGGCACTTTATTATATCGTGCATTCGACCCTGGCCGGGGCCGCGCTGTTCCTGATTGCGGACCTTGTGCGCAGCAGTCGGCGTGATCTGGACCTGACCGCGCAGGCCCCCGTTGCCGGGGCCACGTTGACGGCGGCGCTGTTCTTTGTCGCGGCCATCGCCATGGTCGGACTGCCGCCCCTGTCGGGTTTCATCGGCAAGCTCTTGGTGCTGACGGCAGCGTATGACAGTGAATATGTGGTCTGGATCTGGGCCATCGTCCTGGGATCGAGCCTGATCAGCATCCTGGGCTTTGCCCGTGCGGGCAGCGTGGTCTTCTGGAAGGCCACCAGCGTGGCCCCCGCTGACGACGCCGAGGCCGCGACCCCGCCTGCGATACTGTCCTATGTCGCGGTCGGCGGGCTGATTGCGGCGCTGATGGCGCATACCGTCTTTGCCGGGCAGGTGCATGGCTATACGACAGCTGTGGCAGCGCAGCTTTTTGCACCCGAGCCGTACCTCTCGACCGTTCTGGAGACACCCGGTAAGCTGAGCACGCCAAAGGAGGGCTATTGAAATGTCGCGCGCATTCCAACGGCTTTTGCCGCACCCGTTTCTGACCGTTGTTCTGGCGATTGTCTGGACCTTGTTGCAGAACGATATCTCGGCCGGGATGGTCGTATTCGGTCTGATCCTGGGCATCCTTATCCCGCTGGGGACGTCGATCTGGTGGCCCGACCGTCCGATGGGGTTTCGCCCCGGTCGGATGGTCATCTACAGTATCATCGTGCTGTGGGACATCATCGTCGCCAACCTTCAAGTTGCCTGGATCGTGCTGACGGTGCCGAACGCCAAGCTGAAACCGGCGTGGATCGTGGTGCCGCTGGACCTGCGCGATCCCGAGGCAATCACGCTGCTGGCCGGAACGATCACCCTGACCCCCGGCACCGTGTCGGCGGACCTGTCGGACGAGGGGCATAGCCTGCTTGTGCATGTCCTGCACACCGACGACCCGGACGCCGTGCGTGACGAGATCAAGACGCGCTACGAGAACCGTTTGGAGAGGATATTCGCATGACAGCTTCCGAACTGATGGACATCGCGCTGATCATCGCCTTTGTCGCGCTGGCGCTGGGACAAATCCTGTCGATGCTGCGCCTTTTGCTGGGGCCGACCCCCGGCGACCGAATTCTGGCGCTGGACACGATGGTGATCAACGCGTTGGGGCTGGTGCTGGTCCTGGGCATTCACCAGGGCGTTCAGATCTATTTCGAGGTTTCGTTGCTGATCGCCATGCTGGGCTTTGTGTCCACCGTGGCGCTGGCGCGGTTCTTGCTGCGGGGAGACATCATCGAATGACTGCTGAGACAATCGGCACCTATGCCGTCGCCATTTTCCTGCTGATCGGATCGGCCTTTGTGCTGATCGGGGTGATCGGTCTGCTGAAATTCAGCGACCCGATGACGCGCCTGCACGCGCCGACCAAGGTGGGCACCATCGGCATCGGCATGTTGCTGATGGCGTCGATGGTCCATTCCTTCGTTGCGGGCGAAGGGTCGCTGCACGAGCTGCTGATCATGGCGTTTCTCTTTGTCACCGCACCGATTTCGGCGAATTTCATCGCCAAGGTGAACATCCATCAGGCGGTCAGCGACGCGCCGCCACGGCCGCCGCGCGATGACACCTGGGCCACGCTGAACTCGCCCGACAGTGATGACGAGGACCTTGAGAATCGCGGGCAGGCGTGAGCCGCCCGGCCCGCCTCAGTCTTCGCGCTTTTGCAGCAGGAGCGAGGCGAGACCCAGCAGAGCAGAGACCACGATCAGCAAAAGCGACACCGCGTTCAGCACCGGAGTCGAGCCCAGCTTGAGCCGGTCGAACATGGTGATGGTCAGCGGCGCGTCGGACCCGACGAGCATTAGCGTGGTGTTGAAGTTCTCGAAGCTCATCAGCACCGCAACCACGCCCGCCGCCCCCATCGCCGGATAGAGAAACGGCAGGGTCACGGCGCGCACCGCTCCGAAAGGCGTCGCGCCAAGGTTCAACGCCGCCTCTTCCAGGCTGGTGTCGAACTTTTGCAGACGCGCCGAGATGACCAGCGTGGCGAAGGTGGTGATAAACGAGAACTGTCCCAGCACCACCAATATCAGACCGGGCCGCAAGCCGTCGAACCACAGGCCGGTGGCATCCTCGAGGGTGTTGGCGACCGAAGACGAGAACACCAGAATCGAGATGCCAAGGATGATGCCGGGAATGATCAGCGGCAGCAGCATCAGGATATAAAGGAACCCCTTGCCGCGAAAGTCATGGCGCACGAACAGGAATGCGTTGCACGTGCCCACGAAGACAGCCAGCAGCGACACCCAGAAGGCCACGACACCAGAAGTCACGACCGACCGCAGGATGGGCCGTTCGTTGAAGACGCCCACATAGGGCGCCTCGTCACCGAAAAACCAGGCCCATGTGAACCCCTCCCACGGGAGCGAGGGGAACACGGAATCGTTGAAGGCAAAGACGCAGACCGTCGCCAGCGGCAGCGCCAGATAGAGGAAGAACAGTGTTACATAGGCCCTGTAGGTCCACTTGAATGCGCCGCTTTGGGGGATGCCGGTGATCATGTGCGCGCCATCGTCTTGCCCAGTGATTGCCGCGACAGCTTGAGGCCGACGAAGACGATCAGCGACGACAGACCGAGGAGCAGGAAGCCGAAGGCCGAGCCGAGTTCCCAGTTGAAGCGCGTGATGAACTGGCTGTAGATCAGCCCGGTGAACCACAGGCTGTCCTTGCCGCCCAACAGGATCGGGGTCAGGTAGTTGCCCAGGCTGAGCATGAACACCACGATGCAACCCGACACGATACCGGGCATGGCGTGGGGGATCACGATCTCGCGCAGGATGGCGAAACCGCTGGCGCCCAGATCATAGCCCGCCTCGATCAGGCTGTCGTCGAGACTGTCGAGCGTAGTCACCAGCGGGACGACCATGAACAGCATCGACGTGTAAACCAACCCGGTCATGATCGCCGCGTCGTTATACAGCATCTCGACCGGACCATCGACCAGACCGAGGTATTGCAGCAGGTTCGAGAATACGCCGGTTTCGCGCAGCAGGATCATCCAGCCGAAGGTGCGCACCAACTCGCTGACCCAGAACGGGATCAGGCACATCAGGAACAGCGTGGTCTTGGCCCGCCCGCGCGTCAGCTTGGCGATGTAATAGGCGATGGGAAAGCCGATCAGCAGCGTCAGCGCCGTGGCGGCAATCGACATATATGCGGTGCGCGCGAAGGTGTTCCAATAGAGCGGTTCGTTGAAGAACACGGCGTAGTTGGCAAAACTGGTTTCGTATTCGCGCACGCCGACCTTTTCGCGCAGTGACACCAGGAACATGCCGATATGCGGCAAGATGATCAGCGTCACCAGCCAGATCAGCAGCGGTGCCATCAGCAGCCAGAACGCCAGTTTCGAACGGTCAGAGGCCATGTGCGCCCCCTGCCCGGTAAACCCGTGTCTGCTGCGGCTCCCACCCGAAGGCGATGACATCGCCCTGCGCCAGATCGCGGAACTCTCCGGTCTGGGGCAAGGCCATGCTCATTTCCGCGCCCGTCGTCAGATCGCGCAGGATCAGCTGGCTGTTGGCCCCGTTGAAAAGGATATTCTCGACCTTGCCCTCGCTGGTGTTGCCCAGTTGCGCAAGATCAGCGGCGGAGCGCGACAGGCGGATCGCTTCGGGGCGCACGAAGACATCGACCTTGTCACCATGGCTCAGGCCCCTGCCCGCCTCGACCCCGCGCAGGGCCTTGCCCTCGGCCGTGACCATCTGCACCGCGCCGCTGTCGGCGCTTTCCACGGTCGCGGCAAAGCGGTTGGCCTCACCGACGAAACCCGCGACGAATGAGGTGGCGGGTTCGTAGTAAAGCTCTTTCGCGGTGCCCAACTGTTCGAAGACGCCGTGGTTCATCACGGCAATCTGGTCAGACATCACCAGCGCTTCGGACTGGTCGTGGGTGATATAGACGAAGGTGGTGTTGAATTCGGATTGCAGCTGCTTGAGCTCGATCTTCATGTGTTCGCGCAGTTTCAGGTCCAGCGCGCCAAGGGGTTCGTCCAGCAACAGCACGTCCGGTTCAAGCACCATGCAGCGGGCGATCGCGACCCGTTGTTTCTGCCCGCCCGAGAGCGAACTTACCGGACGCTCGGCCACGCCGCCCAGGCCCACACGCTCAAGCACACGCTCGACCTGCTGTTTCACGTCCGTCTTGTTCACGCCGCGCTGGCGCAGGCCAAAGCCTACATTCGCGCCGATGTTCATCATCGGGAACAGGGCAAGGTGTTGAAACACCATCGAAACCGGGCGTTTGTTCGGTGGGACGTCCAGCATAGATTTGCCCTTGATCAGCAGATCGCCGCCCGAAGGTTTCTGGAACCCCGCGATCATGCGCAAAAGCGTGGTCTTGCCGCATCCCGACGGGCCCAGAATGGAAAAGAATGTGCCCTGCGGCACAGAAAAACTGACGTCTTTCACCGCCTTGAAATCATCGAAGTTCTTCGAAATCGCACGGCATTCCAGATCGGGTGTTTCGGACATCGCTTGCAGCCTTCATAAAAACGGGAAGCGCGGGGTGCGCGCTTCCCTATCGTCACGTTTTCAACAGCCTTAGTTTGCGGCGTTGATCCGGTCCAGTGCGGCGCCTTCCATGGCTTCCAGACCTGCGGGCACCGACGGATACCATTTGATGTTGTCGATGGCTTCCTGCGGGAAGCTTGCCTGATACTTGGCCTTCAGCGCGTCGTCGACATTGGCGTCGCCGCCCTGTGATGCGGTGAAGTTGCCCGCCGAGGCGGTGATCATCGCCGCAATCTCGGGCTGCATGACGAAGTTGATCCAGTCATAGGCGGCATCGTCGGCACGACCGCGCGCGGGCAGTGCGAAGGTGTCGATCCAGCCCAGAGCGCCCGCGGCAGGGGCCACGAAGGTGATGTCGGCGTTGTCGTCGTTCAGCTGCCAGCCGCCCGTGTCCCATGCCATGGAGGCCACGACTTCGCCGGACCGCATCAGGTTCTTCAGCTCGTCGCCGCCATCCCAATAGGTTTTGACGTTGGCCTTGCACTCGGTCAGCTTTGCTTCGACCTGGTCGAGGATTTCTTTATACGCCGCTTCGTCGCCATAGGCCGCGAAGGGATCGAGACCCATCGAAAAGGCAAAGCCGATCAGCGTCGGGCGCTTGAGACGGTAGGACACCTTGCCCGCGACATCGTCGTTGCACAGGTCGGTGTAATCCTTCACGTCACCCGCCATCGCGGTGTTAACGACCAGACCCGAAGTGCCCCAGACGTGTGGCACGGCGTAAACCTCGCCCTCGACGGTGGTATTGCCCTTGGTCGCTTCCAGCATCGACGGGATGAACAGCCCGGTTTCGATCTTGGACATATCGAGCGGCTTGTAGATGCCGAACTCGGCCTGCGGGCCGGCGATCCGGTCCTGGCTGGGCTGTGCAAGGTCGAAACCGCCGCCGTTGGTCGCGCGCAGCTTGGCGATCATCTCTTCGTTGTTCGATTTGGTCACTTCGACGGTGTGGCCTGTCTGTTCTTCGAACATGGCAATCACGTCGTCGGGCGCGTAGCCGCCCCATGTCAGCAGGCGCAGCGTATCAGCGTTTGCGGCAACGGATGACAGCAGCATGGCGGCAGCCGTGGATAGGATCAGTTTCGATTTCATGTCTATAATCTCCATTCTTAGCCGGTGAAGGGGACGGTAGCCGACCACCCCACCGGGACACCTGTCGTTAGACATCCCGTATGACAGTGACATGACAGACATGCCTTGTCCGGGCCTTCCCGTTTGTGAGTAAGGCATTAATTCGGCACTAAAACAATGGTGTTGAATGGAGGGCGAAGTTGGGCTGCGGCTATGCTTGGCATGCCTGACAGACTTGGACTGAAGATCTGGAAAATGGCTTTTGGGCAACGACTGTGCCCGAGATGAAATACGCAAAAAAAAGGGGGCTGGCGTGAACCAGCCCCCTTGTAAGAAAGCGAGACGCTTACATGACGTCGCCGACCTCCTGGATTTCGGCTTCGATATCGTCACCGTCGAACCAGCCCTCGAACCAGCCTTCTTCCTCGATGGTCACGACCATGTCGCTGTTCACGTCAGCGGTGTTATAGGTGCCGGTAGAGAACTCGTCCTCGGTCAGCGTGCCGTCCGCATCCGTATCCCATGTGGAATAGTACTCATTATCCCACGCATTGCCGAATTCTGTGCGGTCAATGTAGCCCGAAGAATCGACGTCGTAGTCATTGAACGGCGTTGCGTAGTCGGGGCCATACCAGCGGTTGGCGCCTGCAGTGTATTCGTCTTCGGTGATCTGCATGTCGTTGTCTGCATCCCAGTTGGCGTACATGCCGGTGGCAAATTCACCTTCGTTCAGACCAACGACGTCGTCGCGATCCCATGCATCATAGGTGCCAGTGGTGGCGAACTGCGCGTTGAATTCGTCCGACGTCAGACCGGCTGTTCCGTCAGTGTCCCAGTCCGCAGAGCTCCAGGTGCCCTGAGCGCTCGACATTGCCGGGACCAGAAGTGCAACCGCCATGGAGATTGCGCTCAACTTCTTGATATGATTAAACATGTTGTTCCTCCTTTTCTCAATGAACCAGCGATGCCCCCTCATGGTTCATCGCCGTTTCCTGATGTCTCAACACCTGATGCGAGGGTCTGTTCCGAAGGTTTTCAGATGGGCAGAACTTCGCGCAAATCATCACTTGGATGTGCCCGAAGCGTTGGAACCCGCGTAGCCCGTACGCGGAACGACATCGCGGATCAGACGTTATCGGGGCATGAGAACAGCCCGCCAGAAACACCCGCTGAACCCGCTTGGACTTTTGATCGTCGCCATGTCGTTTTGCTGGGCGCAGACCGCCGCTGCGCAGGAGAGGACACCCGCGCCCAATGCCCAGACCGGCCACACGGCGGATTGGGTCGACAGCGCCTTGCATTGGACCGTGCGCGCCATCGAATTCGTGGGTATCGGGGCCATCGTGGTGGGTGCTGTCGCATCTGTCTGGATTTACCTCGCGCGCATATCCCGCGAGGGCCCTGGCCGCGAGAACTATCACAATCTGCGGTCCTCGCTGGGGCGGTCAATCCTGCTGGGGCTGGAGTTTCTGGTTGCCGCCGACATCATCAATACAGTGGCAATAGACCCGACGCTGGAAAGCGTTGCGGTGTTGGCTGCCGTGGTGGCGGTGCGAACCTTCCTCAGCTTTGCGCTGGAAACCGAGATCACCGGGAGATTGCCGTGGAAGTCGGGCGGCGACTGACAAGCCGCCGCCTGTCACTTAACTCCTGCAGGCGTAAAAACCCCGGTAGCCTGCGGTCAGCCCCTCGTCCAATTCCAGATGCATGTCCGCCTCGGACGGCTCCGTGCCGACCGGTGCAAGGGTCGCGTCGTCCTCGCCTGTGGGCGGGCCGATGCGGATGGTCAGGCCATCGACGCTGAGTTCGGTGGCCGAGGCGACGTCGAGACGCACCAGATCACCGCTGAGCTTTACCAGACCGGCGGTCTGGCCGGCCACGTCGCCGATGGCGAGCACGGGCGCACTGTCGGTGGTGTAGGTAAAGCTGCAGGACTGACCGTTGGGGAACAGCGCCGCGATATCCTGCGGCGACAGGAAGCCGGGGTCGAGCACCTCGACATGGGCGGTGGAGAGGGCCTGATCGAGGCTGACGATCGTGGCGGTCGGCTGCTCTTCCGACATGACTGCCTTGCCCGACGCTTCGATGGAGTTGATCAGATAGCGCATCTCGGCGATTTCCTTGTCCTGGGCAAAGATGATCTCATCCGCCAACTTGCGCACGCGTGGGTCGGAGATGTTCGCGCGGTTCGAGGTCATGACCGCGATCGAGTGGTGCGGGATCATCGCGCGCATATAGCTGGTGTCGGCGACAGTGACCTGACTGCGCACCAGCCAGAGCGACCCGGCGAAGGCCACGGCGGCGCCAACGAAGATCGCTGCGTTGATCGCCTTGTTGGAATACATCGACAGCATGAAGCTGAGCATGATGATGGCCATCGTGGCCCCCATCAGCAGCGCCATGTAGACACGGGTTTCCGACCAGAAGACATGGGTGACGAGATAGGTGTTGAGGTACATCAGCCCGAACATCACGACCGTCGAGGTCGCGATCATCGCGGCAAATCTCCAATAAGACATAGCGTTGGCCCTTTGCTGGTTGTTCACGCAGGTATTGGGCCAACGACTTTACAGCACTGGAAGGTTCCCTTGTCGGTTACGACCTGTGCAAGTGGAAGGCGCTAGGAGAGCGACTTGAGCACCCGGCGCACCTCGGCTGCATCCGCCGCATTGGTGAGGCTCGGGGCATGGCCGCACGCGAACTCGGTCGCCTTCGGGCGGGGGCCGCGCTGGCGCATCAGGTCCAGCACATCGGCGGGCAGGATGTCGGACGTTTCCCCGCGAAACACGTGGCAGGGGGTCATGATCCGGGCGTAGCGGTCCCACGATGTCAGCTCTTCGCGTGACGCGGTGAACTGGATCGTGATGCGCGGGTCATAGTGCAGCGTCAGTTGCCCGTCGTCGCGCCGCCGCACCGACGTTCGGGCCATCCTGCGCCAATAGGCATCCGGCGCAGTGCCAAACGGGCGGTAGGCGGCGCGCAGCCATGTCTCGACCTCGGACAGGTGGTCGAACACAGGCGGGTCGCTCACGTAGGTCAGGATACGCTCGATTGCGGGCTCGGGAATTTCGGGGCCGATGTCGTTGATCAAAAGACAGCGCAGCCGGTCGGCATGGGGGCCCGAGGCAAGGCGCATCCCGATCAGACCGCCCAGCGAAGTGCCCAGCCACGCCACACGCTCGAACCCGTAGTGGTCCATCAGGTCGGTCGCGATGCCGCAGTAGTACTCCACGGAATACTCGGCCTCGGGGTTTTGCGACCAGCTGGACAGTCCGCGCCCGATGGTGTCGGGGCAGATCACGAAATAGCTGTCGGACAGCGCCTGCGCCAACTCGTCGAAGTCCCGGCCCGTGCGCGCCAAACCGTGCCACATGACCAGCGGTTTGCTTGACGGATCGCCCCATTCGGTCACGTGGATTTCATGGTCCATTACGGGGACCAGCGAAAACCGCGGCGCGGTCATTGCTTGGCTCCGCCCGACATGGCCGTGCCCGCGATGCCCTTGGGAAAGAAATAGACCAGCAGGATGAAGATGATGCCCAGCCAGAACAGCCAGCGGTCAGGGGCCAGAAGTTCCGGCAGCACCGGCACACCCGCCAGCGCTTCGGACGCGACGCCCATGAGATCCCGCAGATAGTATTGCGCAAGGATCATCAGCACCGCGCCGATCACCGCACCCCACATCGTGCCCATGCCGCCGATCACCACCATCAGCAGGATGTCGATCATGATCGCAAAGGACAGCGTGGTGGCGGGCCCCGTATATTTCAGCCAGACCGCGTAGACCGTTCCCGCCAGCGACGCGACAGCCGCCGACAGGCAGAAGACGGCGGTGCGATAGGCGACGACGCGGTAACCGATGGCCTCGGCGCGGGCTTCGTTCTCGCGGATCGCCTTCAGAACCGTACCGAAGGGTGAGCCGACAAAGCGTAGCATCGCGAGAAACAGGATCAGCGACGTAATGAAGACAAAGTAATAGGCCGCAAGCTTGCCGTTCAGCTTTACGCCCCAAAGGCGGATGACCTTACCATCCTCGTCGGTCACAAGCTTGGTCGCGGTCTTGAAGAGGTCAGGGCCCCGGTAGGTGATACCGTCCTCGCCGCCGGTGATCTGCGACAGTTGCGAGGCCAGCACCAGCACGACAGAGGCCGCCGCGAGGGTGATCATCGCAAAGAAGATCGCCTTGACCCTGAGCGACAAGAGCCCGATGGCAACGGCGAATACCATCGACACCGCAACGCCTGCCAGCCCACCGAGGATCACCGGGGTCCAGCCCGGCCCCATCTCCTTGAGCAGGATAGCTGCCCCGTAGGCACCGAAGCCGAAGAACATGGTGTGGGCGAAGCTGACGATGCCGGTGTAACCGATCAGCAGATCGAAGCTGGCGACCAGCACGATGAAGATGCAGATGCGCGCGGCGACTTCGAGCGAGCGGACGTCCTGGAACAGGAACGGCGCGAACAGAAGCAGGGCTGCGATGATCAGCACGATGCCCTTGATCGTGTAGGCGCCGGCGTTTCGGGTGGTGTTTTGCATGGCAGGCTCCTTCACTTGATCGCCGGGCGCAGGCCGTTGGGCCGCCACAGCAGAATTGCCACCATCAGGATCATGTTCGACGCCAGCGCCAGTTTCGGGGCCAGAAAGCCAATGTAGTTGGTCATGAGCCCTACGAGGATCGCGCCCAGCAACGTGCCCTCGATCGAGCCGAGCCCGCCGATGATGACCACGATGAAGACGACGATCATCAGCTCGCCGCCCAGCGCGGGGGTGATCAGAGTTTCGTAGCCTGCCCACATCGCACCGCCCAGCGCCGCGAGGGCGGAGCCGAGCATGAAGACCCCGATGAACAGCCGGTCGACCCGGAAGCCCAAGGATTCTACCATCTCGCGGTTCTCGACGCCTGCGCGGATCAGCAGGCCGATGCGGGTGCGGTTGAGCATGAAATAGAGCATGACGAAGACCACTGCCCCGAGCGCGAAGGCGAAGGCGCGGTAGATCTCGATGGAGACATCGCCGATGATCCACGATCCTTCGAGGAATTGCGGGCGCGCGACCGAAAGCGGGGTGCCGCCCCAGAACGCGAGGATGGTCTGTTCGGCCACGATCATGGCACCGATGGTGATCAGGATCTGGCGCAGGTGGTCGCGGTAGACGGGCCGGATGATGACCGTCTCGAAGAACCAGCCCGCGACAAGGCCAAAGCTGATCGCGGCAAGGTAGGCCGCGGCCAGCGCCAGCGCGTTCAGCATCCAGCTGTCCGCCGCGAGCCAACCACCCAGGCCCGCCAGCACGGTCGCCGAGATGAAGGCGCCGAAGCTGACAAAGGCGGAGTGGCCGAAGTTGAGGACGTCCATCAAGCCAAAGACCAGCGAGAGGCCCGAGGCCATCAGGAACAGCATCATGCCCATCGCCAGCCCCGCGACTGTCAGCGTAAGCCACGACGAGGGCGCGCCGATCAGCCCGAAGGCGGCGGCGGCGACGATCAAAGGCAGCAGGTTCACGCCCCCTGCCCGGCCAAGAGTTTGTCCCAGAGTATTGGTGAGTGTGTTCATCTTGTTCTCCTCACGCCGACAGGCTCAGAAGCCGGTCTTGCAGCGCGGTGTCTGCGGCGAAATCTTCCATCGACCCGGAATGGGCAACCCGGCCGTCGTCGATCACCGCCATGTCGCGGCCAAGGCTGCGCGCGAAGGTGAAGTTTTGCTCGACCAGCAGGATCGTCGTGGTCTGGGCGATCTCGCGAAAGGCCTCGGCCATCGCGTCCACGATTGAGGGGGCCAGCCCCTTGGTCGGCTCGTCGATCAGGATCAGCGCGCGCGGCTCGATGATGGCGCGGGCGACGGAGAGCATCTGTTTCTGACCGCCCGACAGGCTCCATGCCTGTTTGTCGCGGAACTGTTCCAGCGCCGGGAACAGCGCGTGGATGCGGGCCAGCCGCGCGGGATCGAACCGCCCCGACGCCGTGGCCAGGATCAGGTTTTCATCGACTGTCAGGGTGCCGAAGATACCCATGTTCTCGGGCACATAGGCGATGCCCTTGCGGGCGATGTCTGCGGTGTGCAGCCCAGTGATATCCTCGCCCTTGAACAGGACCGACCCCGGCGATGGCTTCCACAGCCCCATGATCGAGCGCAGTGTCGTCGTCTTGCCGGCACCATTGCGGCCCAGCAGGACAAAGACGCCGCCCTCGGGCACATCGAAGCTGATGTCGTGCAAGACGACGTATTGGTCGATGTCCGTCTTCATGTTGCGGATCGTGAGCAAGGTCATGCCGCGCCCTCCGTTGCCCGCCCAAGATAGACGTCGCGGACGATCTGGCTGTTCATCACTTCGGTCGGGTCGCCATCGGCCAGAAGCTCGCCGTTGTGCAGCACGATGATGCGGTCCGCCAGCGCGCGCACCACGTCCATCTTGTGTTCGACCAGAAGCACTGTTTTCGACGTGTCCGCTTTGATCCCCGCGATCAGGTCCAGAACATCGGGCGCGTGGTCCAGGCTCATGCCTGCGGTCGGCTCGTCGAACATGTAGACATCGGGCTCCATCGCCATCAGCAGCGCGACCTCAAGCTTGCGCTGATCGCCATGTGGCAGGTTGGCGGCGGGCTGATGCGCCAGCTTCGACAGGCGCGTAACCTCAAGGTAATGCTCGGCCTTTTCGGTCAGGCGGCGGAAATTTCCGACCGGCGTGAACATGCGCCACCCGGCCCCGGCACGTGCCTGCACGGCAAGGCGGATGTTTTCCAGCACGGTCAGTTGCGGAAACAGGTTGGTCAACTGGAACGCACGGCCAATGCCTTGGCCCGCGCGTGCAGAGGGCGACATGCCGGTGATGTTCACGCCATCCTTTGTCACGGTGCCCGAACTGGCGCTCAGCTGGCCCGAAATCAGGTTGAAATAGGTCGTCTTGCCGGCGCCGTTGGGGCCGACGATCACCGTCAGCTCGCCCGGAGTGAAGGCGCAAGAGACGCTGTTGACTGCGACATGCCCGCCGAAACGGATCGTCAGGTCGCTGGTGACGAGCGAAGGGGAGGTCATGGACATCCTCGGAAATCAGGTGAAATGGGGAATGGTTGAGGCGCGCGGGGGCGCGCGCGTGTGTCCCTCCCCCCAAGGTAGCGGGGAGAGGGAAGCAGGGCTTAGTTCTCGCGACCGAGAGGGATATCCATATCTTCCGCGGGGATGATACGCACTTTCTCAAGGATCGCCCAGTCGACGTTCTCGTCAACCTTGACCTTGAAGTGCAGCATGTCCTGCAAGGCCTGATGATCCTCGGGGCGGAATGTCATGGTGCCCTTGGGCGTCTCCCAAGTCATGCCTTCCATGGTCTCAATCAGCGTCTCGGTCTCGTAGTCGGAGGCTTCGTTCAGCGCCTTGACCACGGCGAGGGCTGCGGACATGCCACCGGCGGTGAAGAAATCGGGCGGGCTGTCGAAGCGTTCCATGTGCTCCTTGACCAGCCAGTCGTTCACTTCGTTGTCGAAGGCTTCGTAGTAGTAGTAAACCGCGCCTTCCATGCCGGGGAACCGTTTGTAGGTCGGCAGAACCGGCAGGATGTGGCCGCCCATCGAAATCTCGATACCATAGCGGCTGGGGTCCATCGCCTGGATCTTGCCCGGTGCGTCACCGCCGCCGGCGATGTAGATCAGGATGACCTTGCGGCCTTCCTTGTCCTTCAGCGCGTTGAACATCCGTTCGGCCACAGCCGTGAAGTCGGTGGTGCCTTGCGGCACGTATTCCTCTGCCGCCACAGTGGCACCGGTGCCGTCGAGCGCAGTCTTGAATGCGGTGATGCCGTCACGGCCAAAGGCGTAGTCTTCGGCCAGTGTCGCCACGACGAGATTTTCGTCAGGTTGCAGGGCCAGCGCCTGCGCCTGCATGTCCATCGACGAGTTGCGCGAGGTCTTGAACACGTAGCGGTTCGAATCCGGGCCGGTCAGGCTGTCCGCAACCGCAGGCTCGACGATCAGGATCTTTTCGTATTCCTCGGCGATGGGCAGCATACCGACGGTGACACCGGACGATGTCGCGCCAACGGCCAGCAGAACCTCGTCGTCGCCGTAGGCTTCGGCCAGTGCGGCGCGGGCGATGTCAGGTTTGAACTGCGTGTCCTTGATGATCAGCTCGATGGGACGGCCGTTGATCTCATTGGTGCCGTTGGTGCCGTATTCGATGCCCATCTCGAAACCGGTCTGGGCCTGTTTCGAGAATGCCTCGAAGCTGGACCCGCTCAGGCCGTGCAGCAGAGCGATCTTGATCGGGTCCTGTGCCTGTGCAGCCGTTCCGGCAGCAAGGCCAAGGACGGCGGTTGCGACGATGCGCTTGATAAAATTCATGGTATCCTCCCGTTCCGGCAGGCTCGGGCTGTTGCATCCCGATGCACCGCCGACCTACCTTGCGCCCATGATCACGGCAGAAAGCGGCAGAGGCAATATTGTGGAAATACGTATAGACGAGGCCTACGAGACGGGAGACTTTGCGCAGCTTGCCTATGCCTTTGCGCCCGTGGGCCTTGTGATCACCGAAAACCGGGTGATCCGCGACTGCAACGCAGCCTTTGCCGAGATGTTCGGATATGCCCGCGATGAGCTGCAAAACCAAGTGTTTGCAATGCTTTACCCATCGGACGAAGAGTTCGTGAACATCCGCGACCGGGGCGTGAAACAGCTGCGCGAAACCAACACCTATTGGGACGAGCGGATCATGGCAAAGAAGACCGGAACGCTGTTCTGGTGCCGTGTCAGGGGCCATTCTTTTACCCCCGACAAGCCGCTGATGCGCGCCGTCTGGAGTTTTGCCGATCTGTCCGAAACCCGCCCCTATGTGCCCCTGACGCGGCGTGAACGCGAGATCATTTCCTATCTCTCGGACGGGCTGACCAGCAAGGAAATCGCCAACAAGCTGGAGCTGTCGCACCGCACCGTCGAGGTGTACCGCGCCAAGCTCCTGAAGAAGTTCGGGGTCAGCAATTCCAGCGGCCTGTTCCAGTCGCTGGGCGGCATCGGCAGCAGCCACGTGGTGTCACGCAGCACGGACCAGAGCTAGTCCTGCCGCCAGAGCGGCAGGCGTATCCAGAAGGTCGTCTCGACGTTCGGCTCGGATGTATATCCGATCTCGCCCGACATCCGCTCGACCAGCCCTTTCGAGATGGCAAGGCCAAGACCGCTGCCCTCTCGGTCGCGTGTCAGATGCTCCGACTGTTGCGAGAACGGGCGGAAAATGCGCTCTCCGAACTCCGAGGAAATGCCGCGCCCGTTGTCGCTGACGCAGACGGTGCAGCAGTGTTCGGTGTTCGTGATCCTGACCAGAACCCTGCCACCCGTCGGCGAGAATTTGGCGGCGTTCGACAAAAGGTTGGTGACGACCTGCCGCAGCCTCAGCGCGTCCGCCTTCACGAAAACCTCGTGGTCGGGCAGTTGAAGCGCCAGGCAGACGTCGAATTTCTTGGCGAAAAGTTCGTTGTCGGTGCTGACCTGCCGGACCAGTTCCCGGATATCGACCTTAGCCAGCTCGATCGAGAAATGCCCGGTGGTGAGTTTCTGGAAATCCAGCAGGTCATCGACCACCTCGATCAGCCGGGTGCTGTTTCTTTGCGCCATGCTCAGCAGCTTGCGGGCCTGTTCGGACGCGTTGTCGCCCATGGCGCCGGCCAGCAGCGAAAGCGCGCCGTAGACCGATGCCAGCGGCGTGCGCAACTCGTGGCTGACGGTCGCCACAAAGTCATCCTTAAGCGCGTCCAGCCGTTTGTTTTCGGTGATATCGACCATCTGCACGATCAGCCGCGTCTCTTCGGCTTCGTCGCGGCGGATCAGCGAGATGCGGATCACGATATCGACCGCATCGCCGTCGGGCTTGATATACCGCTGCTCGATCTTGCAGGTGTCGGTCTTGCCCTGGATAAGGTTGTCGACCTCGGCCTTGATCTCGCGCAGCATCTGCGCGTTGAGCAGTTTCCAGAATTTCTGTTGTTCCAGCCTGCCGCGCGGATGCCCCAGCAGCGGATAGCAGGCATCGTTCAACAGCAGGAAAGTCCCATCAAGCGCAAGCACGGCCATGGCCACGGGCGCGTTGGCGATCAGCATTTCCAGCCCCGCCTTGCGTGCCTTTGCCAGTTCCAAAGCCGTCTCCAGCGGTGTGATGTCGATCATCGTGCCCAGCAGACGGACAGCGTTGCCGTCCTCGTCGCGCTCGGTCACGCGCAGGATCGACCGCATCCAGTGCCAGGTGCCATCGCCGACCTTCATGCGGAACTTTGCCTCGGCCTTTTCGGTCCGCCCCTCGATACACTGGGCATCAATCGCTTCGACGGTGGCCAGATCGTCGGGGTGGACCCGCGCGCGCCACTCCTCGTCGGAGTTGCGCCCCTCGATGTTGGAGATGCCCAAGAGGTGATACCACGAATCCGAAGCCACCCCCGCCCCTGTGCGCAGATCGGATTCGAACACGCCGATCTGGCTGCCCTGAAGGGCAAGGTTCCAGCGCTCCTCCTGATCCTTGATCGCCTGCCAGGCGTGCATACGGCTGGTGACCTCGTTCAGTGTCGCGATGTTGAGGGTGGCGCCTGTCTCGTCGGTCAGCTGGCTCAGCTGAACCTCGGCGTGGCGCGGCGGCCCCTTGGGAGAGGGCAGCGCGATCACTTGCGCCAGATCCTCATTATCGGTGGGGGCGATGAGCAGTTTGCCACCCGACACCAAAAGCTGGGGCAGAATGTCCGATATCCGCGCGCCAAGGATCCGGGCGGTGTCCCATGGCAGCATCGCCTCTGCGCTAGCGTTGCAAAACACCACATTGCCCGGCGCGTCGACGACCAGAACGCCAAGCGGCGCGTTTTGTATGATGGACTGGAACATTAAAAAGCCTCTGAACGATGGATCACAAGTGAACGGGAACCTGATGGACACTTCGGGAATCACACTGCGTCGAGGCACAACAGAGGGTTGAGTTGCGAAGAACCATAACATCTAAAGTAGTTTGCGATTCAGCAGTCGGCTATCCCCAAGGTTTTGGCATCGGCCCGTTTTCAACAGGTCCGTTGCTCTTTTGGCACTATGCCGCGCAGGGGGCGCGATGCGATTTCGGGGCTTTGGGTGACTGGCCTTTAAGGCCTGGAAAACACGATGAATTTGGCAGAACCGGCTTGGCGCGATACGCTTGCATAATGCCCAGAGAGGGGCAGTGTTATGGCATCACTACGGTCTTCCAGACAACACGTCAGACGCGGCCAAGATCGTCTTGGTGTCACGCGCCCTGCCCTGACCACGCTGATATTGGAAAACCAAAGGTTGATCACTGTGCAATATGCCACCGAATGGCGCATCCGCGAACAGCCCCAAGACAACAGTTTCGCTCCTGTTCTTCGAAGGCGACCTGAACAGATCGTTCGGAAGCTGGATCGCCAGCAACGGCAGGGTCACGCCCTTCGGCCTTTGACCCCGCGAAACAAAATCGGCCGTGGTCCCTGGGGAGGACCACGGCCTCATGGGCATTCCGACCGCAGCCTCAATACTGCGCGAAGGTATATCCCATGATCCGTTCTTCTTCCCGGATGCGCAGGGCAAGGATCACCAGATACAGCGGCAGTCCGATGGCAAGCGTCACCCAAGCATCCAGCACAAGGGCAAGGCCGATCAACTCGGGAATGATGTTGAGGAAGTAATTCGGGTGCCGGACCCGCCTGAACAGCCAGTTCGTCGCCAGCCTGTGATCAGGCGCGATATACAGCTTTACCGTCCAGAGGCGGCCAAGCGTCGCGATCACCCAGAACAGTGCGCAAACCGACAAGATGTAGACGATAATCCCCAGATCATTGGTCCAACCGGGCTGCGATGTTGACCCGATGCCTTCCGCGATTGCGCAAAGGTAAAAGGCGACATGCGCAAGCGCTATGGCCTTGGACGTCATGGCGCCATGTTCGACCGCGCCGCGCGCGCGCAAAATCCGCTCGTTGCGCATTGATATTGCCAAGGTGGCAAGCCGCACTGACACTGCCAGTGCGATAAAGATTGGTTCCAGCATTCGGGTTCCTTGGGTCTGCGTCCCGGCCCGCCACGGCAAAGCGGGCCGGAGTTTGCACGTGGTTGGATGTTCTGAAAGGCGTCAGGCGGCCTTTGTGATCTGTGCGTAGATGATGTGACGGTTCTGTCCGAAAAACAGCTCGGCCTGCGCCTCGGTGTCCGCCGTGGCGGCATCGACGATGTCACGCATTTGCGCCTGATCGCGGAAGATCAGGGACCAGTTCATGAAGGTTTCCATATAGCCGTCCGGGACCACCTCGGTGCTGAAGTTCCCGAACAGCAGCGTGCCGCCCGGATGGACCGAATCCAGCAGCCGGCGGGTCAAGGCGACCGCGATTTCGAATGGAAGATAGTCGTAAACCCCCGCAGAATAGACCAGATCGAAGCTGCCAAGATCGTATTGCTGCATCATCAGCCCCTTGATGCTGCCTGACACGGGGGCGACGACGGTTCCGGCAAACTCCTTGGCGACCACGGCCAGGTTCGCCTCGTCCTGGTCCAGCGCGACCCAGCGCGACAATTTCTGTTTGGCCAGTGCCGCCGAAAACTCGGCCTCGCGCAAATGACCGCTGGCGACGGTCAGGATCTCGGCACCGGGACGGCGTGTCGCGGCCTTGTCCACATAGCGTGCAAGGATTTCGCGCCGCTCCTGCACTGCGCAGGAACTTTCCGAGATGCTGGTGTGGGCATAGATATCGCGCCCCATCTTGCTGCTTGCGTCCACCTCGGCCTTGGCCGCCGGATGGCGGTACAAGAGGTCAAGTAACACACCGTCGCCGGAATATCCGCGCGGCTTCTCGAAAGACCGGCGGGTGAACGGATCAGCCATCAGCCTTTCGCGGATCGGGTGCGCCTGCGCCATCGGGATCAGCGCTTTCCACACCTCGGGCGTGCATTCCGACCGCAGGTCGTGCAGTTGCAGCACCAGACATTCGACCACATGGCCCGCATCGCGTTCTCCGGTCAGGAAAAAATGCGAGGTGTCGAGGATGTGCGACAGATCCTCGGCCATCTCGCCAAAGGTGCCGGTGGGCGCGTCCGGCAAATTCGCCGAAGCGGCGGTCGGTGCCTGCCCTGCGGTCTTGTGGCGCTCCAGCGCATCCTTGGCTTGCGAGGCGGTTTCGAACACGGTCGCGTTCAGATCATGAGATTTCATGGCTATTTCTCCTTAAACGTAGTAATTTCTTGATGTGTGATCGTCTAGGGCAGACACGTGTGCCCGAGCGTTGTGGCGATCGTTGTAGTTTTGGCAAAGAACCGTTGTTTTGACGGGTTACCGATGTGTAGGCCCTTGGCGCGCCCGGCGGCCTCAGCGAAAGGTGCCCAGGTGTTCGATGGCATAGCCGCCCGGATAGGTTGGTCGCGAAACCTGTGTCAGACGCCGCGGCCTGCGGCGCAGCGGAAGCCGTCTGAGCAGACTTGCGCGCAACCGCAGCCCTGCAGGAACGGCACGGCGCAGCCATGCAGGCGGCCGCGCAAACCCCATGCTTTCGCTCAGGGGGGTGTCCAGAAGGGCGTGCACCACGGGTCGCCCAAGCGGCACAAGAAAGCGCGGCAGGTAAAACCCCAGCAGCAGATCAAGCGTGCTCTGCGCAATCCGACGGTTGGTTTCGGTGAACTGAAAATTCTCCGCTTCGTAATCGAGATTATAGCGGTAGGCGTCATCCAGGCTGTCAGGCAAACTTGCAATGCCCATGCGGCTCCCGAGATTTCGGTAATAAAGGAACCAGCCTTGGGTTTCATGCGGGGTCATCGGGCGGCGCCCAAAGCGGTCCAGCCAGCGGATCGGTTCGCAGATGAACGTGGTCAACACGTAAAGCATGTCCGCATTGGAAATCCGGTAGCGGGCGTGCATCGCGTTCATACGCGCCACGGACCGCTGCCCCCGGTCACTGTCCAGCCCGTGCTCGATGACCTCGGCCAGAATGATCTCGGTGTCGTCATAGCGCTTGCGCGGACGACGCTCAAACTCGCCCGTCTTTGCCAGAAGGCCGGAAATCGACGGCACCGCATAGGTGCGAAACAGAGCAAATTCCAACGCGCGTTCGATATCCCACGAGAATTCATAGGCATAGAGAAGCCGCGCGATCTCTTCGAAATCGACCTCTGGATCGAGGGTGGCAATCCGGTCGGCAACGCGCTCGCGTCGTCCCGGCGTCCACATGGGGGTGCCCGTCGCGGTCATGCGCCCGCCCCCGCACGCGCAGGCCGCGACGCGGTCGCGCGCGGTCTGCGTGCCTTACGCCTGATATCGCTCCGCGACAGGCCGACATCCTCAAGCAGGTAATCCGGCAGGCTTTCCAGCCTTCGCAGGTCGCGCTGGTGGCGCAGATGGGTTGCAATTGCGGTGAACAGACGACGTATCGGGCCTGCACGGCGCGGGGTCCAGCGCGGATTCAGTGGCAGCATCCCCCAAAGGGCTTGGAAAAAGTACTGTGTCATCAGATTCAATATCCTTCGTTCAATGATGTTCAAAAACGGCGTGCGTGTAAAACGGGCCTGCAGTTGCGCCCTGCATCTGGTCAAATCGGAAAAGATGCGCATAGCCGAGACTGTCCAGCAGCGCCGCGACGGCAGGGCTGGCACCTGTCACGTGCAGGACGCCGCCGCGGAACCTGGCCAGTCTGGCTGCAACGACAAAACCACGCACCCCGGCGCGCGTCATGCGCGTGACACCGCACAGGTCCAGGGTCAGCGTCGTGCCTGACCTTTTGAGGCACAGGGCCACAACCTCATCCAGAAGCTGCCCGGCGCTGATGCTGTCCACCACGCCGGAAATGGCAACGTCACCGCTTGCCGGATCGCTCTTTACGAACAACTTCACTTGCCGCTCTCCTTCTCTTTCAGCCTCGGTCGGTCACGGCGACCGACGCGGGGCAATTCGGCGCTTTCCAGACACAGCTGGGCCACGCGAGAACGGGCCGCGCAACGCACGCCGCCCCTCTTGTTGACCCGGTGTTTTACATCCAAAGGTTGTTGCGAGCGTTGTAATGCGAGTGGTAACAGGCCCGAATTAGCGTTTTATTTCATGATTCTTTTGGGGGACCGTCTTATGCATGTGTCTTTGCTTGGCGAATTTCGCGTCGAGAACGGCAGCGCGGAGCTGCCGCTGCCAGCCTCCCGCAAGGCGCGCGCGCTGCTTGCCTTTCTGTTCGCGACGGCCCGCCCGCATCGGCGCGAGCGTCTGTGCGAGATGTTCTGGGACCTGCCCGACGACCCCCGCGCCGCCCTGCGGTGGGCGCTGTCAAAGCTGCGGCAGGTCGTGGACGCGCCCGATCGGCCCCGCATCATCGCGGACCGCGAACGGGTCGCGGTGGATGCCACCGATGTTCAGATCGATCTGTGGCGCATACACGACCACCTGCGGTCCCTGCGCAATGCGTCGATCCCCGAGCTTGAGCAGATGGCCCAGCAGCTTGACCAGGTGCCGCTTGACGGTCTGGACGGGGCAGGCAGCGATGTGTTCGACGCATGGCTGCAAAGCGAACGCGAGGGGGCCGAGACCGCGCGCGTGGCGATCCTGCGCCAGCTGGCCACGCACCCTGACATCGGCACGGTCAACGCAAGGCAATGGCAGCGCAGGTGGCGCGAAGCCGACCCCGAAGGCGCCGAGGCGCACGACCAGGCGACAAGTGCCGAGGGTCCTGCCGATGCGACACAGCTGCGGCCATGGACCCGCGAAACCGAAGCGTTGAAAACCCAGCGCATCGGATTTTGCGAGGTGCGCGACGGAACCAAGATCGCTTATGCGACTGTGGGATCGGGCGCGCCCCTGCTGAAGGCCGCCAACTGGCTGACGCATCTTGAATTCGACTGGCAAAGCCCGATCTGGGGGCGCAGCTTTGCCGAGATCGCAACGGGGCGCAAGTTCATCAGATACGACGAGCGCGGCTGCGGCCTGTCGGACTGGGACGTGAAAGACCTGAGCTTCGACGCCTTTGTCGAAGACCTTGAGACGGTCGCGGACAGGTTGGGCCTTGACCGTTTTCCTCTGCTGGGCATCTCGCAGGGGGCGGCAGTCTCCATCGAATACGCCGTGCGCCACCCCGAGCGTGTCTCTGCCCTGATCCTTGTGGGCGGCTACGCGGCCGGCTGGCGTCACATGGTCGACCCCGAAGAACACGCAAGGCGCGAGGCCGTGATGGCGCTGACCGAAGTGGGCTGGGGCACCGACAATCCCGCCTATTGCCACATCTTTTCCAAGACATTCATGCCCGACGCCAGTGGCGAGACGCTGGACTGGTTCGACGAGCTTCAGCGCCAGACCACATCGCCGCGCAACGCCGCACGTTTTCAGGATGCGTTCGGCCATATCGACGTCAGACACCGTCTGGCAGAGGTGCGCGCGCCGACACTGGTGCTGCATTCGAAATTCGACCAGAGGATTCCCCTTGCCATGGGCCACGCCCTTGCATCCGGCATCCCCGGCGCGCAGTTCGTCCCGCTGGACAGCCGCAATCACGTCCTTGTCGGCGACGAACCCGCCTGGCAGGTCTGCGCCGTCGCCGTGGACGCGTTTCTGGCCGAACTGGGCCTGTGACCCCTGGCCACCGCTTAAGACAAGTGGCCCCTCTGCAAATGCCGTAACGACCCGGCTCTTGTCATTTGAAGCAATCCGCGAAACTTTGCCCCGCAACAGCAGCGGCAAGATTCCCAAGGGGTCTTGCGCGTGCCCTGTTGGACCCGCCAAAGGAGAGCGACACATGACCGACACACCCCAGATGAACGGCGCCGAAAGCCTTGTGCATACCTTGATCGACAGCGGGGTAGAGGTCTGTTTCACCAATCCCGGCACCTCCGAGATGCACTTTGTTGCAGCGCTCGATCATATTGCAGGCATGCGGTGCGTGCTGGCACTGCAAGAGGGTGTCGCGACGGGTGCAGCCGACGGCTATTGGCGGATGGCGCGCAAACCTGCGTCGACCTTGCTGCACCTTGGGCCGGGGCTGGCGAACGGATTGTCCAATCTGCACAACGCCAAGAAAGCCGGTTCCGGCGTGGTCAACATCATCGGCGAACACGCAGCAAGCCATATCGAGCTTGATGCGCCGCTGACGGCCGATATCGAAGGCATCGCACGGCCCATGTCGCATTGGGTGCGCACCTCACCCTCTGCCGAAACTGTCGGCAAGGACGCAGCCGAGGCGGTACAGGCTGCCCAGGTCGCACCGGGGCAGATCGTCTCGCTGATCCTGCCCAGCGACACGGCGTGGAACACCGGCGGTGTGGTCCATCCGCCGCTTCCCGTCCCCTCTGCGCAGCCGTTCGCCGAGGACATGCTGGACGCCGCGGCGCGTGCACTGTCCGGCCCTGACAGCCTGTTGTTACTGGGCGGCGGCGCGCTGACCGAAGCCAATTTGCAGATCGCCGGCCGGATTGCTGCAAAGACCGGATGCAAGCTGCTGTCCGAATGGTCAAACGCGCGGCTTGAACGCGGGGCTGGCCGGGTTTTCATCGGCAAGGTGCCATATCCCATCGACATGGCGCTGGAGACGCTGAAGCCATACAAGCGGATCGTCCTGATCGGCGCGCGGGCACCGATCGGGTTCTTTGCATATCCCGGCAAACCAGCGGTGCTGACCGACCCCGATGCCGACATCCTGACACTTGCTCCGGCAGGAACCAACATCGACGCAGCACTTTCGGCGCTGTGCGAAGCGTCAGGTGCGACGGATACGCCGCCCGCGCATGTGGCAGAGGCCGCCTTGCCCGACCGTCCCGAGGGGCCGATCACCCTGGACAGTCTTGCCGCGCAGATTGCCCGTGCGATCCCTGAAAACGGGATTGTCATGGACGAATCCGTGACGACCGGACGTGCATTTTTTCCCGTGACCAAGGGGGCAGCGCAGCACACATGGCTGAACAACACCGGCGGCTCCATCGGCTACTGTCTGCCCGCCGCCATCGGTGCGGCCATTGCCTGCCCCGATCGCAAGGTGCTGGCGCTGACGGGTGACGGCTCGGCCATGTACACGGTCCAGTCGCTCTGGACGATGGCCCGCGAAAAGCTTGATATCACGATCCTGGTGTTCGCCAACCACAGCTATCAGATCCTGCGGGGCGAACTGACCAATGTGGGCGTCGGCAACCCCGGACCGCGCGCGATTGATATGCTGTCGCTTGACCGCCCGGCGCTGGACTGGGTGCAAATGGCGCGTTCCATGGGGGTGGACGCACAAAGCGCCACCAGCTGCGAAGACTTGGAGGCAGCACTGCAGGACGGCCTTGCACACGACGGACCTTTCCTGATCGAAGTCGCGCTCTGACGGTTGCGCCGCTGCGGAGGCAGCCCTTGGCGTAGCGGCGCAAGACCTGGAGGAGACGGGGCAGATGCCCCTCAGAAATCCCAGTCCTCGTCCTCTGTGGCGACGGCTTTTCCGATGACATAGGACGAGCCCGACCCCGAAAAGAAGTCGTGATTTTCGCTATCGGGCGACAGGGCGGCCAGGATCGCAGGGTTCACTTCGCACGCGGCGGGCGGGAACAGGGCCTCGTACCCTAGATTTTGCAGGGCCTTGTTGGCGTTGTAGTGCAAGAACGCCTTCACGTCCTCGGTCAGACCGATGCCATCATACAGCGCCTCGGAATAATGCGCCTCGATCTCGTAGAGGTCGAACATCAGCGCAAAGGCGAAATCCTTCAGCTCTTGCCGACGCGTCTCGGGCAGCGTTTCGGTGGCCCTCTGGAATTTGTAGCCGATGTAATAGCCGTGGATCGCCTCGTCGCGGATGATCAACCGGATCAGATCGGCGGTGTTGGTCAGCTTGCCCCGGCTGGACCAATACATCGGCAGATAGAAACCGGAATAGAACAGAAACGACTCCAGGAACACGCTTGCGATCTTGCGTTTCAGCGGGTCCGCGCCTGCGGCGTACTCACCCAGGATCTTGGCTGCCTTCGCCTGCAAATGCGGGTTCTCCTCGGACCACCGAAAGGCCTGATCGACCTCCTTGGAGGAACACAACGTCGCAAAGACCGACGAATAGCTGCGCGCATGAACGGCCTCCATAAAGGCGATATTCGTCAACACCGCCTCTTCGTGGGGGGTTTGTACGTCGGGCAGCATGGCGGGCGCACCGATGGTGTTCTGGATCGTGTCGAGAAGCGTAAGCCCGGTGAACACGCGGATCGTCAGCTCGCGCTCTTCGGGGCGCAGCGTGGCCCAGGATTGCACATCATTGGACAGCGGCACCTTTTCGGGCAGCCAAAAATTGACGGTCAGACGGTTCCAGACCTCAAGGTCCTTGTCGTCCTGCAGGCGATTCCAGTTGATCGCGCGGGGAACGGGGCGGGTTTGGGCGATGTCTTTCACGATGATTTCCTTACAGCGAACATGAGACGCAGCCTTGCACCTCGGTGCCTTCCAGGGCGGTCTGGCGCAGGCGGATGTAATAGATGGTCTTGATGCCCTTCTTCCACGCGTAGATCTGCGCGCGGTTGATGTCGCGGGTCGTGGCCTCGGCGGGAAAGAACAGCGTCAGCGACAGACCCTGATCCACGTGTTCCGTCGCCGCCGCGTAGGTGTCGATCAACGCCTCTGGCCCGATGTCATAGGCATCGCGGTAGAAGTCGAGATTGGCGTTGGTCATGAAGGGCGCGGGATAATAGACGCGGCCGATCTTGCCCTCCTTGCGGATCTCGATCTTGGACACGATCGGATGGATGGAGGATGTCGAATTGTTGATATAGCTGATCGACCCGGTGGGCGGCACGGCCTGAAGGTTGCGATTGTAAAGCCCGTCCTTGATCACGGCCTGCCTGAGGGCTGCCCAATCCGCGCGGACGGGCAGGTTGACACCCATGTGCGCGAACAGGTCGCGCACGGTGTCGGTTTCCGGCAGCCAATCACGGGTGGTGTATCTGTCGAAAAAGCTGCCATCGGCATAGTCGGTTTTCTCGAACCCCTTGAAAAACGAACCTTTTTCGCAGGCAATCGCGTGGGATGCGCGCAGGGCGTGAAAGGCCACGGCGGCGAAATAGGCGCGGGTAAAGTCGATGCCCTCGGGGCTGCCGTACATGATCCGCTCGCGGGCGAGAAAGCCATGCAGGTTCATCTGCCCCAGCCCGATGGCGTGGCTTTCGTCATTGCCGCGCCGGATCGAGGGCACGCTGTCGATGGCCGACATTTCCGAGACCGCCGTCAAGGCACGGATCGCGGTTTCAACCGTATTGCCCAGATCGCCTCCGTCCATGGTCGTGGCGATGTTGAGCGAGCCAAGGTTGCAGGAGATGTCGGTGCCAAGATGCGCATAGCTCAGATCGTCGTTGAACTGCGACGCCTCGTTCACCTGCAGGATCTCGGAGCAGAGGTTCGACATGGTGATGCGCCCGTCGATGGGGTTCATCCGGTTCACCGTGTCCTCGAACATGATGTAGGGATAGCCGGATTCGAACTGGATCTCGGCGAGGGTCTGAAAGAAATCACGCGCGTTGATCTTGTGTTTTCGAATGCGTTTGTCACCGACCATCTCGTCGTATTTCTCGGTCACCGAGATTTCCGAGAACGGCACCCCGTACACCTTTTCCACGTCGTGTGGCGAAAACAGGTACATATCCGCGTTGGTCTTGGCCAATTCGAACGTGACATCCGGGATCACCACGCCCAGGCTCAGCGTCTTGATGCGGATTTTCTCGTCTGCATTCTCGCGCTTGGTGTCGAGAAAGCGCAGGATGTCGGGGTGGTGCGCATTCAGATAGACGGCCCCCGCGCCCTGCCGCGCGCCAAGCTGGTTGGCATAGGAAAAGCTGTCCTCAAGCAGTTTCATCACCGGAATGACACCCGATGACTGGTTCTCGATGCCCTTGATCGGCGCGCCGTGCTCGCGCACGTTTGTCAGCATCAACGCCACGCCGCCACCGCGCTTGCTGAGTTGCAGCGCGGAGTTGATGCCGCGCCCGATGCTTTCCATGTTGTCCTCCAGCCGCAGCAGGAAACACGAAATCAACTCGCCGCGGCTTGTCTTGCCCGCGTTCAGGAAGGTGGGGGTGGCAGGTTGGAACCGGCCAGCGATGATCTCTTCCATAAAGGCCATCGCCTGCGCCTCGTCCCCGCGCGCAAGGGCAAGGGCAACCATGACCACGCGATCCTCGAACCGCTCAAGAAATCTCTGACCGTCGCGGGTCTTCAGGGTGTAAGAGGTGTAATATTTGAACGCCCCGAGGAAAGTGGGAAAGCGAAACTTGCGGGCGAATGCAGCCTCCCAGATACGGTGCAGGAAGGCGCGGGGATAATGGTCCAGCACCTCTGCCTCGTAATATCCTTCGTCGACGAGGTAGCCCAGCTTTTTATCCAGTGAATGAAAGAACACCGTGTTCTGGTTGACGTGTTGCAGGAAATACTGCCGCGCCGCCATGCGGTCGGCGTCAAAGCGGATATTGCCCGCCTCGTCGTAGAGGTTCAGCATCGCGTTCAGGGCGTGGTAATCCAGCCCCTTGGTGTCCGTAGTGGTCAGGCCGTGGTCAAGCATACCATCCCCCAGAATGTGTTAAGCCCTGCGCGCACGCGGGCAATGTCGGTTTCGGAACCGGCCAGCTCGAAACGATAGAGCACCGGAATATTGCATTTGCGCGCGATCACATCGCCCGCACGCGCGAAGGTGGCACCGAAGTTTCGATTGCCGCCTGCGATCACGCCGCGGATCAGGCCGCGACGGACGGGATCGTTCAGAAACCGGATCACCTGTTTCGGCACAGCACCGCGCCCCGTGCCATCGGCATAGGTCGGACAGACCAGCACGAAGGGCGCCAGCGGCATCGGCAGGGGGGCATCCATCGCCACGGCAATGCGCTGGGCTGGCCCGCCAAGGGCCTGCACGAAACGCGCGGTATTGCCCGACCGCGAAGAGAAATAGACCAGCCCCGCCATGATCTCGGGTCCGATCTCAGAACAGCCGACCGATCAGGTCGGGGCGAAACCCGGTCCAGTGATCCTCGCCCGCGATGACGACCGGGACCTGGCGGTAACCCAGATCGCTGACCCGCGAAAACGCTTCGTCGTCCTGGGTCAGGTCAATGACGTCAAAGGAGAGCCCACGCGCTTCGAGCGCGCGGGTGGTCGCGGTGCACTGCACGCAGGCGGGTTTGGAGTAAACGGTGATTGTCATGGCTCTGCCCTCTTTCATTATGTTCAGCAAGGGCAGGACACACGGGCATTGGCGCAGCTAAGTCCAAGGCAATCGCGCACCACAAGGCCCTCCGCCTTTGGTCGTCGTATCTTGCCTGGGCAGGTCTCCTGACTTGCGGATCATCGCTTGGCTGGCCTTCCCGGTTTCCCAGTGGTGATCCAGCGTCGCTCGCCGCTTACAGTTGCGGGGGCAGTGCCGGTTTTTCACCGGCTTCCCTCTTAGCTCGCGGTGTGAATCGCGAGAACCAAAGCACCTGCATATTGGGCCTTGGGGTGGAGGGGTGTCAATATATAGATTTAGCGGGTTCTCAACGCCCCAAGTAGGCAGGAAGCCAGATCGCAATACCCGGAAATACGATGATCAACGCAAGCGCGAACATCTGAAGCCCCACGAATGGCATCACGCCGCGATAGATGGTCGTGATCGGAACATCCGGTGCGATTCCGCGCAGATAGAACAATGCGTACCCGAACGGTGGCGTCAGGAAAGACGTTTGCAAATTCACGGCCAGCGCAATCGCAAACCAGGCCAGTGCGGCGTCTTTCTCAAGCCCAAAGTCCAGCCCGACAATCACTGGCGCCACGATGGGCACCACAACGAGGGTAATCTCGACCCACTCGAGAAAGAACCCCAGGACGAACACGACGCCCATGATCAGCAGGAAGGATGCGTAGGGCGTGATGCCTTCCAACAAGAACAGGTCCAGGATCATCTTGTCCCCCCCGAGCTTGCGAAAGATCAGGCTGAAGATGGTGGCGCCGATCATCACGAATATAATCATGGCTGTGGTACGCGTCGTATCCGACAACGCCCGTCCAAGCGTGGCGATGTCCAGACGGCGTGAGATCAGCGCAAGGATCATGGCCCCGGCGGCACCGATGGCTGCGCTTTCGGTCGGTGTGGCGATGCCCGCGACAATGGTTCCCAGCACCGAAAGGATCAGAACAATCGGAAGCATCAGATCAAACACCAGCCGCAGCACCAGTGCGCCGAAATTTGCATGCGGCTCTTGCGCGATGGGCGGCATGCGTTCGGGCTGACGCCAGACGACGAATGCCAGATAGGCGACATAAAGCAGTGCAAGAAGCAAACCGGGCCCGACTGCGCCGATGAACAAGCTGCCGACGGATATTCCCAGCTGGTCGCCCAGGATGATCAACATGACCGAAGGCGGGATCAGAATGCCCAACGTACCGCTGGCCGCGATCAACCCGGTCGAGATCTTGGGATCATAGCCGTTGGCCAGCATCGGGGGCAACGCCATCATCCCCATCAACACGACAGACGCGCCGATGATCCCGGTCGAGGCGGCCATGATGACGCCGATCAAGGCCACCGCGAAGGCATAACCGCCTGGCAATGTGCGAAAGAGCGTCGCCAGCGAACGCAACAGCCGCTCGGCCACGCCGGAGCGTTCCAGCATCAGGCCCATGAAGACAAACAACGGTATGGCGATCAGCAACCAGTTGGTCAGCACGCCGGAGAATATCCTCTGCATGCCCAGCGACAAAAACAGGATCGGCACGTCGGCGATCACAGAGAATATGATGCCCACGCCTGCCAGAACGAAAGCCACTGGATAGCCCGAAAAGATGCCGGCCATCAAAGCCAACAACATGGCCATCGGCCAGATGAAATCGCTCATGTCAAATGCTCGCTTTCCGGCAGCGTGCCACGCACCAGCCGCAGTATGGTTTGAAGTGCACGTGCTAGGGCGGCCAGACCCAGAAGACCAAAGCCGATGGGCACACAAGCCTTGATGAACCAGCGGTCTTGCAACCCGCCATAGTTACTGCCTTCGCCCGAGGTAAAGGCCGTCATCGCGAACTTTTGCCCGAACCACAGGATGATCAGACAAAAGGGCAATACGAAAAGCAGATCGCCCATCACCTGAATGACGGCCCTGCTGCGCGGCGAAAGGTTTGCCGAGACGAAATCGACGGAAACATGGGCGTCGTCGCGAAACGCATAGGACCCGCCTGCCAGTACAAGTATCGCAAAGATATGCCATTGCAGGTCGATCAGCGTGTTCACCGTGACGCCCTGCCCCAGCAGGAACAGATCGGCGTCCCAGGTAAAAAAGCTGTTCCGCCCGCTCTGCGCAGCCCAGACGGCCGCACAGACGAACGCGATCAGTGGCAACAAAAGCCATCCGACCAGCCGTCCGGGGAGAACGCACAGGTCAATCACATGCGTCAGAAATCTGTCCATAACCAAGTGTCCCGAAAGTAGGATGCGCAGTGGCGACGAAGACCCCGCCCCCACTGCAAGTTTGCGAGCCGTCTTAGCGGGGCAGCGTCTGCAAGTCGCTCCAACGCCCGACGCGAGCCACGTACTCTGTCAGAGACTCGTAGGCTTCCTTGAAGATCGGGTCCTTGGCCGCCTCTTCCTGCATCACTTCGTTTGCGGCATCTTTCATCGCCAGCAAGACCTCATCGGGGAACCGCTTGACCGTCACGCCGGAGGCTTCGATTTCCTCGATCGCGGTGATCTGCTGGTTCAGCTGGTCGCCCAGGTTGTCCACGATGTTGGCCTTGCAGGCCTCGACCATGATGTTCTGGTGCTGTTCGGTCAGACCATTCCAGACGTCTTGATTGATGATGATGCTGTCCCAGCTGGATGGCTGGTGCCAACCAGGAAAGTAGTAGGTCTTGGCGATTTCCGAAAAACCAAAGTTCTTGTCCAGCTGCGGCGCCGAAAATTCGGCAGCGTCGATGCGGCCGGTTTCAAGCGAGACGTAAATCTCTCCCGCGGGGACCAGTTGCGTGTTCGCGCCCAGCTTTGCCAGCGCCTGACCACCCAGGCCCGCAATCCGCATGTTCAGACCCTTGAAGTCGTCGACGGTGTTGATCTCGGTGTTGAACCAGCCACCGGCTTCGGGAACCACAAGGTGACAGGGAATGATCTTGACGTTGTGCGGGTCATAGGCCTTTTGAATGATCTCAAGGCCGCCCCCTTCGAACATCCAGGCAAGCGCGATATCAGGCGACGGACCGAACGGCATGGAGCCGACCAGGTTGGCCACGGGGATTTGTCCGGCCCAGTACCCGATCCAGTCGAAGCCCATTGGAATGGCGCCTGTGCTGACGGCACCGAACACTTCGAAGGGCGGAACAAAGTCACCGGACCCATGTACGGTCACGTCCACTTCTCCGCCGGTCATCATACGAACCTTGTCGGCCCAGTTCACCGGGCTTGGCCCGATTGATGGCACGTTCAGGCCGAACACGCTTTGCAGGTCATAGGTTTCAGCGGACGCGGCAGAGCCGAACCCAACCGTGGCCGCGACAGCCATCCATACGAATTTATTCATAGTTTCCTCCCAATCGTGGGACGTATCCCACACGATAATTTGCCACGCCAGACCCTCCTACTCCAGTCGGACGCTTCGCCTGCGATGCAACTTGCCCCTTGGCGATGCCCTCATTATTAGTAATATGCGAATGCGTTTGCAATATGTGAAAGTAAGAAGTGATGTTTAACCTTCAGGGAAAAGTCGCCGTGGTCACCGGAGCGGGCCAGGGAAACGGGGCCGCCATCGCCGCGGGGCTGGCAGCAGCGGGCGCGAAAGTCGCGCTGGCGGACATCAACGGAGAGACCGTTGAAAATACGAAGAAAACCATCGAGAACTCGGGCGGAACCGCGCTTGCAGGACAGCTTGATGTTACCGACATCGGCGCGGTGCGCGCCTTTCGGGAAACCGTGGCGGCGGCCTTTGGCCCTGTGTCCATTCTGGTGAACAATGCGGGCATTATTCGCCGCACCGACATCGACGCCGAGACCTACGAATCAGATTGGGACGCGACCTTTGCGGTGAATGTCGTGGGGCCGCGCAACATGGTGCGCGCATTCCGCGACGACCTGAAATCGCAGCAGGGCGTCGTCATCAACCTGGCCTCGATCATGTCGATCGTCGCAGGCCCCGCCCTGACGGCCTATGCCGCCAGCAAGGGCGCGGTGGCCCAGTTCACCAAGGCACTGGCGCAGGACATGGCGCCCCATGGCGTGCGGGTGAACGCAATCCTGCCGGGGGTCATTGCCACCCCCATGACCGAAGCGACACGCCAATCGCCCGAAGCGATTGCGCGCTTCATGGCCCACACACCGCTACGCCGTGTCGGACAACCCGAAGAGCTGGTTGGCCCGGTGTTGTTCCTAAGCTCGGACGCCGCAAGCTACGTGACCGGTGCGCTGCTGCCGGTTGATGGCGGCTATCTGTCCAGCTGACAATTATCTGACTTACTGAAGAGGAGGCGACATGAAACGCCAGATTTACAATTGTGATGTCCTGGTCGTGGGCTCCGGTGCGGGCGGCCTGTCCAGCGCCGTCAGCGCGGCACACCGCGGCCTGAACGCACTGGTCGTCGAGAAAGAACCGGTCTTTGGCGGCACCACGGCCCGTTCCGGCGGCTGGATGTGGATACCCAACAACGCTCCGGGCAAGCGCGCGGGCGTCGAGGACAGCGTGGAAAAAGCGCGCGCATACATGAAACACGAGGCAGGCGAACACTATGACCCTGACCGTGTCGAAGCCTTTCTTGAAGCCGGACCCAAGGCCGTGGAATTCTTTGAAAACGAAACCTCGCTTCAATTCGACCTTGGCCCGACCTTTGCCGACTATCACCCTGACGCCCCCGGAGGTCTGGATGGTGGCCGTTCCATTGTCGCGCGCCCCTTCGACGGGCGCGGTCTGGGCAAAGAGATCAAACGGCTGCGCCCGCCTCTTGCCGAAATCACCTTTCTTGGCATGATGATCGGCACGGGCAAGGAACTGCTGCACTTCTTCAACGTGACGCGCTCTCCGATCTCGGCGTTTTACGTCGGCAAGCTCTTTCTCAAATTCCTCCGCGATATGGCCTTTCACGGCCGCCCGATGCGATTGATGAACGGCAATGCGCTTGTTGCCCGCCTGGCCAAGTCCTGTGTGGACAAGGGTGTGCCGATCTGGACGCGGGCTGCGGTCAAGGATCTGATCCGCGACGACACCGGCCGCGTCACCGGCGCCATGGTGCAGACAGCCCGCGGCATGGTCGAAGTGCGCGCCGCCAAGGGTGTGGTGATGGCTGCGGGCGGCTTCCCGCAGGATGTCGCGCGCCGTGCGAAACTGTTCGAACACGCCCCCAGCGGCAACGAACACGCCTCTCCCGCGCCTCCCGGCAACACCGGCGACGGCCTGCGCATGGGTCAGGCAATCGGGGCGTCCGTAGACGAAAGCTTGCCCAACGCAGCGGCATGGGTTCCGATCTCTCGCCCCGTGCGCAAGGACGGCACGCTGGGAACCTTCCCCCACTTCGTCGACCGCTCGAAACCCGGCGTAATCGCCGTCACCCGGTCGGGTCGCCGGTTTTGCAACGAGTCCGACAGCTATCACGACTTTGGTCAGTCCATGGTCGCCCGGTGCACCGAAGAGGGTGGCGAGATATGCTCATATTTCGTGGTCGATCACCGCACCTTGCGCAAATACGGCCTTGGCTTCGTTAAACCCTATCCTGTGCCATACAAGCAGCACATCCAGAACGGATATCTGCTGAAAGGCGAAACCCTGCGCGACCTCGCCCGCGAAATCGGCGCCGACCCTGAGACGCTGGAAAAGACGGTCACTGAATTCAACGTGCACGCACGCAAGGGCGAGGACCCCGAGTTTCACAAAGGCTCGACCTCGTACAACCGCTCGCTGGGCGACCCTGAGCACAAGCCGAACCCCTGCGTGGGTCCGATTGAAAAGGGGCCGTTTTACGCCGTCAAACTGGTTATGGGCGACCTGGGCACATTTGCAGGCCTGAAATGCAATGAATACGCGCAGGTGCTGGACGCCGACAGCAAGCCCATCAGCGGGCTTTATGCGGCGGGCAACGATGCGGCCAGCATAATGGGCGGCAACTATCCCGGCGGTGGCATAACCCTGGGGCCGGCCATCACCTTTGGTTATATCGCGGCCCGTCACATGTCTGGCGCCAACGCGTGACCCCTGCCTGCGGCGGCATCGCCTTTGGCCTTGCCGCCGTACTTGCCTGGGCAATCTACAACGTGGGCGTCGAGCTGGGCCACCAGCAGGGATTTGGCAGTGCCGACCTGACGCTGCTGCGCTACGCAGGCGGGGCCATGGTGATGTTGCCCATCTTGATCCTGCGCCGCGTAAATCCCTTTGTCGGTGCTACATTTCTGCGGACAGTCGCCTTGTTTCTGCTGGCCGGTCCGCCCTTTGCCTGGGTGATCAACACAGGTTTCGCACTTGCCCCGCTCAGCCACGCGGTGGTGATCAGCCCCGGCACGACGATGCTGGTGGCCAGTGCGCTGACGCGTCTGGTGGGCGGGGTCCCCGTGCCGCTTTACCGACGGCTGGGAATGATGCTGCTGATGCTCGGCCTGCTGATCATCGCCGCGGATCAAGGAGCCGCCAAACAACCCGGCATCGGCACCTGGGCGGGCGATCTGTGCTTTCTCGCGTCGGGCACGCTTTGGGGTGTGTTCACATGGCTGATGTCGCACTGGCGGCTGGATGCAGTTCGCACCACTGGGCTAATCACGATTGTGTCCAGCGTTGTCTATGTGCCACTCTATGCTGTGCTATTTGACCTTCCCCAGATGGACCACCTCATCTGGCTGACGCAATTCGCGTATCAAGGCATGCTGGGTGGCGCATTGGCCGTTGTTTTCTTCGCGGCCTCTGTCACGCGGCTTGGTGGTGGGGCCGCAGCGGTCTTTCACGCGCTGGTCCCGCCGGTTGCCGTGCTCTGCGCCGTGCCTATGACAGGGCAGTTGCCGAACCTTTTCCAAACGGCAGGCCTGCTCACCGCGACCGCAGGGCTGTTGGTATCGCTCGATCTGCTTGGCGGGACGCTCAGGCGATGGCTCCGTGGCCCAGATCGCGTGACAGATCACCGGTAAAGGCCATAAGGCGCTGCACGGGTATTCCGTCAGGCGCAAGATCAATAAAGCCCGTCGGACCGATCACCGTGACAGCAAGCTGTATGGTCCCGGTGTGGTCGAACACCGGCGCTGCAATCGCCGAGACCCCCGGTATCGGCATATCGCGGGTCACTGCATAGCCGTCGATCTTGGCCTTGGCTGCCGCAGCGGCATAGGCATCGGCGTCCACCTTGAAATAGGTGCGCCGCTGGAACTCCGTGTCGGACAACTCGCGGTCGACAACGTCCTGGGTGATCGACCTGGGAAGGAACGCCCCGAAAACTGCACCGGTCGCTGTGACCGTCATGTTGTAATTGCCGCCAACCTGAACGTTCGCATGTATCCGGCCATCAAATTCCTGAACATAGGTAATTGTCGGGCCGTGCATGCCCCAAACCGAGATCGAGATCATCAAGCCCAATTCATCCGAAAGGGCTCCAACACGTGCTATAGTATCACGGTAGGGGTTCTGATTGCGCAGCCGGGAAAGTCCGATGTGCAAGGCAAAGGGCCCAAGCTGATACTGGCCGCGCTCTGTCTGCTCGACCATCTGCATCTCTCGAAAGGATACAAGATAGGGATGCAACTGCGCGCCCGAAATGTTCACCTCTTCCGCAAGATCGCGCAGCTGCATCGGGCTTTTCGCACGCGAAAGCGCCGAGAGAATCCGCCCCCCCGTTTCAATGGTCTGCACACCGCGTGGTCTGGTTGTCTTGATTTCGTCTCTGGCCATGGATCACTGGTTGAAGCTCAAAGTGACAAGGTAAGTGCCGATTGCTGCAAAGTCGAGCGTACAAGTAGGTTTTGGGCCGTGCGAGGGCATAGATCGAGGCGTGCGCCCTTTGGCCGGAGGCGTCGAAGCCTGTAGCAGCGAGGATCAGAGAATCGCAGGGTAAATTATCACGTAGAGTTAAGTGGTGCCCGGGGGCGGAATCGAACCACCGACACGAGGATTTTCAATCCACTGCTCTACCCCTGAGCTACCCGGGCACGGGTGATTGACTGGCAATCTGGGTGAGGCGGTTTCTAGGGTGGTTGGCGCGTGGTGTCCAGAGGCTTTTTGACCAATCTGGTCAATGGGGTTTGCGGTTCTCTTGTTCCAATGCGTCCAGTGCTTTTTCGATGTCTTCGGGGTCGTCTGACGGCACCGCGTAATCGCCGCTTGCCCAGCGGCCCAGGTCGATGTCGGCGCAGCGACCCGAGCAGAAGGGGCGGTATTTGTGAACGGTTTCGGATTTGCAGATCGGACAGGTCATGCGGTCTCCGGGGGCAGCGGGGCGCGGGCGCGTTTGCGTTGCAATTCCATGTGGCCAAGCGGGGTCCAACCGACCAGTGCGGTCTCGATCGTGTCGGTGCGCAGAGCGGCGCGCAAGGCACTTTCAAAGCTGCGGCGGTCCTTCTTTGGCATGGGCGCGAGGTCCATCACGATCTGCCCGCCCAGGCCGCGCACACGCAATGCTGTGGGCAATGCACGCGCGGCGGCGAGATTGGCCTTGAGGCCGCCCGCAAGCGAGGCATCGTTGCCGGTGTTCACGTCCACGGCGACAAAGGCGCGGGTTTCCTCGACATACATCGACGCGCCGCCGCCCAGATCCACCTGAGCGCTGCGTGCCGCGTCGATGGCGTCCAGCACGCTGTGCGTCTCGAAGCTGCCTTCGTCCGTGACCACCTCTGCGGGATCGGTCCAGTCGCGCCAGGCCAAGATGTGCGGGCCGTCGCCTTCGGTCAGCACTTCGGCGCCGTGGCCATCGTCGCCCAGCACGGTTTCGGCCAGTGTCGTCATGGCCAGAATGTCGTCGGTGATGTCATCGGCGTCGGCATCCGCGCAGCTGGAACGCAGGATCAGGCCCATACCCTCGACAGCCGCCTTGGCCATCGCCTCGTGGGCGATCTCCAACAGCGTGTCGCGCAGATCGTCGTCGCGGATCGACCGCGAGATGTTCAGGCCCGGCGCATCGGGGGTGACGATCGCATAGCGGCTCTTGAACAACAGCTTTTGCGTCACGGGGATCGCCTTGCCGGGTTCGGCATAGCCCGAAACCTGCACGAGGATTTCCTGGCCCGGCGCCAAGCCCTTGATCTGACGCAGGAACGCGCTGCCGTCGGGGGTTTTCAGGAACATGCCACCCTGCCCTTTCACGGGCTTGTCGGCAATCGCACGGTAAACCGTGCCGGGGCGCGGCGCGTCGCTGTCGATGATCAGATCGTGCAGCTTGCCGTTGACCATAAGTGCGGCGGCCTCGGCCCCGCCCAGATGGTCCAGAATGATCGTGTTGCCCTTCATGTGCTCCCCCAGAGCTTGACGCCGGCCGCATTCAGCAGCCCGGCGGTTTCGGCCAGCGGCAGGCCTACAATGCCGGTAAACGAGCCGGAAATCCACGGGATCAGCGCGCCCGCAGGCCCTTGAATGCCGTAGCCGCCCGCCTTGCCCTGCCAGTCGCCGGTGGCGAGGTATCCGTTCACCTCGTCATTCGACAGAACCTTCATGCGCACGGTGCTGACCACGTCGCGTTCCCACAACCGGTCGCCCCGGCGCACTGCTACGGCAGTGACCACCCGGTGCCTGCGGCCCGACATGGCCCACAGGAACGCAGCCGCCTCGGCAGCGTCTGCAGGTTTGCCCAGTATTCGCCGCCCCAGCGCCACGGTGGTATCGGCACACAGGACCACGTCGTCCGCATCTGCCTGCACCGCTGCCACTTTTTCGCGGGCCATGCGCTGGCAGTAGGGCCGCGGCAGCTCGCCTGACGTGGGTGTCTCGTCGATATCGGGGGCGCGGATGTGGTCAGGCACAACGCCGATTTGTCCGAGAAGCTCTTTGCGTCTCGGACTGCCTGAACCCAGTACAAAGGCCACGTGTGCCTTACTTGAAGCGGTAGTTGATCCGACCCTTGGTCAGATCATAGGGGGTCATTTCGACCTGTACCTTGTCGCCAGCCAGAACGCGGATGCGGTTTTTGCGCATCTTGCCTGCCGTGTGTGCGATGATCTCATGGCCGTTTTCTAGCTCGACCCGGAACGTCGCATTGGGCAGGAGTTCTTTCACGACACCGGGAAATTCGAGCGTATCTTCCTTGGCCATGGTCTCTCCATATGCAAACCGTCCGCTGAAATTTGCGGACAAGGGGGTAAATGCGCCGATTGCACCCTGCTTTCAAGGTCTATTCGCGCAATTTGATCATCGCAGCGCTGTCGCTGCGGCCTTTTTGCTGTGTCCAATTGCGACGATTTAGAACCACGCCGTCGGCACGGGCGTATGCGATGGTCTGCAGATCGACCTCGGCGTAGGTCCAGCCGGGCTGGTTGAGCGTGCCCGCAGCCAGCACGCCGGTTTCGGGGAACCCCTTGTCGGGCGGACCGAATATGCCGCCAGCGCCGACGCTGATGTCCACCGCGTCGGACCACTCGGCGGGGCCCACGATCGACGACATGACGGTCACGCATTGCGCTTCCAATGCGCGGGCCATCGACCCGATGCGCACGCGCCAGTAGCCGGAAAGCGCCTCGGTCACCGACGGCACCAGAATGAGATCGGCGTCCGACAAAGCGCGGCCCAGCAGCGGAAATTCACTGTCGTAGCAGATCAGGATGCCGATCTTGCCCAGCGCCGTGTCGAAGAGTTGCAGCGGATTGCCCGGCACCACGTCCCAGACCTCTTCCTCGAAACGGGTCATGATCTGCTTGTCCTGAATGCCCACTTGGCCCGTCGGCGCGAACAGACGCGCGCGGTTGACGGGGCGCTGGCCCTCTGCCGGGACATAAGGCGCCGATGCCGCCAGAATGTGAACGCCGTATTCCGCAGCCAGCCGGGCATGCAGGGCATCCGCCTCGGGCAGCCGTTCGGACACCGCATGCAGCGACTGCTCCAGATCGCGCGCAATCTCCAGCCCCGCCAAGGTGGCCAGTTCCATCGCGCCATATTCGGGGAAAACCAGCAGATCGGCCCCCTGCCCCGCGGCCTCGGACACCCATTTCGTCAGCTTGGTCTCGAAGTCGGCCCAGGTCTGGAAGACGTCCAGCGGGTAGGATGCAGTTGCAATTTTCATATGGGCTCCGTCAGGCTGTGGGCTGTGTGGGCCCAAGTGTGGCGCGATTTCGGCAGCGCTGCAAGGTGATGGAAATCTTCGCTCTGCATCGGAAAAGCAAAAGGTAAGACGCGAAAAACCTCAACGAACCATTGACCTCGCGAGACCAAGGTTTCACTAATCCGAAAACTGGAGCCTCGCCGATGATCAGCAAAGGTGTCACCCTACGCGGCCTCGAAGTGTTCGAGGCGCTGGCCTCGACCGGATCGGTGGCACAGGCCGCCGCCGTCACGGGCCTCAGCCAGCCTGCGGTCAGCCAGCAATTGCGCAATCTGGAAACCGCGCTGGCGACTGATCTGATCGACCACGGCAAGCGCCCCATGCGCCTGACCCCTGCGGGCCACAGTTTTCTGGGCCGGGCCGAGGCGGCACTGTCGCAACTGCGGCTGGCACAGAGCGAGCTGGCGGTGATGGATCTGGCGCACCTGAGTGCGCTCAGCATCGGGCTGATCGACGATTTCGACAACGATCTGACGCCGCGTCTGGTGACGATTCTGGCCGACAGCCTGACCCATTGCAAGTTCAAGCTTATCACCGCCCCCAGCCACAAGATCCTCGAAGACATTGCCGACAAGCGCCTGCACCTGGCCATTGCCGCCAGTGCAGGCACGGTGATGGACGGCGTGCTGGAATACCCGCTGGCCCGCGATCCGTTCATTGTGGTCGCGCCCAAGGGCACGGTGAAGGCAGGCGGCGACGTGATGGCGCAACTGGGCGCGCTGCCGTTCTTGCGGTACGAGAAGAACCAGATGATCGGACGGCTGATCGAGGCGCACCTGGCGCGGCAAAAGCTGGACCTGCCCGACCGCTTCGAGATCGGCAGCCATCTGGCGCTGATGGCGATGGTGGCGCGGCGCATCGGCTGGGCCGTGACGACGCCGCTGGGCTATATGCGCGCGGTGCGCTTTCATGACGAGGTCGACGCCTTCACCTTGCCGTTCAAACCCTTCGCCCGCACAATTTCGCTGTTTGCCGGGGCAGATTGGGCGGGCGAGGTGCCTGCCAGCGTGGCACAGACCATGCGACGGCTGATCGACGCCCACATGATCACCCCGGCGCTGGCGCAACTGCCTTGGCTCGCGGGAGACTTGCGGGTGCTGGACGGTTGACCGAACCCGTGCTGCCATTCCAGAGTGCACCCAAAGCCAGACGAGAGGTGCCCGCCATGCCCAAGATCGTGATCCTGACCGGTGCCGGAATTTCCGCCGAGAGCGGGCTGGGCACCTTCCGCGACGAAGGCGGGTTGTGGGCCAGGCACCGGATCGAGGACGTGGCCACACCCGAAGGCTTCGCAAGCAACCCCCAACTGGTGGTCGATTTCTACAACGCGCGGCGCGCGCAGGCCGCCGAGGCCAGCCCCAATGCCGCCCACGCGGCCCTTGCCCGGCTTGAGGCAGAGATGCCCGGCGATGTGCTGATCGTCACGCAGAACGTCGATGCGCTGCATGAAAAGGCAGGGTCGCAAAACGTTTTGCACATGCACGGCGCGCTGACCTCGGCGCTGTGTGCGGCCTGTGAACATCGCTGGAACGCACCCCTTGCAATGACCGTGGGCGAGGCTTGCCCATCCTGCGAACGGCCCACGGCGCGGCCCGACATCGTCTGGTTCGGCGAAATTCCCTACCATATGGAAGAGATCGAGGCCCGGCTGAGCGAGGCCGACATCTTTGCCGCCATCGGCACCAGCGGCAATGTCTATCCTGCCGCCGGTTTCGTGCAGGCCGCAGCCGCCTATGGCGCGCTTACGGTCGAGTTGAACCTGGAACCCTCGCTGGTTGTCTCGCAGTTCGACGAGACCTATTCCGGCCTCGCCAGCGAGACGGTGCCGAAATGGGTGGGGGGGTTGCTGAACGCCTAGTGGCTCTTGTGGTCCGCGTGGCCACCGTCCGCAGCGCCGTGTTCAGCCTTTCGCTCATTGTCCACCGGCACCGTCACAACGACCTCACCCGCGGTCTCGAAAACCAGCGTTATGGTCACCTCGTCGTCCTGCGCCAGCGATTGATTCAGCCCCATCAGCATGACGTGGTCGCCTCCGCGTGCCAATGCGTGCGTCTCACCTGCGGGCAATGCAATGCCATCCTCGATCTGGGTCATCCGCATCAGACCACCGCCCTGATCGACATGGGTGTGCAATTCAACCTTCTGGGCAATCTCGCTGCGCACACCGATCAGGCGATCATCGGCATCGGTGTGGTTCATCAAAACCATGAAAGCCGCCGCCGTCGGCGCGTTCGGACGCGAGGTGCGAACGTAAGGGTCCTGAACCATGATCCCGTCGGCAAAGGCCGCTGTGGACAAAAGGGTGGCTACCGCTGCTGCGGCGATGTTCTTGATCAGTGACATGTGGATATGTCCTTTGTTTTGCTGTGTGGATTGCTATCGTTGGATCACAGCAAAGCAGGCGGTGCGCGCGACATGTAAGCAGCCGGGAGAGTGGCCCAAGCCGCAGGCACATGGCGCTGACTGTATTCGGCCCGCAGGATCGCGAAGGCACGTGTCGGCGTCTGGACGACCGCATCGTGCCCCAACAGCGTCAGCGCGGCATCAGGGCAGATGTGCGGCGTGCCAATGGGCTGGCCATCGGCATCGACGTTCACGGTCACCGACCCAGTGCCGATGCACAGCACCATCTGCCCCGCAACATCCGCAGAGCCACGCGCCAGCGCAAAGGCCTGCGCGGTCACAACCAACGTCAGGATCGCAAGGCAAAGGGTGAAGTGGCGCAGAACCGTCATGGCCGCAGCCTTATCCGCCACGCGACGCGCGCACAAGCCAAGGCGACTGCGCCAAAAAGTCACCAGGCACAAATGAGACGACCCCGCCTGCGGGCGCAGACGGGGCCAAATTCTTCAATCCTTGAACTCTCAGGCAGCGTTGGCGGCCAGAGCTTTCGAGATCTCTTTTTTCACTTTCAGCGCATTGGCCGACAGTTCGTCATCCTTCGACTTGGCAAAGAACGCGTCCAGACCACCGCGGTGGTCGACGGTGCGCAGAGCGGCAGCCGAGATGCGGAATTTGATCGCGCGGCCCAGCACTTCGGACTGCAGCGAGACATCGTTCAGGTTCGGCAAGAACCGACGACGTGTTTTGTTGTTGGCGTGGCTGACATTGTTGCCAGACATGGGGCCTTTTCCGGTCAGTTCGCAACGACGCGACATGGGATTATCCTTTTGTTCTGGTCGCTGTCAGGGCGGTCCCCGAAACGACAACAAGCGCCGCTCGCAGCTGCGCCCCTAAATTCGTCCGCTGGCAATAGGGGGAATCGCACAAGGGGTCAAGTATGATTGCACAGGTTTCCCCGCCTTATTGCGCGCTCAGCGTCGGTTGAAGCCCAATGCCGCCAGCATCTGCTGTGCCGCCAGCGCCGGATCGGTGTCGCCGCGCGCCACCTCGGCCCCCAGCCGTGCCATGTTTGCCCGCGCCTCGCGTTCGTCCAGTTGCGCCAGCAGTGCCGCACGCACGTCCTGTTCGAACCAGTATTGCGCTTGCTCCGCACGGGTCCTGTCGAAAAATCCGTTCTCGCGCCGCCAGCCTGCAAGCTCTTGCAGCGTGTCCCAAGCTGCATTCAGGCCGGTGTCTTCCAGCGCCGAGACCATCATCGCCTTGGGAAAGCCCGCCGGGTCCTGCGGACGCTTGCGCAGCAGCCGCAGGGCACTGGCATAGTCGGCACAGGTGCGCGTCGCGGTCGCTTTCAGGTCACCGTCGGCCTTGTTGATCAGAATCACGTCGGCCATTTCCATGATGCCGCGCTTGACGCCCTGCAACTCGTCCCCGCCTGCAGGCGCCAGCAGCAACAGGAACAGATCGGCCATCTGCGCCACCACGGTTTCCGACTGCCCCACGCCGACGGTTTCAATCAGCACCACGTCAAACCCCGCCGCCTCGCATAATGCAACAGCCTCGCGGGTGCGGCGCGCGACGCCACCCAGATGCGTCTGGCTGGGACTGGGCCGGATAAAGGCGTTCGGATCACGCGCCAGCCGGTCCATCCGCGTCTTGTCGCCCAAGATCGACCCGCCCGACCGCGCCGAGGATGGATCGACCGCCAGAACCGCAACCCGCATCCCCTGGCCGGTCAGCATCATGCCAAAACTCTCGATGAACGTGCTCTTGCCCACGCCCGGCGTGCCCGACAACCCGATGCGCAGCGCCTGGCGATCGCGTGGCAAAGCCCCCAGCAATTCCGCCGCCTGCGCACGGTGATCGGCGCGCCCGCTTTCCACCAGGGTGATCGCGCGGGCCAGCGCGCGGCGGTCACCCGATACGATCTGTTGTGCGGTGTCGGTGATGTCCATCGGCGTCTCCCCCTGCTTGGCCTCCGGTTTTCCGGCCTGATGGATGATTTGTCCAGCCTTAGCCTTGGCCTTGGCCTTGGGCGATCTTTCGCAGATAAGCACGGGGATATGACATTCGCCCTGCCCATAGATGACGTTCTGGACGCGGTTTGCGGCCAGCTTGCCGCGCACAAGCGTCTGGTTCTGCAAGCGCCCCCCGGTGCCGGCAAGACGACGCGCGTGCCGCTGGCCCTGCTGGACGCAGGGTTCAAGGGCCGCATCCTGATGCTTGAGCCGCGCCGTCTGGCGGCGCGCACCGCCGCCGAACGCATGGCCGAGACGCTGGGCGAACCTGTGGGCGAAACCGTTGGCTACCGCCTGCGCGGTGAAGCAAAAGTTGGCAAGGCCACCCGCATCGAAGTCATCACCGAAGGTATCCTGACCCGAATGATCCAGTCCGACCCGGACCTGCCGGGCGTCGGCGTAGTGATCTTTGACGAATTCCATGAACGCAGCCTGAACGCCGATCTGGGGCTGGCCCTATGCCTTGAGGTCGCCGAGGCGCTGCGCGACGATCTGCATCTGGTGGTCATGTCCGCCACGCTGGACGCGGCCCCGGTGGCCGAGATGCTGGACGCGCCGCTGGTGACCTCTGAAGGGCGCGCTTTCGATGTGACGCCGCATTGGCTGGATCGTCCGCGCGGTCAGGCCCGGCTGGAGGGGGCGGTTGCCGACCTGATCCGCATTGCCATGCGCGAACAAAGCGGTAGCGCGCTGGTGTTCCTGCCGGGCGAAGGTGAAATCCGCCGTGTCCAAGGGCTGCTTGAGGGCAGTTTCGGCAGCGACGTCGCGGTGCATCCGCTGTTCGGTGCGATGGACTTTGCCGCGCAGCGCGCCGCCATCGCCCCCGCCAAGACGGGGCGCAAGATCGTGCTGGCCACGGCCATCGCCGAAACCTCGCTGACGCTGCCCGATATCCGCATCGTGGTGGACGCAGGCATGGCGCGGCGGTCGCGCTTCGATGCGTCCAGCGGCATGTCGCGGCTGGTCACCGAACGCGTCACCCGCGCCGAGGCCACCCAGCGTGCGGGCCGTGCGGGGCGTGTGGCCGAAGGGCATTGCTACAAGCTCTGGACGCGCGGCGAAGACGGCGCTCTTGCCGCCTACCCCCCAGCCGAGATCGAGGCGGGCGATCTGACCGGCATGGCACTTGAACTCGCACTTTGGGGCGCGACGCCTGAGGAATTGAGCTTTGTCACCCCGCCTCATCCGGGACGCTATCGCGAAGCCGTCGACGTGCTGCGGATGCTGGATGCGCTGGACGAGGCGGGCCGCATCACTGCGCACGGACGGGCGCTGGCCGCCCTGCCCTTGCATCCACGTCTGGCACATATGCTGGTGTGCGGCGGGTCGGGGGCGGCCGAGCTGGCGGCGTTGCTGGCCGAACGCGACATCCTGCGCGGGGTCGGCAGTGACCTTCGGCTGCGGATGCAGGCGCTGCGCAGCCCCGAACGCTTTGGAAACGCGGTGCAGCGCGGCGCGCTGGCACGGGTGCGGCAGGAGGCGAAGCGGCTGAAATCACGCACCAAAGGCAGTGCGCTATCGCTGGGGGCGATGGCGGCGCTGGCCTATCCCGATCGCATCGGGCTGCGCCGCAAGGGCGATGCCCCGCGCTTTGTCCTGTCGGGTGGCAAGGGTGCGGTGCTGCCCGATGGCGACGCGCTGGCCGGTGCGCGTCTGATCGTGGCGACCGATCTGGACGGCGACCCGCGCGAGGCCCGCATCAGGCAGGCGACCGAAATCAGCGAGGCCGATCTGCGCGCCACCTTCGGCGATGCAATCGCCTGGCACGAACTTTGCCTGTGGTCCAGACGCGAGGGGCGCGTGCTGGCGCGGCAACAGGAACGGCTGGGCGCGCTGGTGTTGGAGGACCGCGCATGGCAGAACGCACCGCCCGAAGACATCGCCGTGGCGATGCTGGACGGGGTCCGGCAGCTTGGGCTGAACCCCTCGCCCAAGGCCGCGCGGTTTCTGGCGCGGGCGCGGCTGGTGGATGCGGACGACTGGTCTGAGGATCACCTCATGACATCTGTTGAGGATTGGCTGCTGCCCCATCTGGGCGGCGTGCGCAGCGCCGCAGAGTGGAAAGCCTTCGATCTGACCCAAGCGCTGAAGGCACGGATGAGCTGGGACGACGCGCAGGCGCTGGACCGCGCGGCACCGTCGCATTTCACCACGCCGCTGGGGCGCAATGTGCCGATTGATTACAGCGGCGATGCGCCGGAAATTGCGGTGCGGTTGCAAGAGATGTTCGGCGTGACGCAACACCCGACCGTGGCTGGAAAGCCGTTGAAGATCACCCTGCTGTCGCCTGCGCAGCGGCCCATCCAGATCACCATGGACCTGCCGGGGTTCTGGGCCAGTTCCTATGCAGACGTGCGCAAGGACATGCGCGGGCAGTACCCCAGGCACCCCTGGCCCGAGGACCCGACCGAGGCCGATCCGACCTTGCGGGCCAAGCGGCGCAAGACCTAGTGTTCCCCACCTGACATAGGATTCCCAATGATGTCCGGCTGTGGCATGATCAGCGGATGCGACGTTCCGACATCTGCCTTTACCTTGGCCCCGCCGACCGTGCTGATCTTGAAGCGCTGATCA
>NZ_JANKJG010000014.1 GCF_024733015.1 Pseudosulfitobacter koreensis
CTCAGAAGCTGCAAAGAAAACACGAAAGGAGACGCAGCCATTGACCAAATCATGACCGCTGATAAACAATAAAGGGTGGGTCAAATCTCGGTGAAAATACCGGGTCAGTTCTCAATGAAAACCAACACTCTGACTTCACGCTGTGCGAACAGGTCACGCTGATCGGCTCGGGCATGATCTGGAACGTCTATTTCGGTGTCTGCGCCCTTTTGACGGGGTTTTTCTTCGCCACCGCTTTGGCCGTGGCCAAGGCATCACCGCGCTGGGGCATCCGCAAGCCTGCCGAATGGTTCATCTTCATCTTCCGCGGCTCGCCGCTGTTCATCCAGTTCTTCTTTGCCTACTTCCTGTTCTTGTCGCTCAAGAGCGTCTCGCCGGTCTTCACCAACTTCACCGCCGCTTGGCTGGGTGCGCTGATCGTGCTGTTTCTGAACACCGCCGCCTATTCCGCCGAGATCTTCTATGGCGCGCTGCAATCCATCCCCAAGGGTGACACCGAAGCCGCCGATGCCTATGGCATGTCGGGCTGGCCCCGCTTTCGCCGCATCGTCTGGCCCACGATGCTGCGGCTGGCATGGCCCGCCTATACCAATGAGGCGATCTTTCTGTTTCACGCCACCACACTGGTGTTCTTCAGCGGCTTTCCCGCGTGGCAGCAGCGCGGCGATGCGCTCTACTACGCCAGCTATTTCGCCGACAAGACGTTCAACCCCTTCGTGCCCTATCCGATCCTGGCAGGCTATTTCATCCTGCTGACGCTGGCGATTGTCGGCCTGTTCGGCATGGTCAACCGACGCCTGAACCGGCACCTGCCGTCGAACACCCGTCCCCGGCTGAAATTTCGGATGAACCTGATCCGCTGACCCCGGTGGAAAATTGATCAAAATCAGGTCTCTCGACGGCCCACGCAAACTTTTGATCAAATTTCGTGGACTTTGCCCCCTCGGCGGAGATATTGAGGTCTTGAATAATTCGAGAGACCTCATGGACAACTGGCTGACATCCAACCCCGACATCCGCGCGATCCGCGTCGCGGCATCCGATCTTAACGGACAACCACGCGGCAAACGCGTGCCCGTACGCTTCGCCGACAAGGTGATCGAAGACGGCACCCGCTTTCCGCTGTCGGTGATGAACCTTGATATCTGGGGCGAAGACATCGACGACAGCCCACTGGTGATGGAAAGCGGCGACCGCGACGGCGTTCTGAAACCGACAGAGCGTGGCTTTGTCCGGATGCCATGGCTGGACACACCCACAGGGCTGATGCCGATCTGGATGTTTCACGAAGACGGCCGCCCCTTCGAGGGCGATCCGCGTCATGCGCTGGCCGCCGTGCAGCACCGGTTTACCGAACTGGGCCTGACGCCCGTGGTCGCGGTCGAACTGGAGTTCTTTCTGATCGACGATTCCGGGCGCGATCTGCGCGTGCCCGCCTCGCCCCGCACCGGCAAGCGTCGTGTCGCGGGCGAAATCCTCAGCCTGCGCGCGCTCGACCAGTTCGACCAGTTCTTTACCGAGCTCTATGACGCCTGCGATTCGATGGACATCCCCGCCGACACCGCCATCTCCGAGGCCGGTCTGGGACAATTCGAGATCAACATGATGCACCAGCCTGACGCGTTGAAAGCGGCGGATGACGCGTGGTTGTTCAAGATGCTGGTCAAGGGCTTGGCGCGCAGACACGGTTTCGCCGCGTCGTTCATGGCCAAACCCTACGAAGACTACGCCGGATCGGGCCTGCACATGCACTTTTCCGTGCTGGACAAGGACGGCAAGAACATTTTCGACGACGGCACCGAACGAGGATCCGACGCGCTGCGCCATGCGGTTCAGGGGTGTCTTGCCGCGATGCCCGGCTCGACGTTGATCTTTGCGCCGCACCACAACAGCTTTGATCGGCTGGTGCCGGGTGCCCACGCGCCCACAGGCGTGGCCTGGGCCTATGAAAACCGGACCGCTGCGATCCGGGTGCCATCGGGGGCCCCCGCCGCGCGGCGGATCGAGCATCGTCAGGCAGGCGGCGACGTGAACCCCTATCTGTCGGTCGCCGCCGTCCTGGGGGCCGCGCTGAACGGGCTGGAAGACGCGATTGACCCGCCCGCGCCGATCACCGGCAACGGCTATGACCAGGATCTGCCGCAGGTTCCGACCGACTGGGTCAAGGCCATCGACGCCTTCGAATCCAGCCCAGAGATCGCGCGCATCTTTGCCCCCGGCCTGATCCGCAACTTTACCATGACCAAGCGCCAAGAGGCGAAATACATGGACGAGCTGAGCCCCGAGGAACGGGTCGAAGTCTATCTCGATACCGTATAAGCTGGAGACCAGGCGCAAGTCGCATCGGCGCGGCCTGCGCAAAAATTTGATCAAATCAGGTGACCCATGAAGATCGGCATTCTGCAAACCGGCCATGCCCCGGACGAAGTGCTCAAAGACCACGGCGACTATGACACGATGTTCCACCGCCTGCTTGGGGGCCACGATCTGGAGTTCGTGACCTTTCGCGTGGTCGACATGGAATTCCCCGACAGCATCCACGACGCCGACGGTTGGCTAATTACCGGATCGAAACACGGCTCGTACGAAGACCTGCCGTTCATCCCGCCGCTGGAAACGCTGATCCGCGAAATCCGCGCGGCCAATGTGCCGATGATCGGGGTCTGCTTCGGTCACCAGATCATCGCGCAGGCCCTGGGCGGCAAGGTGGTGAAATACGATCACGGATGGTCCGTGGGCCGCACCGAATACAGGCTGCACGGGGCCACGATGGCGCTGAACGCATGGCATCAGGATCAGGTGGTCGAACTGCCCCCCGGCGCCCGCATCGTCGGCGAAAGCGATTTCTGCGCCACTGCGGCGCTACTTTACGGTGACACGATCTGGACCATCCAGCCGCACCCCGAATTCAGCAGCAGCGTGATTGATGGGCTGATCCGCTTTCGTGGCAAGGGCGTGGTGCCCGACGATCAGTTGCAGGAGGCCGCGAGCCACCTGAACGAGGCGGACAACAGCAGCGACATCGGCACTTTCATGGCCGAGTTTTTCAAGAAAGAGAGAGCATGATGGCCGAGAACAACTGGCTGGAAGACCTCCCCGAAGCGGCGCAGGCCTATCTTGAGGGGCGGCGTCTGGACGAAGTCGAGTGCATCGTCTCGGACCTGCCCGGCATCGCGCGCGGCAAGGCGGTGCCCGCATCGAAATTCATGCGGCAGGAGTATTTCCACCTGCCCGACAGCATCTTTTTCCAGACGATCACCGGCGATTGGGGCGAAGCGGCAGGGGCCGACGGGTTCATTGAGCGTGACATGATCCTGCGCCCCGACATGGACACCGCCACCGCAGCCCCCTGGACGGGCGACTGGACGCTGCAGGTGATCCACGACGCTTATGACCGTGACGGTGTTCCGGTGCCGTTCAGCCCGCGCAACGTGCTGCGCCGTGTCGTGCAGCTCTATCGGGACAGGGGATGGGAGCCGGTGGTGGCCCCCGAAATGGAATTCTACCTGGTGGCGCGCAATATCGACCCCGCCAAGGAAATCGAGCCGATGATGGGCCGCTCGGGCCGTCCTGCCGCCGCGCGCCAAGCCTATTCGATGACAGCGGTGGACGAATTCGGCCCGGTGATCGACGACATCTATGACTTTGCCGAGGCCCAGGGTTTCGAGATCGACGGCATCACCCAGGAGGGTGGCGCGGGCCAGTTGGAGATCAACCTGCGCCACGGCGATCCGATCAAGCTGGCGGACGAGGTGTTCTATTTCAAACGTCTGATACGCGAGGCGGCATTGCGCCACGACTGTTTCGCCACCTTCATGGCCAAGCCTATCGCACAGGAGCCCGGATCGGCCATGCACATCCACCATTCGGTTCTGGATGTCAAAACCGGCGAGAACATCTTTTCCGACGCGGATGGCGCGGAGACGCCGCAATTCTATCACTTCATCGCGGGGCTTCAAAACCACATGCCCGACGCGCTGGCAGTGATGGCACCCTATGTGAACAGCTACCGCCGCTACGTGAAGGACCACGCAGCCCCGATCAACCTGGAATGGGGCCGCGACAACCGCACCACAGGCATTCGCGTGCCGCTGTCCTCGCCCGGATCGCGCCGGGTCGAGAACCGCATCGCAGGCATGGACTGCAACCCCTATCTGGGCATCGCCGCCTCGCTTGCCTGTGGGTATCTGGGTCTGGTCGAAGCGACGCAGCCAAAGCCCGAATTCAAGGGCGATGCCTATGAGGGCGATGGCGACATCCCCCGCGACATGGGGCAGGCGCTGGAAGGTTTCGATGCCGCCGACAAGTTGCAAGAGGTGCTGGGACCGGACTTTGGCCGGGTCTATTCCATCGTGAAACGGGCCGAATACGACGAATTTCTGCAGGTCATCAGCCCGTGGGAACGCGAACACCTGCTGCTGAACGCCTGAAAAAAGAGCCACACCTTGAACCTGCTTTATGCCAACGACGCCCTGGGGGCCTATCCCGACAGCTGGTACGCCGCCACGGCCAATCCCCTGCCCCCCTTCGCCCCGCTGAAGGGCGAGACCCGCGCGGACGTCTGCGTGGTTGGGGCAGGCTATACCGGTCTGTCAGCGGCGCTGCATCTGGCCGAGGCGGGGCGCGACGTGGTGCTGATCGACGCGCAGCGCGTGGGCTTTGGCGCGTCGGGGCGCAATGGCGGGCAATTGGGGTCGGGCCAGCGGGTCGAACAGCCAACGCTGGAAAAGATGCTGGGTATGGACGCCGCGCGCAAGCTGTGGGAACTGGGCGAGGATGCAAAGTACCTGGTCAAGGGCTTGATCGCCAAGCACGACATCGACTGCCACGTGAAACCCGGCGTCGCGTGGAGCGCATCGTCAAAATCCGATGTCGCCGACCTGCACGACTATGCTGCGCACATGGACCGCGTCTATGGCTACGAAATCGAAGCATATGACGCGGCGGGCTTTGCCGACATCTGCCCCTCGCCCGATTATCGCGGCGGCATTCTGGACCGGGGCGCCGCGCATCTGCATCCGCTGAACCTGGCGCTGGGTCTCGCGCGCGCCTGTCAAAACGCGGGCGTGCGGATCTACGAGGGCACACCGGCTGAACACATCGACCACGGCACCAAGGTCACGGTGCGCACCGACGCGGGCCACGTTGTGGCGGATCACGTGGTGCTGGCCTGCAACGGCTATCTCGGCGCGCTCGAGCACAAGACAGCGACGCGGGTCATGCCGATCAACAACTTTGTCGCGGCGACCGAACCGCTGGGCGATGGCGTGAAGGACGTGCTACGACAGGACGTGGCGGTGGCCGACGGGCGCTTTGTCGTCAACTATTTCCGGCTCAGCCATGATGGCCGCCTGCTGTTCGGCGGCGGCGAAAGCTATGGCTACAAGTTCCCTGCCGATATCGCGGCCAAGGTGCGCGGGCCGATGTCCATAATCTTTCCGCACCTCAAGAACGTCAAGATCGACTATGCTTGGGGCGGCACGCTGGGCATCACGATGAAACGCCTGCCCTATCTGGCGCGGATCGCGCCCAACGTGCTGTCGGCCTCGGGCTATTCGGGGCACGGGCTTGGCACCGCGACGCATGCAGGGCAGTTGATGGCCCTGGCGATCGAAGGGCAAAGCGACGGGTTCGATGCGATGGCCGCGATCCCCTCGACGCCTTTCCCCGGCGGCCCTGCGATGCGCGCGCCACTGCTGGCGCTGGCGATGTCGTGGTACGCGCTGCGCGACCGTCTGGGCGTCTGAACCGCTATTTCTGCATCTAGACAAATTTGCGCGGCACCGCCGAAATCTGGGGCTGTGTCACAAAACCGTTTCCTTTTTCGTTCAACTGTTTTACGAATTTGAAAACCGCAGTTAAGGAAACGCAAATATGTCCCTGCCAAACATGCACCACGCCGAGCCGATCCCCGACGCCGCCAAGGCTGAGATTGACCGGCTTTTGCAATCGGGCGACCTGTTTCGCTATACCTCAGCCACTGCTTCGCCCGTTACCCTGCTGGAAGCCGAGTTCGCGCAGATGATGGGCAGCAAATACGCACTGGCCGTGTCGTCCTGTTCTGCAGCACTGTTCCTGTCGCTGAAGGCGCTGGCGCTGCCGCGCGATGCGCGCGTGCTGATCCCCGGATTTACCTTTGCCGCTGTCCCCTCTGCCGTGCTGCACGCCGACTGCCTGCCGGTGCTCTGCGAGGTCGGCGACAACTACCGCATCGACATGGACGATTTTGCGGCCAAACTGCCGAATGTCAGCGCCGTGATCGTCAGCCACATGCGCGGCCACACGTCCGACATGGACGCGATCATGGGCCTGTGCGACGCCGCAGGCATCCCGGTGATCGAAGACGCGGCGCATTCGCTGGGCACGCTGTGGCATGGCCGCAAGATCGGCACGATCGGGCGCATCGGCTGTTTCTCGTTCCAGTCCTACAAGATGATCAACGCGGGCGAAGGCGGCATTCTGGTCACCGATGACGCCGATCTGGTGGCGCGCGCCGTGATCATGTCGGGCGCTTATGAGCATAATTGGACGAAGCACCCGGTTCTGCAGGAAGCTTTCGCCCAACATCAGAACACACTGCCGCTTTACAACCTGCGGATGGGCAACCTCAGCGCCGCCGTGATCCGCCCGCAACTGCCTGAACTCGCGCGCCGCGTGACCGACGGGCTGTCCGGCCATGACCATGTGGCGGCACAGTTGAACCGCAGTGCATGGATTGACGTGCCTGCCCCGCTGGCCCCCGAAACGCGCGCACCGGATTCCATCCAGTTCAACGTGCAGGGCGTAACCGACGCGCAGGTGCTGGATTTCGTCGCCGCCGCCAAGGCCGAGGGCGTTACCGTTCAGGTCTTTGGCCTGAGCAACGACAACGCGCGGGCGTTCTGGAACTGGCAGTTCATCCCCGACCTGCCCGAACTGCCGCAGACCCGCGCGATGCTGATGCGCGCTTGCGACGTGCGCCTGCCCGTGCACCTGACCCGCGCGGAACAAGACACCGTGGCGGACATCCTGCTGAGTGCCGCCGAAGCGAGCTTTGGCGAGACGCTGGCGTATGGTACCTGAGGTCACCATGTCCCCGGACATAAAAAAGGCGGCTCCCGAGAGGGGCCTCCTTTTCTAATTCAGGGGGGTGAAGCTGAACCTACTTCAGCTTCGACAACTTCGCCTGCAACTCGGCCAATTGCTTCTTGATCGCATCCAGGTCTTCGGCGGGCGTCTCTTCGGCGGTCTCTTCCGCCCCGTCCATCTGCGGTGTGGTCGACCAGTTCGTCGGGATGCCGCCGATACCGCCCGTCATCGCCTTGACGAAGGCCGCCTGCTGCGCCTGCATCGCCTCCAGCCCCGGCATCTTGGCAATCGGGTTCATCGCGCCCATGTTCTCCAGCATCCGGCTCTGGCCGCTGCGCAGCATCTCGAAGGACGCTTGCAGGAACTGCGGCACCACCGAAGCATCGCCGCCCATGTAGCTGCGCACCAAGTCGTTCAGCACATCCACAGGCAGAACGCTTTCGCCCCGGCTTTCGTGTTCGGCAATGATCTGCAACAGGTACTGCCGCGTCAGGTCGTCGCCGGATTTCAGATCGACGATCTGAACCTCGCGCCCGTCACGGATGAAGCCGGAAATATCTTCCAGCGTCACATAGTCGGACGTCTCTGTATTATAGAGCCTGCGGCTTGCGTAGCGCTTGATCAGCAATGGCTTGTCTTTGGTCGTCACAGAAAAATCCTCCCCAGACTACGTGCTGCAATGCAGCTTAGGGGTGCAAACCGAAAATGGAAAGGAATTCATCGCATTGCCCGTTCCACGCTTTATCAACTGCGCTGCAGGCATGAAAAAAGGGCAGGTTCCTTTCGGAACCCACCCTTGTCTGCCCGCGTATGACAGGGAGGAAATAACGCGGTCAAATCGTGCGAATTACTTCGCCGTGGCTTTTTTCACAGCCGCTTGCGCGTCTGTCGAAGCCTTTTTCATCGCGGTCTGAGCTTCTTCGCCCATGTCCTTGCCGACGGCCATCATCAGTTCGACGGTTTCCATCTGAACTTTCTTGGCGATCTCGGCGAATGCGGCCATGTTCTCGGCTGCGACTTCGGCAGAGGACGACGCGAAGTCGGTCATCGCCTTGGCGTAATCGGCAGGCTCGGTTTTCGCTTTCGACATGTCTGCCAGCTTGGCCAGAGTTTCCTTGGTCCATTTGTTGGACACTTCGGTGGATTTCTCGGCAGCTTCCAGCGCGACGCCGGACAGTTTTTCGTTCAGCGTGGTGGCGGATTTGAATGCGCCTTCCATCGAAGCGGTGTCGACGGGGAATGCGCCCATCATGTCTTTGAACATTGCGGTCATGTCTTGTGTCTTGGCCATGGTAGCGGTCCTTTCGGGTTGCTGTGCGGGGCAGCCCCGCGTTCTGCGTCTGACAGGAATATAGATGCTGCACCGCAGCATTGCAAGTAAAATGCCGCAGTGCAGCAAAAGAAAATTGACCTGGCGTAATTGTCGCGGGAAATCAGGTCTTTGGCTTGTTGGCCACATATGTACCCGGCGCATCGCACAAGGCGGGGTGCGATGCATCACCCGGTTGGCGCGCGGGAATCATCTTGCCCGACCGCTTTTTCAGCCAGGCGCCCCAGCGCGGCCACCACGACCCTTCGTGGAACTGCGCACCTTCGAGCCAGGTGGTGTGATCGCCGGACATGTCCGTATTGGTGTAGTGCCCATACTTCTTCTTGGACGGCGGATTGACGATGCCCGCGATGTGGCCCGATTGGGTCATCAGAAACGTCTTTTGCTTGGATCCCATCTGCTGCACGCCGCGAAAGCTGTCCTTCCACGGGGCGATGTGGTCGGTCTCGCAGGCCACGGCGCAGATCGGCAGATCCAGATCGCCCAGCGACAGCTTGTGGCCCAGCAACTCCATCTCGCCACGCGCCAGACGGTCGCCCTGACAGAGCCCCTTGAGGTATTGCAGCGCCATCTTTGCAGGCAGGTTGGTGCCGTCGCCGTTCCAGAACAAAAGATCGAAGGCGGGGGGCGTTTCGCCCATCATGTAGCTGCGGATTGCGGGCGCATAGACCAGATCGTTCGAACGCAGGAACGAAAACGTCCGCGCCATGATCACCGAAGGCAGCACGCCCTTGTGCTCGACCTCGGCGGCGATGCCGTCGATGAAATCATCGGTCAGGAAGGGCGCAAACTCGCCCTGATCGCTGAAATCGGTCAGCGCGGTAAAGAAAGTGGCGGATTTGATCGAGGTGTCGCCGCGCTGCTTCATGATCGAGAGAGTCATCGACAGCGTGGTGCCCGCGATGCAATAGCCGATCACGTTGACCTGCTTTTGTCCGGTGATCTTCTTCACCTCGTCCACGGCGGTCAGATAGCCTTCCTCGACGTACTCCTCCAACCCGACATCACGGTAGGAGGCATCGGGATTGACCCAGGACACGATGAACAGCGTATAGCCCTGATCGACGATCCACTTGACCAGCGAATTCTGCGCCTTGAGGTCGAGGATATAGAACTTGTTGATCCAGGGCGGAAAGATGATCAGCGGGGTCGCGAGAACCTCGTCGGTGCTGGGCGCGTATTGGATCACCTCCATCATGCGGTTGCGAAACACCACCTTGCCAGGGGAAGACGCAATGTTGGTGCCGATGTCGAATGCCTGCTCGTCCGCCAGCTTGACCACCAACTCGCCGTTGTTGTTCTCAAGATCCTTGATCAGGTTCTCAAGCCCGTTGATCAGGCTTTGCCCTTCGGTCGCCACGGCCTTTTCCAGCGCATCGGGGTTGGTGGCCAGAAAATTGGTCGGGCTCATCAGATCGACGATCTGACGGGTGAAATAGCCCAGACGCCGTTTCTCGGCGGGGTCCATGTCCTCGACATTGTCCACGGCCTGCATCAGCGCGGCGGAATTGATCTGGTACTGCTGTTTGACGAAATTGAAATAGGGGTGGTGGTTCCACATCGGATTGGCAAAGCGGCGATCCGCCGGGCCGGTGTCTTCGGGCGCGGACAATCCGTGCTGCGTCAGCGCCTTTTGCGCCTCGACGAAATGCGCCATGGTTTTCGACCAATAGCCCATCTGCTGCTCGATCAGCTTGGCCGGATTGTGCACTGCATCCTGCCAATATGCGGTCGCGGCCTTGCCGAACAGTTCTTGATTCGGGCCATCTAACGCAGCGTTATGTGTGCTGCGGTGCGTCATCACGTGGGTCAGCCGTTCGCGCAGTTCTTCAACCTTGGCAAGGTTTTCCGTCAATTTGTCGATGGTTTCGACCGAGAGTTCACCAGATCCTGTGTCTTTTGTTGTCATAGTGGAACGAACCTCGTACTTTGCAGTTGCAGCATTATATAGTATCGTAACCTTGATTAACGTCGCCGACTTCGGGGAGGCATGCGACGATTGCGCCGGGCACACCCGGCAGAAACAGGAGACCCGAGATGCGTTACATGGCCACCTACGATCTGATGGAGACAATCAGAACGACGAATCAATGGCTTGGCGCCTCGGCCCTTGCGATGGGATCATACCCTGCCTTCTCCATGATCCCAAACCCCGCGTTCGGATGGATGCGGGCCTGGGGTGAGGTTACAGAGCGTAGTTTTCAGCGCATGGTCGTCAAACCCGACTGGGACATTCCCCACTTCACGGCCAAGGACGGCAAGGACCACATCGTGACCATCTCGAAGGTGGTCGAGGATGATTTCGGCGATCTGCTGCACTTCGAAGTGCCGGGCCGCGACGAGGAAAAACCGACCGTTCTGCTGGTTGCCCCCATGTCGGGCCACTACGCCACGTTGCTGCGCAAGACCGTGATTTCGCTGCTGCCCGACTGTGACGTCTACATCACCGACTGGCACAATGCGCGCGATATCCCCGTCAGCGCGGGCAAGTTCGATATCGAGGATTACACACTCTACCTTGTGAACTTCATGAAGCACTTGGGGCCGGACACGCATGTGATCGCGGTTTGCCAGCCTGCGCCACTGACACTGGCCGCCACCGCCTATCTGGCCGAGGAAGAGCCCGCGGCACAGCCCCGCAGCCTGACCCTGATCGGTGGTCCGATTGATCCCGGTGCTGCCGCCACTGAAGTCACCGACTTTGGCCATTCCGTCACGATGGGCCAGTTGGAAAAATCCATGATCCAACGCGTCGGGTTCAAATATCCGGGCGTCGGTCGTCAGGTCTATCCTGGCCTGCTGCAGCTGTCTTCGTTCATCTCGATGAACGGTGAAAAGCACGCCAAGGCGTTCAACGACCAGATCGCGCGCGCCGCACGTGGCGAGGCATCGGACCATGACAAGCACAACGAGTTCTACGACGAGTATCTGGCCGTCATGGACATGACCGCCGAATTCTACCTGTCGACGGTCGAGCGTATCTTTCAGAACCATGAGATCGCCAAGAACGAATTCGTGGTCGCGGGCCGCAAGGTCGATTTTGGCAAGATCACGACAGTCGCCGTCAAGACCGTCGAAGGCGGTGAGGACGACATTACCGCCCCCGGTCAGTGCATCGCGGCGCTGGACCTGTGCACCGGTCTGCCCGACACGAAAAAGGCCAGCCACGTGGAGCCGCACGCGGGCCACTACGGCATCTTCGCAGGCAGCAGCTGGCGCAACAACATCCGCCCCATGGTGCTGGAGTTCATCAGCAAGAACAGTCAGGGCGCTGCACCGTCCAAGGGTGCCGCGAACACCTCGCAAAAGCCCGACGCAGCCCCCGCGCCGCTGCGCAAGAACGGCTCGACCGACGTTCCGGTCTGAACCGCAGACATCCCGTCGCGAGACACTGAAAGCGCCTCTCCCCCCGTGGAGGGCGCTTTTTTTCGTTGAGAACCTGTCGTTTTTGTTGATCTTGTCGTTTTTGTGCTAACTTGCAGGTCACGATCTGAACGCGATGACCGTGTTCGAAGTGGCCCCGGCAAGATGAAGCCCGGTCGCTTTTGGCTTCTCACAAGAACAGATGAGAATTTCATGACATTTTCCAAAACCGTTCACCCCGCCGCGCGCAACTACGCTGATGAGGTCGCCGCAGGCACACTGTCGCGACGTGAATTCATGTCGCGCGCAACCGCACTTGGCGTCAGCGCCACAGCAGCTTACGGCCTGCTCGGCCTTGCACAGCCGGTGCGCGCCGCAGCCCACGCCCAGTCGGGCGGCATGCTGCGCATCGAATCCACGGTCAAGGCGCTGAAAGATCCGCGCACCTATGACTGGCCGCAGATGTCCAACTATACCCGCGGCTATCTCGAGTATCTGGTCGAGTATCAGGAAGACGGCACATTCCAACCCGCCCTGCTGGAAAGCTGGGAGGTCAACGACGACGCCACCGAGTACACGCTCAAGATCCGCCCCGGCGTGACCTGGAGCAACGGCGATGTGTTCACCGCCGAGGACGTGGCGTTCAACATCTCGCGCTGGTGCGAAAAGGGCGTCGAAGGCAATTCGATGGCCTCGCGCATGTCGTCGCTGGTCGACGATGAAACCGGCATGGCCCGCGACGGAGCCATCACGGTCGTCGATGACGCCACCGTGCGCCTGTCCCCGGCACAGCCCGACATCACGCTGATCGCGGGTTTCTCGGACTATCCGGCTGCGATTGTACACCAGTCGTTCAACGGCGATCCCTTGGACAATCCGATTGGCACCGGCCCTTACCTGCCCGGCGATTTCGAAGTCGGCGTCAAGGCTGTCCTGATCAAGAACGAGGATCACACCTGGTGGGGCGAAGGCGCCTATCTGGACCGGATCGAATATCTGGACTTTGGCACTGATCAGGCCAGCATCGTGGCCGCCGTGGACGCGGACGAAGTGGACATGGTCTACGAATCCATCGGCGAGTTCATCCAGATTTTCGACTCGATCGGCTGGGAGAAATCCGAAGCGGTCACCGCCAACACCGTCGTGATCCGTGCCAACCAGGAGGCTGAAATCAACGGCATGAAGCCATATGCGGACGCCCGTGTGCGCCGGGCGCTGGCGATGGCCATCGACAATTCGGTGCTGCTGGAACTGGGCTTTTCCAACAACGGCCTTGTCGCGGAAAACCACCACGTGTCGCCGCTGCACCCCGAATATGCCGAACTGCCCGCGCCCGTGTACGATCCCGCAGCTGCCAAGGCGCTGATGGAAGAGGCGGGCATGGGCGATTTCGAGCACGAGCTGATTTCCATCGACGACACATGGCGCAAGAACACCTCGGACGCGGCGGCTGCGATGCTGCGGGACGCAGGCATCAACGTGAAACGCACGATCCTGCCGGGTGCGACGTTCTGGAACGACTGGGTGAAATACCCGCTATCGACGACCGACTGGGCACAGCGTCCGCTTGGCGTTCAGGTTCTGGCACTGGCCTACCGTTCGGGCGAGGCGTGGAATGAAACCGCGTTCTCCAACGCCGAGTTCGACGGGCTGCTGGCGGATGCGCTGGCCATCGCCGATGCCGACCAGCGCCGCGAGGTCATGGCCAAGCTTGAGAAGATCATGCAGGACGAAGGCGTGGTCATCCAGCCCTACTGGCGCTCGATCTACCGCCACCACAAGCCCGGCGTCGTCGGTGCGGAAATGCACCCGACGTTCGAAATTCACGTGGCGAAACTGGGCTACGCTGCCTGAACCACGAACATCTGCCCGGCTCCCTTCGCGGGGGGCCGGTTCGGCCTAGCTGCGCAGCACCATCGGTTGCTTCATCCACGCCCGCAGCGCTGCGGTTGTCTGTTCGGGCTGTTCCAGCGGCGGCAAATGCCCTGCGTCTTCGATCACCACCAGTTTTGCATAATGGATCAGCTCCGCCATGAAGCTGTGATGTCGCGCCGGGGTCAGCAGATCATGCGCGCCGCACATCACCAGCGTCGGCACCCTGCATTTGCGCAGCGTGCTTTGCTGGTCCCGGCGGCGTTGCATCGCGCGGGACTGGCGCACGAAGACCTCTGCCCCCAGCGTCCGCGCCATCGACGCCACCGCCGACAGCACCGTTGCGCGGTGCGCACCCGGTGCCAGGGTTTCAGGCTTGAGATGCGTGCGCATCACCTCGTCCAGCCGCCCGGCGCGCGCGCCCACGATCAGTGCCTCGCGCGCGGCGGCGGTCTGGGGCGTGTCGGCCTGCGCATTGGTCGAGATCAGCGCGATGCGGCTGACGCGATCGGGGGCGCGGCGCAGGATTTCCATTCCGACCATCGCACCGAAGCCCAGACCCGCCAGCGCAAAGCGTTTGGGCAATTGGTCCAGCAGGTTCGACGCGATCTCCTCGATCCGCTCGCCTTGGGTCACCGGGGCAATGGTCACGCATATCTCGTTGGAAAAGGCGGCCATTTGCGCATCGTACAGCCTTGCGTCGCACATCATTCCGGGAATTAGAACCAGAGGTTCGGTCATGCCTGTCTCGCGCTTTCGTTGCTGCGTTTGCGCCGCAACATGTCGCATGCGCCTGCATGCTACAAGTGTTAACGCTGACATGGGCCAGCGGAAACCTGCTCCCGCCTCAGGGCAGCGAGAGCCCGCGAAAGGCTGGAAAATCCGCATAGCGAGCACGGCGCGTGGCCAGGTCTTCATCTGGCTCGGCGCCCGCGCGCAGCAGCATCCCCTTGGGTGCGATGTAGCTTGAGATCGTACGTAGCGGTGTGGGACGCCAGTCCAGGTTGAACGCACAAAGCTTGGGGAAGAACCAGATCGCGGAATAGGGCAGATGATCGTGCAGCCACCACGCCAGATCGCGCCAGTCGCGCCCCTGCGCGTAGCGGTCGGCAAACCACGGGATCACCAGTGAGGTGCCTGCGATGGCCGCAGGGCCCCCTGCCCGGTCCCAGATATGGCATTCGATGGGGTTGTCGTTGCGCGCGCAGTTCAGCCCGTTTTCGTTGCCAAAGCGGTTGAGCGCGGGCGACCGGTACCCCGACCGGATCGCCAGCCGCCCGAAGGTTTCGGTCAGCGGGTCCAGCAGTTTGACGCACAGCGCCCGGCCATTCGCGATTGCCAGATCGGGGTCGGTGGGCACATTTGGGATGCCGTGCAGGCTGCCGATTTCGGAATGGAGAAAATCGCGCATGAAAAAATGGCGCGACAGGCGCACGCGGCCCAAATCCTCCAGACCGCGCATGCTGCGGGGTTGGCGCATCAGACAGCGCCGTTCCACTGGAACGCGCCGTCCGGCCCCAGCGGTGCGGCAGGGTTGTGGGCGATTTCCCAGATGTGTCCCTCGGGGTCGGCGAAATAGCCGATGTGCCCGCCCCAGAACACGTCATGCGCGGGTTTCAGGATGCGCGCACCCGCCGCTTTGGCGCGGGCCATCAGGGGGGCCACTTCGTCTTTGTCGCGCACGTTATAGGCCAGGGTGATCGCCCCGTGCCCCAGCGCATCGAGCGGCAGACCCATGTCGCGTGCCAGATCCTCCAGCGGATAGAGCGCCAGCGTCTGCCCGATCAGATCAAAGGCTACGACGCCATCGGGGCTGTCCACCGCTCTCCAACCCAGTGCGGTGTAAAACGCGGTCTCTGCCGCGATATCGCGCACGCCGAGGGTAATCAGGCTGATCCGTTGGTCCATCATTCGATCTCTCTTATCCATCCCAATATGCCCGAGACTATCAGCTCCGTCTGGCTGGGCGACATGATTTCGCCCGCGACCACATGGGCGGCGGGGTCGTCGCCCTGTTGCAGATCGGGAAAGGCGCGTGTGGCGACCGTGCCCCAGCCTGCGCCCCATTGTCGGCGCACACGGTCGGTGGCTTGCGGGTCGACCACCTGATCGGCGTCGGAATACCAGAACAGGGCGGGCACCAGGAAATCATCATGCTCCAACGCGTTCACGGCCTTGACCAGCGCGCCCAGCGGCAGGGCCGCGACGGAGGGATAGCGGGTGGTCCAGTATCTTTCCTGTGCTGCGTTGCGCGGTGTGAAACCGATCGTATCGCCCGCGATCCAGGGCGCCCAGGTCCGCGCCAGCGGCCATGTCAGCACGGCGGCATAGGGGTTGTTGACCCCAAAGTTCGGCGACACCAGAACCACGCCCGCGACACGGTCCATGTGCGCAGGGCTGGCGACGGCGGCGGTGATCAGCGTGGCACCGGTCGAGGTGCCGATCAGGATCACCTTGTCGCCGACGGCCTGGGCTGCGGCCAAGCCTTCGGCCATATCGGCCATCCAGCCTGCAACGGACGCGGTGCCCATCGCCGCACTGTCGCGCCCGTGCCCTTGCAGGCGCGTGTAGACCAGATTTGCGCCCAAGGCGTCCGCGACGCGGTCGGGAACGGGGCGGATTTCTTCGGAGGTGGCGGAAAAGCCGTGCACATAGAGCACCGACCATTCGGTTTTCTGCTCGGACGCGCCGGCCCAGATGACACGTTTTTCAACGCCTTCGGTGATGTCGTCGAAACGTGCCTCGGTGCGGGCGAAATGGGCGGCGACGCCACCGTCGAACTGGCCCTTGTCGAAATACATGTCCAGCGGTGCAGGTTCGCGCGGGCCGAAGGCGACGATGAGCGCAAAGAGCGTCGCAAGCGCAACCAGAAACCACGCGCCTGCATCGCGCCACGTCACCCTGCCGCCCCGGCGATGACATCCATGACCGCCTGTTCGATCAGCGTCAGGCAAGGCCCGTCGGAAAAGCGGTGATCGGCGTCCTTGACCAGCAACAGCCGCATGTCGGGGCTGTCGGCGTGGTTCAGCAGATGCACGGCGGTTGCGGTGCTGACGGCGGTGTCGGCGGTGCCTTGCAGGCAGCGCACGGCAAAGGGCAGCGGCAGCGGATCGCGCAGCACCAGCCGGGTGCGCCCGTCGTCGATCATGCGTTTGGTGATGATGAAGGGCTCCATATAGTCCGAGGGCATCGCGATCTGCCCGTCGCGTTCCAGCGTCGCCTTCTGCGCGTCGGTGAAGTTGGCCCAATAGCCATCTTCGGTGAAATCCGGGGCGGCGGCAATGGTGACCAGCCCCGCGACCCGCTCGGGGTGGGCGCGGCAGAACAGCAGCGATTGCCAGCCGCCCATGGACGAGCCGACGGGGACGATCTTGCCCGTGGTCAGGGCCGTGATCGCGGCCGCAGTGTCCTCGGCCCAGTCGCCGATGCACCCTTCCTCGAAGGTGCCGCTGCTGAGGCCGTGGCCGGAATAGTCGAACCGCAGGAAGGCGCGGCCCTGCGCCTTGCACCACGCTTCGAGATGGACGGCCTTCGTGCCTTCCATGTCGGATTTGAGCCCGCCGAGGAAGACCACGCAGGGGCCGTCACCTGCGGTCAGATGATAGGCGATGCGGCGGCCCTGCGGCGTGTTCAGATACTGCGGATCGGGCATGAAATCTTCCTCAATTCAGGTCTGATGGCAGTCTGCGCAGGGAAGGCGGGGCGTTCAACTCGATTTTTGTCAAAGCGTCCGGGATATGGGAACGCCACGTCAGTTGGTCGCGGCCCCTGCGGGCCTTGCTCTTTCATCCGGTGCGGCCCAAAGCTGCCCTATGCAAGCGCCTCCCAAAATGTTGATCCCGGTCCTGACCCTGTCGAATTTCCTGATCGGTGTGGGCGCGTTCATCATCATCGGGATGCTCGAGCCGCTGGGTGCGGATCTGAGCGTGACCCCGGCGCAGGCGGGGCAATTGCTGACCGTCTACGCGATGTCCTATGCGGTGCTGTCGCCGATGCTGGTGGCGATGACGGGCCGGATCGGGCGGCGGCGGGTGATGGCGCTGGGGCTGTCGATGTTCGCGCTGGCGGCGCTGCTGTCGGCGCTGGCGCCCTCGATGCTGATGCTGGACGCGGCGCGCGTTCTGGCCGCTGCGGGTGCGGGGCTGTTCACGCCCGTAGCCGCCGCGACTGCTGCGGCGCTTTACCCGCCCGAACAGCGTGCACGGGTGCTGGCGATGGTGTTTTTCGGCTTCAGCGTGGCGCAGGTGCTGGGCGTGCCTGCGGGCAGCTACATCGCCTATACCTTTGGCTGGCGCTGGGGGTTCTGGAGCGTGGTGGCACTGGCCCTGCCCTGCATCTCGCTGATCTGGATATACGTGCCCGTCGGTCTGAAGTTCCAGCCCGTCACCTTGGGCGATCTGCGCAGCACACTGGGGAATTTCCGCATGATGTTCGCGGTGCTGTTCACCAGCACGTTTCTGGGCGCGACCTATATCCTGTTCACCTACATGGCACCGGTGCTGAGCGAAACGATGGGCTATGGCCGCGATGGCGTGACGCTAGTGCTGGCGGTGACGGGCGTGGGCGCGGTGATCGGCAATCTGGCCAGCGGCCTGCTGACCGACCGTCTGGGGTGGCTGCGCACGCTGGTGGCGCTGTGCCTCTGCCAGATCGTGCTGCTGCCGATGTTCTCGCTGCTGCCGATGGCCGATGCGGCGCTGATGGTGCTGACAGTGCTGTGGTCGATGACCGGCTGGGCGTTCATGGCAGCGCAGCAATCGCGGCTGGTCGGACTGGCTGGCGCGCAGGCGACCGTGGTTCTGGCGCTCAATGCCGCCGCGATCTATGTGGGGGCGGCTATAGGCTCGGCCATCGGTGGCTGGGTTCTGGCGCGCGCGGGCGTCACCGCACTGGGGATCGCGTCGGGCTGCGGTGTCGCCGTCGCACTGGCGCATCTGCTGCTGTCGGCACGAATGTCGCCAAAGCACGCCTCCGCCACTTGACGCCACGTGCCTGCCCCGCCAAAAGACCAGCACACATATAACCCGCAACCGGGCGTTCCGTGGGCGCCAAACTGACGAGGAGTGCCTTCATGGCCCAAGTCTCCCTTACCTTTCCCGATGGCAATGCACGCGACTACGAGGCCGGCATCACCGCCGCCGAAGTCGCGGAGAGCATCTCGAAATCCCTGGCCAAGAAGGCCATCAGCGCCAGCATCGACGGCCAGCACTGGGATCTGCAATGGCCGATCAATGCCGACGCGCAGATCGCCATTCACACCATGCAGGACGACGAGCAGGCCAACGAGCTGGTGCGCCACGATCTTGCGCACATCATGGCCCGCGCCGTGCAGGAAATCTGGCCCGACACAAAGGTGACCATCGGCCCCGTCATCAAGGACGGTTGGTATTACGATTTTGACCGCGCCGAGCCGTTCACGCCCGAAGATCTGGGCGAGATCGAGAAAAAGATGAAGGAAATCATCAACAAGCGCGATCCCGTCCGCACCGAGGTCTGGGACCGCGATGTTGCGATCAAGTATTACCAGGACCGCGATGAGCCCTATAAGGTCGAGCTGATCGAAGGCATTCCGGGTGACGAGCCCCTGCGCATGTACTGGCACGGCGACTGGCAGGATCTGTGCCGGGGTCCGCACCTGCAGCATACCGGACAGGTGCCCGGTGACGCGTTCAAGCTGATGTCGATCGCCGGTGCCTACTGGCGCGGTGACAGCAGCCGCCAGATGCTGCAACGCATCTACGGCGTGGCCTTTACCGGCAAGGAAAAGCTGCGTGCGCATCTGAACATGCTGGAGGAAGCGGCCAGGCGCGACCACCGCAAGCTGGGCCGCGAGATGGACCTGTTCCACATGCAAGAAGAGGCCCCCGGTCAGGTGTTCTGGCACCCCAACGGCTGGACCATCTACACCGAATTGCAGGACTACATGCGCCGCAAGCAGCGCGTCGGCGGTTACCGCGAGATCAACACGCCGCAGGTCGTGGACCGCAAGCTGTGGGAGGCGTCGGGGCACTGGGAGAAATACCAGCACCACATGTTCATCGTCGAAGTGGACGAGTCCCGCGACGGCGAGCATGATGACGCCGAGATCAAGAACAAGGCCGCGACGCGCATCAACGCGCTGAAACCGATGAACTGCCCCTGCCACGTGCAGGTGTTCAACCAGGGTCTGAAATCCTATCGTGATCTGCCGCTGCGGCTGGCCGAATTCGGGTCCTGCTCGCGGTTCGAGCCTTCGGGCGCGCTGCACGGCATCATGCGGGTGCGCGGCTTTACCCAGGACGACGCGCATATCTTCTGCACCGAGGACCAGATCGAAGAGGAATGCGCCCGTTTCATCGAGTTTCTGGCGGAAATCTATGCCGAGCTGGGCTTTCCCACCTTCGAGATCAAGTTCGCGACCCGTCCCGAAAAGCGGGTCGGCAGCGAGGAATCGTGGGACTATGTCGAGAACGCCCTTGAGGGCGCGATCCGCAAGACCGGGCGCACCTATACGCTGGAGGCGGGCGATGGCGCGTTCTATGGCCCCAAGCTGGACTTTTACCTGACCGATGCGATTGGCCGCGTGTGGCAATGCGGCACGTTCCAGGTGGACCCCAACCTGCCCGAGCGGCTGGGGGCGACTTATATTGCGCAGGACGGGGCCAAGGCGCGGCCCTTCATGCTGCACCGTGCGACGCTGGGCTCGTTCGAGCGGTTCATCGGCATTCTGATCGAGGAACACGCGGGCAAGCTGCCGTTCTGGCTGGCGCCGCGTCAGGTCGTCGTGGCCTCGATCATCTCGGATGCGGACGCCTATGTGCAGGAGGTCGTGGCCGCCCTGCAAGCGAAGGGCGTGCGCGCCGAGGCCGATCTGCGCAACGAAAAGATCAACTACAAGGTCCGCGAACATTCGGTCGGCAAGGTGCCGGTGATCCTGGCCGTGGGTGCCCGTGAAGTCGAGGAGCGCACGCTGTCGGTGCGGCGTCTGGGCGAGAAGCAGACGTCCGTGCAGTCGCTTGACGAGGTGCTGCAGACGCTTGCACTCGAGGCGACGGCGCCTGATTTGCGGGACTGACACATTCGGTGCGGCATCGGCGTCTTGCCCGCTGCCGCACCGCCCGGATTGTAACAAACTGATAGTTTCACGCGCGGTGGTGCAACGAAATCGTAATGAAAAAGTACGATCACCGACGATCTTTGCCCGTTGCAGTGGTATCCTCTGACACAGAAGTGATTCACGGCGTCGTGATGGCAGGATATGAAAAATGACCGCTAGGCTGAATGCAGGGCGAACAACGCCCGAGCCGAACCGAAACTTTGCTTAAGGGAGATTGAAATGTCCAAAACGATTAAAACCGCCGCCCTGATGGGGGCCGTCGCCGCCGCAATGGCCGCCCAGACCGGTGGCGTCAGCGCCGCGTCCAAGGAAAAATGCTATGGCATCTCGCTGGCCGGCGAAAATTCGTGCAAGGCGGGCGAAGGCACCACCTGCGCTGGCAGCTCGACCGTCGATTATCAGGGCAACGCCTGGACGCTGGTCGATGCGGGCACCTGCACCGAGATCGAATTGCCCGCAATGGCGGACGGCACCCCGCGGACCGGCTCGCTGGACGAGCTGAACCGCGACCGGCCTGCATAAGCCTCCCCCCGGTGGGGCTGTCGCATCGGGCCGCGGGCCCGGTGCATCCCCCCTGTCACGCGTGAAAGGCCAAAGCCGATGCTGGACACACGCCAGACGAACCCCGCGCTGCCCCGCGCGCCCGGTGTGGGCTTTAAGCCCGCGCATTTCGAGGGGCTGACATCCGACCCCGGCCCGGTGCGCTGGATCGAGGTACACGCCGAAAACTACATGGCCGATGGTGGCCGCCAGATTGCGCAACTGCGCGCCCTGTCTGAAGAATTCGCGGTGTCCGTCCACGGCGTGGGCCTGAGCATCGGCGGCGCGCAAGCGTTGGACACGGATCACCTCGCACGGCTGAAACACCTGTGCGACTGGGTGAAACCCGCCAGCTTTTCCGAGCATCTGGCCTGGTCCACCCATGGTGCTGCGTTCATGAACGACCTGCTGCCCCTGCCCTATACTGCTGGCACACTGGCCCATGTCGCCGCGCACATCACCGAGGTGCAGGACACGCTGGGCCGTCAGATGCTGCTGGAGAACCCGTCGAGCTATCTGGCGTTTGACGCGAGCACCTGGTCCGAGCCCGATTTTCTGGCCGAACTGGTCCGGCGCACCGGCTGTGGGCTGCTGCTGGACGTGAACAACGTGTTCATTTCGGCCACCAATCTGGGCACCAGCGCGCGAGAGTACATCGACGCCTATCCGCTGTCCGCCGTGGCCGAGTTGCACGTGGGCGGCCATGCCGAGGATGCGGACGAGCACGGCGCGCCCTTGCTGATCGACAGCCATGGCGCGCCGGTGACGGATGCGGTCTGGACCTTGCTGGGCGACGTTCTGGAGCGCACCGGACCGCTGCCCACGCTGGTGGAATGGGACAACGACGTGCCCGACTGGCCCACCCTGCGCGCCGAGGCTGCGCGCGCCGCCGATGCGCTGGCCATCGCATGAAAGCGTTTCACGGCGCACTTCTGGACCCTGCACTGAGCGCGCCCGAGGGCCTGCACGACGGGCGTGGCGGTGCGGCTGGCAAACGCTTTGACGTCTACCGCAACAACGTGATGCAATCGCTGACCGACGTGATGCGCGCGGGCTTTCCGGTGGTGCGCAAGCTGATCGGTGCGGCGAATTTCGACATCGTGGCGGGTGCGTTCATCCGCGCGCATCCGCCCACCCAGCCGATCATGCAGCGCTATGGCGACGGCTTTGACGCGTTTCTGGCTGCGGTTCCGCAACTGGCGTCTCTGGGCTATCTGGGGGACGTGGCGCGGTTGGAGCAAGCCCTGCGGGCGTCCTGTCACGCGGCGGATACCAGCCCGCTGGAAGCTGCGGCTCTGGCCGGGCTGACGCCTGCGCAACTGACACACACGCGGCTGGAGTTCGCCCCGGCGGTGCACCTGATCGCATCGGTCTGGCCGCTTTTTGATATCTGGCGGTTCAACAGCGAAGACGGCGCGCCCAAGCCGCAGCCCGTGGCGCAGCACGTGCTGGTCACGCGTGCAGGCTATGACCCCGCCCCGCATCCGCTGTCGCCCGCGCAGGGTGCCTGGATCGCGGCGCTTATGGCCGGGGCCAGCCTGGACGGCGCGCAGGATGCCGCCGCGCAGATTGACCCCGATTGCGATATCGCAACCCCCATGGCGCTTTTGTTCGCGCAGAACGCCGTGACGGGCATGGCATGGGAAGGTCAGACATGAGCCAGCTTTATACCCGCATGACCGCGACGCTGGACCGCGCCGACGGGCTGCTGCCGACGCTGGCGCGGCTGGTATTCGCGGGGGTTCTGCTGTTCTATTTCTGGGTCTCCGCGATGACCAAGCTTGGGGATGGTTTTGCGGGGCTGATCTGGCTGTCGGACACCGCCTATGTGCAGATGTTTCCCAAGGCGATGGAGGCAGCGGGCTATGACGCGTCGCAGCTTGGCGCAGGCTATTGGCTGGTCGCGGTTGCGGGCACCTGGGCCGAATTTCTGTTGCCGCTGATGATCGTGGTCGGCCTGCTGACGCGCATGAGCGCGCTTGGCATGATCGTTTTCGTGGGCGTGCAAAGCTACGTGGACATCTTCGGGCACGGCGTGAGTGCCGAGACGATCGGCACGTGGTTCGATCATCTGGCGGGTGGGGCGATTGCGGATCAGCGCGCGTTCTGGGTGCTGATCCTGTTGGTTCTGGTCGTCAAAGGCGCCGGGCCGATCAGCGTGGATGCGGCGATCCGGTCGGCTTTTCAGTCGGTTACGCCCAAGGCCGCGCGGGTGTCCGGGGTCCAGCCGAGGTAAATCGCGTCGCCATCCACGATCAGCGGGCGTTTCATCAGGGCCGGATGCGCGGCCAGCAGATCGGCCTGGGGTTGCGCGCGCGTGGCATCATCGAGGCCCCGCCAGGTGGTGCTGCGGGTGTTGAGCAATGCGTCGCCAAAGGTGGATTGTGCCTTGTTCATAATGCCTTGGGGCACGCCGTCTGCGCGCACGTCGACGAATTCCGCCTGCGGCAAAGCCTTGAGCGCCTTGCGGCAGGTGTCGCATGTTTTCAGTCCGTATATCTGCATTTTCAGGCTCCTTTTGCGTCCTGGATAGGAAATTCCCCGCGGAAATAGCAGGGGTTTTCTTGATTTTTTCCGGGGTTGATCAATCTTTAAAGGGGTGGCGGCCGAATATGGTTAATCGGGTGCTGCGCCAACGTCCCGTTGTTTAACTTAACGGGAGTGACTGTAAGGTAGAAGGAGGCACGGGATTATGCCAACGGGCACCGTGAAGTGGTTCAATACCACCAAAGGATACGGGTTCATCGCACCGGAAGATGGTGGCAGCGATGTATTCGTGCACATTTCAGCTGTTGAAAGATCGGGATTGACGGGACTGGCCGACAATCAGAAGGTCAGTTACGATTTGTCCGAAGGACGGGACGGACGGCAGATGGCTTCGGATCTGACGCTGCTCTGATCCGCGCAAAAGACAAGCGGCCCGACGCGATGTCGGGCCCTTTGACCGATGATACAGATCTGTCCGACACTCAGTCGAAGGTGCAGCCCTTGGTGCCGATCTGGCAATCATAGCTGCTTTTGTGCGTTTTCGGGCGGATGACAACATGTGTCATGACGGTCGTGTAGGGCACGGCGACGGTCGGTGTGCCGCAGCTGATGTCGCCCTCTATGGTGACCGGTTGCAGACCGGCAAGGCAATAGTTCTGGGCGCTGGGATAGGCATAGACCTGGGGCGTGTCGGCGGCCATTGCGGGCAGTGCGGTGCCCAAGGTCAATGCCAGTGATGCGGTTATAATAGATTTCATTTTGCTTAATTCCTCGCTGCGCGGGGGGCCCGCCAATGGGGTAAGTTTGGCGCTGCAGCCTGCGTCTGTCCAGAATTTTTTTGGGGATTTCCGGGGATCGTCCATGCGGCGTCCGGGGCGTTAACCACGGGATTTGCGGGGTTTGCGGGGCCTGCGCGGGTCCGCAATCGTGGGGTTCGGTACATATTCGGGGCGGTCTTGTACAAGATCGCGCCGGGGTTTCGGGGGCACATCGGGGGGTTTTGGCGGTGTGGTACATATTCGGGCGGAATGTGTACAGATTGAGGTTTCAGGGCCGGGACCCGCGCGGACAAGCGGTTAATCTGGCCGGATTTCTTGGGGGCTGGCGGGGTGTTTTTTTACGGCTCGGGTTCGGGCGGCGTGGCGGCGGAATTTGCGATCCTCTGCCGTTTCGGTGATCGCAAGCCGACGCGGGGACGTGCCCGCAGCTTTCGGCATTCGCGGGTGCCGTGCCCCTGCCCTCTCGGTGCTCGCAGGTCGGCAGATGTTGCTGCCACCAAGCCCGGAGTCGAGGTGCGTAGCACCGCCGGGCTGCGCCCGACCGCCCGTCACGCCGAAGGCGTGCTTTCAGCACGACGGGCGGGCGCTTCTTCACCGTTGTGTGTGTCTTCAGTGTCGGGCCAAGGCTGTGGGATCAAGTGGCATGAACGGAGGTTGGAGCGCCCACCCGCGGTCGGGCGCTGCCCTTGTCTAAAACTGCGTTTATATAGTTACTGGATCACTTAGCACTATTATCATTACTATCATTAAGTACGTCATCAGCGAAATTTCCTAGTTCGACGGCTTCAGTAAGCTCTTGCCACTCGGATTCACTAATCAATTCCGATAAAGTCACATTTACCTCATGATTCTCAGAAAGGTATCTCGAAAGTGCAATATGAATTTTCCTTCCAATGACCAAACCACTGTACACATCTTGACGGTAGTGGTTCTGGAAGTCGCGAACTTCATGGTAGTGACGAATATCCAATTCAGCATTTCCTGACATTTTACCGTCACTAAATTTCATGTCGTTGCCGGAGCGGATCAAATTTAGCATCAACGAAACTTCTCTGTCGTACTCATTGTAAACCCATCCAAAATTTCGCACAACAGAATCAAACACGTTCATCAAATTAAAGAGCTTAAAGTCGCCAAAGCTCAGTGGCAGAGACAAATCGACATCAGAAAATCCAGATGGCAAATCGTTTATTTTTAATGGCTTCATCAACCATTCGCGATCGTCAAATTTTATATTATCAAATGGCGACGTAGACTCTAAGTGACTTTTGCACTGGGCAAAGGTACTCATTGTCCGATTCATTCGCACCAATAGACTCTGCAAAACCGCTCGTTCTTTTTTCTGTTCTTCGGCCTCGACACGCTGGGCGGTCTGGTAAATAACCAACACTTGCCCGGTTACACCGATAAACCCCGCTATTAGCGCCCCTAAGACTGCGCCAAATAGAGTTGGATCATTCAAAATGATTTGTGAGTATTTTTCGGTCGCTAAAAAGGCCAACAGAGTAAATACTGAGCCCATGATAAGTCCTAAGGCAAATTTACCATCTTCCCTGATTTTCATAAATATCTACATCCATCTAAAACCGGTGTTCGCTGCTCTGGCCGACATCTCCTCTTCATGGCCGCGCCTTGCGGCGCGCCCGTTTTGAACTTGGAACGCTCCACTGGAGCGTTCCAACCCCGCTAGGCGGGGTCGTTCAAAACTCCCTCAAATTCCCGCCATTCCCCCTTGGACATTCCGGATGTCTCCTGCGTCACCTCTTCGCCCTTGAGCATGCGGCGGACGCACTCAAGACCCTTGGCGGAGAGTTGCGCGCCGCCCATGCGGTAGTCTTCGAAGGCGCCGTAGGCGGCGGGCACCCAGTCGGCGACGACTTTGGCGATGGCGTCGGCGTAGACGCGGATTTCGTATTGGGCGTGGGCGTCGGCGCGCAGGCGCAGGAAGTGGAAGAGGTTGTGCAGGTCAACCTTCCAGTACCATTGGGTGTAGATGTTGGCGGGCAGGTTCATGCGGGCCAGTTCGCGGGCAAGGCCGGACTGGCCGTCTTCGGAAATCATCTGCTCGTAGTGGTCATAGGCGCGGTTGCTGTCGGCCTTGAGGATGTCGAGGACGCGGGCGGCCTCTTCGCCTTCCAGCAGGGCTCCGCGGCCCTGGTTGTTGACCACGGATTGCGCGTTGAGGTGGTCGGGCGCGGGAATGTAGAATTCGCGGTCGAGGATCGAATAGCGGGCCGAGTATTCGTTGACGTTGGCGGTGCGGTGGCGGATCCACTGGCGGGCGACGAAGACGGGCAGTTTGACGTGCAGCTTGATCTCGCACATCTCGAAGGGGGTCGAGTGCCAGTGGCGCATCAGGTAGCGGATCAGGCCCTCGTCGTTCTGGACGGATTTGGTGCCCCGGCCATAGGACACGCGGGCGGCCTGGCAGATCGCGCTGTCGTCGCCCATGTAGTCGATGACGCGGACAAAGCCGTGGTCGAGCACGTCGTGGGCGCGGTAGAGATGTTGTTCGATGCCCGGTGCGGTCGCGCGCAGGGTCTGCTGGGGGGCGTCGCGCAGGGCGTCGACTTCGGCTTGTTGGTCGGGGCTGAGAGGCATTGCGCGAATCCTTTGGACACAGAATCTGATAGGGCGTCACCTTATCTAGCGGGGAGCCATCCGTGAACCGCTATATCGTGGTCGCATGCAAGACACATCTATCGGGGGTTGTTCACAGATTCGTTGACTTTGAACGCGTTTGGGGGGAATTTGACGCCAATAAGAGGCAGCAGTTCAACAAAAAGGTGGTCGCAAATGACCCGTTTATTCTCAGGCATCGCCGTATTGGCGCTGGTTGCCGCGTGCGGCGACGGCAATCCGTTTACGGCCCCTCCGACTGACACCGGTGGCGATCCGACCACGGGGCCGATCCCTGCGGTTCTGGCGAGCGATCTGGACAGTTTCACATATGACCCGACGACGGGCACGCTGGTGGTGACGGGCGTGAGCCTGGACGAGGACGCGCTGGGGTCGGTCTATCGGCGCACACCGGGGCTGGATGTGCCGGGCTATGTGGCGTTCACCGCACAGGACGATGCGCTGGACCAGCACGCGACGGCCTATGTGCAGGACATCAACGGCACGCGCGCGGGCATCATGGTGACGGGCGGGCAGTTCGGCACCTATAACGGCGGCGCTGCCTATGGCCGCGAGGGCGGCTACAGCCCGCATGTGGTGACGGGCGAAAGTGGTCTGGTGACCTATGAGGGCGATTACGTCGGGCTGACCAACCTGCCGGGGGACGAAACGGATCTGTTGCCATTTCCAGATGGCCGCAACGAGGCTCTGAGGCCGGGACAGGCGGCGAAGGTGACGGGCAAGATCTTCTTCAACGTCGATTTTTCGGACAACACGCTGAAGGGGTCGATCTATGAGCGCCAGCTGGATCTGGCCGACAGCCAGCTGACCGGGGGCGCGACGACGGTGGCGGTGGCGAATATCGACTTTGTGCCCACCACGATCGACGGCAACGGGACCTTTCAGGGCGATGCGCGCATTGGTCAGGACGACAAGGGCACCTATGGCGGCATCTTTGGCGGGACTGAAAGCGAGGTCATGGCGGGTGCGGTCTTTCTTGAGGACCATTTGCTGGAGATCGAAAATGCCGAAGAATACGGCGTCTGGGTGCTGGGCAAATGCGGCGGACCGCAAGCCGGTGCGCCCTGTACGGATGTGGACGACTGAGCCGGGGGCTGACGGGCGGATCGGATGATACGCATAAGACACTTGTTATGTGTCACGGCTGTGGCCGCGCCGGGGTTTGGCGCGGTCGTGGCCATTGCGGGGACCGATGACGTCAAGGCGGCCCCTGTCGAGACCACGGTATCCTTAGGCGATGCGCGCGCGCTTGCGCATGTGGCGCTGAGCCGGGGCGATGCCGATCTGGCGTTGAAGCTGGGCACGAGCCTGTTGCAGGCCGATGCGCGTGACGCCAATGCGCTGGCGATCGTGGCCGCAGCCGAGGCGCAGCGGGGCAATCACCGGGCATCGCGCCGTGCGGCGGGGCGCGCCTATCGCGCCAGTGACGACGACACATCCCGGTTGAAGGCGGCGCAGTTTGCCGCGCGGGCGGCGATGCTGGACAAGCGCCCTACCCTCACGCAGATCTGGCTGCGCCGGGCGGCGACCAACACCACCAACCCCGAGGACATCAAGCGGATCGGCGCGGATTACGCACGGGTGCGGGCGATGAACCCGTTCAGCTTTCGCATCGGTGCCAGTGTCTCGCCTTCGGACAACGTGAACAACGGCGCCGACAGCGCGTTGCAGACCATCGACGGCGTGCCCATCGTCGGCAGCCTGAGCGGCAGTGCGCAGGCGCTGTCGGGCACCGTCGCCACCACCGACATCGCATTGGGATACCGGATCGCTCAGTCGGACACCGGCGTGACCGAGATCGGCACGCGGCTCTACGTCAAGCGTGTGTCGCTGTCGTCGGAGGCCAAGGCGATGGCACCGGGGTTCAGCGGCGCGGATCTGGGCAGCACCTATGCGGATGTGTCCATCGACCGGCGGTTTCGCTGGGGCAAGCCGGGCAACACCGCGTCGGTCGGGCTTGCGCTTGGCAAGACATGGTCGGGCGGCGATGCGTCCTATGATTTTGCGAGCCTGCGCGCATCCCGCTCGGTCGGCTTGGGCGCGCGCACGCGACTGGGGTTCAGCGCCGCACTGGAAGAGCGCAAATCGGCGGTGCGGGCCAGCCAGGACCAGACCCTGACCACATTTGGCGCGCAGCTGAGTCACAAGCTGACGCGCGGCGACACCGTGGGCCTGTCGTTTTCGCTGTCGGACGTGGACGCGGGCCACATCAACCAGCGCCAATCCTCGGCCAGCGTGCGGGCATCCTATCATTTTGGCCAGTCCATCGGCCCCGCGCAGGTCACCGCATCGCTGATCGTGGGGCAATCGCAGTACGACGATTTCAGCGTCGGCTGGATCGCGGTGCCGGGCGGGCGCGAGGACACGTCGTTCTACGGCGACGTCACATTTTTCTTTGCCGATTACGACTATGCAGGCTTTGCGCCATCTGTGCGGCTGCGCGCAGGCCAACGACAAAGCAACGTCAGCCGCTACGAGGGTGCGGAGTTTTCCGTGAACTTCGAGGTCAAGTCGGTCTTTTGATCCGTGCGGGTCGCACAGGCTGACGCGCCCGCGCGCCGGAAACTGCGCTGGCCCTTGGGCGCGTGCGTGCTAGAGTCTGCCCAGACTTCAAGGACGAAAGGACGCGACAATGGCGCTGAAGTATTTGCACACGATGGTTCGGGTGAAGGATCTGGAGAAATCCATGGCCTTTTTCGAGATGCTGGGCCTGAAAGAGACCCGCCGCATGGACAGCGAGCAGGGGCGTTTTTCGCTGATCTTCATGGCCCCAGAGGGGCAGGAAGAGTGCCCTGTCGAGCTGACCTACAACTGGGACGGCGACGACAAGCTGCCCGACGACAGCCGCCATTTCGGGCACCTGGCCTATGCGGTCGATGACATTTACGGGATGTGCCAAAAGCTGCAGGACAACGGCGTGACCATCAACCGCCCGCCGCGTGACGGGCACATGGCGTTCGTGCGCTCGCCCGACAACATCTCGATCGAGCTTTTGCAATCGGGTGACGCGCTGGCCCCGCAAGAGCCGTGGGCCAGCATGGAAAACACCGGGCACTGGTAACGGTGAAACATGCGCTGATCGCATTGTGGTGGGGCCTTTGCATGGCCCTGCCCGCCGCCGCCACAGCACAGGAGTGCCGGTTGGCGCTGGTTCTGGCGCTGGATGTGTCGTCGTCGGTGGATGCGACCGAGGACACGTTGCAGCGGCAGGGGCTGGTGGCGGCATTGACCGCGCCCGAGGTCCGCGCGGCGTTTTTTGCGACGGACGCGCCCGTGGCGCTGGCGGTTTACGAGTGGTCGGGACGCTACAATCAGGAGCTGATCCTAGATTGGGTGGTCGTGCGTGGCCCCGCCGAACTGCTGATGGCGGCAGAGACCGTGGCGGCGTCGAAACGCTCGCACAATGATTTCCCCACGGCGATGGGCTATGCGCTGGGGTATGGCGCGGGGCTGTTGGAGCGCGCGCCCGACTGTCTGCAACAGACGCTGGACATGGCGGGCGACGGGCAGAACAACGATGGCTTTGGCCCGAAGGCGGCCTATCGCGCGTTTGATTTCGCGCAGGTGACGGTGAACGGTCTGGTGGTGAACGCCGCCGATTACGAGGCCGAGGTCGGGCTGATCGCCTTCTATCAGCGCGAAGTGATGCACGGGCCCGGTGCCTTTGTCGAAGTGGCGCAGGGGTTCGAGGATTACGAGCGCGCGATGCGCCGCAAGCTGGAGCGCGAGCTGTCGCCGCCGGTGTTCGGGGCGTTGCGGCAACCGGGTGACCGGGGATGATGTGCGCATGATACGGGCGGCGCTGTTGGCATGTGCGTTTGCGGTCGCGGGACAGGCGCAGGCGGCGTGCAGGCAGGCGCTGGCGCTGGGTCTGGATGTGTCGGGATCGGTCGATGCGCGCGAATACCGGTTGCAGATGGACGGGCTGGCGCAGGCGCTGGATGCGGGCCCGGTGCGGCAGGCGTTGATGCAGTTTCCGCAGACGCCGGTGAAGCTGGCGGTCTATGAATGGAGCAGTCCCGGCGACACCACGCTGCTGGTGCCCTGGACGGAAGTGACCTCCGAAGCGGCGCTGGACGGTGTGATCGGAACGCTGCGCGCGCGGGTGCGGGTGCCACGCTCGCCCGGGACGGGCCTGGGGTCGGCGGTGCAGCACGGCGTGGGGATGCTGGATCAGACCGATTGCACGGTGCGGACGCTGGATATTTCGGGCGACGGCAAATCCAATCTGGGACCGCGTCCGCGCGATGTGAAGAACGCGCTGTCGGGGCGGGGTGTCACGGTGAACGCGCTGGTGATCGGGGCGGATGCGCCGGCCACGGGGGATCGCAGGCAGGACGAGATCGGCGAGCTGAGCTCATATTTTCGCGCCGAGGTGATTTTCGGGGCGGATGCCTTTGTCGAGACGGCGCTGGGGTTCGACGGCTATGCGGCGGCGATGCAGCGCAAGCTGGAGCGGGAATTGCAGGTCATGGTTATCGGTGGCGTGATCGGGGGCGTGATGGGTGGCGTCATCGAGGACGTGGCGCGGCCCTAGCCGGGGGGGATGCAGACCGCCGTTCTGGCTGGTCCTTGATGTGCATCGCAGGCGGGGATCAGTAGATATAGCGGATCTGATCGGTCCAATAGCGTTCGACGCGCTTGAGGGTGCCTGTGATCTCTTCGATGCCGTCGTCGCGCAGGACCTGTGCGGCCTGCAGGCCGACGGCGTGACGCTCGAAGAGTTCGGCCACGGTGTCGCGGATCATGCGGCCGTTCGCGGTCAGCCGGACCCGGACCGAACGACGGTCGATCTCGCAGCGCTGGTGGTGCATGTAGCCCATTTCCACCAGCTTCTTGAGGTTGTAGCTGACGTTGCTGCCCTGATAGTAGCCCCGGCTTTTCAATTCGCCGGCCGTCACCTCGTTGTCACCGATGTTGAACAGCAAGAGCGCCTGGACCGCGTTGATTTCCAGCACGCCGACACGTTCGAACTCATCCTTGATCACGTCGAGCAGCAGACGGTGCAGCCGCTCGACCAGCGACAGCGCCTCGAGATAGCTGCCGATAAAACTCCTCCCCGGCGGACCGTTGCCGGGCATCTTGAGTGCAGGTTCCTGAATGCTCATTGTACTACTCCGACTCGTTCATCCTGCGAGGGAGAATGGGGAGAATTTGACAATAAACCGTTAAGTTGGGTTTGGGGGGAGGAACCAATTTGATAGAGGGGAAGTGGATTTGGAGTCTTTGGCACATATATTTTTTTGCGCTTTATTCGTTTCAGCGAGTAGGTTTAGGACCCTCGCAGTACCCGCGTTGGCGGCACAGTAAACCGTAGCAGCCACCCAGGGATTTAGACGTTTTGTTGTTGTGCCGCGACAGCGTCAGGAGCCATATGCGAACTGATCGGCAGTTTTAGAGCTAGTGATCAAAGTGACACATGTGGATTGGGGTACTTTTTGTCACCCGCAGTGACTGTAAAAAATACGGCAGAAAGTTTTTTGCTATTGTGAAGTCATAGGTTACACATAGGTATGAACTGATATTTTAGATTGCGAGGAAGAGCAAACTGTGTCTAACGAAGAACATGCGGAGTGGCTCAAAGAAGGAGTTGAGAGCTGGAATCGCCGAAGGAAAAAGGTTCAATTTTCCCCTGATCTATCAAGTATACGATTCTTCGACTTTCTGCCGCCAGACTTTCGAGATGCGCCCAAAACTTCTAGGTTTTTCGAGAAAATTGATCTATCAAACGCAAATCTAAGAAACTCTGACCTATCTGATCTTAATTTCGTCGGCTCAAAATTTGTTAACGCAGATATGTCCAATTCAAACCTCTCCATGTCAAATTTTGGAAGAGCAAACTTTACAAATGCTGACCTCTCTGGTGTGAACGCTCGAAATTCTATTTTCAAGAGTAGCAAATTTGAAAATACTACCTTGGTTGGAATTGAGTTAGCAGGTGCCACAATTGAGGGCGCGACCTTCATCGCTAGCAATATTCCTGAAAGCCAAATAGAAAAGGTATCGCTGCAGACAGCTTCTGTCTTCGCAGACCGACAAGCGTTCTTACAAGCTATAGAACCCCGTTTACTTTCAGCCAACAAAATGGAAAAATCACTGCCAGAATTTTATGAAGAAGAATATGACAGCGGAAAATCTAAAAAGAACAGATATGACGTTTTCTTTGCTACCAACCGCAACCCCATTCTTGAAAGAGGCGAGCTTACTGGATTTGGAGCTTTAAACAATAACACGTTAAGCCTCGGTGTTTGCGAAGTTATTGTCCCTGAAGGTCATCGCGTAGGTTCTTTAGGATCACCATTGTGGAAGCGACTTTTTAACAGGAAAGATGATCGCTTACATATTGATCATTTGATTTCAATGAATGATGAGCTTTTTTGGAAGCTCATCCGGGATACCGCTGACAGAATGAAGCTGCGCGAGCACCCAACAATCTTTGTTCATGGCTTCAACACTACATTTGAAGAAGCAGTGCTTAGGTCGTCTCAAATTGGGTATGACCTAGGTATAGGTCAAGGAATCGCTCTTTTTAGCTGGCCATCAAAAGGCAAGCTACGCAATTACAGCGCTGACGAGACGCAATCTGAAGCGAGTAAGTACTTCTTGGCTAATTTCATCCAAGACTTCACTGCCAACTCACCAACGGGCAAGGTGAATCTCATTGCTCACAGCATGGGTTGTAGGTGTCTCGCTGGGGCCCTGGAAGTTCTTTCTCACAAACGGGTTTCCACATTGAAAAAAGTAAACCAAGTCATCATGGCAGCAGCGGATGTAGATGCGACGATAATGCCCCATCAGGGAGGGTCGGTTGTAAAGCATTGCAAAAGGATGACATCTTATGTTTCGGGCTTAGACAGAGCCTTAAAAGTTTCTGGTTGGCTTCATAGCTACCCGAGAGTCGGTATCACTCCACCAACGTTCGTCTTAAATGGCATGGACACTATCATTGTAAACGACTTGGATTTAGGAGATTTTTCGCATGCCTACCTTTCCAGTAGCCGAACCATCCTTAGCGATGTTTTCACTTTGCTGAAAGAGAATACTCCACCTGATAATCGGCATGCCATTGAACCCGCAGGGAATGGGACTGCTAAATATTGGCGCATTAAAAACTAGGAACTATTCATGCCCCCCGCTACCCTGTCCCCTGGAACTGCACCGAGATCCGCGCGATCAGGGCTTCGAAGCGCTCGGGCGGTGGGACCTGGCCCGTCACCCACTGATACAGGTCCTGATCGTTCTCGTTGAGCAGGTCGTCGTAGTTGGCGAGGCCTTCGTCGTCCATCAGGTGCAGGGTGTCGTCGGCGTAGGCGGTGAGGATCAGGTCCATTTCCTTGATCCCGCGCCGCATCGAGCGCATTTTCAGGCGCTTGAGGCGGTGTTCGTGCAGCTCAGACATCGGCGGGGTCCTGGACCAGCTTGCGCAGGGTCTTCTCCATCCGGGCGACGTGGTCGGCCTGGGCGGTGAGGTCGGCGCGCAGGGTGCGCAGGTCGGCGAGCAGCATGCGCATGTCGCGCGGCAGCGGGTCGTGGTCGGGGGCGGGCAGACCGTCGCCCTGGCCGTTGATCAGCCACATCATCGACACGTTCAAGAGCCCGGCCATCATCGACAGGCGGTTGGCGCGCGGCTCGGAGCGGTCGTCTTCCCACCCGCGCACGGTCGAGAGGCGCACGCCCAGACGGCGGGCCAGATCCTTTTGCGTCAATCCGGCGGATTCGCGCGCGGCGGCCACCCTGTCTCCGAAGGTCGCTGCTTCCTGTGAGTACCAGTCGTTGCCGTCGTCGTTCATGAGGTGTCCCCTATCCGTTGAGTGTGCGCCGATGCGCCTGTGCTTGGCCGATGCGCTTGTGCTTGATCGTGCGGCGGGCCGCGCCTATGAGTCCAGAGGTATTCCCCCAGACCCTGCGAGGCTCAGATGAAACTGCTTTCCGCCACTCTCGACCGTGTCAAACCGTCTCCGACCATAGCAGTATCAAACAAGGCGGCGGAATTGAAGGCTGCGGGCCGCGATATCATCGGTCTGGGCGCGGGAGAGCCCGATTTCGACACGCCGCAGCACATCAAGGATGCCGCCGTGGTGGCGATTGCGCTGGGCAAGACCAAATACACCGCCGTCGACGGCATCGCCGAGCTGAAACAGGCGATCTGCGCCAAGTTCAAGCGCGACAACGGGCTGGACTATGTGCCGGCGCAGGTTTCTGTGTCGTCGGGCGGCAAGCAGGTGCTGTACAACGCGCTGATGGCGACGCTGAACGAGGGCGACGAGGTGGTGATCCCCGCGCCCTATTGGGTGAGCTATCCCGACATGGTGCTGCTGGCCGGCGGCACGCCGGTGGTGGCCGAGGCGTCGTTGCAGACGGGGTTCAAGCTGACCGCGGACCAGCTGGAGGCGGCGATCACGCCGAACACCAAGTGGTTCATCTTCAACTCGCCGTCGAACCCGACGGGCGCGGGATACAGCCGCGACGAGCTGAAGGCGCTGACCGACGTGCTGATGCGCCACCCGCATGTCTGGGTGATGTCGGACGACATGTACGAGCACCTGGCCTATGACGATTTCGAGTTCTGCACGCCCGCGCAGGTCGAGCCACGACTTTATGACCGCACGCTGACGGTCAATGGCGTGTCCAAGGCCTATGCGATGACCGGATGGCGGATCGGCTATGCGGCGGGGCCCGAGGAGCTGATCAAGGCGATGCGCAAGGTGCAGTCGCAGTCGACGTCGAACCCCTGTTCGATCAGCCAGTGGGCGGCGGTCGAGGCGCTGAACGGGCCGCATGATTTCATCGCCGAGAACAACGCGGCCTTTGTGCGGCGGCGCAACCTGGTGGTCGAGATGCTGAACGCGGCGGAAGGGATTTCATGCCCGGTGCCGGAGGGGGCGTTCTATGTCTATCCGTCGATCGCGGGGCTGATCGGCAAGACGAGCCCTGCGGGGGTGAAACTGGTGGATGACGAGACCTTTGCCACCGCGCTGCTGGAGGAGACCGGCGTTGCGGTTGTGTTTGGCGCGGCCTTCGGGCTGAGCCCGAACTTCCGGGTGAGCTATGCGACATCGGACGAGGCGCTGAAGGAAGCGTGCACGCGGATACAGGGGTTCTGCGCGGGGGTGCGGTGACGGGTTTTGGGTTGTTTGGGCGGAAGGTCTGGGGGGCGGGGCGAAGCGGGCGTTGACTGCGGGCTAAAGTCGTTTGTCAATCTACCGGGCCCTGTCCGCAAACCGTGGGAGTCGGTCTGGAATTCCTGACAAGGAAACCTTGCGTCGCACCGCGCGCGGTATATCTTGACGGTATAGGAACGGAGATTGATCGTATGGCAAATGCCGCTAAGCGCAAGACCTCCTTGACACTCGATGCCGAGGCTCTGGAGGGCGCACGGGAGCTGGGTATCAACGTATCCGCAGTGGCTGAGGCGGCACTGGTCAAGGCCGTTGCCGAGGCGCGTCGCGACAAGTGGTTGGTTGAGAACGCCAGCGCGTTTGCCGCTCAATCGGATTGGCACGAGCACAACGGGCATCCACTGGCCGATATTATCGTAGCGCCCGGTGGATCCTCATGGTCTCGCTGACCCGCTATGATGTCGCGGAGTATAATGGCATTTCCATGGTCGTCGTCGAAAGCGACCTGCTGCCGCCCGATGCCTCCGTTGTCGTTATTCCGCTTCTTTCCGACTATCCTGCGGTGCGGCATCTGAATCCTGAAATTCAATGCGACGGCAGACGCCTGATCCTGGCGACAAGGCTGATCGCGGGTGTGCGACGGTCGCGTTTGCGACACACCGGAAATGTCGCTGACCAGAGGGATCAGATTACGCGTGCCGTGGATGTCTTGATGTCAGGCGTATAGCGCGCAAGATCAACACGATGTGCGGGCGCTACCTTTTGGGGCCTATTGGGACCTCTTTGGGCCTCTTGGGGCCACGGTCGTCGTTTGCACGCCCTCACACGCCCTTGCTGAGGTTGTCCCTGAGGTAGTCCGTCAGGGCGCGCACCCTGCCCGCCTTGCGCACGTCGCGTTGCATGACGAGGTAGACGGGCTGCGAGATGGCCAGACGCGCGGGTTCGATGACCTGGAGCGCGGGGCCTTGGGCGGCGAGAAAGGTCGGAAGCAGGGCGATCCCCATGCCATGCAGGGCGGCCTGCTGTGCGATCCGGGGGTTGTTGGTCTGCACGGTCACGACGCGGCCTGCGGCCTGGCGCAGGACGGCGTCGCTGAGATAGGGCTGATGGCTGCCGGAATAGCCGATGAACCTGCGTGACGCCGCAGGCACCGCGCAGGTTTCGGGCAGGCCGTAGAACAGATAGCTGACATTGCAGATCTTCTGGGTGACAAGTTCCGCACCTTCGGCGGCGACCATGCGCAGGGCGACGTCGGCCTCGCCGCGCGACAGGTTCGCCTCTTTCATCTCGCCCAGCAGACGCAGGCTGATGTCGGGGTATGCGTCGTGAAACCCGTGCAGGGCGGGCATGATGATCTCGCTCAGCAGGAAGGGCGGCGCGGTCAAGGTCACGCTGCCCGAGACGGTGCCCATGGCCAGCGACAGCCTTTCGACGTTGCGCATCCGGTGTTCGATCTCGACGGACTGTGCGTGAAGCGTCTTGCCCTCGTCGGTCAGCACCCAGCCGCGCACCAGACGGTTGAACAGCCGCACGTTCATGTGCGTCTCAAGCCGGGTGATGCGCCGTGTGACGGTGGAATGTTCGATCTTGGCCACGCGCGCGGCCCCGGCGACGGAACCTTCGGCGACGACCGCCATGAAATGTTTCAGATCGTCCCAGACAAAATCGGCCATTGGCAATTTACGCAACTCTTACTTGCACGCATCGCGGATGGACTGCGCACGGGAACTGAAGGATCATGCTGCATATGCAATATAAAATTGCTGCAGCGCAATAAGGTTTTGTAATCCTATCGTCCTGCTTTATCTATAAAAAAGGAAATGCCATGAAAATCCTTCAGATTAATGCATCCACGCGCGGGCCTGAAAGCCAATCGCTGTCCGTGGCTGAAAATCTCATCGCAAAGCTGAAATCAGGCCCCGGTGTTTCGGTGGACACGATGGATCTGTTCGACGGCTCGCTGCCTGCCTTTGACGCAAATGCGGTGGGTGCCAAAATGGCGCTTTTTACCGGCGCAGAGGCCACTGCCGCGCAAAAAGAGACCTGGGCCACGGTCGAAAAGATATTCCAGCGCTTTGCCGCGGCTGATGTCTATGTGGTGAATACGCCGCTGTGGAACAACGGCATTCCCTATGTGCTGAAACAGCTGATTGATCTGGTCACACAGCCCGGATGGACTTTTGGATTTGATCCCGAAAAGGGTTATAACGGCCTGCTGACCGGAAAACGCGCCTTTGTCGTGCATGCAAGCGGTGTCTATTACAACGGTATTTCGCCCAATTTCGGGTCGGATTTCGCCACCCCCTATCTGGACGACTGGTTCAAGTTCATCGGTGTCGCCGATGTCGAGCACATCCACGTGGCCCCCACGGTCGTGAATGCCGACTATTCCACGACCAAGGCCGAAGCCATCGTCAAGGCCGAAGCGGCAGCCGCCGCAGCCTGATACCGGGGCGGTCGCGCGTCGGTTAGACGGCGGAAGAGTTTCACAATTTCAATGGTTTGTTCAAGGATATTATTCAATGAAGATCGGGCTGACTGGCACATATTCGTCAGGCAAGACATATACGTCTCTTGTGGTTTCCAAGTATCTCGGGGTGCGCCGCACAGAGGCATCGACCATGCGTGAAATTCTTCCGCACGCGGCACCGGACAAGACGCTCGAGGAATGCACCGCAGCGCAATTGATCCAGATGATCGTGGTGCGTCATTCCGAACGCGTGGTGCATGAAAAACTGCTGTCGCCGGAATTCATTTCCGACGGCTGCTCTTTGCAGGAATGGATCTATGGCAGCGTCCGGGTGAAATACGGGGTCAATCCGAATGCGTCGATCCATCTGGAACCGGATGCAAGCGTCGAAAAGACCGGCGAGCTTGCGTTTTTCGAAGACGTGATGTGGGAGCTGGGAAAGGCGTTCAAGCGCCATGTGAAGGCGTCATTCGATCAGTTCATTCACCTTAGGAATGAATTGCCGCTGGCAAAGGACGGCCACAGGCCGGTCAACGAGAATTTTCGCCGGTCTTCGGATGAATTCCTGCTGGAGACGCTCAGGGAAATCGACATGCCATTCGTCGTGATTGGCGGATCGGTCGAGGAACGCGCCGATGCGATTGCCGAAGTGTTCGGGAAAAAGCCGGTGATGTCGGTCCAGCAGGCCATGGCGCAGGCCCAGGCGGATTACGACACGCTTTTGATGTAACGCGTATTCAGAGGATTTATTTCATGGAACTTGGCTATTACAAAAGTATCGACGATTTTCTGGGTGTCCGTCAGGGGCGGTATTTCGGTGACGGTTATCTGAAATCCTCGCAGATCATTCGTGATTTCGGGATTTCGGGCAGTCTGAACGCCTTGCAGATCAGTTGCGTGGGGGCGGTGAGCCTGCCTGCGATGTGGTCGCAGAAGGGCGGGACGCAGCAAAAGCCGCATCTGAGCACCATTGATGTCATCGAACTGGCGCTGGAATGTCTGCGGCAGTTTCGCATCGGGATGCGCCGGGGCGACGAGTTGTCCACCGACCTTCTGAGCAGCATTTCCATCGTCGCGGGCAGCAGCCCCGTCGAGGAAGACATGGACGCGCTTGCGATCACCGGGCAGGTGCTGCTGGACGACGAAGCGGGCGAGGTCATGTTGCTGAACATCGCGAACATGGAGGTCCACCTGCGCCTGCGGCCCCGTGGCCATGGGGTGGCGCGCGGGCTGACGTTTTGCAGGCAGCCTGTGGAGTTGAGCGAGGTGCTGTTGAACACCGAAGGGATGCAGGCCTCGGCCATGGCCTCTTCGGGGGGACAGGTTGGGGTTGGGCAGAGCAGGGCTGGGCAGAGCGGGGGCGCCTGGTCGCTTTCGGCCAGCTTTGCCTGCGCGCTGCAACTGGGGCAGCTGTTGCTTTACAAGCTGGACAAGATCGACCGCACCAAGAGCAACACGTTGTGGATGAAGCGGACGCACATCAGCTTTTCCGACCTGATGCCCAGCGGCGGCGGGGTTCAGCCCATTCACGCGCATCTGGACGACGTTCTGAAATACACCAAGGCGGATGGGGAATGGCGCAGGGCCAATGTCTGCGCGGCGTTTTGCAACGTGCAGATCACCTGCCGTGTGACGCACCGCCTGCCCGGCCCTGCGGTGCATCTGGTTCAGTAGGCACCTGTCGCTGTTATCCCCCCCCGGAAGGCCCGTGTGTTCGGGGGGGCGAGTTTCCATCACTTGATCCGAGAGAGACCGAGATGACGCATTCGCCCTGGACGTTTGTTGTGGCCGTGATGATCACCGGTTTTCTGGTGGTGGCGCAGATCTATGCAGTGCTGCCGATGCTTGGCACGCTTGCCGTCGATCTGGGCATCACCGAGACGCAGGCAGACCTGATCCCGGCGGCCTTCGGGCTGGCCTATGCGATCGGGTTTCTTGTCTTCGGACCGCTGGCCGACAAGGTTGACCGCATGACCCTGCTGATCGCGGGGCTGGTCGCGCTGGCCGGGACCACGGCGCTGGTCGCGGCGGCCGAAGGTTATGCCGCGCTGGTTGCGGCACGCATGGTGCAGGGGCTTGCCGCCGCCAGCTTTCCCGCGACGGCGCTGGCGCTGGTGTCCCAACGGGTGCCGCGACCGGATCAGCCGATGGCGATTGCGATGATGGGCTTTGCGTTTCTCAGCTCGGCACCGCTGTCGCAGCTGCTGGTGGCCGCGTTCGATGTGCCGCTGGATCGGCTGATGTGGGGGATGGCGGCGCTGTACCTGATCTGCGCCTGCGGTGTCCTTGGCAGCGGTGCGGTGGGGCCGCGTCCGGCGGATGTTGCGGCGGAACACCCGACACCCGCGACAGGGGGGGCGGCGGGCGGTGCGGCGGGCGGTGCTGCGGGCCGGGCGATGCCGCCCCTTGCGGCCTGTGTGCTGGCGCCGCTGGTGGTTCTGTTCTGTCTGGTGTCGTTTCACACGCTGTGCCAGATGCTTGCCGCCCCCGGTTCCGGTGCGGAGGGCATGATTGATCCGCAGATGCTGCGGCTGGCAGGCTTTCCGCCGCTGCTGCTGTGTTTCATCGCACCGCGCCTGACCAAGGCCTATGGCCCCGCGGTCACCGCCTGCAGCGGTCTTGCGGTCACCGCCGCCGGGCTGATTGTCGCGCTGGTCACGAGCGGCGGTGCTGCGTCGATTGCCGGATGGCCTGCCTGGGTCCCGGCGGGCGGTCTTGTCCTGGCCAGTGTCGTGGTGTCGGCGGGCGTGGCGCTGGCGGTGCCGGGGCTGATCGCTGCCGTCACGTTCTGGTCGGGCAACGCGATGCGGGCACGGGCCCTTGCGACCTACACGTTCTTTTTGTTCATCGGGGCGAGCATCGCACCCTTGGTCGCGGGGGCCGTCTATCGCGCCGATCCGGCCATGGCCTTTGCCGTGCCGACCATCGCGGCGCTGATCGCCTGCACCCTGTTGCTGCGCGCGCGCCCGGAAAGTGATCCGGTGAAGGCTGCCGCCCGCCCCCTGCCCTGAGGTTTCGATTGCCCCTGTCCCGAAAGGACCCCTGACGATGTTGCAGACACACGACCATGCGTCCCCGCACGACCATGCGTCCCCGACAGCCCCGCTGACCCTGCCGCCCCAGGCCGTGTTGATCAGCTTTCCGATCTGCCCCTTCGTGGCGCGCGCCCGCATCGTGGCGCTGGAGAAAGGCGTCGATGTCAACGTCAGGTTCATCGACCTTGAGAACAAGCCGGACTGGTTCCTGAAACGCTCGCCCACGGGCACCGTTCCTGCGCTGGACACGGGCACGGATTTCATCTTTGAATCATCGGTCATCGCCGAGTTCATCAACGAGCTGGGAGGCCCCAGCCTGCACCCCGAAAAGCCAGCCGCACGGGCGCTGAACCGCGCATGGGCGGAGTTTGCGGGCAACCTGCTGCGGGCCCAGTACATGCTGATGATCGCAAGGACGCAGGCCGAGGCGGACCGGCACCGCGCGGCGCTGTTCACCGCCATGCAGAAGGTCGAGACGGCCCTGCACCACGCGCCCTATTTCAACGGGGACGGCTTTGCCATCGTCGACGCCGCCTATGCCCCGCTGTTCGTGCGTTGCGATTTCCTGATCAGGACACGGTCGATCGACCTGCTGACCGGATTGCCCAGGCTGCGCGACTGGGGCACCGCGCTGACCCGACGCGACACGGTGCGGCAGGTGCATGGCCCCGAGCATCATGAACAGCTTGAAGCGCATATGGCCCTGCGCGGGTCGGCCTTGTCGCATTAGCGTTTGGCCCGGTGGTGGGCGCCGCTTGTCAGAGCGGTGCGTCGGGCGCATAGTCGCGCATGTTTGTGGGAGGGAGGGCGGTCGTGGAAGGTGACGATCAGACACCGGCGGCGCGGGCCGTCATCGCGCTGCCACCGGGCGGCGGGCGGCGGGCGGCGCTATGAGATGGGCGATCTGACCGCCCTGTTCAAGGCGGACGAGGACGAGACCGGCGCGGGCTACAGCATATCCGAATGGATCCTTGCGCCCGGGCAAGGCGGTGTCGGGGCGCATGAGCACGCCGCCAATGACGAAGTGTTCTATGTGCTGGAAGGACGCCCCGAGCTGCTGGTCGGCGACACCTGGACAGTGTTCGAGACCGGCGCGTTCATCCGGGTGCCTGCCGGGGTCACGCATGATTTCAGAAACCTGACGGACCGCCCTGCGCGGCTGCTGAACGTCTATGTCCCCGGCGGTTTCGAGCGGGAGATGCCCAAGATCGTCGCGTGGTTCGCGCAGGGCTGACCGGGTACGCGGCGGCCTGCTGCACTGCCTGTTCGCTTGGATTCTTGGTATTTTCTCCTGCCGAGAGGGGCGAAATTATTTGCCTGCCCCCCGGTTGCTGGTACACCGCATGAAACATCAGGCCGGACATCCCCAGCCAGAAAGGATTGCGTCATGGCAGGCGATTTGCCCGACTATTATTTCAGGGTCCGCGAAAACGGGGCCCTTGTGTTCCGTCTGGACACCGAAAACCGGCAGCGGCGGATCGAGATGGACCAGATCGCGGTGATCAACATCCGCAACGGCGACGTGAAGGCGCATGGCGACCGCACGCTGAGTGCCGCCGACATGGACGAGATCAACGCCTGGATGGCCTCGCGGCAGGCGCTGCTGGCGGCGCGCGACGTCGACGACATTCACCGCGCGGTCGATTATCTGAACCTGACCGCGCAATGGGTGCAGTCGAAGGCGACGGACGAGCAGCTGGACGACGTGACCGACGCGTTGCTGCTGGCGATGCACGACCTGCGCAGCGTGCTGGTCCGCAAGAAGGCCGACCGGCTGATGGAGGGCTGACCCTTGTCGCCTTCGGGGGGTCCGGGGTCTGCATCACCGGGTGCAAAACTGCCCCGCGCGGGCGCGTGCGCCGGTATTGAGTGGCCATGCGGCGCGGAACGCCGTTAGATCATGTTCCGAGTTTCATTTAGTGTAAGGTTTTAGAGATATGCGCCCGACCCCGGTTTTTCCTTTTGCTGCGATGTGCTTGCTTGCCCTGCCGGTGCAGGCGCTGGCCGATGTTCAGATGACCTTTCGCGACGGCGCGCCGAAGGACAGTTTCGTGATCTCGGCCTTGGGTGCCTGCGATCACGGCGGGCTGGTCCTGACGCTGGACATGGGGCCAAGCGCGGGCGGGCTGATCTTTGACACCACCGGCGCGGGTGCCGGCGTCGAGGTCTTTCAACCCTTCGAGCTGACGCGCGGCGGCGCGCTGGTGAGCGCCCTGCCCGAGGTCGTGGACGGCCAGAAGACGCTGTCGCTGACGCTTGTGGGCCTGCCGGTGGATCAGGTGGTGTCCTTTACCATCGACGTGGACGACACGGCGGGCGCGCGCGAGATCACCGTCACGGGCAGCGAGATCGCGGGGAGCGTGCTGAGTGTGGAGCGCGGCGGTGCGGTGTCGAGCGCGGTGTTTGATGAGGGCGGCGTTGCGGTTGTCGCGGTGAGTGGGTGTGTGGGGTGAGGGTTTTTTTGCGAGGGTGAGGGGCCTTTAGCCGACCTTGGTTGCGTGATCTGTCGCTGCGATGCGGCGGGACTTAGAGTGGACATTTAAAATTGCCCATTTAAGGTAAAAGATATGGCAACATTTGTTCTCGAAATCTATCATTGCATATTGTTGGTTGGAGCAGATCAACAAGAAGATTGAACCGCATAGAGGTTGTACTCAAAAGTGCCCGGATTAGACAAGAAAGTTATTGATGAAATCGACTGGTCAAAGGCTGTCCAGAATATCATTGTTGATAATCGTTCAGATTTCATACTTGCCCCGCACTTTGATATCATTTTTCGCGAGAAGAGCGATGAGCTGATCCAACAACTCTGTGCGGTGCTAGGCTCTGGTACTTATGAGCCTCAGCTTCCGATCCAAATGAGCGTGCCCAAGCAAGGCATCCTTTCCCGCCCAGGAAGTATCTTGCTTCCTCAAGACAGGCTTCTGTATCAGGGGCTCGTCGAGGATATTCTTTCACAATTGGAGGGACAGATGGACAGGGGGCGAACGTTCAGCCATGTACCATCGGGCGAAGATCAACGGCTGTTCGCACCGTCTTTTGACGCTTGGAATGCATTTCAAGAAAGAGTCGAACAAATTTGTGGAGAGTGCAGATTCATTCTTCAATGTGATGTCGCAAATTTCTTCGAGACACTTCCCCAACACCCACTGATCAACGCGTTAGAGGGAAGCGGATGCAGAGCGGAGTCGGTTAGGTTATTGGAAAAAGTACTCACAAGCTTCAAGCAAAGCGTTTCCCAAGGTATTATTCAGGGAATTTTTCCGTCAGATGTACTTGGGAATTTCTACTTGACAGATATCGACGGATTATGCGCACTAAAAGGCTTGCCGTCTGCACGTTACGTTGATGACATTTATGTGGGGTTCAGTACCGAACTTGAAGCCAAAATATTTCTGAACACATTGATTGAAAAGCTGAGAAAAGTAGGACTCAATCTCAGCCCCACCAAAACGAAAATCATTGAATCGGGAACTCTCCTTTTCGAGCAAAAGGAAATTGACACATTGTTCGACGCTGCAAGAGCAGAGATAGCGGGCGCAAAGGATTTGGTTGAACAAGGCGGCTATGGTTTCCAAGGAGATTGGATCAACTCCGACGAATTAGAAGTGGCGATGAGCGACGGCGTAGACGATGAGCTACTGGCCGTCCGTGCGCTCCTTGACTACAAAGCAGAGACGCCAGATCTTGAAGAGAAAATCGATCGTTTCTGCTTGCCATATTTACGCTCAGTTGGCGACGAATATGGAATTGAAAGGGCCTTCGCAGGGCTTGTCGAACGCCCCCATCTTACAAGGCACTATTTCTCCTATCTCAATCACTTCGCTAAGAAACACACCGAGGTTAGACAGCGAATAGAGGATCTGATACGCGCAAACGGATTCCACTTGGATTACCAACGGATGTATTATCTTGCCGGAGTAATGTCCTGCGAAGCTGTGGAAAACTCTACAGTCCAGCATGCTCTAAATTGGCTTCAGGATGGTCGTATTGGTGACCCAACACGCGCAATAGCGGCTATATTCGTTGCTAAATTCGGTCGAGTGCAAGACAAGCGAAGTGTTAGAGAAATCTACGATAATGTTTCGCCGTACGTCAAAGCCGCCATCCTGTATTCTGGGCAATTCTTTGTTGGGGCGGATAAATCCGTAATGAAGAAGGCGTGGCGTGGCCACTCCGAAATCAACGCTCTGATTGCTTCTTCGATATAGATGCAACGTTCATACACCTCGAATTGTGTATGATAGCTTTTCGAGCGCTGACTAAAACTTGTTTCCTATGCGCGAATGTCCGCTCCCCCACCGGCCCACCAGGCCCGGAACGAGGCACGCAGTGCCGTCGGCCTCTCGGTGCCAATTTAAAACCGGTCAGGCTGTTTTTTCGGCTCTTTTCTCTAGAGCTTCAACCTTGAACTCACTCCATCGGTTTCCAAAGTAGAAAAGGTTGATGATCATCCATAAGGGATTGAGTGAAAGGAACGTGATTGCAATCAACGCCCAGCGATTTCGTCTCATGGCCAGATATGAAATACCTGTTATGAAAACCAGCAAAATAACCATGTACACCTGAGGTGCGGCGAACCCATTGTTCACCAGCCACAACACAGTCAGACCACCCAGAACGAAAATGTAAAAAAGTGCGGTGCTGTAGGTGACAAAGTATCCCCATCGGGAGCCCATTTTCTCAGGGTTGGAGCGTTTACACTGATGTCCGTGCCAAAACGTGGGACCAAGTGAAAGCAGAACTACAAGGATTGATATTCCCTGAATGATTATTCCAAGTCCGTCCATATTTTCCTGTAATCCCTAACGAAAATCTCAAGACGGGATGTATACAGTGAGGGAAGTTCTGTCGAGGAAGAGTTCTCGATTTGATACCCTCGTGTTGGTTTGAAGATACTGCATCAGGTGAGTTGGCCTATCCCCGAGCGGCAAAGGCCCCCTACCCCCAGGCCCCGCGCATTTTGGGGAAGCTCACGCGCCAGAAGCGCCAGGCGAGGGTGAGGGCGGCGCAGCCCAGGCCTACGACGAGGCCGAACCAGATGCCGACGCCTCCGAGGTCCAGCACGAAGCCGAAGACATAGGCGGTGGGCAGGCCGACGCCCCAGTAGCTGATCGCGGCGAGCACCATGGGCACGGATGTGTCCTGCACGCCGCGCAGCAGGCCCAAGGCTATGACCTGCACGCCGTCGACCAGCTGGAACAGGGCGGCGACGGCCAGCAGGGCCACTCCGATCACCATGATCTGGGCGCGGGCGGGCTCGTCGCGTTCGATGAAGGCGGAGATCAGCACTTCGGGCCACAGGAGGAACACGGCGATGGTCGCAAGCGACATGGCCAGCGACAGCACGAAGGCGGTGCGCGCGCCGCGTGCCATGTGCGGCGCGTCGCGGCGGCCCACCGCATTGCCCGCGCGGATGGTGGCGGCGTTCGACAGGCCCATGTGGACCATGAACGTCAGCCCCGCCATCTGCACCGCGATGCCGTGGGCGGCCAGCGGCACCACGCCCAGCCAGCCCATCATCACGGCGGAGGCGGCGAAGAGACCGACTTCGGACAGGTTGGTCAGGCCGATGGGCAGGCCAAGGCGGAAGACCCGCGCCAGCATCTGCCAGTCGGGCCGCCACAGGCGCACGAAGATCTGGTGTTCGGGCAGCGCGCGCAGGGCATAGATGACCACGCCCAGCAGGCTGACGGCCTGGGTCGAGAAGGACGCGATGGCGGCACCGCGCACGCCCAGTTCGGGCGCGCCCCAGTTGCCGAAGACCAACGCGTAGTTGGCAAGCGCGTTGACCACGGCGGCGGCCAAGGTGATCCAGAGCACGATCTGGGTGCGCTCGAGCGCTGCCAGATAGGATTTCATCACCATGACCAGCAGAGCGGGCACCATGCCCCAGCCCGCGATCCCGAGATAGAGCCCGCCATCGCGCGCAACCTGCGGGCTTTGGCCCAGCATCAGCAGCACCGGTTCGGCCCAGAGCATCAGCGGCAGCACCAGCACGCCAAAGCCTGCCGACAGCCACAGGCCCATGCGGGTGACGCGGCGCACGGAGACCTCGTCGTCCTCGGCGGCATAGGAGGCGACCATCGGCATCACCGCCATGGCAAAGCCGCTGCCCATCAGGAACAGCAGGAAGAAATAGGTGGAGGCAAGGGTGACGGCGGCCAGCGCTTCGACCCCGTACCAGCCCAGCATCACCGTGTCGGTGACGCCGATGGCCATCTGCGCGATGTGCCCGCCGATCAGCGGCACGCCCAGCACCAGCATGGCGCGGGCGTGTTCGGGATAGGTCATGCGCGGCGGCGCGGGGGTCAGCGATTGGGTCATGCCGGTCCTGTAGTCGCTGACCGCTGCCTTTTAAAGAGGCGTTACGCAAAGGATTGCAGGTGGGTGTCGTGGAAACCCGTGCTGCGCTTCAGCCCGAAGCCCATTGCGCGGTCGGCGGCGATGTGGGCCACGAGGATCGCGGTGAGCGGCAGGGCGAAGGGGATGCCCAGCGCCCACAGGGCGGCGCCCAAGGTCAGGACGGGGGCGTAGCTGTGCACGATGTTGTAGCAGATGGCCCCTGTGCGGGGGCCGTGCAGGTAGCCGATCATCGACAGGTCGGGCACCAGGATCAGGGCGGCGAAGAGCCACCAGGATGCGCCGGTGAGGTGGTAGGCGAAGAGGGCTGCGATCAGCGTGGCGAGGGCTTCGGCGCGCAGGATCAGGGCGATGGGGCTGTGGGTCATGGCGGGGCTCCGGGTTGAAGGTCTGGGTTGAGGGTCTGGGAGGAATTTGCGCGCGCGGCACGCTGAACGCCATTGTTCAAATTCTGACAACTGCCTAGAAAGAAGTTATGAGCATGCCCCTGACCTCGCTGGACCTGATCCCCGCCTTTTGCGCCGTGCTGGAGCATGGATCGCTGTCGGGGGCGGCGCGGGCGCTGGGGCTGTCGCAGCCCACGGTGCGCAGGCAGATCGAGACGCTGGAGGCGGAGCTGGGCGCGCGGTTGTTTACCCGTGCGCAGAACGGTCTGACGGCGACACCGCTGGCGCTGCGTTTGCGCGAGCCTGCGCAAGCGGTGCTGGATCAGGCGCACGGGCTGCGGCGGATGGTGGACCGGGGCGCACAGGTTGCGGGCGCTGTGCGGCTGACCTGTCCGCGGGTGATGGCGGTGCATGTGGTCCCGCCCCTGCTGGCGGAGTTGCGGGCGCTGCATCCCGGTCTGGTGGTGGAACTGGCCGCGACCGACAGCACCGAGGACTTGCTGCACCGGGCGGCGGATGTGGCCATTCGCGTGGCGCCGCTGACGCAAAAGGCGCTGGTGGCGCGCACCCTGCCCGAGGTGGAGCTGGGACTGTTCCGGGCAGCGGGTCTGGCCGAGCCTGCGGACCTGGTGAGTGCGCCGTTCATCGACGACGACCGCATCGGGCAGATCGCGCCGTGGCTGGCGGCGCGGGGGCTGGCTGCGCCGCGCAACGTGGTGCTGCGCACTGACGATGCCCTGGTGCAGATCGCGGCGATTGCGGCGGGCATGGGCGTGGGGCTGTGTCAGGCGGGGATCGCGGCGCGGCTGGGCTTTGTGCGGGTGCTGCGCGAGGTCACGGTGCAGATGCCCTGCGCAGTGGCGATGCACGAGGATCAGCGGGCGAGCCCTGCGGTGCGGGCGCTGTTCGATCATCTGGTGGCAGGGTTGCCGGGGGCCTTGAAAGGGCGCCCGACGCGGCCCCGCTAGTCCGGTTTGACGATGGCCGAGGCGGTGCTGGTCACGATGGCGACGGCGAACATGACCGGGATGCCAAGCTCGACGACTTCCTCGACGATATAGGCGGAGTTTTCCATTTGCCTGGGCAGCACGATGCCGAGGCCTTCGAGTTTGCGGCCGATGCCGTCGGAGGCTTCGCTGACGAAGATCAGGGCGATGCCGGTCAGGGCGGCCAGCGCGCTGGGGTTGAGGTCGCGCAGCTCTGACAGGAAACCGCGCGCTTCGCGGATCAGGATCGAGAGCACCAGCGCCACGATCAGGCCGATGAGGACGAACGAGAGCGCGCGTTCGGGCAGTGCGACCTGATCGCCGATGTACTGGCGCGATTTCAGCAGGCCGACGGTGAAATAGGATTTGTCGAGATCAAGCTCGATGAAAATGAACACCAGCAGCACCGCGGGGATGTTCCAGCGCGATCTGAGCGTGGCAGGTGACCAGCTGACGAGAATGAGTGCGATGCAGACGGCGTAGACCACGACGGTCAGGGACTGGACCGGACCGCCCTCGACCAGAAGGGCCGCCTGGGTGCCGGGGTCCATCGTGTGCACGAAGCCGATGGTGGCGGCGATCGCGGCGATGGCCACGCCCACAAGCAGGTGGGGCCGGTGCCGTGTGTCGGTGATTTTATCCTGAATCGTCAAGTCGGTAGCGCCCTTCGCAATTTCGGTTATTTTGACCGAACGTGCATTTGCGCGTTTGTGTTCCCTCGTAATTCGCCCGACGCTAGGTCAGCGTCGGGGTGGCCCGCAGCCCGCTGTCAGGTGCCGGCTGCGTCGCGGGCGCGGTCGAGGTAGCTGCGAATTTCGGCGAGCTTGGGCAGCATCGCCTCAATGTCGCCGAGGTTCAGATGATCGGCCATCGCGGCCATATCCGGGGCAAGACTGTCGATGGCGGTTTCGCGGAAGGTGCGGCCCGCGTCGGTCAGGTAGACCAGCTTGGAGCGTTTGTCGGCAGGGTTTGGCCGCATCTCGATCCAGCCGCGTTTTTCAAGCAGCGACAGCGTGTGGCTGAGCGTGGTTTTCGGCACCTGAAAGGCACGCGCGATGTCGAGCGGGGTGCGTCCGTCACCCAGCCTGCTGAGGTGGTTGAGCACGGAAAAATGCGAGACCAGAACGCCCTTGGGCAGCCGCCCCTCGAAAAGGGTGCGGCTGAGTTGTTCGATGATGCCGATCTCGTTGAACAGCGCAAAGAGCATGCGCAGGTCTGACGTCTTGTTATCCGACAATCTTTTCCTCCAGGGGCCAACGCGGGCTGGGCCGGGTTTGCGGGCCATACCCCAGCCGCGCCCACATTTGCACGGTTCCGCCGCCGGGCGCCAGACGTCGGTGGATCTTGTCGTAATGCGCACGCATCTCGGGGTACTCCTGCAGGGCCTGGCTGAGCGGCTGGGTGCCGAGCCCTTGCGCGGTGGCGGCGAGGTTGATGCGCACCCAGTCGCGGCCTGCGCGGATCTGGTCGGCGCGGGTGTTGGTGGGGGTGACCTGCCAGACGTAGCCCATCGCGGTGTCGGTGTTGGCAAAGACCGCCGCCAGCCCCTGCTGGTAGGCCGTGGAGGTGGTGTCGAATGCGATGTCGCGGGTGAACATGCCGGTGCGCGCCAGCCCCTCGAACATCGGGCCGGTAAAGTCGATGCCGTCGGGGTTGGCGTCGACCTCGTGGCGGCCGATGCGGAAGAGATCGACGCTTTCCTTGTAGGTGCGGGGGGTTTCGATCTCGATGCGCAGGGCCTCGTGGCTGAAGGGGCGCAGTTCGGCAAGGTCTGCCTCGCTGTTGGTGGTGCCGACCGTGGTGCCGTGGAGCGCGGCGGCGGCGATGGCCGTCAGGGCCGCGTCGGGCACCGGGCGGGTCATGTCGAAGGGTTCTTTCAGCGAGCGGCGCTGGGGCACGTGGGCAAAGAGCGGATCGGGGGCGGCATCGGTGGGCGCAAAGCGGCAGATGGCAACCGGGCGGGTGTCGAGCGATTGGGCGTCGGAGCCGTCGGGGAAGAGGTCGAATTGCACGTGCCGGCCGTCTTGCAGGGCGGCCATGCGCAGCACTTCGAGAAAGCAGCCGAGACCGATGGTGATCTGGCGGCTGAATGGATCGGTGTGCGGCAGCAGGCGGTCGGGATCGACATAGAGGATCGCGGTGTCGGGCTGCGTAAGGTCCACCCTCCACGGTTGGCGGTTGTGCGGGTTGGGCGCGAGGATCGCCCAGGACAGCGCGCGCATACGCGGGTCGTCGTATTGCCCGGCCTGGTCCCAGGGAAGGGAGGCGGTGCGCGGCAGTCGGGTGATGTCGTAGGCGAAGGTGCCCGTGGCGGCGAGGATGGCACCGCCACCGATCAGGGCGAGGGTCTTGCGGCGGGACAGGGTCATGGCGATTCTCCTAGTTTGGTACGATGTCGCACTACTTATATGATACGATATCGTATCAGTTCAAGGGATTTCTGCGGCGGGACTTGCGCGCCCGCCGCCCCTGCCCGCGCCGTAAGGTCATGGGTTGATCGCTGCGGGGGCTGTGTCACAGTGCCAAGACAATAAGATGAGACACGCGTGAGGCGGCATTCGCCAAGGCGAGACATCACAGCCCCCGAAGGCCGCACGGCGGACGGGGACGGACCAGACAGAGAGGGAGACTGTCATGAACACCGCATTGAAAACCGTAACGCTTGGGCTTGCAGGCATCGGCGCTGCCGGGATGCTCTATGCAAATCCGATCGACCAGATCCGGCCCGACGCGCCCGAGCTTGCGCCCTATGGCGATTATACCATCGGGGTGCAGACGCTGGAGTTTGCGCACGCGGGTCAGGTCGATATCCTGAACACCACCGAGGGCGACGCCCCCGTCTATGACCGCCCGCTGACGGTCGAGGTCTGGTATCCGGCGGCCGAGGGCACCGAGCCGGGGGGCGAATATGTCACCACCCTGCGCGACGGGGCACGGCAGGCCACGCTGACGGGCCGTGCCGCACGCGATGCGGCCCCTGCGGCAGAGGGGCAGTTTCCGCTGATCGTGATCAGCCACGGCTATCCCGGCAACCGCTTTCTGATGAGCCACCTGGGCGAGAACCTCGCGTCGAAGGGCTATGTCACCGTGTCGATCGACCACACCGACAGCACCTATTCGGATCAGGGCGCGTTCGGATCGACGCTGTTGAACCGGCCCATCGACCAGCGGTTCGTGATCGAGCAGATGGCCACGCTGGACGGTCCGCTGGGTGCGATCATCGACGGCGAGACCGTGGGCGTGATCGGCTATTCGATGGGCGGCTACGGCGCGCTGATCTTTGGCGGGGCGGGTGTCACGCAGGCGTCGACCGAATACAGCTGGGGCACGCCGAACGGGTTGCTGGCGGCGCATCTGGCCGGATCGGAGAGCCACGAGGCGCTGATCGACGAACGGGTGAAGGCGGTCATCGCCATCGGGCCATGGGGCAACAACACCGGGTTCTGGGACGCCGAAGGGCTTTCGGGCTTTCGCAAGCCGCTGATGCTGATGGCGGGCAGCGTGGACGATGTGTCGATCTATGAGGCGATGCGCGGGATCTTTGACGGCACCACGGGCACCGACCGGCACCTGCTGACGTTCGAGAATGCCAACCACAATGCGGCCGCGCCGATGCCCGCACCCCGCGAAAGCTGGGCGTATGACGAGGGGCTGGGCTATGCGCCGTTTGCGCATTACGCCGATGCGGTCTGGGACACCAACCGGATGAACAACATCGCCCAGCACTTTGCCACCGCGTTCATGGACCTGCATCTGAAGGGTGAAGAGGACATGGCCGCCTATTTCGACCTGACGCCCGTGTCGGGTGACGGGGTCGTGGCGGTGGACGATGCGGGCGATCAGACCGAGGATCACACCTATTGGACCGGGTTTGCGCCGCGCACGGCTGCCGGTCTGCGGTTCGAGAGCAAAGCCAAGGGAGAGTGACCATGCAGGCAGGGATGCGCGAACTGAACGGGCATGAATTTTATGTCCGCACATGGGGCGACCCTGCCCTGCCACGGCTGCTGTTGCTGCACGGGTTTCCGGAATACGGCGGCGCATGGGATGACTTTGCGCCGCTGCTGGCCGAGCGGTTTCACGTGATCGCCCCCGACCAGCGCGGATACGGGCGCAGCTGGGCGCCTGCGGAGGTGGGGGAATACACCGCGTCCAGGCTGGTGTCGGACATGGTGGCGTTGATCGGTGACGATGGCCCGGTGACGGTGCTGGGGCATGACTGGGGGGCCGGTGTCGCCTATGCGCTGGCGTTCATGCGCCCCGATCTGGTGTCGCGGCTGATCATTGCCAACGGGGTGCACCCTGCCCCGTTCCAGCGCGAGATGGCCAAGGGCGGCAAGCAGTCCGAGGCGTCGCAATACATCAACTACCTGCGCAGCGACGGGTCCGAGGACAAGCTGGCGGCCAATGATTTCGAAAAGCTGATCGCACTGTTTTCGGCCAAGATGGATATGTCGTGGCTGCAGGGCGATGTGCTGGCGCGCTACAAGGAGGCCTGGGGGCGTCCGGGGCGGCTGCGCGGGATGATCAACTGGTATCGCGCGTCGCCGCTGGTGGTCGCGGACCCCGGCAAGCCGGTGACCGATCTGCGCCCGATGCCGGTGGAGCGGTTGCAGGTGCGCTGTCCGCATCTGCTGATCTGGGGCATGGGGGATGTGGCGCTGATGCCCGAGGCGACCGAGGGGCTGGAGGAGTACGCGCCGGACCTGACGCGGGTGGAGATTGCGGACGCGGATCATTGGCTGTTCCACCAGAAGCCGCAGGAGATTGCGGATGTGGTGCTGGACTGGTTGCCGCCGACCTGAGGGCTTTTGGTTGCCTGTGCCGGGGGCTGCGGCCTAGAAGGGACGCGAGGCAGTCACAAGGATAACAACGATGCGCAACGTCATCATCACCGCGCTGATCGCAGGCATGATCGGCTTTTCCGCCCCCGCCGAGGCAGGGTTTTCAGGCACCTATACCGTCGGGCGGGTCGAGGCCGACGACATGCTGAAGATGCGCGCGGGACCGGGCACCGGCTACAAGGTCGTGCTGGGCCTGCCGAACGGCACCGAGGTTTACGTCCACGAATGCATCGAGACGGGCGGCACCCGCTGGTGCGAGGTGTCGTTGAAGCAGGCGCGCCGGATGAAGGGCTTTGTGTCCTGGGCCTATCTGGTTCAGAACTGACAGGGGGCGCTTGCGGGGGGCGCCTGCGGGTTTCCGCCTGCGTGCGCCCCTGCCCTTGCAAATCTTTCACACGGACGGACGGCGGAGTGCTAATCTGCGCGACCGGGGAATTGCGGGCGATCCGCCCCCGGCTGCGGCGCGTGCCCGACGCGCGATTTTACAGGATTTGAGGACGGCGATGTTGTCAGTGCATGCGGTGCCCGGTGCGTTCAGCGTGGGCGAATGTAACGAGATCATCGCGGCGATTTCGCGCGCGCCGACGGACGAGGCGATGCTGGTCGGGCGCAACACGGATCACAACATGCGCATTGCCGAATTGGTCTGGATCGACGAGGTGGACGGCATGGGCTGGGTGATGGATCGGCTGATCGAGCTGGTCCGGCAGGCCAACCGCGATCATTTCGAGTTTGATCTGACCGCCTTTGAGGAAAGCCCGCAGGTTGCGATCTACAAGGCGACGGATGCGGGGCACTTCGTCTGGCATTCGGACATCGGCGGCGGGCCGAAATCGGGCAAGCGCAAGCTGACGCTGGTGCTGCAACTGTCGCCGCCCGAGGATTACGAGGGCGGCACGCTGGAGGTTATGCCGGGCGCGCAGGTGTTGCAGGCCAGCCGCGCGCAGGGCTGCGTCAGCGTCTTTCCCAGCTTTACGCTGCATCAGGTGACGCCGGTGCGCAGCGGTGTGCGCCATTCGCTGACGGTCTGGGCGCATGGGCCTGCATTTCGCTGAGAGCGGCGGCAAGTCCGCAAGCCCCTGACGGGCCTGCGGAGTTGCGTGGGTTTCGGGCTGCCGTCAGGTGACGTTGGCCTGCATCTTGTCCGAACAGCGGACATAGGCGCTCCAGGTCGGGGGCTCGACGCTGGGCGATGCGCCGTAGCCAAAGCTGATCAGGCCGGGATGCTGACCGGCGGGGCACAGGCCGAGCGCGCGATAGGCGTCGCGGACGGTGTTCTGCACCTCGACGTCATCGGCGGTGGTGCGGGTGAAGGGCGTGCCCTTGGTGACCTGAATCAGGACCTTGTCGCCGCGCGCGAGCGCGTCGCGCTTGGTGTAAAGCACGTAGGACTTGCCGCCGCCGGTGTAGGACAGTTGCCGAAAACCGTTCTGTGCCATGTAGGCGGGGGTCAAGGTGGTCACCTTGGTTGCGGCAGGCGTTTGGGTGGTGCCGGTTGAACATGCGGCGATCAGGGAGAGGGCCACAAGGGCGGCAGTGCGTTTGATGAAGGTCATGAAGTGTCCAGAATTACAGTAGAATTTATGTCGTGCGGACGTGTTAGCCCGCAGAATTCGAACACGCAACGGTTGTGATCCCGCGCGGGACGTTCCGCGGCGTCCATCGCTTTGCCGCGACGACGGGCCCCCTGCGACGTCACCACGATATGGGCGCACCTGCCCCCTTTCGTCATCGCGGTTGCTCTGCCATAATCACCGCCAACCAAAAAGAGAGCAGCCCCCTTATGAGTGACCTTCTGTCCGGGTCCGAGCCCGCTTCGGATTATGATGCCTCCTCGATTCAGGTGCTGGAGGACATGGAGCACGTCCGCCTGCGCCCCGGCATGTATATCGGCGGCAAGGACGACCGCGCGCTGCATCACATGGTGGCCGAGATCATCGACAACTCGATGGACGAGGCGGTGGCGGGGCATGCCACCTGGATCGAGGTCGAGATGCACGCCAACGGCCATGTGTCGGTGCGCGACAACGGGCGGGGGATTCCCACCGGGCCGCACCCCAAGGACCCGACGAAATCGGCGCTTGAGATCATTTTCTGCACGCTGAACGCGGGCGGCAAGTTTTCCGGCGACAGCTACGAGACCTCGGGCGGCCTGCACGGTGTCGGCTCGTCGGTGGTGAATGCGCTGTCGGACCATCTGCGGGTCGAAGTGGCGCGCAACAAGGAACTTTACGCGATGGAGTTTTCGCGCGGCGTGCCGCAGGGCAAGCTGGAGCGGATCGGCGCCGCCCCCAACCGGCGCGGCACGGCGGTGACGTTTCACCCCGATGCGGACATCTTTGGCGCGCTGACGCTGAAACCCGCGCGGCTGTTCAAGATGGCCCGCTCGAAGGCCTATCTGTTCTCGGGCGTCGAAATCCGCTGGAAGACCGAGATCGACGACGGCGAGACCCCCAAAGAGGCCAAGTTTCACTTTCCGGGCGGTCTGTCGGACTATCTGAAAGAGGCGATGGGCGGGGCCACCACCTATGCCGAGACGCCGTTCGCGGGGTCGGTGTCGTTCGAGAAGTTCAAGGTGCCGGGCAAGGTGGAATGGGCAATCAACTGGACGCCTGCGCGCGACGGGTTCATCCAGTCCTATTGCAACACGGTGCCCACGCCCGAGGGCGGCACCCACGAGGCCGGGTTCTGGGCCGCGATCCTGAAGGGCATCAAGGCCTACGGCGAGCTGGTCAACAACCGCAAGGCCGCGACCATCACCCGCGAGGATCTGATGACCGGCGGCGGCGCGCTGGTGTCGTGTTTCATCCGCGAGCCGGAATTCGTGGGCCAGACCAAGGACCGGCTGGCCACCGTCGAGGCGCAGCGGATGGTCGAGAACGCGGTGCGCGACCATTTCGACAACTGGCTGGCGGCGGATACGAAATCGGCCGGCGCGATCCTGGATTTTCTGGTGCTGCGCGCCGAGGAACGGCTGCGGCGGCGGCAGGAGAAAGAGACCTCGCGCAAGACGGCGACGCAAAAGCTGCGCCTGCCGGGGAAACTGACCGACTGTACGTCGAAAACGCGCGAGGGCACCGAGCTGTTCATCGTCGAGGGCGACAGTGCGGGCGGGTCGGCCAAGATGGCGCGCGACCGCAAGACGCAGGCGCTGCTGCCGTTGCGGGGCAAGATCCTGAACGTGCTGGGGGCGGCGTCGTCGAAACTGGGATCGAACGCGGAGATTTCCGATCTGTCACAGGCGCTTGGGGTGTCGCTCGGGGCGAAGTTCAACGTCGATGACCTGCGCTATGACAAGGTCATCATCATGACCGACGCGGACGTGGACGGCGCGCATATCGCAGCACTGCTGATGACGTTCTTTTTCACCCAGATGCGCCCGATGATCGACGCGGGGCATTTGTATCTGGCCTGTCCGCCGCTGTACCGCCTGACCCAAGGGTCGAAACGGGTGTACTGTCTGGACCAGGCCGAGCGCGATGCCTGGCTGGAGAAGGGTCTGGGCGGGTCGGGCAAGATCGACGTGTCGCGGTTCAAGGGTCTGGGCGAGATGGACGCGAAGGACCTGAAGGACACCACGATGAACCCCGCCACCCGCAAGCTGATCCGCGTGACCATCGACGAGGACGAGCCGGGGCAGACCGGCGATCTGGTGGAGCGGCTGATGGGCAAGAAGCCGGAGCTGCGGTTCGAGTATATCCAGGATAACGCGCGGTTTGTTGAGGAGCTGGATGTTTGAGGGTTTGGCTCTGACCTCCAACACAAGCGCCTGACCGCGGGTCTTGAGCCGTCTTGCAAAAGGTCCGGGGGACCTTTTGAGGCGAAAGAAGGCGACAGCCTCGGGGGCGTCGAAGACGCGCCCGCCCATGGGGGCGGTCGGGCGCGGCGAAAACGCGGTGCGTTTCCGCTAAGGTGATACACATAGGTTTCAATTCGCGGTCGACCTCTCGCACGATGCTGCGCATCATGCTGCCGGTTGTCGCGCAGCCCTGCGGGGCTACGCTGAGGCGCGGCGAAAACGCGGGGCGTTTCCGCTGGGGCGCTGTTGATAGGTTGCGAAAGGCGGGGCGTTTCCGCTGGGGACAAATTGAAATGCCGGCTTTATAAAAGCCCAAAGCCCCAAATCAGGACACCACCCCATGACCCCCGCTGCTGCTCAGGACATCCTCGACACCATGTTTGCGCCCTGGGTGCTGGCCTTAAGCCCGCGTGTCGCCTCGATCGACGCGGAGCACTGCACGCTCAGCATTCCGATCACCGCCGATATTGCCCGCGCGGGCGGGATCGTGTCGGGGCAGGTGATGGCGACGCTGGCGGATACCGCGATGGTGCTGGCGTGCATGGGGCATGCGGGGCAGATGATCCCGGTGTCGACCGTTACGCTCGACACGCAGTTTCTGCGGCCCGGCAGTGGCGACAGCATCACCGCGCGGGCCGAGGTGATGCGGGCGGGCAAGGGCACAATCTTTGCGCGGTGTACGCTGACGGCGGAGCCTTCGGGCAAGGACATCGCACTCGCGACGGCGACTTTTGCCAGGCCTGCGGGGTAATCCGCTGTCCCTGCCGCACGATCCGTGCCAGAGCGGGCGCAAAGAGGAGTTCTGCCCATGCCCTGCCCGCTTTGTGACAGCGACGCCCCGCTGATTGACGTAGCCGTTTCCGGTGGCCCCAAGGGCAGCGTGGCGATCTGTGCCACCTGTGCCGACCAGCTGGACGCGCCGCAGGCCGATCATTTTCGCGCCCTGCCGTCGACCATGTGGGCCGACGATACCGCGGTGCAGGTGCTGGCCTACCGCATCCTCAAACGGCTCGATGCCGACTGGGCGCGCGATGCGCTGGATATGCTCTATCTGGACGAGGACGCGCTGGCCTGGGCGCAGGACGTGCCCGCCGACACCGGGCACCGCGATGCCAACGGGGTGCCGCTGGCGGTGGGCGACAACGTGGTGCTGATCAAGGATCTGCCCGTGAAGGGCGCGGGCTTTACCGCCAAGCGCGGCACGCCGGTGCGGGGCATTTCGCTGGTGCTGGACAACCCCGGCCAGATCGAGGGCCGGGTCGAGGGCCAGCGGATCGTGATCCTGACCCAGTTCGTCAAGAAAAAGTAACCGGCGGGGCGGCATTATCCGCTTGCCTGATGCGGCGATTGCAGCCTTAGTCGGGGCATGTGGACACGCCCCCTGATCGCCCTGTCGCTGCTGCTGCTGACCGCCTGCGGACGGCCGATGACGCCGACGGAAGTGGCCTTTGCCAACACCATCCACGGCGCCGGGCTGGACACGTCGAAGGTGCGGCTGGTGGACGGTGCGCCGACGCGCGCGGTCACGTTCCAGCGCAAGGCGCGGCCGCGCACCACCTGCCGCGAGCGCATCCTGCCGCCGCCCCTGACCGAGACGGTGACGGCCAAGCCTGCGGCGGTGGCGCTCTACAACCACGTGCTGTTCGACAAGGACTGGTATCTGGATGACTACCTGCCCGAATATCCCGACCGGATCGGCCTGATCGCGGCGATGCTTTTGGGTCACGAGCTGACGCATGTCTGGCAATGGCAGAACCGCAAGACCACGGGATATTCGCCGCTGAAGGCCGCGTCGGAGCACCAGCGCGGGGCCGATCCCTATCTGTTCGATCTCGATCATGTGCCGCAGTTCGGGGATTACGGCTATGAGCAGCAGGGGTCGATCGTGGAGGAGTTCGTGTGCTGCCGCGCGCTGGCGCCGACGGCGGAGCGCACCAAGCGGCTGCATGCGATGATCGCGCAGGTGATGCCGGTCGCACCGCTGCCTGCAGAGCGGCAGAGTGCGGTGCGGATGCCCTGGGACGGGGTGGAGTTGAACGGGATCTGCGACTGATAGTGCCGCTCAGGGCACAGGGGCTCAGGGCTCAGGGCTCAGGGCTCAGGGCTCAGGGCAGATCGGTGCCTTCGGGGACAAAGCAGATGTCGGCGTCGTCCAGCGGGGCTTTGACGCCTTGCAAGGTGATGGTGACACCGTTGGACAGCGTGATGCGCAGGCCCTGATCGGTGAGGGTCTGGTCCGCGACATGGAGCGCTTGCGGGGCGTCCGTCTCGATCAGGATGACGTCGGTGCCGGGGATGAAATCGGTCAGGGTGGTGTGATCGGCTGGGTTTGGGTCGGGGTGAGCGTCGGGCTGCGGGTCGGGCTGATGGTCGGCGCGGATGCCCATGTAGCTGTGCGCGTCGCCGTCGCCCGAGGTGTAGCTGCCGAAGTAGACGACCTCGTCTGAGGGCGGTGTTGCCGGGGGTGGTGTGACGAGGACGTGCGGGGGAGAGGGTTGCGTATCTGGCGACATATCAGGCTGCTGGTCTGGTTGCGCGTCTGGTTGCGGGTCCGGCGACATATCAGGTTGCACGTCTGGCTGCGCATCCCCCTGGGCGACGAAGCTGACCGCATCCGCGCCGATGCGGGCATAGACCCCTTCCAGCAGCACGCTGTCGCCGGTCGAAAAGGTGATGGTCAGCCCCGCCTTGGTGATCCGCTGCTGGATGATCGCGCCCGTGGTCCCGGCGGGTGCGGGGATCAGCAGCACGTCCTCGGCGGGGTCGAACCCCTTGATCGCGGTGGTATGTGCCGGGTGCCCGGTCTGCGCGGCACGCTCTCTTGATAGGTGATCCTTCATGCCGCCCTCTCCCGGTCCGACGCTGTCTGCTCGACGCTGTCTGCGCATGGCGGATCATAGCGCGAAACGGCCTGCGGCACACCATCGTCAGGTTGGAAACAGCGCGTTTCCAGATCCGCACTTCAGGTTGAAAGGCGGCCCGCATCCATCCGCAGCACGCGGTCCATGCGCGAAGCGAGTTCCAGGTTGTGCGTGGCGATCAGCGCCGCAAGGCCGGTGCCGCGCACCAGTTCCATCAGCGCGCCGAAGACCTGATCGGAGGTTTCGGGATCGAGATTGCCCGTGGGCTCGTCCGCGAGCAGCAGGCGCGGCTGGTTGGCCAGTGCGCGGCAAAAGGCGACGCGCTGCTGTTCGCCGCCCGACAGCGCCGCAGGGCGGTGATCGGCGCGCGGGGCGATACCGACGCGGGTGAGCAGATCGCGGGCACGCGCCTCGGCGGTGCCGCGCGCGATGCCTGCGGCCAGTTGCGGCAGAACGATGTTTTCCAGCGCCGAGAACTCGGGCAGCAGGTGGTGGAACTGGTAGATGAACCCGATGTCCGAGCGGCGCGCGGCGGTGCGTTTGCGGTCCGACAGGCCGGTCATGTCCTGCCCCCCAAGGCTGACGGTGCCCGCGTCGGGCACGTCGAGCAGGCCCGCGATGTGCAGCATCGTGGATTTGCCCGCACCCGAGGGTGCGACGAGCGCCACGACTTCGCCGGGGTGCAGGGTCAGATCGACGCCGCGCAGCACCTGCACCTCGCCGGGGAGGCCCTTGTTATAGGTCTTTTGCAGCCCTTGCAGGTGCAGCACGGGATCATTCATAACGCAGCGCCTCGACGGGGTTCATCCGCGCGGCACGGCGGGCGGGGAAGATGGTGACGATGAACGACAGGCCGAGCGACAGGCTGACCGCCTTGAGCACGTCGGACAGGTGCAATTCGGCGGGCAGCGCGTAGATGCCGCGAATGGAGGGGTCCCAGACGCCGCCGCCCATCACCACGTTCACGAAGGAAAAGATCGGGTCGATGTAGATGGCGAAGAGGCAGCCGATGATGACGCCGAGGCCCGTGCCGATCAGGCCGGTGAAGGCGCCGCAGATGAAGAAGATCCGCAGGATCGAGCCTTCGGAGAGGCCAATGGTGCGCAGGATGCCGATGTCGCGGCCCTTGTTCTTGACCAGCATTATCAGCCCCGAGACGATGTTCATCGCGGCGATCAGCACGAGGATCGACAGGATGATGAACATCACGTTGTCCTCGACTTCGAGCGCGCGCAGGAAGCCGCTGGAGCTTTCGCGCCATGTCCATGTCTGGGCGCGTTCGCCTGCGGCCATTTGCAAGCTTTGGGTCAGGGTGTCGACGGCATCGGGGTCTTCGACCATCACCTCGATCTCGGTGGCGACGCCTTCGCGGTTGAAAAAGCTCTGGGCTTCGGTCAGCGGCAGGTAGACGCGGGTGCGGTCGATGTCGTAGCGCCCCGCCGAGAAGATGTAGACCACCTCGTAGGCGTTGACGCGGGGGCTGGTGCCGAAGGCGGTCTTGACGCCGTTGGGCGAGATCAGCTTGATCCGGTCGCCGACGTCGGCGCCCAGCTCGCGTGCGACGCCCGAGCCGATGGCGATGCCTTGGGGGAAAGCGTCGATGTTGCCGAGGCTGGTGTCGGGGTCGGCGATGCGCGGCAGGCCCTTGAGGTCTTCGAGTGCGATGCCGAACACCTCGACGCCTGCATTGCTTTGGCGCAGGTTCGACATGACCTGACCGCGCACCAGAGGGGCCGCGCGGGTGACGCCGGGCACCGCCGCCAGACGCTGGGCCATTTCCGTGTAATCGGGGATGGTGCGGTCGATCTGCCCCGTTTCGGTGGTGACGCCAAGGTTGTAGACGGTGACGTGGGCGTTGGCCCCGAGGATGGTATCGACGAATTCGGCGCGAAAGCCCGAGCGGACGGCCAGCGTGGCGATCAGGGCAAAGACCGCAAGGGTGATCCCGATCAGGCTGATCCATGTCATCACCGACACGCCGCCCTCGGCGCGGCGGGCGCGCAGATAGCGCCAGGCGATCATCCATTCGAAGGCGGCAAAGGGGGCGGTGGAATTGGCCATTTCGGCTCCTGCGTGGGTGCGGCGCAACTTGGGTTGTTTGGGGTGCGGGGTCAAGCGGTGCGGCGGCGGCGGGTGGGCAGCAGCAGCCGCAATATGCCGATCACGAGCAGCATCGCGATGAAGCCCGTGGCGGCGAAGATGCCCCCCGCGAAGGTGAGCGGCATGGCGGGCTGATAGGCGGCCCATGCGGCGCGCGCGATTTGCGGGTCGCTCATGCGGGCGGCGTTGTAGGCGCGCATGAAGGGGCCTGCGGTGTCGAGCATGGCCAGATCCACGCGCAGTTTGTCGTAACGGGCGAAGGTGCGGGTCATGTCGATGCGGCGACGGTCGATGAAGGGGGTGCCCTGCATCTGTTCCAGCGCCTGCGCGCGGGTCAGCCCCTCGGCCTGGGCGGAGGCGTCGAAGTCGGCCACGACCTCGGCCAGTGCGTCGACGGCACCGCCCAGACGCTGGGCGTATTGCTGCGAAAACTCGGGGAATTGCGAGGTGGCGGCGCCTGCGGTCAGGGCCGCCGCCAGGGTGAGCGTGCGCACGATCATGGTCCGGCACCTGGGCTTTGGGTCAGGATCGTGCGGCGCATTGGCTTAGATACCAGCGTAGATCGCCGCGATGCGGTCGACTGCGGCCTCGGCGGTCATCTCTTCGCTCTCGCCGGTGCGGCGCGAGGTCAGCTCGACCACGCCGTTCTTCAGCCCGCGCGGGCCGACGGTGATGCGCCACGGCAGGCCGATCAGGTCCATCGCGGCGAATTTGCCGCCTGCCCGCTCGTCGCGGTCGTCATAGAGCGGATCGAGGCCTTTGGATTTCAGCGCCTTGTAGAGCGTTTCGCAGGCGCCGTCGGTCGCTTCGTCGCCCTGACGCAGGTTGACGATGCCTGCGTGGAACGGGGTCACGCCCTCGGGCCAGATGATGCCGTTGTCGTCGTGGTTCGCCTCGATGATGGCACCCAGCAGGCGGCTGACGCCGATGCCGTGGCTGCCCATGTGCACGGGCACCTGTTTGCCGTCAGGGCCCTGGACCACGGCGCCCAGCGCGTCGGAGTATTTGGTGCCGAAGTAGAAGATCTGCCCGACTTCGATGCCGCGCGCGACGCGGCGGCGGTCTTCGGGGACCTGTTCGAACAGGGCCGCGTCGTGGGTTTCGTCGGTGCGGGCGTATTTGGTGGTGAATTCTTCCATGATCGCGGCGCAGTCTTCGACGCTGTCATAGTCGATCTCGCGGTCGCCGAATTTGAGGTCGGTCACGGCGCTGTCATAGAAGACTTCGCTCTCGCCCGTCTCGGCCAGCACGAGGAATTCATGGGTGTCGTCGCCGCCGATGGGGCCGCTGTCGGCGCGCATCGGGATCGCCTGAAGGCCCATGCGTTCGTAGGTGCGCAGGTAGGTGACGAGATGGCGGTTGTAGGCGTGCAGCGCGTCTTCGCGGGTCAGATCGAAGTTGTAGCCGTCCTTCATCAGGAATTCGCGGCCGCGCATGACGCCGAAGCGCGGGCGGACTTCGTCGCGGAATTTCCACTGGATCTGGTACATCGTCAGCGGCAGGTCCTTGTAGCTGCTGACGTTGGCGCGGAAGATGTCGGTGATCAGTTCCTCGGCGGTGGGCGTGAACAGCATGTCGCGGTCGTGCCGGTCCTTGAAGCGCAGCATTTCAGCGCCGTAGGCGTCGTAGCGCCCGCTTTCGCGCCACAGGTCGGCGGATTGGATCGTGGGCATCAGCATCGGCATGTGACCGGCGCGGGCCTGTTCCTCGTGGACGATATCCTCGATCTTGCGCAGCACCTTGAAGCCCAGCGGGAGCCACGAATAGATGCCTGCGCTGGCTTGCTTGATCATGCCCGCACGCAGCATCAGCCGGTGGCTGACGATCTGCGCCTCGCTGGGTGTTTCCTTGAGAACGGGCAGAAAATAACGGCTCAGGCGCATCATGGCCTCCTTGGAACGGGGTTTCGGGCCTGATTAGGGCATCCAAGGCGGCGTCGCAATTGGGAAAGAGGGTCGTCGCGTGGCGCGGCTCAGGCGGGATAGCCCTGGCAGCGCCAGCTGGGCAGGCGCAGCTCGACGAAGGCGCGCGGGTCTTCCCTGCCGGTCAGCAGCGCGCCGCCGTGCAGTTGCGCGATCTTCTTGGCGAGCGGCAGGCCGAGGCCGAGACCGCCCGTGGTGCGGGTGTCCACGTCTTCGCCGATGGTGAAGGGCTGGTCGGCGCGTCTGAGCTGGTCCACGGGCAGGCCCTCGCCGTGGTCATAGACCGCGAGGCGCAGGGTGCCTGCATCGCCCATGCGGGCGGACACTTCGATGGCACCGCGCCCGTGCTTGACCGAATTGGTGATCAGGCAGCTGAGCGCCAGGATCAGCTGTTCGGCATCGGCATAGATGACGTCGATGTCTTCGTCGCAATGCACGTGGATCTCGCGGCCCACGGCGTTGGAAATCGGCGCGACCGGAGTGGCGGCGGAGTGCAGCAGATCGAGGCAGGAGATGCTGTCGTCGGCCAGGGTGCGTTCGCCGCTGTCGAGGTTGCTGTAGCGGATGATGTGTTCGATCAGCTGGTGCAGGTGGACGCCCGAGGCTTCGACGGCATTGACCATGCGTTGTTCGACCTTGCCCGTCACGCGGGTTTGCAGCAGGCGCGCATTGCCCAGCAGGATGGTCAGCGGTGTGCGGAGTTCGTGGCCAACGAGGGACAGGAATTCAAGCTGCGCCTCGGAGGCGATGCGGGTGCGTGCGCTGCGGTCGCCTGCCGTGCGCTGGGCATGCAGCATTTCGAGGTGGGCGGCGACATCGTCGGCAAGCGTGACCAGTTCGTTTATCGTGGCGTCCGATGGGGGGGCGTGCGGGGTGACGTCGACCGCGCAGAGGCTGCCGACGCGAAAGCCCGACGACAGCACGATGGGCGCGCCCGCGTAAAAGCGGATGTGCGGTTCGAGCGCGACGGCGGGGTGGGTTGCGAATTCCTTGTGCGCGCGCGCATCGGGCAGGATCAGCGGGACGTCGGAGAGGATCGTGCGCGAGCAGATCGAATAGTCGCGCGGCATCGCGTCGATATCGACGCCGACCTTGGCCAGAAACCACTGGTGATCGGATTCGACCACCGAGACCAGCGCCGTGGGGCTGTCGAACAGGCCGCGCACCCGCTCGACCACCTTTTGCAGGATCGGGTCGCGGTGCTTCTCGGCCCCGAGGACCTCGCGGACCTCTTTCAGCCGGGAATGTTCGTTCGGTCCGAACGGAAATCTGATTGATGCGTCGTTCATCGGCACCTCTTTTTGCGAGAACCGGAGGTTTCGCGGACGTGCGGGCGCTGCGGGCTCTCGAATTACGCTTTAACCTGCACAACGTCCGGGGGCGGGGTCGGGTTCCATCGAGGATGCGCAATTTAGCGCGAGGCGGGTGCACGGTCGGAACTTTTGATCGGCGTCCGATGTTGCGCTTCAAAGGAGGGCGGATCAGTGAAATTTTCACGCACGAGCGCGTCGCGCGGGGCAGGCTCTGCCGATGTGACCGGATTTTACGACGACGACACCGGCAGCATTCAGTACCTGGTGGCCGATCCGCAGACCCGAAAGGCTGCGCTGATCGACGTGGTGCTGGGGTTCGACCCGCAAAGTGCGTCGACCGATGCCAGCGGTGTCGACGCCATTCTGAATTATGCCCGAAACGAGGGGCTTGAGATCGAATGGATACTGGACACGCATCCGCATGCCGATCACCTGATGGCGTCGTCGCTGCTGAAGGACCGTCTGGGGAAGCCCAACGGGATCGGCGCGAAGGTGACCGAGATCGCGGAGTTGTGGCGTAACTATTACAACATGCCGGATGCCTTTGATCCGGCGGGCGATTTCGATCATCTGTTTCAGGACGGCGACAGGTTCAAGATCGGGGAGTTGCCGGTGCGGGTGATGCTGTCGCCGGGGCACACGCTGGGGTCGATCACCTATGTGGTGGGCGACGATGCCGCGTTCGTGCATGATACGTTCATGATGCCCGATGTGGGCACGTCGCGTTGCGATTTTCCGGGCGGCACGGCGGGGGAGCTTTACGACAGCCTGCAGGCCATTCTGGCGCTGCCCGACCGGACCCGGCTGTTCGTGGGCCATGATTACGGCACCGAGTACCGCACCGAGCCTGCGTGGGAGGCGACCGTGGCCGAGCAGAGCCGCCACAACCAGCATATCGGCGGCGGCAGGTCCAGGGAGGCCTATGTCAAGCAGCGCGAGGCGCGCGATGCGACGCTGCCCCTGCCCGACCGGATGCTGCATGTGTTGCAGATGAACCTGCGCGCGGGGCGGGTGCCCGCGCCCGAGGATGACGGCAATTCCTATCTGAAGATCCCGATGAACAGGTTTTAAGGAGAGAACGATGGATACCGAAGCCTTTGAGACAGGCGTGCTGGAACACTGGACACCGAAAGAGACCAAGAAGGCGCTGGAGCGGGGCGAGATCGTGCTGATCGACGTGCGCACGCCGCAGGAGTTCGCGCTGGAGCGGATCGACGGTGCGCTTTTGTCGCCGATGCATTCGCTGCGTCCCGCGCATATGCCGGGGCAGACCGACAAGCGGATCGTGTTTCACTGCGGGTCCGGCGTGCGGTCGGGCAAGGTGGCCGAGAAATGTCTGGCGGGCGGTTTCGGCCGCGTCGCGCACATGAAGGGCGGCTTTGCCGCGTGGAAGGATGCGGGGCTGGAGTATACCGGGACCGACATGGCGACGGGTGCGCCGAAGGTGATGCGCAAATCAGACTAGGTGTTACTGCCAGTCTTTCTGCATGTTGTGGCCGCGCCGGATGAAGAGCCAAGCCAGCGTGGTCACCGTCGCCATCGCGATCAGGCCGAGGTAGCGTTCATAGAGCCCGTCGATGTCGGTGGGCAGCATAAAGAAGATCGGGGCGGAGATCGCCCAGACGATGGAATAACCGACCAGCAGTTTCCCGTATATCGCGCCGCAGCGGCTTGCGCCCTCGGCCATGCACCAGGGCAGCAGGGCCATCAGCAGGCCCAGCGCGTAGACGAGATAGATGTGGATCACCACGCCTTCGTTGTCGTTGTCGCCGTATTCGTTGCGCGCGCCGACGAGGAACACGATCAGCCCGATGATCGCAAAGCCGACGATGCCAAAGCTCCAGCGCCAGTTGCCCAGGTGGACATGCGCCGACACCAGCGCGATGGAGATGAGCGAGGCCGAGAAGGCGTAGATGCCGATGTCGACGATGAATTCATAGCGTCCCGCACCCAGATCGCTGATGGTGTCGGCGATCCAGTCGTGGTTGGGCACGACAAAGTCTGCGATCAGGATCGTCGTGGCGAAGATCACGCAGCCAAGGATCGCGTACCAGGCGAAAAGGATGATGAGTTCGGGTCTTTCGCGGACTTTCGCCTCGCCGGTTTCGGGGGTCATGGATGTCTCCCTGTGTTGGACTTGCCCAACACGAGGTGATGGCAATCTGTTCCGCAATCTGGTCGGGCGAAGTGTTCGGATCGGGGGCGTGGGCCGCCCCCGACGCCGGTTCAGGCGGGTGCGTCCAGCTCTGCCACGCTGCTCGCGAGGTTCAGCGCCACCTGTGTCGCCTTGGCCATATCCTGCACCGAGACCCATTCGAGCGGCCCGTGCACGTTCTGCATGCCGCAGAAGATGTTGGGGCACGGCGTGCCGAATTCGGTCAACCGCGAGCCGTCGGTGCCGCCGCGGATCGCGCCCGAGACAGGCTCCATCCCTGCCTTGCGCACGGCGGCGAGGGCCATGTCCACCGGCGTCATGTCGTTTTCCAGCCAATAGCGCATGTTGCGGTACTGGTGGGTGATGTCGCAGTTGATCTGCGCGCGCGGCTCGGTCGCGGCGACGGTCTCGCAGACCTGGCGCAGCAGCGCGCCCTTGGCCTCCAGGCCCGCCATCTCGAAGTCGCGCAGGATGAAGTGCATCTCGACCTGCGCGGCGCTGCCGGTCATCGAGACGGCGTGGATGAACCCCTCGCGGCCTTCGGTGGTTTCGGGCGTCATGGTGACGTGGGGCAGCGTCATCAGCACCTTGGCACCGAGGTGCAGGGCATTGACCAGCTCGTCCTTGGCCCAGCCGGGGTGGATCGACACGCCGGTGATCGTGACCACGCCCGCGTCGGCGGAAAAGCTTTCGTATTCCACATCGCCCGGTGTCGAGCCGTCGAACGTATAGGCGAAGTCGGCGGCAAGGTCCGCAGGCAGGTTCGGCGTGACGCCGCGCCCGATTTCCTCGTCCGGGACAAAGGCGAGGCGGATGGTGCCGTGGGGGATGTCGGGGTTTTCGAGCAGGTGGCGCGCGGCGGTCATCACCACGGCGACGCCTGCCTTGTCATCGGCGCCCAGAAGCGTGGTGCCGCTGGCGGTGATGATATCCTCGCCGTGCTTTTGCGCCAGATAGGGGTAATCGTCGGGCGACAGGCGCAGGTCGGGCGCGTCGGCAAAGGTGATGTCGCCGCCGTTGTAGCCGCGGTGCACCACGGGTTTGACGCCCGATGCGTTGAACTGGGGGGCCGTGTCGACGTGCGCGAGCCAGCCCATGACGGGGGCGGAGATGCCTTGCGTCGCGGGGATGGTGGCGAGCACGACGCTGTCCTGGCTGAGCGTGACATCCTGCGCGCCCATCGCCTTGAGTTCGTCCATCAGCAGGCGCGACATGTCGAGCTGGATTTCGGTGCTGGGCACGGAAGGGCTGTGCCCGTCGCTCTGGCTGTCGATGGCGGCGTAGCGGACAAGGCGGTCTTCCAGTTCGGTGTCGAATTCGGTGCGCATGGCGGCTTTCCTGTCTGTCGAGGTGGTTTGCGCGCATCTGGGATCGGGGGGGACGGCGTGTCAAGTGGAGGTCAGGGTTTGGCCGGGCACTGAGGCCGCGCGATTGCCGTGGCCCTGCCCCCCCCGGCCGTCCACGGCGCTGCGTATCCGCTTTTCAAAGGGCGGCAGACAGAGTAGGCATGCCAATCCTTCAAGGGTTGGGACATATCATGGCGCAGAATGCCACCATCTACAAAGTTGAACTTTCTGTGTCGGACATGGATCGGCACTATTACGAGACCCACAAGCTGACCGTGGCCAAGCACCCGTCGGAGACGGATGAACGTCTGATGGTGCGCCTGGTCGCCTTTGCGCTGAACGCGCACGAGCATCTGGAACTGACCAAGGGCCTGTCGACGGACGACGAGCCGGACATCTGGCAAAAAAGCCTGAGCGGCGAGCTGGATGTCTGGGTGGCGCTGGGACTGCCCAGCGAGAAGGTGATGCGCCAATCCTGCGGCAAGGCCGGACAGGTGATCGTCTATTCCTATGGCGGCAGGACCGCCGAGGTCTGGTGGGACAAGATCAGGAACAGCACCACCCGGTTCGGGAACCTTGAGGTGGTCAACTTTTCCGAGGCGGATACTGACGCGCTGGCAAAGCTGGCAAGCCGCGCGATGAAGCTTCAGGTCAATATTCAGGACGGCGAAGTGATGGTCAGCGTCGATGAGAGCGTCGTCTATCTGAACCCCGAGACGTGGAAGGCTGCGGCGTAGCTGCCGCGCAGCACAGCCCTTTCCACACCCCCTGCCCCCGTGCCATGTAACAGCTCTGTAACAGGAGCCTGCCCCATGACCACGATCCTTGAACCTGCCCGCGAAACGCCCGTGATCCATGACACCGAGGTGCTGGTCGTGGGATCGGGCCCCGGCGGGCTGGCGGCGGCGATTGCGGCGGCGCGGGCGGGGGCGCGGGTGGCGCTGCTGGACCGGTTCGGGTGCTTTGGCGGCAACATCACCGCAGTCGGCGTCGAGGGCTTTGCCTGGTATCGCCACGAGGCGACGGTCGAGGCCGGGGGCCTTGGCACCGAGTTCGAGGAGCGCGCCAAGGCCATGGGGGCGGCCACGCCCGAAAGCCAGTCGCTGAGCTATGAGCTGGACAGCGAGGGGTTCAAGCTGGTGGCCGACCGGATGGTGCAGGAGGCCGGGATCACGCCGATGCTGCACCGCCAGTTTGTCGCGCCGATCATGGAAGGCGACCGGATCACCGGCGTGATCGTGGAATCGAAAGCGGGCCGCGAGGCGATCACCGCGCGGGTGGTCATCGACGGCACCGGCGACGCCGACGTGGCGCACCGGGCGGGCGCGGCCACGGTGAAAACGCCGGTCGAGGAGATGCAGGCGGCCAGCGTGATGTTCCACATCGCGGGCGTCGACAAGACGGCGTTCCTGGCGGGGGTCAAGGCCGATCCGCAGACCTACAAGGACTGGTCGACCGGCGAATGGGTGGTCGAGACGGACGGCAAGGAAGACGACATGTATTCGCCGTTCCTGGGCAAGCCGTTCGAGCGGGCCATCAAGGAGGGGCTGATCCCTGCGCATCTCAACACCATCGGCGGCACCTGGGGGGCGGTGCACGACAGCGGCGAGATGACCTATATGAACCTGGTGCATCTGGCGGGCTGTGACGGGACCGACCCCGACAGCATGACCCGCTTCGAGATGGAGGGCCGCACGCAGGCGATGGTGGCGATTGACGTGCTGCGCGCCTATACGCCCGGCTGCGACGCCGCGCGGCTGCGCAATTTCGGCATGACCATCGGCATCCGCGACACCCGCAAGATCGACGCGGTCTATAACATGACCGAGGACGACGTGCGCCACGAGGCGCGCTTTGACGACAGTATCGGGATATACCCCGAGTTCATCGACGGCTACGGCGTGCTGATCCTGCCGACGACGGGACGGTACATGCACATCCCCTATCGCTGCATGTTGCCCAAGGGCGTGCGGGGCCTGCTGGTGACGGGCCGTGCCATCGGCGGCGACAGGATCGCCCATGCCGCCACGCGCAACATGGCGTGCTGCGCCGTTGCGGGGCAAGGCGCGGGGGTTGCGGCGGCACAGGCCGTGGCGCGCGGCGTGGCGCTGGACGCGGTGGACATCGCGGCGGTGCAGCAGGTGCTGCGGGCGCAAGGCGTGCGGGTGCATTGAGGGGGGTTGCGCGCGACCGCCGGGGGTTTTTGAGCAGGGTTCTTGAGCAGGGCTGTTGCAAGCTCCAAGCGACGCCTGTTGCGCATGTGCCGAACGGGGGTTTCTGGTCCATGATTGAAGGTCCGGTGTGCGGGACAAAGTGAGCTTTCGCTGCGGATGCGCCAATGGCTGCTTACCAAAGGCCGACTTCTAAGTCAGATTACCAGGGGCATCTGCAATCAAGCGATGAAGCAGGCTGGAAAGCTGCTCCAAATCTCCC